>CAYVQE010000145.1:0-14745 GCA_964454005.1 uncultured Myxococcales bacterium
GGAGGTGCGGCAGGTGTTGTGTGGGGGGACGGAGGTGCGGCATGCAACCAGCGACTGCGGTCTGTTCGCTCTGCCTCATACTCGCTGCGAGCTGCGGCGGGGGCGGCCAGAAGGATGTGGACGCCGGCACCGATGGGGGGACGGAGGTCTCATGTGTTGCCGGGGAGATCCGGATCGAGGGTGAGCTCGACGGCCAGGTGCGCGCCTGGCGGCTGGCGTTCGGCGAGCAGGTGCTGACCGAGCAGCCGCTGGTCTGGATACTCTATCCGGACGAAGGCGGGCGGCTGCGCTTCGAGCTGGCCGCCGCGCCGGACGATGGCGCGCCGGTCGCCGCCCGGGTGACGCTCAGCCTGGGCGGGGTGGGCGGGCCGGACCTGGGAAACTGCAGCGGCCACCCCAGCACCTTGCAGCTCGATAGCGACCAGGCTGCATTCGAGCTGCAGCAGCTGTCGGCCCCGCCCTTCTGCAGCGGCCAGGTCGTGGCCGGGGGGCTCGCAGGCTGCGCCCGCTGGGGCGGACAATAGCAGCGTCACTTTTTTCTGCGCGTGCAGGCGACTAGCCTTGCAGGCATGGAGGTGGCTGGGAGATGCAGGGACGGAAAAAGGATTCGGCGCAGCGGCGCAGCAGCCCGCGCCAGCTGCTGGCCATCCTGGTGGTGGCCGGCATCCTGATAGCGGCCAAGGGCGGTTACCAGTGGTACAGCATCAGCGGCGTGGCCGACTGGGACAGGGTCTTCGCCAAGATCATCATCTCCGAGCCCCGGCCTCCCCGCGGAGCGCAGATCATCTACCAGTACCAGCACCCCAGCTACAAAAACCTGCAGCCGGTCTCCTGCAGCGTCATGCCCAATCAGACGTCGAAGAAGATCGATCCCTCTCTGAGCTACCGGCGCGACCGTTTGAGAAGTTGCAAGAATCAGTACATTCAACTCGCCAACATGAACGCGGCGGATGCGCTGCTGGCGCGCTTTCCCAAGGGCGAGGGCGTGCAGATCTACGTGAGCAAGAAGGGCAGCTACATCATTGCGGAGCCCCAGCATGAGACCTGGTATTATTGGGTGCTGGGGGGCATGCTGCTGGCCGTGCTGGGCCTGGGCCTGCTGAAGCTCACGTCGCCGGCGCCACGCGCGGACCACAGGAGCCCTGCCGACGCCCGTGCCGATCTCCCGCCGCAGGAGTGAACGGCGACCCGGCCTGCGGTCCGTTTCTTCGCGAATGCGGTTTTCGTCCTTGGCTCGATCGGCCATCCGGGGGTAGAAGCAGGGCATGGGTGTTTTGCGCATCGTGCTGTTCGTGCTGCCTTTCCTGCTGGGGTTGCTGGGTGCCCATTACGTGCTGTACCTGACCGTGGTCAAGTTCTTCGACCTGACCCATCGCGGGGTGAAGCTGGCGCTGTTTCTGGGGCCGTTGTTTTTGACCTTGAGCTTCATTTTCGCCAACTTGCTGCTGCGGCTCGATCGCAACGTCGTGTTCGAGGGCTATGGTCTGGTGTCGGTGGTGTGGTTGGGTCTGTTCATCCAGCTGCTGCAGGCCGCCGGGCTGGTGTGGTTGTTCTACCTGGCCGCCCGCCTGATCGGCCGGGTGCCGGACATGCGCATCGTGGTGCTGTGCGGGCTGGGCCTGGCCGTGGCGGTGACGGTCTACGGGGCCTGGAACGCCCGCCGGCCGCAGCTCACCCGCATCGCGGTGCCGATGAAGAATCTGCCCGCCCACTGGCGCGGCCGTACCGTGGTGCAGCTGAGCGACGTGCACCTGGGCGTGGTGCGCGGGGAGGGCTACGCCCGCGAACTGGTCGCGCGGGTCAATGCGCTGCAGCCGGCGTTGGTGCTGATCACCGGCGATCTGTTCGACGGCATGGGCGGTCGCTTCGACGATCTGATCGCGCCGTTTGGCGAGCTCGAGGCCGAGCACGGGACCTACATCGTCACCGGCAACCACGAGGGTTACGCCGGGCTGGCGCGCACCGTGCCGGTCATCGAGCGCTCCCCCATACGGCTGCTCGACGACGAGGTGGTCGAGGTGGCCGGGCTGCAGCTGGTGGGCATCGGCTTTCCCGAGCACGACGGTGCCGCCGATCCGCAGGCCGTGGCCGCGCAGATCGATCCCGAGCGGCCGTCCATCCTGCTCTACCACACGCCCACCGATGTGCTGGGCACCCCCGGTGACCGCGGTGCCCAGCAGAACCGGACCTACTTCAGCCCGGACACCCGCTTCGATTTCGCCCACCGCCACGGCATCGACCTGCAGCTGTCGGGCCACACCCACCAGGGCCAGTTCTTTCCCTTCACCCTGCTCACCCGCTGGATCTACGGCGGTTACGATTACGGCCTGCATCGCAGCGGCGACTTCCACCTCTACACCAGCTCCGGCACCGGCACCTGGGGTCCGCCGCTGCGCCTGGCATCCAGGTCGGAGATCGTGGCCGTGACCCTCATCGGGGGGACGGATCGGGGGGACGGAGGGGTGGGAGCAGAACCTCCGTCCCCCATGATGTGATGTGATGGGGGGACGGAGGGTGGGGAGTAGAACCTCCGTCCCTCCACGTCCGCGTCCCGCGTCCCGCGCGTCCGCGCGTCCCGTCCGCGCGTCCGTCCCGCGTCCCGTCCGCGTCCCGTCCGGGGGGACGGAGGGTGGGGAGTAGAACCTCCGTCCCTCCACGTCCTCCACGTCGCGTCGCCCTCCAGGTCACGCGTCGCCCTCCAGGTCAAGGTCAGGGTGTCCGGATTCCGGACACCCCATCCCGGCCGGGATCTTGCCGCCTCGATTGACGTTTCCTGCAATTTCTGACACTTGCGATGACCGAGGGCTCCGAGGTAGGATTTGGCCTCGTTCGTGCAGCATCTCTTCGACCATGCGCATCCCTCGCAGATACGTCCTGAGGCCCTTCTCCTACTTCCACATGATGTGGCGGGCGCACAACCGTGAGTTCATCTTCCGCGATCACCGTGAAAAGCTCAGCTATCTGCGCGCGGTGCGCGATGACTACCTCAAAAACTGCAACCCGGAGAAGTTCGCCATCCACGGTTACATCATGATGACCAACCACGGCCACACGAACGGTTTGGTCGGTGAAGACCCGACGCGCTACTCCGAACACATGCGCCGCTCTCACTCGCGTTTCGGCATGGACTTCAACAAGCGCCACGACCGGTTGGGCAAGGTCGCCCACGACCGGCCCAAGATCAAGGCCTCGCAGGATGAGGCCTATGCCATCCAGGTGATGCTGTATGACCTGTTCAACCCGGTCCGGGCAGGCATCATCCCCGACCCGACCCACGTAAAGTGGCGCCTGTTCTCGACCGCGCGCTACATGGCTTTCGGTGAGGAGAACGAGTTCACCTGCATGATTACGTTGCCGGACTGGTACCTGCGCCTGGGCAAGACGGCGGCCCAACGGCAGCGCAAGTTCAGGCAGATGATGGACGACTACGCGTTGAAGCGAGGCCTGAAGCGCGACCCGAAGAAGGCGCGCGGCCATTTCGTGGGTGGCGAGCAGTGGGTCTGCGAGATGAGGCGCCTGGTGGGCGATTGGGTGCGGGCGCGGAAAAAGCAGAAGGATGGCACGGGGACCGATCCGCCAGCCGACTCCTGAACCGGCCGCCGATCACCACGCCATGTTGGGCATATTCGGGGTGAGAATCGGCGATTTCAGCGCTCACCAAGCATTCAGCGCAAGAACTCCACCAGGCCTCCGGCAAACGGAAAAACATGGATGGAGGGAGGGGCTACAATCCTGCACCCAGCCTTCTCCCAGCGGGTGTTCAGGCCGAGAGCAGGAGGTCGCCGGTGCCCGGGGCCTCTGGCAACTCGGCGCGCCGGCGCAGGCATTCGAACTCGCCGGCGGCGATCAGCTCAAGCAGGCGATCGACCAGCAACGGGTCGTACCAGAAGCCGCGGTAACGCAGCAGCTCGTCGCGGATCCAATAGCCCCCGCGCGCTCGGCGGTAGACGCGATCGCTTGACATGGCATCGTAGGCGTCGACCAAATGCACGATGCGGGCCGCGGTGGGAATGGCCTCGCCGGCCAGCCCTCGGGGGTAGCCGCTGCCGTTGTGGTGCTCGTGGTGGTGCTCGACGATGGACCGGATGGCGGGAGCGAACCCGATGGGCTCGATGATGGCCGCGCCGATGCCCGGATGGCGCCGGATGGCGTCGAGCTCGTCCTCGACCAGCCGGCCGCGCTTGAGCAGCACCGTGTCGGGCACGCCGATCTTGCCCAGGTCGTGCAGCAGCCCGCCGATGTGCAGCTCGCCGAGCCGCGCCCCGCGCCAACCCAAGTTGCGGCCCAGGGCGACCGCGTAAGCGGCCACCTTCTCCGAGTGGCGGCGGGTGTAGCCATCGCGGGCGTCGACGGCGCGGGCCAGCGACAGGGCGGCGCGCACCGCCTGGGAGTGCGAGTCGGTCGAGGCGGTTGACGACAGCAGGCCCTGGGTTCGCTCCAGCATGCGCCTGAGCGCGGCCGGCAGCGAGCCCAGTGCATCCCCCGGTGGGACGCGTTGGGCTCGGCCGCACCGGCGCAGCACGGCGCCGATGCGGGCGGTCAGCTCGCACATGCTGAAAGGCTTGGTGACGTAGTCGTCGGCGCCGTTGTCGAAGCTCTGCAGCCGATCGGCCTCGCTGCCACGGGCTGTCAGCATGATCACCGGCAGCTGCATCCGCTCGGGCTGCTGGCGCAGCCAGCGGCACAGGTCCTGGCCGAAACCGTCGGGCAGCATCAAATCGAGCAGCATCAGGTCGAAGCCTTCCTCGCCCTGCAGGGCTTGACGGGCCTGGGCGGCGTCGTAGGCACCCCGGGTACGGTAGCCGGCGCGCTCCAAGTGGTAGGCCAGGGCCGAGACCAGATCGACCTCGTCCTCGACGATCAAGATTCGCTGGGTCATCCCTGCTCCTCCAACGCCGCCCCCGGGTTCCCACACCGTCCGCGCGCCAATGTAGTCGGCTAGCGTGGGGCTGGGGTGACGCAGGGGTGACGAGTGCGAAAAGATATTCTTTGGGGATGACGGGGTGTTGGGGAGGAGAAGACGGAGGGAGGAGCGACGACCTCCGTCCCCTGCGGGCCTGGATGGAGGGAGGGGCTACAATCGAGCCTCCGTCCCCTTCGTGCTAGGGCTGGCGCTGCGCCGGCGCTGCTGAGCCGGGCGTCCAGCCGGACGGCGCAGCGGGGCGCTGCGGGCGCGGTGATCGCAGCGGCTCAGGCGCGCTTGGCGTCCGACAGCTCGCGGGCCAGGGTGGCGATGTGGCTGCGCTCCTCGTCGATGATGGCCTCGATGCGCTCGCGGCCGACGCTGGCCGGCACGATGTCGCGCACGCCGAGGTAGAACACGATCGAGTCCTTCTCCATGCCGATGGCCTGGCGCAGGATTTGCTCCACCGTCTCGGCGCCGGTCAGCGCGGCGGCCGGATCGGATTTGGTGTCGAAGACGTGGCCGTCGGCGAAGGCGTGCAGGTAGGCCAGCAGCTCGTCATCGGGGTCGAACTGGGCCGGCTGCTTCTCCCCGGGCTTGAGCTGGGCGCGCATGCCGGAGAAGGTCTGCTCGTGGTCGTCCTCCATGTCGGCCAGCTTCAGCAGCATCTTCCGGGCGCGCTCATCCGAGGTGTTCTCGGCCGCCTGGCGGTAGAAGCGGGCGCCGTTCTGCTCGATGCGCTCGGCGATCTCGAAGATCTCGTCGGCGTTGAACTGGATGGCCATGGGCGTTCTCCTTTCGCTCGGTCACGTCCGCCCAGGCAGCTTACCCAAAACCCCCCACCGGAACAAGCCCCCATTTGTCCGAAAGTAAGTGTCAGGGGGTCTGTCCCAGATCCCCTTGCCTCAAAAAAGCGTGGTTTTTCGAGGCTCACCCCCAATGTCGGCGCGCTGATGCGCGCCGCGCGAGCGAGCCGTCGTTCGCTCGCGGCAGTGTTTCCAGCAACTTGGCGATGGTTGCCGTAAACGCTTACGTCCGAAATTGGGGTCTCGCCAACCGCCGTCAGCGCGGCTCGACGGCGTCGAAGCAGGGCTGGCAGAGGACCTGGCCCAGGAAGTTGCGGGTGCGCGATTCCATGGTGGGCTCGCCGCAACGGTCGCACATCAGGGTGTCGAGGGCGCGGGCGCGGGCGGGCGGCCGGGTGTCGAGGGGCTGGATGATGAAGAGATCTTCGGGGTCGGCGGCCAGGATGGCCTGGATGTGAGCGGCGCGCAGCTGCTGCCAGCGCTCGCGCTCGGCGGCGTCGAGGCCCACCGTCGCCCGCTTGCGCCGCAGCGCGGCCCGCTCGGGGTCGTCGTCGGGCTCGGGTCGGTAGAGCAAGCGCAGGCCGCGGCCGTCCGAGCGGCGCCAGAAGCTGAAGGCGATCTTGCCGTGGTCGCGGTGGATCAGGTTGCCCTTGCCCAGGGTGCAGCCGGTGAGAAACTGCACCGCGTCGACGGCGCACATGTCGGTCTCGGTGGCGCAGACCACCTCTTCGTCGGCGGCCTGGGGCCCGATCTCGGCCAACGCCACCTCGGCCGCCCGGACGCCGATGGCCAGGCCCGGGCAGTCGTGGCCGTGGAAGGCGATCACAGCGTCGATGCGCTGCCGACTCAGCTCCGTCCCGCTCATGCACCACCTCCTGAATCGACCCGAGCGCCGCCCTCGGCCCCGTCGGGCCGGTGCAGCCGGCGCAGCTCGCGCTTGGCGATCTTGCCCGAGCCGGTCTTGGGCAGCGCCTCCATGAACACGATGCGCTTGGGCGCCTTGTAGCCGGCCAGACAGCCCTTGCAGTGGGCGATCAGCTCCGCGGCCGTGGCCCGTGCATCCGGCCTGAGCACCACCGCCGCGCGCACCGCCTCGCCCCAGCGTTCGTCGGGCACGCCGAAGGCGGCCGCCTCGAGCACGGCCGGATGGCTGTACAGGGCGTTTTCCACCTCGGTGGAGTAGACGTTTTCGCCGCCGCTGAGGATCATGTCCTTGGCTCTATCGACGATGTCGACGAAGCCCTCGGCGTCAAGGGTGGCCAGGTCGCCGGTGCGCAGAAAGCCATCCTCGGTGAAGGCGGTGGCGTCCTCTGCGGGCCGGCGCCAGTAGCCCGGGGTGACGGTCGGGCCGCGCACCTGGATCTCGCCCACCGTGCAGCCACCGGCCGCCACCGGCTTTCCGCCCGCAGCCACCACCCGCAGCTCCACCCCGGCGAAGGGCCGGCCGGTCTTGGCCCGGTAGGCCAGCACCTGTTCCTCGTCCAGCTGCTCCAGGTGGTCCGGCAGCAGGCCCAGGGTCAGAAAGGGGCTGGTCTCGGTCATGCCGTACGTCTGCACGTAGCGGCAGCCGAAGGCCTGCATCACCTGGCGCACCAGGGCCGGGGCGATGGGCGCGCCGCCGGACAGGATCAGCCGCAGGCTGGTTAGATCGCAGTCGGCGATGGCCGGGTGCTTGACCATCAGGTTGAGCATGGTCGGGATCAGGTTGGTCACCGTCACCCGCTCGCCGGCCAGCAGGGCCAGCGCGGCCTCGGGCGTGAAGCGCTCCAGCACCGCGTGGCGGCCGCCCACCGCGGTGATGGCCAGGTTGGCCCAGGCGTCGGCCAAGTGGAACATGGGCGCCACGTGGGCCCAGACATCGCGTTCGTCCAGCTCGAGCTGCTGCACCGTGGTCTCGGCGTGGATGCAGACGTTGTCGTGGGTCAGCTGCACACCCTTGGGCCGGCCGGTGGTGCCCGAGGTGTAGTACAGGTGGGCCAGGCCGTCCTCGCGGGCGGGCCGCGGGGTGAACGCCGCCGGCGCAGCCGCGGCCAGCGCCTCCCAGGCCGCTTCCCCGCTGCGCGGTGGCGCGCCGGACCAGATCACGCCGTCCAGCCGGGTCCCGCCCTGCTCGATGGCGGCCACCTTGTCGGCGAACTGCGGTGCGGCCAGCAGCCAGCGGGCCTCGGCGTCGGCCAGTGCGGCGGCCAGCTCGGCCGGGGCCAGGCGGTGGTTCAGCGGCATCAGCACCGCGCCGGCGCCGGCCGCGGCAAAGGTGGCCTCGATGAAGGCGGCGCTGTTGGGCTCCAGCACGGCCAGCCGGGCACCGTCGCCGGCGCCGCGTTCGCCTAGGGCCCGGGCTGCGGCCGCGGCCCGGTCGTAGAGCTGGCCGTAGCTGCAGCGCCGCCCGCCGGCGACCACGGCCACCCGCTCGGGCCAGTGCTCGCGGGCTCGGGCCAGCAGCTCCCAGACGTGCATGCTTCAGACCTCCAGCGCTCGCAGCCAGCGGCCCACCTCTTCGCAAAAACGTCGCGGCTGCTCCTCGTGGCAGTTGTGGGCCGCGCCCGCAAAGTACACCAGGCGGGCGGGTCCGGCCAAGTCGCACTTGAGCCGGGCGCCGAGTCCCGGATCGTGGGCCCGGTCCTCCAGGCCCCAGCAGATCAGGCTGGGCGCCTGCACCCGACCGAGCAACGCCGGGCCCGGGCAGTGCTGGTGGGCCAGCAGACCGATGCGGGTGGCCGCCCGCCAGCCGCCCGGGGCATCCAGGTGATCGAGCAGCCGCCGGGCGTTGGCGCGGACCAGGTGCGGCTGTTCGGTGGCGGTGTAGACCGCCCGGCGCACCATGCCGGCGATCAGCCGCCGGCCCAACGGGCTGCGGAAGAAGCGCCGCATGGGCCCCGGCCAGCGCTGGGCCAACCGCAGGCCGGGCGGCGGGGCGGGAGCGTAGACGAAGGGCGCGACCAGAACCAGGCCGCCGACCCGCTCGGGCCGCCGGGCGGCGGCGTGCAGCGCCACCGCGCCGCCCAGCGAATGACCGCCCAGCAGCAGCGGGCCGCTGCCCGGCGCTTCGTCGAGCGCAGCGGCCAGGGCCAGCATCCGATCGGCGAACCAGGGCAGATCGTAGGCCGCGCCGGCCGGCCGATCCGAGTAGCCGGTGCCGGGCAGGTCGATGGCCTTGACCCGGCAGCGGTCGGCCAGCCCGTCCAGCGCCCCCTGCCAGATGGCGTGCGAGGCCAGGTAGCCGTGCAACAGCAGCAGCAGCGGGCCGCGCCGGCCGCGCTCGACCAGGTGGACCCGCAGACCATCGATCTCGACGAAGCGGCCCGGTGGCGGGGGCCGGCGATCGGGGCGCGGCATGGCGGAACCGGGCGCGGGCTCAGGCCGGCGGCGGGGGGCCGCCACAGCTGCAGCGCCGCTGCTGCCGGGCATCGTGGGCGCGCTGCAGCTCGACCAGCTCGGCGTAGGGCACCGGCCACGGGGTGCCGGGCGGGATCAGGTCGATGGTCCGGGTGCGGAAGCAGGTGTCCTGCATGCGGCACTCGTGGTGGCGCACCCCCCACTCGGGGCTCGAGCGCATCCGATCCCAGATCGCCTGCAGCGGCTCGTCGTGGACGTTGCCGAAGCTGATCGGGGTGAAGTCGCAGGGGCAGACGTCGCCGGCGGCGGTCACGTAGAGCTGGTAGAAGCCGGCGAAGCAGCCGAAGCCCTCGGGCGAGTTGACCCAGGACTGGCCCATGATGGCCGGCCCATCGGGATTGGCGTTCTGGCGCTTGATCATCTCCTTCAGATCCTGGCGCTCCTGGCGGCTGAGCACCCAGTCCTCCTTGTGCATCAGCGCGCCGGTGGGCACCGCATCGAAGACGAACAGCTGCTGCACCCCGAGCCGCTCGCCCAGCGCCAGCATGTCGTAGAAGGACCTCTTCTGCATGCCGAAGTGCGAGATGTAGGTCGAGATGCCCACCAGCATCTGGTTGGCCGCGAGCGCCTCGATGGCGCGCATGGCCCCGGCAAAGGCGCCGGGCTTGTTGCGCCGGGCGTCGTGCACCTCGGCCCGATCCGAATCCAGGCTGACCAGGGTGCCGAACAGCCCGGCGTCGCGCAGCTCGGGCGCCAGCTCGGCCACCCGGGCGCCGTTGGTGAACATGGACACCGCCGCCTTGGACTTGTCCACCCCGGCGATCAGGTCCAGCAAGCGGGGGTGCAGGCTGGGCTCGCCGCCGGACAGCACCAGCGAGGCGCCGTTCATGTCCAGGAACTGATCGAACAGGTCGCGCAGCACCTCGTAGGACATGCTGCGCTTGCCCGGGCCCATGTAGTTGCGCGCCGAGCAATGTTCGCAGCGCATGTTGCACTTGTCGTGCAGCATGACCACCATGTTGATCGGCCGGGCCGGTTTTTTGCGGATGATATAGTCGAAGCCGGTGCGCAGCACCCGGGCGCCGGCCTCGGAGCCCAGCGGTGGCTGGGTCAGGTCGTAGACCGGCAGCCCGCTGGCCAGCGCCAGAGGCTTCATCGGCCGCAAGCGCTTGTTGAACAGCCGCACGTAGCCGCCCAACAGGCGATCGCGCCAATCCCGGGCCGGTTTGACGAAGGGATAATCCACCCGGGGCTGGCCCCCGCGCTTGAGCTGTTCGAAGAAGTGCATGCCCCTCCTTCCTCACCGGGCGGTGGTCAAACTGCGCCCCGCCCTGCAATGAGACAAGCACCCTGCTGGATTAAAGTCAAGGCGGGCTGCGGCAATTGTCAATAATTTCAACACATTGTGTGCACAAGTGGGATACCTACCGACAGGTTGGTAGTTTACTCCTGCCGCAATCGAGGAGCCTGAACGGCACCGGTCCGGCCGCCCGCTGGCGCACGCTTCTCGGCTCACGCCGTCACAGGGTGGCCAGCTCGTTGTTGTCGAAGTTGCGCCGGTAGTAGCGCATGTAGTCGACCTTGCGCTCCAGGGCCTGTATCACCGCGGTGGCGAAGTTGACCTTCTCGAACTTCTGCGCGCTGCCCAGTCCGCCGGGGCTGAACACGTTGATCTCCATCAACTTGTCGCCGACGATGTCGAGCCCGACCAAAAACATGCCGTCCTGGACCAGCCGCGGCCGGACCATCTCGGCCAGCTCCAGCGCGCGCCGGTCGATCTCGGCCTGGCCCAGGCTGCCGCCGGCGTGGATGTTGGATCGCAGGTCGCCGCCGGTGCGCACCCGGCGGAATGCGGCGTACTTGCCCTTGTGCCGCAGCGGTTGGCCGTTCATCATGAACAGCCGCATGTCGCCCCGCTCGGCCGCCGGCAGGTACTGCTGGGCGATGACGAAGCCGTCTCGCAGCACCGCATCGACCATCTGGTTGAGGTTGGGCAGATCCTCGGGGCGCACCAGAAACACGTTGGCCCCGCCCGAGCCCTGCAGCGGCTTGATGACGATGGTGCCCTCGTCGCGGGCGAAGGCGCGGATCTCGGCCCGATCGTGGGTGATCAGGGTGCGCGGGCGGACCTCCTCGGGGAACTGCTGGAAGTACATCTTGTTCTGCGCCTTGGCCAGGCCGCTGGGGTCGTTGAGCACGATCACCCCGGCGCGCATGGCCATGCGGCCGAAGATGATGCCGGCCCCCTGGGCCCAGGGGCGCTTGGCCGCGTCGTCGGCCGGGTCGTTGCGCAGCAGCAGCACGTCCAGCTCATCGACCGCGATGCGCTCTGTGCGGGCGCGGGCGCCGGTCAGGTCGGCCAGATAGGCGTTGGCCGCCTTGTAGCTGCGCTTGGGCGAGGTCACCGCCCGGGCGCGGATGGTCTCGTCCGGATCGTAGGCGAAGTCGCCGACGCCGATGTGCCAGACCTCATGGCCACGGCCCAGCGCGGCCTGGCCCAGGCGGGTGGAGGTGTAGCCGGCTTTCTCGGTCCGCAGGTCGTTGATCACCAATCCCAGCTTCATGCTCCACCTCCTTTGAGACCGGATTTGCGCTGAGGGCGCTGATCGACCAGCTCGGTGACGCTGCGGCCGCTGCGCAGCCACTCCAGCCGTCGGCGGGCGTCCTGATCCTGCAGGTAGCGCGGCTGAACCGGCGGCGGTTGGAGAACCCCGCGTTCGGTCAGCTCCTCGATCATGGGCACGTGGTGCAGCGCGATCTTGCCGACGAACAGTGGTTCGAGCGCCCCGCCGCCGGCCAAATGGTCGAGCAGCCGCTGCAGCCCGCGCAGGTAGACGGCGTCCTTGGTCAGCCCGCCGCCGCGCCAGACGCGGGCGACGATGTGGAACGCGGTGCGCTGGGCGAAGCCGTGCCTCCGGTGTAGCTCGCCGAACGCCTCGATCAGTTCTGCCCCGGCCACCAGCATCTCGGCCGCCCGCACCCGGGCGGCCAGCAGGCGCAGCCGCGGGCCGCTCAGGCCGCCGGACAGGAACTCGGCCAGCACGGCCAGGCCTTCCTGCAGCTCGTCGTAGCCGGGTAGGCCTACCGCCAGCAGCGACAGCGGTTGGGCGCGGCCGTTGTGGAAGGTCAGCGCATGGGTGCCGACCTCGTGGTGCAGCAGCGCGTCGATGCGGTGGCGGTTCAGCCGTGCCTGGCTGCCGATCAACAGCTGGCCCCGCGAGACCATCAGGCCGGGATGAATATCGTCGCGGATGTGCACCGCCGAGCGGAAGCCGATGTACTGCCGGCGGTAGGCGCTGATCTCCGCCCGGGCCCGCTCGGCCACGGCGGTAGCGTCCAGCCGCCGGCCGCCGCCGCGCCCGTCGCCCGCCGGCAGCGCAGCGAGCAGCTCGCGGGCCAGCGCGTCCAGCCGCTGATCGATGCAGCCGAAGACCTGCAGGCTCTCTTGGACGAAGCGCGGCGAGCCGCGTTCGAGCAGCAGGCTGAGTTCGCGGTCGAGCCCCAGCTGCTTTTCGCGGAACAGCGCGGCCAGGGTGGGGTCACCGATGCGCTCGGTGCGCACGGCGAACAGCCGGCGCTTGAGCCGCAGCGGGTCGATCGCCAGCGGCCGGTAGAAGAAGCGCGGTGGCCGGTCGAAGCGCTGGCGGCGGAATCGACGCCAGGCGGCCTCCAGGTTGACCGGAGTCAGATCGAGCAGCAGATCGAAGCCATCGGCCACCGCGGTCAGCTCGCGGTCGACCCGGCGCACCGATTGGACCAGGGTGCGCTGGCCCAGGGCCTTGAAGCTGGCCGGGGTGCGCCGGCCGTGATCGCGGGCGAAACGGTAGAACGCGCGCCGCAAGGCCACCGCCAGCAAGCGCTGCAAGCGCCGCAGCACGATCGGGTAGACCTCGCCGGCGGTCGAGCGGAACACCGGCTCGATCTCCAGGCCCAGCCGCAACAGCCCGGCCCGGCGAGCGGCGTCGCGACCGAACAGCGGGGCGCGGCCGTCGGGCGCCCAGCCGCCGCGGCGCGCCACCTCCACCCAGGCACTGTGGCGTAGGATGCGGATGGCGGCCAACTCGGTCTCGAGCTCGGCCACCACCCCCTCGAGCCAACGCCCGCCACCGGCGTGCAGCCGAAAACCGGGCGCTGGCGAATCGCTGCGGGTGCGCGGATCAACGCGCGCCTCGGTCGGGGTGGCCACCTCAAGCAGCAGAAAGGCGCCGTAGTGCGCGCGGCCGCGGGCGGCCACCGCGCGCACCAGCCGGCGGATGTCGGCGTCGCGCTCCGGCGCGGCGGGCGCGATCAGATAGGCTGCCTCGCCGCGCACCAACCGGGCGGTGCCGGCGTCGTCGCGCCCGGCCGGTGGGCGGTAGAGGCACAAGAAGGGCAGCGGCCGGTCGACGAACAGGCGACCACCCGGGGGCAACGGGGCGCGAACCGCACCGCCGGCGTCCAGCCGGACGTGGGCGGCGGCGAAGGCGTCGCGCCGCGGATCGAGCGGGCGCCGGCTCATCGACAAGGCTCCAGCCGGCGCTCGACGGCGGCGACGGCCGCGGCCAGGGCCCGGCCGAGGCGCCGGTGGCGATCGGCGTCGAGCTGGCCGGTCCATTCGTCCATGAAGGTCTTCTTCACCTCGATCGCCAGCGCGCACACCCGGGCGCCGAACCGGGCGTGGCACCAGCGCACGAAGGCCCCGCCCTGGAACTTGACGTTCTCGCGTACGTCGAGCGCCGGGGCGGCACCGCCGCGCAGCGCATCGGCGAAGGCGTCGATCAGCGACCGCCAACCGGGGTCGGCCACCGAGGCGGTGCCCAGGTTGATCTCCGGGTTGTGCGTCGCGTCCGCCGGCGCTGCCGCGGGGCCGGCGCGGCGGTGGTTGTAAGAGTGCAAATCGAAAATCATCAGCCGCGGGCAGCGCACCAGCCGCCGGGCGATGAACGCCTCGACCTCGGCGTAGAAGGCGCGGCGCAGCGCCCGGCTGCGCTCGACCAGCTCGGCCGGCGGCGGCGTCCGCCAGACCCGCAGCCCCCAGGCCTGCTCCGGCTCGAGGTAGACCGCGGTGTCGGCCGGCCGGTTCAGATCGACCTCGAAGCGCGAACGCAGCACCCGGATGCGATTCGGGGCGATGTCCAGCCAGCCGTCGGTGTAGGGGTCCTCCTCGCGCAGGCGGCTGGCCTCGTCCAGCGCCATGTGGCGGGCCACCTCCGGGTCGAGCCCGTGGCCGGCGTGGATGGCCGCGGCCACCAGCGGTCCGCCGCCGTCTTCGATCTGCCACGGTGCTGATGGCATGACCAGCCCTTGTGGATCGCCGTTGGCGATCGGCTCGTAGCCTCGATGGGCTGCATACCGGATGTGGCTCGTCGATGGCAATCGAAATCGCAACCGCCGGCGGCCTCAGGCGGTCAGGTCGGGGCCGCTGTTTGTACCGTCCCGGGCTTCGGGCCGCAGCATGGCCACCGTGCGCAGAATGGCCGGACCGAGGTCGCGCGCCTTGGCCGGGCCGATGCCGTGGACGGCGAGCAACGCCGTCTCGTCGCGCGGGGCGGCTGCGGCCAGCGCGGCCAGGGTGCGGTTGTTGAAGATGCGGTAGGCGGGCACGCCGCGCTGGCTGGCCAGCTCGGTGCGCAGCGCCCGCAGCGCCTCGACTAGGCGGTCGTCGACCGGGGCTGGGGCGGGCGCGGGCCCGCGGGGCCGCGGCGCCGCCGGTGCCGGGAC
>CAYVQE010000146.1:0-14597 GCA_964454005.1 uncultured Myxococcales bacterium
CTACGCGGCTTGGACGTGACTTGATAGCCGGATCGATGCGGGGGATCGGCACAAGAACTCCGAATAAGTGAGAAGTGAGTAGACCTGACCCCACTCCCCCGTCTGACCCCACTCCCCCGTCACCCACCGAGACGTGCTTCCAGCCAGTCGGGCAGCAGGGTCGATGGGCTGCGCCAGACGAGCAGCCAGAGCTGGTGGATGGCGCGGGTGATACCAACGTGGAGCAGGTGGCGGGCGGCATCGGTGGCCGGGTAGTTGTGGCCGTCAGCGCCCAGCAGCACCACGTAGTCGAACTCCAGCCCCTTGGTCTGGGCCACGTCGGTCACCTCGATGCCCGGACCGAAGGAGAACTCCTGATCGCGCACCCGGGCCAGCGCCGGCAGGTCGGCACGGTTCAAGCTGTCATAGGCCTCGTCGGCTTGCCGGGCGTCACGAGCCAGCACCGCCACCGAGGCCTGCGGCTCGCGGGCCATCAGATCGGCCAGGGTGTCCGCCAGCAGGGTCAACGCCGCACCGGCATCGCCGAAGCGCAGCAGTTCGGGCGCCATGCCCTCGCGGCCGGCGCGCAGCGGATCGGTCGGCGCCAGCGGGCCTAGCACCGCGCGACCCAGCTCGGCTACCCAGCGCGGCGATCGGTAGGAGACCTGCAACGGACGCACCTCGACGTGCTGCTGGCCGAGCAGCCGCAGCACCTCGCTCCAGTCGGAGAAGTCGTTGTCGGTGATGTGCTGGGCCGGATCGCCGGCCAGAGTGACCGAGCCGCCGCGCACCGTATCCAGCAGCACCAGCAGCTCCAGCGGACTGAAGTCCTGCACCTCGTCGACCAACAGGTGGTCGTAGCTCAGCCGGCGCCGGCCGCGGAAAACCAGCCGGCCGCGCAGCAGCTGCTGCAGCCGGAGCAGGATAGGCGCGTCCTCCTCGTCGTAGCCGGCCGGTTCCTCGTCGGCCCGGTCGTCGGGGTCGACCCGGCGGAAGTGTTGGTCGGCGCACCAGCGTTGGATGCGATCGAGTTCGTCCGCGCTGAACGCCCCCGGGGCGTGCTGCGCCACCCCCCGGCCCAACCAGTCACGGTCGGTGAACAGCTCGTCGAACAGCACCTCGGGCCGGGCGTCTGGCTTGTCGCGGGCGGCCCGCTCGAGCATCGGCACCAGGATGCGGTGGGTCTTGAAACGCACCACCTCGGCCGGCGTGTGGCGGATGACCTCGGGTGTCAGCTTCGGAAAGTGGCGCCGGCGCATGGCCTGGGCCCAATCGCTCAGCGTCTTGACCGGCACGCCCTCGACCCCCAGCGCCGGCAACACCTTGGCGATGTAACGCGCCAGGGCACGTCCGAACACCAGCACCAGCATGCGTCCCGAGCGAAAACGCTTGTCGTCCTGGTAGGCCAGCCAGGCCAGCCGGTGCAGCCCGACGGTGGTCTTGCCCGAACCGGCCCCGCCGGCCACCACCAGCAATGCCTCCGGGTCACGGGTCAACAGGTCGAACTGCTCCGGGTCGAGCAGGGCCGAGATGGCCGGCAGGTGCTTGTCGCTGCGCAGCCGCAGCTCCGGGCCCACCGCCGCGGCTTGCTGGCCGGCGGTGTCGGGGCGGGTAGCGCTGCCGGCGCCCCCGGCCAGCCGCCTCTCGTCTTCCACCATTCGCCAACCAGCGGCGGTACGCAGGCAAGTGCCCTGGGGCGCTGCCACCCGCACCAGTCGGCCGTCGACGACGGTGACCACGCGGCGCGCCAGCACCTCGCCCTCGAGCTGGCGGCCGGCGATCTCCTCGGCGAAGTAGTCGCCCTCGCGGAAACGGTAGAAGACCCGGCTGATGGGCGCATGGCGCCAGTCGATGATGCGCACGTCGCCGCGCAGAAAGGTGCGCGGGCCCAGCAGCAGGTCGCGCTGGCCGCGGCCGTCGATCTCGAGGAGCAGGTGGGCGAAGTATGGGTTGGCCGTATCGGGCCGTTGCGGATCGTAGCGCTCGCGGGCCGCTGAAAGCGCCGCCATGCGGTCCATCTGCTCGAGCAGCATGGCCCGATCGTCGGCCAGCCTCTCCTCGGCCAGTGCATCGCGCAGCGCGAGCAGCTCGCCGTCGTAGTCGGGCAGCTCGCCGAGACCGGTGGCGCGGCCCAGCACGGCGCGCACCTGGGCCAGCAGGCGTTCCTCTTCTTCGACGATGGCCCGCAGCTGCGGGCTCGGTCGGCGCAGCGGCGCGGCGGCGGGTCGGCGTTGGAACGGCGTCACGGCGGCCCCCGCGCTTAGGCTTCCGGCAACGCAGGCTCGGCGGTCACTTCAGCCCCTCGGGGCGGACTGGATCCGGGACCCAACATGACCCGGCAGCATACCATCTCCGCGCCGGTCCGGGGAACATGAGAATGGGGTCAGGTCTACTCACTTCACACTTATTCGAAAACTCTGAATAAGTGAGAAGTGAGTAGACCTGACCCCACTTTCGGGGATTCTACACTACTCGTCCGAGGGATCGACGTGAACGATGATCTCGCCCATGTCGTCGAAGGCGTCGAGCAGGCAGCGCTCGACCTGCTCGGCGATGCGGTGGCCCTGGTGGACGCGCAGGTCGCGGTCGACGGTGATGTGGACGTGGACGTGATACTGCCCGCCCGATGTGCGCACCTTGACGTCGTGGCAGTGCTGGACCCCATCGACCTCGGCGGCGCAGGCCGTTATTTTGCGCACCACATCGGGTCTGGGCGCGGCGTCGGTCATCTCGCGCAGACCGTTCCACAGCACCCGCAGGCCCACCCAGCCGACCAGCAGCGCCACCACCAGCGCGGCCAGCGAATCGAGCACCGCCCAATCGGGCTGAATCATGGCGCCGCCGATGCCGAGCAGCGCCGCAGCCGACGACAGCGCATCCGAGCGGTGATGCCAGGCGTTGGCCATCACTGCCGGGCTCCGGATGCGCCGGCCCACCCGCACGGTGTAGTGATACAGCCCTTCCTTGACAGCGATCGACACCATCGCCCCGGCCAGCGCCAGCCAGTTGGGCGGCTGCCCCGGCAGGTCGTGGGCATGATCGTGGATCTGTCCGGCCGACTGGTAGACGAGGTAACCGGCCACCACCAGCAGCGACACCCCTACCAGCGCCGAGGCCAACGTCTCGATGCGGCCGTGGCCGAAGTGGTGATCGGCATCGGCGTCCTGGCGGCCGTAGCGCAGGCCCAGCAGCACCACCAGATCGGTCAAAAGGTCCGACACCGAGTGGATGGCATCGGCCACCATGGCCTGGCTGCGGCCCAGCAGACCGGCGATCAGCTTGGCGCCGATCAGCAGCGCATTGCCGGCCATGCCCACCCAGGTCACCCGCCGGCCGGCCCGCCCGGCCGCGATCCGACCGCCTTCTGTCATCGAGCGCCTCCGCAGTCCTTTCCTGCCATCGGGTGTACCGCAATCGGCAGCGGGGCGCAAAAGCGTTCGGGACGCCCTTTACGCAAGGGGAGCGATGATGAAAGCTTCGTTCCGCAAGGACCTCGACCGGCTCCAGCGCTTCGCCGATCTGCTCCAGCGCCACTTCCGCGGCCCGCACCACTGCTTCGAGCTGCGCCACCCCTCTTGGTTCGACGCCGAGACCGAGCGCTGCCTGGACGACAACGGTCTGGTCAACGTCGTCTCCGACGCGGCCGACTGGCCGCGTTTCGATACGGTCACCGGCCCGGCGGCCTACCTACGCATGCACGGCCACAGCCGCACCTATCGCTCGCGCTACAGCCGTGGGCTGCTGACCGACTTCGCCGAGCGAGCGCACGGCTGGCTGGCCGCCGGCCGCGACGTCTACGCCTTCTTCGACAACACCGACGAGGGCCACGCCCCGGGCGACGTCCGGCGCTTTCGAGAACTGGTCACAGGCGGCGGCTGAGCATCAACCGTTTTTGAGCTTTCTGATCATCGGCCTGGTGATCATGCTGCTGCTGGCCGCGGCCACACCGCCGGTGCGCCACAGCAGCCCGCCTGTAACACCCGGCGAGGCCGCCCGCGAAGTCGAGCGCGAGCAGACCGCAGCCACCGCCATAAGCGTGTTCATCTGGATCCTGCTGGTGGTGTTCATCGCCAGCATCGTGGCCCGCTACGTGATCTGGGCCACCTGATCCGCACCGTTGGCGCGTTTGGAGAGCGACCTCAAAACACCGGTTTCTCCGGCAATCCGTTCCCGCCGAGAGCCCGGCGAATCTGGTCCATGTTCAGTCCCAGCCGGCGCCGCAGCCGGCCCAGCCGCTCGTCAGCGCCGGTGTCGGCCGGCAGGCCCAGCCGGGCCTTGACCTCGGCCAGCGACAGACCGCTGGCCCGCGCCGCCTGGCCCAGGGTCATCGCGCCGTGCAACTCGCGGCGGGCGCCGCCGGCCGGCGCAGCCGCGGTCGCGCTGGACGTAGCGGGCGGCTGCCCCCGCCCGGCGGCGGCCACCACGCTGTCGCTGGCCAGCCCGACGAAGGCCACCAGGGCCAGCACCAGCACCGCCAGCAGGCCACAGCCCACGATGCGGGCGCTGCGGGCCTGCTGGGCGCTGGCCGCAGCCGGCCGCAGGCCCAGCAGCCGGGGCGTCTGCTTGCAGACCCAGCGCCAGTGCAGCACCAGGTGCAACAACACCACCCCGCCCAAGAAGGCCGACAGCCAGGCGTGCAGGTCGCCCCAGTCGTGGCGACCCCAGCCCCACAGCTCGAGCCCGCCGCCGCCGCCGCGGCCGCCGCTGCCGGCCGGCAGCACCAACCCGATCACCAGCCCGGTGACCACCAGGCCCAGCATCAGCAGCAGCACCAGCAAATCGACCAGGAGGTTCCAGCCGCTGCGGGTCAGCCGCTTGCCCCGCGGCCCCTCCTTGGGCTCGCAGTTGCCGTCGTTTGCCATGGCTCACGCTCCAGATCGGCCGGTACCGCCATCCAGCGGCAAAGCGGAAGCCGCACCGATGCGACCGCGCTTGATTCCGGCGGCTGCCTGGTCCACAATGCTCCATTCCGGCAATCCGGCCGGCTCGATACAGCGCGGGAGGGATCCATGGCGCGCCGCAAAAAACCGGTCCGCGGCCTCGAGAGCGTGGTGGCGGCCGATACCAATCTGGCTTTCGTCGACGGGGCCAACGGCAAGCTCTACTACCGGGGCTACGACATCGACCAGCTGGCCGGCCGCTGCTCCTACGAGGAGACCGTGCACCTGCTGTGGTACGGCGAGCTGCCCAACCGCGGGCAGCTCGACCAGTTCCGCGCCGAGCTGGTGGGCAACATGACCCTGCCGGCGCAGATCGTCGAGCTGCTGCGCATCAGCCCGCCCAACGCCAACCCGATGGTGGTGCTGCGGGTGGCGCTGAGCGCCCTGGGCATGTTCGACCCCGACGGCGGCAGCAACTCGGACGCGGCCAACATGCGCAAGGCCAAGCGCATCCTGCCCCAGGTAGCGGCCATCATCGCCACCATGGCCCGGCTGCGCCAGGGCGAGCCGCTGCTGAGCGCCGACGCCCGCTCCAACTTCGCCGCCAACTTCCTGTACATGTTCCGCGGCAAGATGCCGGGCAAGACCGAGGCCCGGGCCTTCGATACCCTGCTGATGCTGCACGCCGACCACGGCCTGGCCGCCTCGACCTTCGCCGCCCGGGCCACCGTATCCACCCTGGCCGGCATGCACTCGGCGCTGACCGCCTCGCTGGCCAGCCTCAAGGGCCCGCTGCACGGCGGCGCCAATACCAAGGTCATGGAGATGATCGAGCAGATCGAGAAGCCGCGCCGGGTCGAGGCCTATATCGACTCCATGCTCGATCGCGACAAGCGCATCATGGGCTTCGGCCACCGCATGTACAAGACCGAGGATCCGCGCTCGGCCCATCTGCGGCGCATGTCGGAGAAACTCTGCCGGCGCGCCGACCTGCAGTGCTACCACGACATTCAGCACCGCATCGAGCAGGTGGTGTTGGAGCGCAAGGGCATCCGGCCCAACGTGGACTTCTACTCGGCCACCGTGCAGCGGGCGCTGGGCATCCCCAAGGAGTTCTTCACCTGCATCTTCGCCGCCGCCCGCACCGCCGGCTGGATCGCCCACATCCTGGAGCAGTACGCCGACAACCGCCTGATCCGGCCGACCACCAACTACATGGGCGGCTTCGACCGCAAGTACCGGCCGATCGAAAAGCGGCCCTGAAATCTTCACCGGGGGGCCTTGACCGCCGCGGCCCGGCGCCCAAAATGGAGCGCGGGAGGCCCGTTGCGATGGCATCGAACCGCCGCCATTTTCTGTCCACCGCGCTGGCCGCGGTCGGCGCCGGGTTGCTCGGCCCGAGGCGCCCGGCCGCCGCCGGCGCCAAGCGCCAGGGGCGAACGTCCATGGACGAGCCCAGCCCGCAGGATGCGGCCGCCGAGGACCGCGCGCCCGGTTACGTCCGGCTGGCCCGCAGCGGCGAGCTGCAAAAACGCGAACAGGCGCTCTACGCCAAGCTGAAAGCCTGCGACCTGTGCCCCCGCACCTGCGGTGACAACCGCATCCGGGGCGAGCGCGGCCTGTGCGGCGCCGGAGTGGTGCCCGAGCTGGCCTCGGCCGGGCCGCACTTCGGCGAGGAGCCGCCGCTGGTCGGCCGCGGCGGCTCGGGCACCGTGTTCCTGTCGCGCTGCAACCTGCTGTGCGTCTTCTGCCAGAACTGGGAGATCGCCCACCTGGGCCGCGGCCGGCCGGTCGAGCCCGAGGCGCTGGCCCAGACCATGCTGGCGCTGCAGCGGCGCGGCTGCCACAACATCAACTGGGTCACGCCCAGCCACCAGCTGCCCGGGCTGCTGCGCGCGCTGCGGCTGGCCGCCGCATCCGGCCTGCGCATCCCCCTGGTCTACAACACCGGCGGCTACGACGCGCTGGAGACCCTGCGCCTGCTCGACGGCGTGGTCGACATCTACCTGCCGGATTTCAAGTACCAGGACGGCGAGCAGGCGGCCCGGTACTCGGCCGGCGCCGAGGACTACCCCGAAAAGGCCGCTGCGGCCGTCGCCGAGATGCAGCGCCAGGTGGGCACGCTGGACGTGGACGCCCGCGGGGTGGCCCGCCGCGGGCTGCTGATCCGCCACCTGGTCATGCCGCACGGCATCGCCGGCAGCGAGCGCTTCGTGCGCTGGGTGGCCCGGGAGCTGGGCACCGACACGGCGGTCAACATCATGGGCCAGTACCATCCGGCCCACCAGGCCCACGCCCACCCGCGCATCGCCCGGCCGGTCAACGCCGAAGAGGTGGCCGCCGCCCGCCGCGCCGCCCGCGAGGCCGGCCTGACCAACCTGATCGACTGAGTTCACCACCGGGAAGGCTTTCCTTGGCTCCAAACCTATGTCTAATGCATTTGACATAAGCCAAATTTTATGTATGATGTATTATACAAATGCTCGATCTAAATCCATATCTGGAGATCCAGGCCCGGCTGTTGCGGGCGGTGCCCAGCTGGATGCAGCGTTTTTTGCACCAGCACATCGACTGGGAGCAACCGCTGATCGTGCTCGCCGGAGCCCGCGGCACGGGCAAGACCACCCTGCTGCTGCAGCACATCCGATCGTTGGAGCCGGCACCCGGGGAAGTGCTCTACCTGTCGGCCGACCACATCCGGGTCGAGGCCGTCGGCCTGTATCCCCTCGGCGAACAGTTTTTCAAATCGGGCGGCCGCTTGCTGGTCGTCGACGAAGTGCACAAGAGCCCCGGCTGGGCCCGGGCGATCAAGAACCTGATCGATTCGTTCCCGCAGGCCCAGCTGGTGGTCTCGGGCAGCTCGACGCTCGAGCTACAGGCGGCCAAGGCCGATCTATCGCGCCGGGTCGTATTCTATCACCTGCCCGCGATGAGCTTGCGCGAGTTCATGGCCTTGGTGGTCAACCGCCACCACCGGGCCCTCGATCTCGAACAGCTGCTTGCCGGGCACACCGACTGCGCCGCTCGCATCCTCGAAGCCGGTCCGGTGCTGGGTCTGATGACCGAGTACCTCCAACACGGCGCCTATCCATTCGGCATCGAGCAGGAGACGACCTACCTCCACCGACTGCGCAACGTGATCGAGCAGGTGCTCTATCAAGACATCCCACCGGTGACCGGCATGCGCCCGGCGGGCGTGCCGGCCTTGAAGAAAATCCTGTGGCAGCTCGCCACCAGCCCGCCCCACCAGATCAATCTGGACCGCCTGGCCAGCGACTTGGGCATCGCCCGTCAGACCTTGTACAGCTACCTGGACCACCTGGAACGTTCGGGCTTGATACGACGGGTCCCGCCGGCCGGCAGCGGTACCACAGTCACCCGCCGGCGGCCGAAGCTGCTGCTGGAAAACCCAAACCTGCTGCTGGCGGTGGCGACCCGCTTGGACCCGCAGGACGCCACCGGTGCGGTTCGAGAATCCTTCTTCGCCAGCCAACTCGCCGGCGCCGGTCATGGGCTGCGCGCGCCGCGGCGGGGTGACTTCCAGGTGGGCGAGCGGGTCTTCGAAGTCGGCGGCCGCAAGAAGACCCGCAAGCAGGTGGCCAGCGCGGCCCAGGCCTGGGTGGTGGCCGACGACCTCGAGATCGGACACGGCCACACCGTTCCCTTGTGGCTGTTCGGTTTTCTGTACTGAGTATCGCTTCGAACGAACCAGAGGCGAAGGCGGCAGCTTGTGTCGCTGGCCGTTCGGCGCTAGCCTCGGGGTGGCCGAGGAACCATAGACGACCGGAGTGGGAGAGCGATGATGCGTGCGGGCGGCGAGCGACTGCGGTGGGCGGCGATGATGCTGGCGGGGCTGGGCCTGGCGGCCGCCGGCTGCGGCGGCACGGCGGCCGGCGACGGCAAGCTGGACGAGGTGGCGCCTGCGGGCAAGGCCGACGGGCTGTACGGCGAATGCGAGGTGGCCCAGGTGGTGGCCTACGCCAACGACCCCGCCAGCACGGTCGAGCAGATGAAGGCCGACGGCGTCTACACCCGGGCGGCTGAGAACATCGCTGCGGTGCGCAACGGGCCCGACGGGCTGGCCGGCACCGACGACGACCACCACTTCGCCGACATCGCCGAGCTCGACGCCGTCTACTACGTCGGGCCCAAGACCATGGACCGGCTGGTCGCCGCCTGCAAGCACCGCTGCTGGGCGGTGCCCGAAGCCGAGGTCATCTTCTCGCCCCAACCCTACGGCGACAGCCACTTAGAGCGGGTGGCCACGCTGATCGACGGCGCCCGGCGCTCGATCGACGTGGCCATGTACTCCTTCCGCGACCACGCCATCCTGGACGCGCTGGCGCGCGCGGTGGCCCGCGGGGTGCAGGTGCGCTTCGTGTTCGAGAAGGCCCGCGACGAGCGCTCCGAGCCCGACGGCGGCTTCTCGGCCGAGCTGGAGCAGCGCGGTGTGGACGTGCGCTACATCAACAAGATCATGCACCACAAGTTCGCCATCATCGACGGGCCGGTCGACTCGCTGGACGCCGCCTACAGCGGCACCCTGATCAGCGGCAGCGGCAACTGGTCGTACTCGGCCGCCACCCGCTACGACGAGAACACGGTGATCATCAGCGGCCACGGCGAGCTGCTGCTGCGCTTCCAGATGGAGTTCAACCACGTCTGGGCCAACTCGCGCGACTTCGTCTGGGAGGACTTCACCCAGGTGATGAGCAAGCCCATCGGCGAGCACCTGATCGTCGACGACGCCTGGGCCGAGGCCCTGTTCACCTCGGCCAACTTCGACACCTATGTCTCGTCGCGCTACGGCCCGACCTTCTCGTTGGTGCGCGGCTCCAACGCCGTATCCGACCGGCTGGTGGAGCTGATCGCGGCGGCCGAGCAGTCCATCCACATCGCCTCGGGCCACCTGCGCTCGCGGCCGGTGGCCGAGGCCCTGATGGCCAAACGGGCCGAGCGGCCGCAGATGGACATCCGGGTCTACCTGGACAACCAGGAGTACATCAGCCAGTGGTACGACGAGCAGCAGCAGCTCGAGCTGCTGGAGTGTCTGGACGAGGCCGGCGACTCCGAGGCGCAGACCCAGGACTGCTACGACAAGGGCTACTACTTCAGCTACCCGCTGGTCGCCGCCGGCATCGCGGTGCGCTTCAAGAGCTACTGCTACCGCTGGCATTACAGCTACGCCGCCCAGATGCACCACAAGGTGTTGATCTTCGACGGGCGCATCCTGGCCACCGGCTCCTACAACCTGTCGGACAACGCCGAGCACAACACCATCGAGAACATCGTCATCTACCACGGCGAGCGCTTCGGCGATCTGGTCGAGCGTTATGAGGCCAACTTCGAGAAGCTCTGGCGCACCGGCCGCGATACGGATGGCTACGGCGCGCTGCTGGACGAGATCGAAAACGGCAGCGGCCCCTTCCCCATCGTGTTCGAGCCGATGGCGCTGGACTGGGCGGAGCTGACCGCACTCAAGCAAGCCATCCGCGAGCACTGCCCGGACATCGACAGCGATGCCTATCGCCAGGCGCCCGAGGATCACACGACCTGTGAGCGCTGAGCCCCGGGGCGGCCGCCTCGGAGTGCTCGGACTGCTGCTGGCGCTAGCGGCCGGCGGCTCGGGCTGCACCTTCATGCAGCGGTCTTTGAGCTGGCCCACCCTGGACCCGCTGCTGGACGAGGACTGGTACTGCCCCTGCGACCCGGTGCCCGGCGACCCGCAGGCCGCGCCGCTCAAGGGCTCGGCCGGCGGGCCGGTCATCCCGCGCCCCACCCTGGAGCGCATGGCCGACTACGCCCGGCGGAACGATTCCTGCGCGCTGCTGGTGCTGCACCGCGGCCGCCTCGCGCTGGAGCGCTACTGGTGCGGCCTGGACCGCGCCCACCGGGTCAACGCCTGGTCCATGGCCAAGACGGTGACCGCACTGGTGGTCGGCGCCGCGCTCGAGCGCGGCTGGCTGCGCAGCCTGGATCAGACCCTGGACACCTGGCTGCCCGAGTGGGCCGGCGATGCGCGCGGCCGGATCACGCTGCGCCAGCTGCTGCAGATGAGCTCCGGGCTCGGCATCGGCAACATGATCCGCATCCACATCGGCTCCCAGGCCCGCCGCGCCGTGCTCGACACCCCGCTGGCCCGCCCGCCGGGCGAGGCCTTCCGCTACAGCAACGTCAACAGCCTGCTGCTGGGCATGGTGCTGGAGCGGGCCACCGGCCGGCGCTACGCCGAGCTGCTCGACGCGCTGATCTGGCGGCCGCTGGGCGCCGGGCCGGCGCGGGTCTGGCTCGACCGCCCCGGCGGCACGGCCAAGACCTACTGCTGCCTGCTGGCCACCGCCCGCGACTGGGCCCGGGTGGGGCTGCTGCTGGTCCGCCAGGGCCGTGTCGCCGGCCGCCAGGTGGTCGGCCGGCGCTGGGTCGAGCACATGCTGCGGCCCTCGCCGCTGGAGCAGAACTACGGCCTGCACGTCTGGCTGGGCTACACCCGCCCGCCGGAACGCTTCGGCGACTGGTCCGAGCCCTTCGCCACCGCCGACACCTTCATGCTGGTCGGCCGCGACGAGCAGCGGGTCTACGGCGTGCCCGCCCACGACCTGGTCATCGTGCGCATCGGCCACCAGGCCGAGCACTGGGACGACCCCCGGCTGCCCAACCTGGCCGTCGCGGCGCTGCGCCGCCACGACCCGCGGCTCAGCCCGTTTCCGCATAGCAAGATTAAATCTAGACAATAACGTTTCGGCGACCCATATTATCCCTGAAAGCCCCTGACAGGGGGCATCGACCCAGTTGGGAGACTGGAGCATTCGCCTTGAGCGCCCAAGCCGAAGACCGCAACCTGTACGCCATGCGGGTGGTAGCGCGGCTGACCGGGCTGTCGCCCGACACCATCCGCAAGTGGGAGCAGCGCTACGGGGCCATCGAGCCCTTACGCACCGCGGGCAACACGCGCAAGTTCGCCGCCGAGCACATCCAGCGGCTCAACCTGCTGCGCCAGGTGACCGCCGGCGGCCACACCATCAAGGACGTGGCCCGGCTGTCCGACGACCGGCTGCGCGATCTGCTGCTCGAGGCCGAGCGCGGGCCCCAGCCGGCCGACGATGAAGGTCTGCCGCTGCCGGCCGACGCCCACGCCGAGCTGCGCCGGCGCTACCTGGATCACATCCACGCCTACCAGGTGCATCAGGCCAGCGACCTGCTGGCGCGTTCGGCGCTGGTGCTCAAACCGGGCGACTTCGTCTACCAGATGGTGCTGCCCATCCTGCGCCAGACCGGTGAGCTGTGGCAGCACGGCAAGGCCAGCGTGGCCCAGGAGCACCTGGTCTCGGCCCAGATGCGCGGGCTGCTGATCAACATGCGCCACTGGACCGCGCCGCAGCCGGGCGCACCGCGCATCGTCATCGCCACGCCCGAGGATCACCTGCACGAGTTCGGCGCCCTGGTGGGCTCGATTCTGATCGGCATCCGCGGCTTCGATCCCGTCTACCTCGGCCCGGCCGTGCCCGCGGGCGACATCTTGGAAGCGGTCGAACGGGCCAAGGCCGACCTGCTGCTGCTCAGCGTGGTGCGCGACATCTCGGCCGAAGAGCACGAGCGGCTGACCACCGACCTGCGCCAGCTCGCCGGCCGGGTCGAGACCTGGCTCGGCCTGCCGCGAAAACACACTCTGGTGTCCGCCGACACCGGCGCCCGGCTGTTCCACGACTTCGAGACGCTGGACATGGCCCTGACCCAGCGCGCCACGGCCGCCGGCCGCTGATGCCACAACAGGATCTCCCACCGTCGGGAATGGGGACCAGCAGGAATCGCTGTCCGGGTGGAGGATGAGGGGCTGGTTCGGGGGATTGCGGTTCCTTCGGGATGGCGCTAGAATCGCTGCAACGCATTAAATAGCCGAGCGTTCGAACGGCACGGGAGGACTCCGATGATGCGCTTTGCGATTTGCAATCCCCTGGCGGCTGTCGCCGTCTGTCTGTTGCTCTGTCTGCCGGCGGCGCCGGCTGCGGCCCAGGAGGCCACCTATCCGATCCAGGACGACGAGATCTACACCGGGCCGGCCGGCATCGATCCGCCCTCGACCATCGGCGGCCCCACCCAGACCGGGGAGCTGAGCATCCTGCGCGAGCAGTACTTTCTGGGCACGGCGCCCGACGTCAGCGGCTCGGGGCTGACGCTGGATCCGGCCGATCCGGCCCGCGACGGCCGCTATGCGGCCTCGATCTACTTCCGCTCGGGTCCGGTGGTGGACAACTCGCGCGATCCGGAGACCGAGGGCACGGTGACCTTCCCGCCCGGGGTGACCGTGATCGGGGTGGTCGATACCACCGCCGAACTCGACGCCACCGACACCACCCTGGGCCTGGACCCGCCGCTGGATTACACCTCCTCGTCGCGCGGCATGGAGAGCGGCGAGATGGGCGCCATCACCGTCAACCCGGACGGCTCGACCACGGTGGCCTGGATCGCCGACATGGTGACCTCGCCCTACACCGACGACTTCCGGGTGCTGGTCGACTTCGGCGATCACTTCCCGCCGGCGCTGCAGATGACCGTCGAGCTGACCGTGGGCGATGACATCAACGTCGGCGACCAGGACGGCAACGGCGCCAGCAGCCTAACCGTGGCCCTGACCGCCCCGCTCGACTGCGAGGCCGACACCGACGGCGACGGCATCGACGATTGCACCGAGGCGGCCGACGACCCGGACACCGACGACGACGCCAACGGCGCCGACGTGGGCGACGACATCGACGGCGACGGCCTGCCGAGCTACCTCGATCCCGACTCGGACGGCGACGGCCTGGCCGACGCTGACGAGAGCACCGCCGATCACGACGGCGACGGCCTGCCCGACTACCTCGACGCCGACTCGGACGACGACGGGGTGGCCGACGGCAGCGACAACTGCAAGCTCGTCGCCAACCCCGGCCAGGAAAACGCCGACGGCGACAGCCACGGCGACGCCTGCGACAACTGCCCGAACACGGACAACCAGGATCAGGCCGACGGCGACGGCGACGGCTACGGCGACGCCTGCGACAACTGCCCGGCCACCGACAACCCCGCCCAGACCGACACCGACGGCGACGGGCTCGGCGACGCCTGCGACAACTGCCCGGCCACCGACAACCCCGCCCAGATCGACACCGACGGCGACGGGCTCGGCGACGCCTGCGACCCCGACGACGACGGCGACGGCGTGGCCGACGGTGACGACCCGGCTCCGCTGGATCCCAGCGTCTGCGGCGACTCCGACGGTGACGGCTGCGACGACTGCTCGGTCAACGGCACCCAGACTCCCGACGACGACGGCCTCGACACCGACGGCGACGGCATCTGCGACGCCGGCGACGACGACGACGACGGCGACGGCGTGGCCGACGGCGACGACCCCGATCCGCTGGATCCCTACGTCTGCGGCGACTCCGACGGCGACGGCTGCGACGACTGCTCGATCAACGGCACCCAGACCCCGGACGACGACGGCCTCGACACCGACGGCGACGGCTTCTGCGACGCCGGCGACGACGACGACGACGGCGACGGCGTGGCCGACGGCGACGACCCGGCTCCGCTGGATCCCAGCGTCTGCGGCGACTCCGACGGTGACGGCTGCGACGACTGCTCGGTCAACGGCACCCAGACTCCCGACGACGACGGCCTCGACACCGACGGCGACGGCATCTGCGACGCCGGCGACGACGACGACGACGGCGACGGCGTGGCCGACGGCGACGA
>CAYVQE010000147.1:0-14588 GCA_964454005.1 uncultured Myxococcales bacterium
AGCCAATGGGATTTCGTCCTCGGATGAATTGTCCGAACTCAGGCAAGGCCTGACAGGAGAGCCGCCCGAGCCAGTGACCGAGGATCCCCGCTGGTTCGATACTCTACGTTGACACCACGGGAGTGGAACATGGACACGCCACGTCATCACGCGCAACCCGAAGGAGAGCAACAGCCGCAGGGCCGAGGCACTCTACAGGCAGTAGAGCACCTTCGAATCACGAAGTGGTTCTTTTGGTGCATGTTTGTCCTGTCGCCCTGGATCGCAGCCTGCTCTGATGGCGGCGGCACGGCGAGCGATGGCGACGCCGGACAGCCCGACGTCCTGGATGCCGGGGATGAGGACGGGGATATCGACTGTCCGCCGGAGCCCGCCAACGAGCGCTACTGTATCGATCCCAGGAGCCAGGATAAGTGCAGATACGAGTTCGCTCGATGCGAAGACGGGCGCTGGACCTGCTGGAGAGAGGACTGGTACAACCCTCCGCCGGAGCCCGAGTTCGAGGACTGGGCCTGGCGCTGCGGGGCTTACATTTGCGACGCTGCGTTCATCCGGGAGGATCCTCCAGCGAACTGGCAAGAGGAGCAGCCCTACTCGCCGCCCGATCCGGAAACCCTGACCGGCGAATGGCAGGTTCTGGCCGACTCAGACGACATGGTCGCGGAGGGCTGCGAGAGGCAGCCCAGGCAGCCCGCGGACTTCTACTCCATTGCGATAAACCCGAGTAACCCAAACGTGCTCTACCTGGGGTTCCTGGTAGGCCACAGCTCAGCTGACAATGATGTGACCGGTGTGTTCAAGAGCGTGGACGGCGGGCAGACCTGGTTCGAGGCCCGGGCCATGCTGGGGGCCCACGGGTGCGACTGGCCGTGCGAGTACAGCCCCGAGGACTACGCCCCGGCCATCAAGCACCTGTACGTGGATCCTGAAAACCCGCAGACCGTCTATGCCACGACCTTCGACCGGGGCATCTACCGCAGCACCGACGGCGGCCAATACTGGCACTACCTGGAGCTACGGGATTACTTCTGCTCGAATGCCGGACCGGTCGGCCGCAGCCCCGCCGGGCCGCTCTTCGCCGTTTGCGGCCTGGGGTTGTACCGGAGCGAGGACGACGGCCTCAGCTGGCAATACTACGAGGAATCGCCCCCCTGGAGCCCCCGGGAGGTGACCGCGATCGCCTTCGACGAAGGGCTTCCCGAACGGATCTGGGTCGGCCTGTACTCCGTTCATCTCGAGCCCGGCTCTGGAAAGGGCGTAGTGTTCCGAAGCGACGACCTGGGGCATAGTTGGACCGAGCTGGGGCAGGAGGTCGTCGAGCAATGTCCCGGGATGATGACCTCGGTCCGTTCCATCACAATCTGCCCCGACGATCCGGACCAGATGGCGATGGCGGTCCGGTTTTGCGGGTTGTTCCTGTCGGACGACGGGGGGCAGACCTGGCACCGGCCGCGGGGCGCACCGCTCGACGAAAGAGGTGTACGCGACACATTGTTCAACCCTGCAGGTGGTGGCTGCCGGCTGTATGCGAGCCAGTCGAGTTCGGGTGTCTCGTGGGCCTTGTGGTGGAGCGAGGACGGCGGCAGCACCTGGAACCTGGAGTTGGACCGGCCAATCGAGGCGCTGTTCTTCAACCCGCTGGTGCCCGAGATCATGGGCGGCCTTTTCAGCGACCGATATCCAACCCAGATCTGGATTCGGCGCTGAGGTAGCATACTTGGTAGCGGTTCAGGGCTTCATGATGGCATCGCGCCTCCGCGATTCTCAGCGGTCCCTGATTGCTGGGGCGGACTGCTCTGTCCGCCGTCGTCTGAGCGCATCAGGTAGCCTCGCCCTGCTCGGGCGGGATCTCGTAGCCCAGCCCGGCCCAGATGCCTGTCGCGCCCGGAAATACCGGCAGCCCCCGACGCAGCCCCGGCAGCCGTTGTGCGCTCATTGCTGCTTGAGCCATACCTCGAACGGATCCTCATTGTGGCCAGACTGTAAAAACTTCAGCAGAGGGCGCGCAGGCGCCATGCCTGCGCGGCGCCGTCAAGCGCCCGGTCGGCCGCCCACCTCGGCGCTGCCGCATCCGGTTTTCGGGGGGCTGCGAGGTCGTTGCCGGTGAGCTTGACATCGGCCGGTGGCTCGCGTTCAAAGGCTGCGATGCAAGTGGCAGAGGCTGTCATGTACCAGGAGCGTACCTATCGCGGCTGGGTGGAGCCCGCCGGGCTGGTGGCCAGCCGGGTCTGCCAGGCCGCAAGCGACCTGCTGATCCACGCGCCCGAGCCGGTGGCCGAGCGCGCCGGCGCGCTGTTGGCCGAGGTGGAGCGCGCGCTGGGCTACCTGCGCCAGCGCGGGGTGCGGCTGATCTTCCCGGCCAAGAACTTGATCTACGACGAGCAGCGCTGCACCCACTGCGGCGCCTGCGTGGCCCAGTGCCTGGTCCAGGCGCTGCACGTCGAGCCGGACAGCGACCGCGTGCGCTTCGACCACGACAAGTGCCTGGCCTGCGAGCTGTGCATCCCGGTGCGGGTGATCGACGCCTTCGGCCCGGACGCCGCCGCCGACGCCTCCGGGCCGCGGCCTGCCTGCAGCCCATCGCCGACAGCCGGCTAGAGGCCGACATGGCCATCATCTGCCTGGTCGGCGAGGAGCTGTGCGGCCGCGCCGACTCGGTGGCCCGCATCTTCACCGCCCTGGCCGCGGCCGACATCAACCCGCGCGTCATCGCCCGCTCGGCCTCCGAGATCAACCTGGCCTTCCTGGTGCCCGACCCGGCCATCGAAAAATGCGTCCGCTGCCTCCACCCGTTGCTGCTCGAAGGCCAGCCAGGCAGGGGAGCGGCCGCGGGTGCGAGCCGCTGACGGAACCGCACCGAGCTGGCGCAGCCGTATCCGACGCCAAGACACCAGCAGTGCTGACGTCTTGTATCAACGATGGGTTCTGCTTTTCGTCGTCGGATCGTACAATGACAAACAAATCATCGGCAGATGCTCGCCAACGTGACCAGACCATCGGCTGCCGGTAGCGGTCTTGGAGGGGAGGGCGATATGGCAGGCTCCTTGGAGCGATGGTGGGTGCAGGGTCTTCTCTCCCTGTCTGCACTGGGTCTGGTCTCCATTGTGGCAAGCTGCGGTCCGCCCGAATCGAACGCGATATGCCAGGTCGGCTCGATCGGGGAACCCTGCGCCTGCTGCTGACCGACAAGCCGCTGGACGGGAACGTCGAGGAGGTTCTGGTGACCATCTCCCGGGTCGATCTGGTTTACGCGGATCCGCAGCAGCCCATCGTCTCGATAACGCCAACTCAGACCAGCTTCGACCTGTTGGCCCTGCGCGATGGGGTGACCGAGGAGTTCGGAGTCGCCGCGCTTCCCAGCGGAGTCCTGGCCCAGATGAGGCTGATCATCGATCACGCCGCGATCACCGTCGACGGTCGCACCGGACCGCTGCGGATTCCCAGCGGTCCCCAGACCGGGATCAAGCTCAACGGAGAGGTCGCCATCGATCCCTGTACCAGCGTAACGGTGTTGCTCGACTTCGACGCCGAGCGGTCGCTGCACCATGCACCCGGGCTGGCCCGCGGCGGGGCGAGCGGCTACGTGCTCAAGCCGGTGATCGCCATGCGCTCGGTCGTGACGGACCGGGACCAGCAAGCGCCGGCGATCGCCGTGGCCGAGAATGGCGTCATCACCGAGACCGAGAGCATGGCCTTCCACGTCGCGATGCAGGATCCGAGCGGCATCGACCAGGCCAGCTTCGCGGCCGAGCTGAACGGTGTCGATGTGAGCGATCGGTTCATGCTGGGCGATGGAAGCGCACAATCGCTGGAGCTGGGTCTCGACCGGCTGGGCGTGAACCGGCTCGAGGTGTCCGTGGCCGACGCTTGCAGCAACCGGGCCCGGGCCATCGCCCGGGTGTACCGGGCGGCGCCCGGTCAGAAGCCCGAGGCCTTCGGGGTGATCGACGAGACCGGCGGGCGGGTGGCGGTCGATGCGGCCGGCCGGGAGCGGGTGGAGGTGGCGACCAGGCAGCTGTCGACGCTGCAGGTCTGGTTCGAGTATCCGGAGCACTTGGTGCTCGACACCATCGCCGGAGGCGGGCAACGGGCCATCGATGCGGGGGGCCGAGACCTGGGCCGCCGGGTGGCCCTCGAGTCGCCCTCAGGGGTCGATGGACTGGCCGGTGTAGCCGGCGAGGTGCTGCTGCTGACCGAGTACTGGGGAACCCGCATCGATCGGCTGAACAAGACGACCGGGCTGTTGACCAACATCAAGTCGGCCGAGGCCGGCCCGGATGGAGGCGAGACCCACTACACCGCGGTCATGGGTGCGCTGCAGCCCTACTGCGGCGGAAGCTGGATGTGCCTGTATTACGCGGTGGAGCACCGTATCGAGGATCCGTATTCCGACTCGTTTGCAACGCAGGTTCAGATCAGGCGAACCGATCTGTCGGGGGTCGGCGACGAGGTCATCGCCGGCCGGCTGGGCGGCGACGACGGCGAGGGGCTGCCCGGGATCGACTCCCGGCTCCACCGGCCCCAAGGTCTGCACTACGACCGCCACCGGAAGGAACTCGTGGTGGCGGAGTTCTACAACAATCGGGTCAGGCGACTGCACTACCGGTGGCGGATCTTCGTCCGGCCCGATGGTTGCAGCGTAGAGAACGACGAGAGCTGCCTGGAGGACGGCGGTACCTATTCGTACCCGGTGGGCTCGATCAACGATGCCCTGGCCATAATCAAGTTCGTCAAAGAACGTGAGGATCCGCCTCCCGACGACGACATCGAAGTGGTGTTCATGCCGGCGGTTTCCAACACCTACTACGGCCAGCCGGTCGACTGGACCTACACGATGCCGGAGCACTCCATCACCTTCCGGCCTCTCGACCCGAACGATCCGCCGATTTTCGCGGGGTGCGACCCGGCGGCACCGTGCTTCGACCGCGGCGATGAGCAGCACTGCCGTGACTGCGAAGAACACCCCGATGCAGCTGGCTGTCCGTGCGATGCCCAGCACAGGCAGGAGAACCTGTCTCGCTGCCACCGCGCTGGTGGGGATCGGCGGCGGGCCGAGGAATGGTTCGAGTACAGGCTTCCTGACGATGGCCCGGGAAGAAAGACCAATCTGGTGTTCGACCGCCTGATCGTGACGGGCTACCAGGACGGGATCGGGCTTCGCGGCCAGTTCGAAGATGACGACCTCTGGGTTGGGTCGAACTCGATCACCAACTGTACCTTCCACGATCTGGGAGATGGGGCGATTGAGGATTTCGAGGCGCAGAAATATGAGGACCGTGGTAAACCGCGTCCCGGATGGGCTGGTATCGCATTGGCCAACTCGCGCAATAACGTCGTCCTCGGAAATACTTTCGACACCCTGAGCAACGACTACAACATCTACGAAGGCGGCGACACCGAGCTGTACATGCACGGAGTCTACCTGCTCTGGTACGCGAACGATAACCTGGTCGCCGAAAACGTCTTCAAGCGGGTCTCGGGCGATCCGATCCGGGTTCGGGACTTCTCCAACTTCAACACCATATCGGACAACCTCTTCAGCAGGTCGGGCTACGAGGCGGCCTATGGCGAGTGGTATTGCAACTTCGTTCAGCTCGAGCCGGGCCACTGCACGAAAGCCCCATCAAGAGCCACCCAGGAGTGCCCATCCTACGAGAACCAGTTCAGAAACAATATACTTGATGGCCGCTTCTCGCGAGAACCGACCAGCTGCCAGACGCTGGACGCGGCCTACCAGGCCTTCGAGTTGCAGCCGGGATCGGACTACCTCCAGCAATGCTGCGAATCAGCGGACAACCCTTGGAGCCCGCTGCCGTGCGAGCCGGCTGGACTATGGAGCCGGGTCGAAGAAACCGGTAATGTCTCTACCGGCGGCGCTTGTGCATGTCTCCAAGAGGATGTGCAAACAGTGGAAGACTGCAGACTATTGCTCGGGTTGTAGATCAAACGAGAGGAGTGGATGTGGCAAGGTGTATCTCCATCCCCTGCGCGGTCTTGCTTTCTGTGTTTTGCATGCCGGGTTGCGGGGAGAGCAGTGTCTGCAAGTACGTTTCTCCGGGTAAACAATGTGGACCTGAGGCAATGGGATCCTGCAGCAGCTTTGGAAGCGACTATGCTTGCTGGTGCGGCCACTGCATCCCTGAAGAGTGCACTGGTGACCTCTCCGGAGTCATCCTAGACTATCAACTGGAAGAAAAAATCCGATATGCGGCCAACAAGCCCGATGGTGTTCTCCGTTACGAGCACGTGCGGAATATCCAAGTCGCCCCATTTGATGCCAATCCATCGGATCTCGAGGAATTCGTAATCCTCCTCGATGGTCTTCAGTGCTTGACCGCACTCGAGGAGCTGGACCTGTCTCACAATTCGTTGGACGACCTCGGTCCACTGGGCGAGCTGTATTACCTCGTCCGTTTGAAGTTGGTCTCGGCGGTGGGCAACAATATCGGTGCGCTGTCCGAGGTCGAGCGGCTGCGCGAGTTGGACCTGTCGGAGAACGGCATCGACGACATCTCGCCGCTGGCCGGGCTCACCGACTTGAGAAAACTCGTCCTGGCGGAAAACGATGTCGACGATCTCGCGCCCCTGGCCGGGATGGTTCGGCTTGAGGAACTCGATTTGGAGTACAACCACGTCGTCGATCTCGATCCCCTGGCTGACATGCTCCACATGCAGAAGCTGGTGGTCTGGCCTTCGGGCATCGAGGACATTCAGGCGCTGGCGGGCATGCCCTTGCTCGAGCACCTGGACCTGGCCGGTGGCCGGATCGAGGACATCTCGCCGCTGGCCGGGCTGGAGTACCTGTCCTACGTCCGCCTGTTCAGCAACGACATACGCGACATCTCACCGCTGGTGGCCAATCCGGGCCTGGACCAAGGGGACGAGGTGGTCTTGATCGACAACCCTCTCGACTGCCAAGCCCAGGCCGACAACATCCAGGCGCTGCGCGACCGCGGGGTCGAGATCTCGACGGACTGCGATTGACCTCACCGTCCCCGCTGCCCGCAACCGCCGGGCCGCGGCCTGCCTGCAGCCCATCGCCGACAGCCGGCTGCAGGCCGGCATGGCCATCATCTGCCTGGTCGGCGAGGAGCTGCGCGGCCGCGCCGACTCGGTGGCCCGCATCTTCACAGCCCTGGCCGCAGCCGACATCAACCCGCGCGTCATCACCCGCTCGGCCTCCGAGATCAACCTGGCCTTCCTGGTGCCCGACCCGGCCATCGAAAAATGCGTCCGCTGCCTCCACCCGCTGCTGCTCGAAGACGGGGCGCAGTAAGCGGCTCAGGGGGCGGGGCTGTTGGCCTGCAGGGTGTAGAGGTCGGCGTAGAGGTCGTGGCCGGTGATGCCGCCGAAGCCGGCCGCCTGCAGCTCGGCGCGCACGACAGCCGGGTCCAGGCGGTGGTGGTCGGGCGGGCCGAAGTCGTCGCGGCCCTTGGGGTCCCAGTCGCAGGCGATCAGGTGGCCGCCCGGGGCCAGCACCCGGCGCAGCTCGCCCAGAAAGGCTGGCCTGTCGTCGAGCTCGTGCAGCAGGTTGACGGCCAGGGCCGCATCCACGCTGGCCGCGGTCAGCGGGTAGGGCCCGCGGTCGGCCGCCGCCCGCAGCGGCTCGATGCGCCCGGCGGCGATGCCCAGCGCCGCGGCCCGCTCGGCCAGCCCGTCCAGCATGAACTGCTCGACGTCCAGCGCGACCAGCTGCAGCCCGTCCAGCCGCTGCAGCAGCGGCAGGGCGTAGTAGCCGACCCCCACCCCGATGTCCAGCACCCGCGCCGGCGCCAGCCCGGCCACCAGCTCCACCAGCGGCCCGGCCGGCTGCAACAGCCGCCGCCGCTCGTCCTCGAGCTTCTCGATCTCCTCGGGTGGAAACCGCCGCTGCCCAGCCATGAGCCCCTCTCCCTTCCCACAACGCGTTGCGTGCTGCAGCCACCGCGCGAGCGGCCGGCGCCGGTGCGCACCTGCCGCCAGGCCGCAACGCCACCTTGCCACCGGCGGCGCTTGGCTGGCAAGAGGCTGGGTAAGGGGGGTGGCTGCCGGCCTCGCGAGCGGGCCGGTCGTAGCCGGGAGGACTCGGCTTGCTGTTCAGCCGCTCAATTGCGCTGGCAGCGCAGTGGGGATGGGATCGTGGAGGCTATCGCGGCTCAGTGCTCGGTCCAGAGGAACTTGTAGTAGTCGCGGTCGTAGTTATAGCCGACCGGAAAACCCACCCTGGAGACCATGTCGGTCCTGTAGTAGGTCCCGTAGGTGCGGTAGTCGCCGCCGGCTCCTTTCCAGAACGGCTTGACCCGGTAGTACATCCTCGACCGGTCGGTGGTGTTTTGCACGTGGGTGTAGACCCACTCGTAGTCGCCGGCGGCGATGGACAGGTTGGCGTAGGTCGAGTTGTAGGTGGACCAGTCGGTGCTGATGGTGTCCAGGTGGTCGTTGCCGCTGGACAGCTGGAAGGCCTGCTGGTCGATGTAGTGGCTGTCGCTGGTGCGGAACTGCTTGTACATCATCAGGCAGGTGTCCGACGAAAGGTCACCCATGCAATCCAGTGCCGGGGCGTGCCACGGGCTGGTCACGAACTCCGGGAAGTTGGGATCGGAGCCCGGGTAGGTGTAGGTCGAGTACCAGGAGGTCCCGTTGGCGGATACCTTGGTGGCGATGCGGTACTTCCAGGAGCCGCTCGAGATCACCCAGGAGAGCACATAGCGGCTCTCGTCGGGCATGTAGCTGACCACGGGGCTCGACATGGGTTCGTAGTAGATCGTGTCCGTGTTGTACGAGGTGAAGTACTTGTTGGTCAGCGTGGTCTTGATGTAGTTCGACTGGCCTTCGGAGCGCCAGGCCACCATGATGGTGTTGTAGGGCCCCACGGTCACCGAAGGCGGCGCCGTCGTCTCGGAGTTGGGAATCTCGTCGGCCGTCAGCAGGACCGGGGAGTTGACACCGTCGTCGCGCAGCGTGGCCACCCGCACCCGCCGGGTGTCCGGCGACACCCAGGCGATGACGTAGTCCCAGGTGTCCTGGGTGTAGGACTGATGCCAGTTGCCCGCGATGGCGGGCCTGATGTGCGTCTTGTACCAGGACCCGGAGCCGACGGTCTGGGTGGTGTAGAAGGACAGCTGGCCGGAGCCGGAATAGATCGCGGTGCGCAGCTTGATCGACTCGGAGCGCTTGCCGTAGTTGGCGTAGAGGCCGAGTCCGTCGTCGGATTGCAGGTAGTTGTTGTTGCTGGTGCCCGGTGACGAGTATTCGTACATCATGGCCTTGGGGTAGTACGACGAGGTGTGGTCGGCGCCGACTGCATGTCCCAGCTCGTGAGAGACGACCAGCCCGAAGTGGGAGTGCCCGGCCGTGTGCGCCTCTGATGCGTCGAGCGCCCAGGTGTGGGAGGCGTTGACGTTGATCCAGTACTCGTGCAAGTTGAGGCCGTAGAAGTCGCACCATGGATACCAGGAGCGGACCCAACGTGTGTAGGCGAGTGCATCTGGGTTTTGATCAAAAACAGAATCTTCGTAGCTGTACTTTGCGCAGATCCTCTTGTGCCCGTTGCAACTCGTGGTCGTGCCGTTGTAGACGACGTCGAAGTCGCCGCCGGGTTCATGCCAGTAGGTGCCGGCGTCCTTGATCTGCGAGGCGAAGGTGGACGGGAAGCCCCTGGAGGTAAAGGACGAGGTGTTCAGGTTGTAGTGGGGAAGCCCCTCCCTGTCGCACCAGTTGTCGAAGTTGTCGTAGGCGGAGGCCGGCCGGGGAAGGACGGCCACCATCGAGACGAGCAGTGCCAGCAGCGTCAGCCTTGCGGCCAATGAACGTACCATGACGTGATCTCCTTCGATTGGATGGTCAGCGAGCCAACGCATAGTGGTTTTGCAGGTAGTCGTGCACGGCCAGACCGATCTGCCGATCGCGATCGATTTGGGAGTTGGGGAATGAAGCCCCATTTCTGAACCCGCGCAGCGTCAGCACCTGGCGCCCGTCGGGCAGCGGCCAGTGGGCCTGCAGGCAGGCCAGGACCTCGTCGCCCGGCTCGAGTCGGATGTCCACGCTGTTGAAGATCGCGTAGGGCTGGCCGAAGATGCGGTCTTCGGGGTTTTCGATGACGCCCCCGTGAACCCAGAACTCGATCTGCTCGGGCATCCCGCTCTTGTACGAGCGGTGGACCTCGGCGACGACCCTGGTGAACATGTCGAAGCGCGGCCCCAGCTCGGGATCCTCCTCGGGCAGAGTGAACAGAACCGGCTCCGTCTCGAGGACGAAGGCGTGGACGACCGCGATGGTGTCCGGGTGGTCGATGATGGCCTGCCGGCGTTCGGCCTCGCGGGCGATGGCCTCTTCGGCCTTGACGGTCGCCTCCCCCGGATCCGGCTCGGGGATGACCTCCGCGTCGGGTTTGACGAGCTGAGGCGGGCGCGCCTCGTCGCCGGCCGCTTGGGCGGCTGCCGTACTTGCCAACAGGAGCAAGGACGAGAGAACGGGCATGATTCGCACTCCCCTGGACATCGTTCACCTCCCAGTGAATGAGTTGGATGGCGTGAACGGTAGCGGCAGCCCCGATCCGAATGCAAGCAATCTCGTAAAACATTGTTATCAGACTTGTCGAAATTGTCGAAGTTGTCGGATGTACCATTCTTCGGGGATGTATCAAACGTAACAAAAGTACCAAGCTTTGCAATTTCAATGGGTTGCGTCGAATCAGCGACTCGCCTGCTCGTTGACTTTTCGGCTCGATGGCCGCAGAGTAGCAAAAGGAGGTCAAACGAATGAAGAACTGCGCACGGGGTTGTATCAGGATTGCTTTCGTTATGGTCTTGCTGTCGGTTCCGGTTTCGGGGTGTTCATCCTCCGGTTCTCCGCCCGACATCGCGGGCCAGTTCGACCTGCTGGTGCAGGTGGGCGGTGCGGGGTATGACAGCAGCCATGATATCGCGGCCAGGCCCGATGGCGGCTTCGTCATCGTGGGGCACTTCAACCAGGAGGCCACGTTTGGTATGGGTGAAGAAGCCGTTGTGTTGACTGCCGCCGAGTACCCGGACAACGTGCTGATCCCGGATTTGTTCTGTGCGGCCTATGATCGGGATGGCTACCTGGAATGGGTGCGGACTGCTTCTTCATCTGGAGTCGACATCGCTCGAGGCGTTGCGATCGGACCCGAAGGTTCGGTGTACGTCGTTGGAAACATCGGGGGGGAGACCGTTTTCGACTCGGCCGATGGGCGTATTGAGACGGTGAGCAGCCATGGCCCGGAAGATGGCTTTGTTGCCCGGTATGACGAGGCCGGTGTGCTCGACTGGGTTTTCGCCTATGGTGGCGAAGCGAAGAGCACATTAAGAGATGTCTGTTTGCTGGGCAATGGAGACATCGCGACCGTGGGGTACTTGGCGGGAAAGGCCAATTTGGAGGATCCGCAGGGGACGCTGAGCTACGACAAGGCCCGCGGTGGCCTGGATGCGATCGTGGTAGTCCTTCAGCCGGACGGTTCGGTTCTCCAACTTTTCCAGGAGGGGGGCGATCTTGACGACAGAGCCATGTCTGTCGCGCCGTCTGGGTACGATGGCTTGGTCGTGGGTGGAGGATTCAACGGCAGTCGAATCTCCATCTATGGAGCCAAGGACGATCCGCGGTTTCTCGATGGGGGTGGATCGCTTGCGATGTTCGTTTGCAAGTACACAGTCTCGGGGGAGGTTCTTTGGGCAGTGTCGGGAGTCGGGTTGGGGCCGGAGTCCCGGGCGAGTGCAAACGGCCTGGCCGTCTCGCCGGACGAAGATGTCTACCTGACTGGGTTCTACCAGGACGATGTCGTCTTCTTTCCGAAAACGAAGCTGCCAATCACTCTTGCAGGTCGTGGCAGACACTTTCTCTATGATGGTTATCTGGCAAAGGTTGATGCAGGCGGCACGCCCCAGTGGGCACTGAGTTTGGGTGGTTACTCGAACGATATGGCTACTTCGGTTGGGCTCGACAACAAGCACGAACCGATGGTGGGTGGGTTCTACACGCAAGAGATCGAGTTCGGCGAATCGGGTAGGGTGCTCAATTCTGCCGACAAGACATTCGATGCGTTCGCGGCCGGTTTTTCAGCCTCCGGGGACATACAGTGGGCCCGCAATTTCGTCGGTGATGGCGATGACGCAGTGACTGCCCTGGCAATACCAGCGGACGACTCGGTGTTGTTGGCAGGAAATTTGGCGGGCAGCGTTCGCTTCTCGGCTGACGGAGAGGATGAGCTGGCAGCGGAGAGCCGGGGGGAGGCTGACGGGTATGCCGTTCGGCTCGTGAGGAATGAAGACTGAGCTGACGGCTTGGTGTCGAAGGGGTTCTCCTGCCTTTGTGAGATCTTCTCAGGATCGTGGAGACTCGGAATGAATGGGCTCGATTGGCGATTGTCGGGGTTGCTCTGGCTTAAGAGTTCACTGCTGTTTTCGATTGTCTGCTGCTCATCTGCGGGTTCTCCGCCCGACATCGCGGGCCAGTTCGACCTGCTGGTGCAGGTGGGCGGTGCGGGGTATGACAGCAGCCACGGAATAGCGGCTCGGCCCAACGGGGGCTTTGTCATCGTTGGGCACTTCAACCAAGAGGCGACATTCGGCCGCGGCGATGACGCAGAGGTGCGGACCGCTGCCGGGCACCCCGAGAACCTGCTGATTCCGGATGCGTTCTGCGCTGCATATGACCGGGACGGCGAATTGGAATGGGTCAGGACTACTTCATCTCCGGGGTTCGATATGGCCGAAGCAGTTGCCGTCGGGCCGGAGGGTGAGGTGTACGTTGTGGGGAGCATCGGAGAAGAAGCCGTCTTCGACTCGGCAGATGGCAGGACGCAGACGGTGAGCACCCACGGACCAGAGGATGGCTTTATCGCTCGGTACGATGCGTCAGGTGTACTCGAGTGGGTGTTCGTCTATGGTGGCGAGGCGAAGAGCACACTGCAAGACGTTTGCTTGTTGAACAACGGTGATGTTGCGACCGTGGGGTATTTGGCCGGAGAAGCTCGGCTGGACGATCCTCAAGGGACGCTGATTTCGGAGCAAGCACATGGTGGACAGGATGTGATCGCAGTGGTCCTCCAACCGGATGGCGTCATCCGCCGTTTCTTCCAGGAAGGAGGCGAGCTTGACGATCTGGGCATGTCTATTGCGCCTTCGGGGACGGACGGCTTGGTCGTTGGTGGGGGATTCAACAGCGACAGCATTTCGATTGCTGGGCAGGACGATGATCCATGGATTCTCGAGAGTGAAGCTGCACTGGGGATGTTCGTTTGCAAATACTCGGGATCGGGCGTGGTGGAGTGGGCCATCTCGGCCGTGGGGCCAGAGGATGAGGCTCGAGCGAGCGCGAACGGCCTCGCCGTGTCACCAGACCAGGATGTCTATTTGGCCGGTTTCTACCGAGACGACACGGTCTTTTTCCCAGAATCGGATATGCCCTTCTATCTCGAGAAACGGAGCAAGCCATTTTTGTTTGACGCCTTCTTGGCAAAGGTCGATTCGAACGGAACACCCCAGTGGGCGTTGAGCCTGGGGGGCTACTCGACCGACATGGCGACAACGGTTGGCCTCGACAGCAAACACGAGCCGGTCGTGGCTGGGTTCTATACGCAGGAGATCGAGTTCGGGGATTCGGGTCAGAAGCTCAATTCTACCGACAAGGATCTCGATGCGTTCGTGGCCGGTTTCTCGGCCTCCGGCGGGGCAATACAGTGGGCCCGCAATTTCGTCGGTGATGGCGCAGACTCAGTGACTGCCCTGGCAATACCAGCGGACGACTCGGTGTTGTTGGCAGGAAATTTGGCGGGCAGCGTTCGCTTCTCGGCTGACGGAGAGGATGAGCTGGCAGCGGAGAGTCGGGGGGAGGCTGATGGGTATGCCCTGCGGTTGGGGATGGGGGACGAGTGATCGAGCAAAGGCGGCTACAGCTACGTCGTCACGAGGGCATAGCCCCGGTTTCTGACCGTCCTGATGATGTGCTGCCTGTCCACGGGATCGCCCAGCTTGGCACGCAGTCTGCTCACCGCCAGATCGATGCTGCGGCTCACTCCGTCCCATTCCTGGTAGCGGATCTTTTCGAAGAGATCATCGCGGCTGACGGGTTTGCCGTTTGCCTGGGCGAGACACTCGAGAATCGCCCATTCCACCCAGGTCAGCCTCAGGGCGCACCCGTCCATCTCGACCCGTTGGGCCGCCAGATCGACCACGACATCGTGCCCAGCCGGCCTCCTCCCCGGTAAGTTCTGGTTGCCGGGCTCGGCTGCTTTACCCCCGGCGGGCGGGTCTCGCTCGGCACCCGAACCGCGGACCGTGCACCTCGTCTTCGATGCCGAATTCAATTCAAGACCTCCCCGTACAGCTCGGCTCCGATCGAATTGAACTCCTGTTCCTCGGCCCCTGCACCTGGTCCTGCTGCTCCCGCATCCTTTGAGCCTCGTCGACGGTGAGTATGCTAGCACAAGAGAAGCTTTTTTGGTTAGTAAATTTCAGGGGGGGGTAACCAACTGCCACTGCGGGATTTTTATCGCTCTCTATCCGGTCGCCGATCGGCTCGCCGGCTGGCAGCGGTTTCAGCCCTGACGCACGTCCGCGGAAGCTGAATCCTCCCGGCTGGTTCTAGCGCGA
>CAYVQE010000148.1:0-14588 GCA_964454005.1 uncultured Myxococcales bacterium
CCCGGGCCGCCCATCGGCCCTCGATCTTTTCCGGCTCGCATGTCGCAACCGTCACGAAATGCCCCCGGGCCGCCCACCGGCCCTCGATCTTTTCCGGCTCGCATGTCGCAACCGTCACGAATCGCCCCCCGCATGCCCGTCGCAATCGTCCCGCCGTGCGCCTCGGACGCAGCTACTCGATCTTCTCGATCACCTTGGTGGTCTTGCCGGCGCGGATGGTCACCCGCACGCCGTGGGTCTTGCCTTCCTTGGTGCGGAAGGTCACCACGTGCTTGCCGGCCGGCAGGGCGATCTTGTTCTCGCCCACCACCGGGGTCCACTTGCCGGTGTCGCGGCCGTCGATGATCACCTTGGCCCAGGGCCGGGTATTGGCCACCAAAAAGCCCTTGCCCCCCTTGGTGGCCGCCTTCGGCTCCGGCTTGGGGGGCGGCTTGGCTGCGGGAGCCTTGGCGGAGCCGGTGGCCTCGAGCGCGGCCTTGACCACCAGCTTGTTCTTGCCGCCGAACTTCACCCCCTTGAGGAACTTCTCGTAGCCCTCCTTGCGCAGCACCACGAAGTAGTTGCGCGAGGTATCGAGGCCGCGCAGGGTCTTGGGAGTACGGCCGACCGGCTTGCCGTTGAGGATGATCTCGGCCCCGCGCGGCTGCGAGGTCACCCGCAGCAGTGGGCCCTCGGCCTTTGCCACCCGGCGGCCCTGGCGCGGCTCGGGCCGGGGCTTGGGCTTCGGCTTCGGCTTCGGCTTCGGCTTCGGTTTCGGCTTCGGTTTCGGTTTCGGCTTTGGTTTCGGCTTCGGCTTCGGCTTCGGCGCGGGCTCGGGTGCGGGTTGCGGCTCGGCTGCCGGCTCGGGGTCCAACTCGGCCTTGAGCCGCGGCCGCGGCTCGGTCCGATCCGCCGCAGCCGGATCGCTGGCCCCGTCTCCCGCCCCGCCCGCCGCCTCGCCCGCCGCCTCGCCCGCCGCCTCGCCCGGCAGGCCCTTGGGCGCCGAAGCCGGCGCCGAAGGCGCCGGCGAAGGCGCCGGCGAAGGCGCCGGCTGGCCGTAGAAGAACAGGAAGTAGCCCAGCAGGCCGGCCAGGCAGAGGCCGGCGATGAAGATCAGCGTCAGCGCCAACGCCGGCGATTTCTTGCCGCCCTTCTGCTTGGCCGCGGCCACGTCGGCAGCCAGCGGGGCAGAGGGCTCGGCGGCCGGCCGGCGCGGCCGGCCCTTGCGCCCGCCCAGGTGCTCGGTGCCCCCGGCCGGCGCCCGGCGCTGGCGGGCCCGCTCGCGGGCGGCCCGCTGGCGCGCCAGCCGGTCCGGGTCGGGCTGGCCGCCCGGGCGCGAGGGCGTGCGCGGCAGCGGCTCGACCTCGATGTCGCCGGTGGACTCGTCGTCCTCGACCAGCGGGCCGGCCTCGCCGGTGCTCTCGTCGTCCTCGACCAGCGGGCCGGCCTCGCCAGTGCTCTCGTCGTCCTCGACCAGCGGACCCGTCTCGCCGGTGGACTCGTCGTCTTCGACCAGCGGGCCGGCCGGCTCGTCGGCCCAGGGCTCGCGATCCGCATCCGCCGCCGAAGCCCCCGCCGAAGCCGCGGACCCGTCCGCCGAAGCCTCCGGCGAAGGCGGAGCCACCTCCTGCTCGTCAAAGATCATGGTGGACTGGTTGACCTGCTGGTCGGCCAGGTTGACCTCGATCGAGTCCGAGGGCCCCGGGGCTGCTTCCGGCGCAGCCCGCGGCCCTGCGGGTCGATCGGCCGTCGCCGGCTGCTCGGCGGCCTGCACCTCGGCGGCCGAAAAGATCTGGGTCGGCTGGTCATCCAGATCGGCTGCGCCGGCCTCGTCCTCGCCCTCGCTCAGATCGGGCGCGTCGTCCGGGCTGACCTCGGGCATGTCGCTGGCCTGCGGCGCCTCCCGGGGATCCTGGCCTCGGGCCGCATCCACCCAGGGATAGCCGCGCCGGCGGTAGATGGTCAGCTTCTCGTTCTCGCGGGCCAGCTCCTTCTTGAACAGGTCGCGCATGAACGCGGCCAGGCTCTTGGAGGTGGTCAGCGAGCCCTCGTGCATCAAGAAGCGCACCAGGTCGTCCTGCATGTCGCTGGGCCACTCGTAGCGCTCCTCGGGCTCGCGCGCCAGCGCCTGCAGCACCACCCGTTCGAGCTCGTCGGGAATCTTGGAGTTGTAGGTCGTCGGCGGCACCACCTGGGCGTTGCGCACCTTCTCCAGGGTGCCGAAGTCGCTCTCGGCGCCGAACAGCCGCTCGCCGGTGAGCATCTCGTAGAGCAGGATGCCCACCGAGAAGATGTCCGAACGGTGATCCAGCGGCATGCCGCGCACCTGCTCGGGCGACATGTAGCCGAACTTGCCCTTCAGCGTGCCGGCGGTGGTGCGGCCCTGGCGGTTCTGGGCCTTGGCGATGCCGAAGTCGATCAGCTTCACGTCGCCGTCGTAGCTGACCAGCACGTTGCCCGGGCTGACGTCGCGGTGGATGATGTTGAGGTTCTTGCCGGTGGAGTCCTTCTTGCGGTGGGCGTACTCCAGCCCCTCGCAGATGCGCGAGGCCACCAGCACCGCCACCGGGATGGGCATGGCGCGCTTCTGGGTGCCCAGCTTCTCCTGCACCCGGCTCAGATCGGCGCCCATCACGTACTCCATGGCGATGTAGTAGCTCTGCTCCTCCTTGCCCAGCTCGGTGATCTGGATGATGTTGGAATGGCTCAGCGTCGAGGCGATGCGCGCCTCGTCGATGAACATGGTGATGAACTCCTGGTCCTCGGCCATGTGCGGCAGGATCTTCTTGAGCACCAGCAACCGCTCGAAGCCGGCCGCGCCAAAGGCCTTGGCCAGGTAAATCTCTGCCATGCCGCCGACGGCAAGCCGCTCCAGGAGGTGGTATTTTCCAAAGGGTGCTGGCAGCTCCACCGCTGACTCCCGAACCTCGTCCCTCGGTCCGACGGCTCAGCGGGCCGTTCGGACCCGTGGGGCCCTATCTATCGCACGCCCGACCGGGCCGCGTCCAGAACCACCCGCCCGGCGACGCAGCCGCCCCAGTGGGCGGTGCCCTCGAGCCCGACGCAGGTCTCGCCCGCGGCGCAGCCGATGTCGTTGTAGGCGATGCAGAAGGTATAGCAGTCGAAGTCGGCCCCGGCGCTGCCGCAGAACTGGCCCAGCGGACAGTCCTCGACGCCGCTCGCGCGACACTGGCTGCCGGAGCCGATGCCGGCGTAGCACAGCGGTGCGCCCAGCTCGTCCACGGTGCACTTGCTGCCGGCCGGACAGTCCTGGCGCAGCGGGTGGCACTCGCCCAGGCACAAGCCGTAGCCGGGCAGACCGGCGTCGGCGCAGCTGTGGTAGGGCGGGCAGCCGGCGCCGTCGGCCAAACGGCACAGATCGTGGCAATCGTAGCTCACCCCGTCGGCGGTGGCGCACATCATGCCGGCCGGGCAGTCGTCCAACCCGCCGGCCCAGCACTGGCTGCCGTCGCCGGCCGGCAGGCAGACCGGGGTGGCCGAGGCGTCGAAGGCGCAGCGCTGGCCGGCCGGGCAGCCCTGGGCCAGCGGATCGCACTGGCAGGTGCCCAGCCCGGCCACCCCGTCGACCGGCTCGCAGAAGGCGCCGGCGGCGCAGCCGGCGCCGCTGGCGGTCAGGCACAGGGTGTGGCAGGCGAAGCCGTCGTAGCCGGTGCACAGCTCGCCGGCCGGACAGTCATCGCTCTGGCCGGCGGCGCAGGCGCTGCCATCGCCGGCCGGGGCGCAGACCGGCTGGCCGTTCTGATCGACGGTGCACTTCTGGCCGGCCGGGCAGTCCTGGGCCAACCAATCGCAGGCGGCGTCGATCGCGCAGCTGCCCTCGCGGCAGACCTGGCCGGCCGGGCAGTGGCCGTCGTCGAGGCACTCCTCCAGCCGGCAGTCGCCGTCCAGGCAGTGCTGGCCGGCCGGGCAGTCGGCGTCGCCCGCGCAGCCGGCGGCGACGCAGCGGCCGTCGCTGCAGCGCTCGCCCGCGCCGCAGTCGCCGTCGGCGCGGCAGGCGTCGGCCACGCAGGCGCCGTCGATGCAGATTTCGCCCAGCGCGCAGTCCACGTCCGAGCTGCAGCCGGGCACGCAACGGCCGGCGGCGCAGATGCGCCCGGGCCCGCAGTCTGCGGCGTCGGCGCACTCGGCCGGCCGGCACAGCCCGTCGCTGCAGATCTCGCCCGCGTCGCAGTCGGCGTCGCCCGCGCAGCCCCCGCCGGCGGTGCACCAGCCGTCGACGCAGTGGAAGCCGGCCATGCAGTCGGCGTCGCTGCGGCACTCGGGCGCGGTGCACTGGCCGTCGCGGCACAGCTCGTCCGGCGGGCACTGGGCATCGTGGCTGCAGCCGGGCAGGCAGCTGTGGCTGTCTGTGTCGCACAGGGTGCCGAGCGGGCAGTCGCTGTCGCTGCGGCAGCCGGGCACGCACAGCCCGCCGTCGCACCAGCTGGCGGCCGGGCACTCGTGGTCGCCGTGGCAGGCGGCGGCGCACAGCCCGCCGGCGCACACCTGACCCGGCAGGCACTGCTGGTCCACGCGGCAGGGGGCCTGCAGATCGTGGCAGACCCCGTCGAGGCAGATGTGGTGGTCGCCGCAGTCGTAGTCGGCACGGCACTCGACGGCGACCGTGTGGTCGCAGCCGGCCGCGGCCAGCGCCGCGATCAGGCCGGCGATCACCGGCCCCGCGATCGGCATCTGGCGCCATCGGCCCGCCACCGCGATCGGCTCCATCACTGCGGCAGACAGCCGCTGCGGCCGTCGCCGGTCTCCAGACAGGCGTATCCGTCGGCTGCGCGGCAGTCGGTGTCCTGGCTGCAGACGCGCACGCAGCGCATCTGCTCGCCCGAACGGGCGCACAGGGAACGGCCCGGGCAGTTGATGTCGGTCGAGCAGGCCGCCGAGCAGTAGCCGTTCGGCCAACCGGCGGCGTCGGTCAGGCAGGCGAATCCCGGGCCGCAGTCGCCCTGCCCGGCGCAGGCTTGGCCGATGTAGTCGCGCCGGCACAGGGCCTCGGTGCACTCGGCAGCCGCCGGATTGCGCACGCAGGTCGAGGGGCAGTACATGTTGGCCGGGCAGTCGGCGTGGCCGGCGCACAGGTAGGCGCAGTCGGGGTCGTCGGGCGCCGGCGGGCGGATGATCAGGGTGACCAGGTGCTGGTCGCCGCGGCGCAGCTCGAACGGACCGGTGGCGCCGCACTCGGCCACCGCGTCGCCGTCGTCGCGGCCCCGGATGCGGGCGAAGTAACCGGCCGCCGGCGGGATGTCGCCGAGCGCCAGCGACTGCTCGCCGGGCGCGCTCTGCGCATCCAGCGGCACCCGCCCGCCGACCACCTCGCGGCCGGCCGCGTCTAGCACCTGGCACTCGGCCAGCACCACCCGCTCGCGATCCAGACCCTCGGCCCGCAGCCCGCCCGGCGCCGGTGCGTCGGGCTCGGCCCGCACCAGGATGAAGCCCAACCGGGCGCCGCTGTCCGGCGCGCAGCCGCTCGCCGCCAGCAGCACCGTCAGCAGCGGGCCGACCACCTTGTCCAGCATGCCCTGCAAGCAACACACTCCTGCAGAATTCCAGGGCTTTCATATTAACGCGGATCCGCGCCGACATCAAGATTCGCCCGCCTTCGCCAAGGCTTCGGCGGGCGGGCCCGCCTTCGTGCCGGCTGCGGCGGACGCGGCTGGGGGCGGTTCGTAACGGCTGCGGCGGACGCGGCTGGGGGCGGTTCGTAACGGTTGCGATGGGCGGGCGGGGGCATTGCGTTTCGGCTGCGACGCGCGGGCAGGAAACTGTAAAGGGCCGATGGGCGGCCCGGGCACAACCTGCGCGCCTTTGCCTTCGGCAAAGGCCCACAGAACGTGCCCGGGCTCCGGAACTTGAAAGCAGGCTCCTGAGCTGCCGGGGTATGAACCCCGGCAGCCGCACTGGGCAATATGGCATGCGCGGGTGCGAGTCAGAATGAGCGCAGGGTGCGGCGGTGGACCAAGGGCGCATCAGCGCGCCCGCCTGCGCACCACGGCGACGGAATCCGGCGCAGCCGCTTGGCAGCGCCTCCGACCTTGACTCGGGCCGGGGGGGACCGTAGAGTCTCGGTCCGTAGGTTCCGAAGTTGGCGTACATATTGCCGATGCCCGACATCTTTTTCTCGCCGCGCAGCCGCGGTGGGCTGGCTGGGAGGATGGGCGGACCGTTGGCCAAGCTGCAGACCAAGCACTGGATTTTGCTGATCACCGCGCCGCTGGTGGTGGTGGCCGATCAGCTCACCAAGTGGTGGGCGCGGGCCGAGCTGCGGCCGCTGCAGCTGGCGCTGGAGCCGACCGATCGGTTCATCACCGCAATCGACGGCTTCTTCCGGCTGAAGTACGCCGAGAACACCGGCGCCGCCTGGGGCCTGGGCGCCAACTGGGCGCCCACCTTCCGGGTGACCTTCTTCATCCTGGTCTCGATCGCCGCGGTGGTGTTCATCCTGTGGTTCTTTCGCAAGCTCGAGCCGCGCCAGCGGCTGCTGTCGCTGGCCGTGTCGCTGGTGCTCGGCGGCGCCATCGGCAACCTGATCGACCGCATCGCCTTCAACAAGGTGGTCGACTTCATCGACTGGTACGTCACCTTCGACCAGCCGGTCGACTTCCTGCTGTTCACCGCAGCCGCCGGCGAGCACCACTGGCCGACGTTCAACATCGCCGACGTGGGCATCAGCATCGGCGTCGGCCTGCTGCTGATCGAGATGATCTTCGGCGGCCGCGCCTCCAAAGACGATGACGCGCCCCAAGCGGACGAACCGAAGAAGGCGACGAAACCCGCCGAAGCCGACGCCCGGGCGAAGAAGGACCGGTAACGGTGCGCCCCTGGCTGTTCACGGTGGGCGATTTCGGTGTGCCCGCTTACTGGGCGCTGGTGATGATCGGCTTCACCGCCGCCTTCTACCTGGCCTGGCGCGAAGCGCGCCACGACGGCGTCGACCCCAATCGGATGCTCGACCTGTGCCTGATCGCGCTGGTGGCCGGGCTGATCGGCGCCCGGCTGATGCACGTGCTGGTCGAGGACGATCCGCTGCACCCGGGCCGGCCGATCCTAGACCACTACCTCGAGCACCCGCTGGACATCCTGCGCATGTGGAACGGGCTGGCCTTCTACGGCGGGCTGCTGCTGGCCGCCCCGGCGGCGCTGCTCTATGCCCGGGCCAAGCGCATGGGCGTGGCCCGGGTGGCCGACATCGCCGGGGTGGCCATCCCGCTGGGCTTGTTCTTCGGCCGCATCGGCTGCTTTCTGGCCGGTTGCTGCCACGGCGCGCCGACCGAGCTGCCCTGGGGCGTCACCTTCACCGATCCCCACGCCCTGGCCCGGCCGCTGGGCGTGACGCTGCACCCGACCCAGCTCTACTCCGCCGGCCTGGCACTGGTGCTGTTCGGACTGATGCTGCTGCTCAAGCGCCGCTGGCAGCGCTTCGCGGGCCAGGTCTTTCTGAGCTTCTGCCTGCTCTACTCGGCCGGACGCTTCCTGATCGAGATCGTACGCAACGACAACCGGGGTCTGTTCTTCGACCAGACCCTGTCCGCGTCGCAGCTCATCGCCCTGCCGCTGGTGGCGCTGTCGCTGCTGCTGCTGATCGTCCTAAGTCGCCGAAGCCTTGGCGAAGGCGACAGCTAGGAACGAGCCCGTGCATCCGGTTCTGATCGACTTCCACTTCCCCCTGTTTTTGAGCCGCTTCACCTGGATCGAGGGACTGATCACGGTGGCGGTCATCGGCCTGCTGCTGCTGTGGCGCAGCCGCCGGCCGGGCTTCTCCCTGCCCGGCTTCGCCTTCTGGGTGGCCGTCTACGCCGGGTTGCGGCTGGTGGTGTGGCAGGCCGGGCCCGGCTACCACTTCAAGCTGCACAGCTACGGGGTCATGATCGCGCTGGGCTTCGTGGTGGCCATCTACCTGGCCGTGCGCCAGGCCCGCCGCGAGGGCCTGGCCGCCGACGTGATCCTGGATTTGGCCTTCTGGATCCTGATCGCCTCCATGGTGGGCTCGCGGGTGCTGTTCATCATCGTCAACATGGACAGCTACATCGCCGACCCGCTGGCCCTGATCAAGGTCTGGCAGGGCGGGCTGGTATTCTACGGCGGATTTCTGGGCGCGGTGGCGGCCTCGATCTGGTACTGCATGCGCCGCGGCATCTCCTTCTTCCGCATCGCCGACATCATGATCCCCTCGCTGGCCATCGGCCACGCCTTCGGCCGCATCGGCTGCTACGCGGCCGGCTGCTGCCACGGTCTGCCCTGCAGCGTCGAGGGTTTCGGCGCGGTCTACAGCGCCAGCGGCACGGTGGTGGCCCGCAACGACCTGTTGGGCGTGCCGCTGCACCCCACCCAGCTGTACGAATCGCTGGGCGAGCTGGCCATCTTCACCATCCTGATCCTGATGCGCCGCCGCAAGCGCTTCCACGGCCAGCTGCTGATCGCCTACCTGTTCCTGTACCCGGTGCTGCGCTCGGTCAACGAGATGTTCAGGGGCGACTACGAGCGCGGCCTGTTGCTGGGCATCGACATGTTCGGCGACGACAAGCCCGAGCTGCTGTCGACCAGCCAGCTGATCTCGTTCATCCTGGCGGCGGTGGCGGTGGGCCTGCTGGTCGGCGTGCTGCGCCGGCGGCGCCGGACCGACGCCGCGGCCGCGGAGATCGATCCGGCCCCGGAGACGGCCGCGGACGAGTAGAGACTACTTCTTGTTGCCGCTCTTCTGGCCCTTGGCCTGGCCCTTGTTCTGACCCTGGCCCTTGTTCTGACCCTGGCCCTTGTTCTGACCCTGGCCCTTGTTCTGACCCTTGGCCTTGGTCTGGCCCTTGCCCTTGTTGCTCCGCGGCTTGCCGTTGCCGCGGCCGAGCTTGCGCACGTCCGAGCGCAGCCGATCGATCTTGCGCTCGACCGACTTGAGGTCGCGCTGGGTGGCGATGCCCACGGTGTGCAACGCCTTGTAGGCGTACTCGTCCGACAGGTTCTCGGCCCGCTGGCGCAGCTTTTCCACGTCCAGCTCCGGGGTGCGCGAACGCCAGCCGTTCAGGGTCTGCTCGACGGTCCTGAGCTGGTCGTTCTCGCGGACGCGGGTCCAGGTGCCGTCGACCCACTTGCGCGCCTCGCCCTCGAACAGGGTCAGCCGCCGCTGGGCCCGGCCGATGGTCTCCTTGACGAACTGCGGCATCTTCTCGGTGATCTGGGTCTTATCCATGACTCCCTCCTGCTCCTGGACCCCCCCCGGCTCGGCGCCTTGGATCGGGTCCCTGTTTCGAGTTCGCGGAAAAACCTAACGCAGTGCGTCAGCGCTGTCAAGCACAAATTGCGCGGCGCGTCAAAATTTTTTCGCCATCCCGGGTCTAGCAATGGCCGCAGCGGCTTGCTAAATTGAGACTGGTATTGTCCTGTGGTTCTCCGCTGAGAGGAGGCCTGCCCCATGCTGCACTCGATCGCCTTGTCCTTTGCCCTGGTCACCGGACTGCTGCTGGCGGGCCCGGTCGCGGCCGACCCGCTGGCCGGCCAGTACCGCGCCAACCAGCAGCTCGGTGCCTGCCAGGCCACCGAACGGCTGGCCGACTTTTTGGTCGAACGCCAGCGCCCCGGCCGCGACGGGGCGGGCTGGGCCTGGCGCATCGGCCAGGACGAGCTGGCGCCCAACATGGCCGGGCTGGTCTCGCTGGCCCTGCTCGACGCCTACGCCGCCACCGGCGAGCTGCGCCACCTGCGCGCCGCCCAGCGCTACGCCGACGGGCTGCTGCTGCGGCCGCGCCCCGGGCTGCCCTTCAAGCCCGATATCGAGGTCATGGTACGGCTCTACGGCGTGTTCGACGACCCCGCCTACCGGCGAGCCGCCCAACAGCAGTTCGAGCGCATCCGGGCCCGCTCGCCGAGCGGGGCCGACGAGGTGGCCCGCATCGCCGCCGGCCGCAAGGGCCAACCGGCGCTGCTGGGCTACGACGCCGCCCAGGCCATCCGGGCCGCGCTGGCGGTCGGCGAGCGGCGCTACGCCTTCGGCCTGGCCGACGCGGTGCTCGAGCGCCGCGGCGACTGGTTCCGGCCCGAGCGCGATGCGCGCTTTACGCTGGTGTCGACCGCGGCGCTGATCAGCGCGCTGGAGTCGCTGGACGAGGCCCACTACCGTGCCCGCTTGGCGCCGCTGCGCGACTGGCTGGCCGCCGCCCAGGCCGACAGCGGCGCCTGGCACCACAACGAGACCCAGCCCACCGCCCACGCGGTACTGGCGCTGCTGTTCGCCCCGCGCCCCGACCACCGCGAGGCAGCCGGGCGCGGGCTCGGGTGGCTGCGCTCGACCCTGCTGCGCGACGGCGGGCTGGCGGCGTTCAACGACCACATGCCCGAGCCCTTCGTGGGCGAGGTGCTCAGCGGGGTCAACGCCGAGGCGTTGACGGCGCTGAGCGCGGCCTGCCGGCTGCAGCGCGGCAGCCAGTGAGGGGCCGGAGCACCCCGGCACGGCGCTGAAAACGAAGCTCCCCGGGGGGCTTCGAGCGGAAGGGGGCCCGAGGTTGCATCCCGGTCGACGACGACGCCGCGAGCTGGGCTCGCTGGGCCTGTCGCTGGCCATCCACACCGCGGCCCTGCTGGGCGCATCGGTGGCCTGGGTGGCCAGCCGGCCGCCGCCGGCGCCCGAGCCGCTGCGGGTGGCCCTGGTCGAGCTGCCGCCGCCGCCGGCGCCGGTCGAAGGCCGACCCGAGACCGGAATCCCACAACCAGCGGCCGCGCCCGAGCGACCGACCCCGGCCGCCGCGCAGCGCCGGCCGCAAGGCCGCGACCGGCGCGGTCCCACCGTCGAGGCCCGGGTGCGCATCCGCCAGCAGCGGCCCCCGGCCGCCGGCCGGCCGGCCCCGGCGCCGGCCCTGGTGGCCCGCTGGAAGCCGGCCGCCGAGCGGGCGGTCGACCCGGCCCGGACGCGCGACGCCCAGCCTCCGGCCGCGGCCGCACCCGCGCGGGCCGGCGATCCGCCACCCGCCGCGCTGCCCTTCCATCCCCACCACCACGCCAGCGGCGCCGACGCCGCGCCGCAGCGGGCCCCGGCCATCGAGCCGCCGGCCGAGCGCGGCGGCTCGCGCCGCGAGCGGATCGCCATCATCCAGGCGCGCATCGACCGGATCACCCCGCTGATGCACTGCACCGACCGCGACCGCCAGTGCCGGCAGCGCTCCGGCCTGGCCCGCATCCGCTTCCTGCTCGACCGCCGCGGCTACCCCCGCGGCTACCAGGTGCTCGACTCGGCCGGCACGCCGTGTCTGGATCGCCAGATCGACACCGTGCTCCACATGGCCGAGCCCTACCCCTACGTGGCCGGCTGGATCCCGGTGCGGGTGCGCTTCGCGTTGTAGGCCGGTGGGCGGCCTTGGCGACGTACCGGAGGATCACCGCTTGCGTCGCTTCTCGCCCACCCGCTCGCACGCGTCGCGCTTGCCCATCTTGCAGGCCTTGGTGAACAGGCGGCGGGCCTTGGCCGGGCTGCGGGCGGTGCTGCGGCCTTGCTCGCGGAACAGCCCGGCGTTGAAGCAGCCGGTGGCCGAGCCCAGCTCGCAGGCCTTCAGGTAGTGGCCCAGCGCCTTGCGGTCGCTCTTGCCCGCCCCCCAGCCGCGCTCGACCGCGAAGCCCAACCCGTTGCAGCCGCCAGCGTTGCCGCCCTTGCAGGCCAGCTCGTAGTAGCGCCGCGCCCGCGGCAGGTTCTTCGCCACGCCCTCGCCATTCTCGTACAGGGCGGCCAGGTTGCGGCAGGCCAGCCAGAACTCGCCGTCGCAGGCCTGCTGGTAGTACAGCGCCGCCCGGGTGGGATCCTTCTCCCGGCCCCAGCCGTGGCGCCAGGCCACCCCGACGCCGTTGCAGCCCGCCATCTCATCCAGCTCGCAGGCCTTGTGGTACAGCTCGGCCGCCCGCGCCTCGTTCTCCGCCACCCCGCGGCCGCGCTCGTACATGAAGGCCAGATTGGAGCAGCCGCGGCCGTAGCCGCCGTCGCAGGCCCGGCGGTAGTAGGCCACCGCCTGGTCCCAGTTGGTCGGCCGGCCGCGGCCGTTCTCGTAGGCGAAGCCGATGCCGTTGCAGCCGCCCATGTCGCCGCCGGTGCAAGCGCTCTCGAACAGATCGGCCGCCCGCTCCGGGTCCTCGGCCACGCCGCGGCCGCTGTCGAGCGCCACCGCCAGGTTCTTGCACCCCATGGCGTAGCCCAGCTTGCAGGCGCGCTCGTAGTAGCGGGCCGCCTCGGCCGGCTTGCGCTCAGTGCCGATGCCACGCTCGGTCAAATAGCCCATGTCCGAGCAGGCCGGCCCGTGGCCGCCCTGGCAGGCCTTGGCATACCAGCGCACCGCCAGCCGGTTGCTCTGCTTGCCGCCCTCGCCCAGTCGGAAGGCGCGCCCCAGCTCGTAGCAGGCCCCGGGCACGCCCTTGGCGCAGCGCCGCCGGCAGACCTCGCGGTCGCCGGGCGGACAGCCGGGCTCGGGCGCGGCCGCCGGGGCGCCGGCGTCCAGTTGGCGCGCCGGCCCGTCGCCCGCCGCATCCGGCGCCGCCACCGCCGCCCCGCCCTCGATCTCCAGCAGCGGGCTCTTGGCCCGCTCGGGCCGCGCCTCGTCCGCCGCCGCCGGCAGCAACCCCAGCAACCCCACCAACCCCAAGCCCATCGCTCCGATTCGCGCCCCGACCATGCTCCCTCCTCGCAATCCCTCCAGGCTTTCCAGGCCATCGCTCCCCGCATCCCCCACCCGCGGTCCCACGCCGGTGGACGGATCGGACCGGCTCATTCCTCGCGCTTCTTGCCGGTGGCGATGGCGTAGCGCCGGCACAGGTTGCGCAGGTGGTGGCGCGCCAGACCGGCCCGGCGCGAAGCCGCGCTCAGGTTGCCGCCCTCCTCCTCCATCAGCTGCATCACATACTCGCGCTCGAACCGCTCGGTCAAGCGCGCCTTGGCATCCTTGTACGGCACGTCGCAGTCGATCGGCAGCTCGCTGCGCGGCCGGCTGCCGTACAAATCACCCACCAGATCGACCCGGCCGATGCGCTCGCCCTCGGCCATGTGGGCCGCCCGCTCGACCGCGTTGCGCAGCTCGCGCACGTTGCCCGGCCAGGGATGCGACTGCAGAAAAACCATGGCCTCCTCGTCGATTTCCAGCGGCGCGAGCCCCGCCTCCTGCCGCGCCCGGTTGGGCTCGGCCAGAAAGTGCTCGACCAGCAACGGCACGTCCTCGGGCCGCTGGCGCAGCGGCGGCACCACCACATCGACCACCCCCAGCCGGTAGAGCAGATCCAGCCGGAACAGCCCATCGTCGGCCATCGACCACAGGTTGCGGTGGGTGGCCGAGATGATGCGCACGTCGACCGTGACCGGCTTGACCCCGCCCAGCCGCTGCACCTCGCCGGCCTCCAGCACCCGCAGCAGCTTGGGCTGCAGGTCGAGGCGCAGCTCGCCGACCTCGTCGAGGAACAGGGTGCCGCGGTCGGCCTCCTCGAACAGGCCGGCCCGATCCGCCTCGGCGCCGGTGAAGGCGCCCTTGCGGTGGCCGAACAGGGTGTCCTCGATCAGGTTCGGCGGCACCGCACCGCAGTCGAGCACCACCCAGGGCCGGTTCTTGCGCAGCGAGTAGGTGTGCACCGCCGCGGCCAGCAGCTCCTTGCCGGTGCCGGTCTCGCCGCGGATCAGGATCGGCAGCTCCGAGGTGGAGGCCTTCTCCAGCACGGCGAAGACCTCGCGCATCTTGGCCGAGCGGCCCAGCGCCTGACCGAAACGCTCGCGCAGCGACAGCGGGATCTCGACCATGTTGTCCGAGGGCTCGAAGCGCAGCAGGTTGTTGCCCACCTGGAAGGCCGAGCCCGGCCGCAGGTAGATCGCCTGTATCCGGTGGCCCAGCATGAAGATGCCGTTGGTGCTGCCCAGATCGCGCAGCAGGTGGCCCGCCTCGTCGACCACCAGCTCGGCGTGCAGGTAGGACACCGAGGGATCACCCAGCACCAGGTCGCAGCCCGACGAGCGACCGATGGTCACCCGCTCGCGCTCGATGTCCAGCGCCCGGCCCTGGTCGGGCCCCTCGACCACCACCAGCTCGCCCGAGCGCAGGTACTTGAGATCGCGCTTGGCGGAGATGAACAGGGTGCGTTTGTCGGACACGTCGTCCCAGCCCTCGGCGGCCGGGACCTCGCCGGTATGCTCGGCCATGCTCGTTCGTCCTCCAGCCGCGCACGCCCCCCCTGCTCTACTGGTGCAGCAGCTTGACCTTGCGGCCGCGGCGCAGGCAGATCTTCCAGCGGCGAACCAAGTGGTTGGCCCCATCGCGCAGCTCGATGCGGTGGCGGCCGGCGCGCAGCCGGTGATTGATCAGCGGCGTGGTGCGCACCTTGCGGCCATCGATGTAGACGAAGGCCCAGCCGCCGGACACCCCCACGTCGACCCGCCCGTAACCGCGGCTGGGACAACGCGAACGCCGCCGGCGGCGTTGGCTGCTGCGGCGGCGGCGCGGCTTGCGCGGCTCGGTCTTTTCAGCCGGTTCGGCCACGGCCGAGCCGTCCGGCTCGGCCTCGTCCTCGGCCGCGGCCTCATCGCCGCCGGCCGCCAGCACCGGGCCCGGATCGCCGCCTCCGGCCGCGCCGGCATCGACCGCAGCAGCCAC
>CAYVQE010000149.1:0-14194 GCA_964454005.1 uncultured Myxococcales bacterium
ATCGAGACCCTGGGCGGCGTGATGACCCCGCTGATCGAACGCAACAGCACCATCCCGGCGCGCAAGAGCGAAATCTTCTCGACGGCCGCCGACGGCCAGACCCAGGTCGAGGTCCACGTGCTGCAAGGCGAGCGACCGATGGCCGCTGACAACCGCACCCTGGGCAAGTTCGTGCTCGACGGCATCCCGCCGGCGCCGCGCGGAACGCCGCAGATCGAGGTGGCCTTCGACATCGACGCCAACGGGATCGTCAAGGTCTCGGCCAAGGACCAGGCCACCGGACGCGCCCAGGACATCACCATCAAGGCCGGCGGCGGGTTGGACCAGGAGGACATCGACCAGGCGGTGCGCGATGCCGAGCGCTATGCCAACGAGGATCAGCAGCGCAAGCAGGCGGTCGAGCTACGCAACGAAGCCGACCACACCGCCTTCCAGATCGAGCGCTTGCTGCAAGAGCATCGCGAGCGGCTGGACGCCGGGACCATCGCAGCGGTCGAGCAGAAGGTGCAGCAGGTCAAGCAGCTGCTCGACGCCAAGGACAACGACGCCCTGCGCTCGGCCCTCGATGAACTCAAGACGGTGGCCCAGCGCATGGGCGAGACCATCTACCAGCAGCAGTCGGGCGGCCCGCAGGCCCAGGCCGGCTACGAGCAGGCCGGCGGCCAGCCGAGCGGGGGAGCGGACGACGACGTGGTCGATGCCGAGTACCATGAAAACTAAATGGAAGTTCCCTTGGGAACTTCAGACTAAACGGGAGGTCCCGCGCCCGCGCGGCGGCCGCGTCGATTGACAAGTGCCCGGCGAACGACTACATTCCGAGTCGTTCGCCGGGCCCGTTCTCGCACGCCGGGAAACGCAGATGACCGAATACGAACTCAACCCGTTCCAGGAGCTGATGCAGCTCCGCAAGCGCTTCAATGAGATTTTCGAGCGCAGCTTCACCGGCTCGCTGACCGACAGCACGGTCACCAGCAGCTGGAGCCCACCGCTCGACGTCTACCGCGACGGTGATCGGGTGCTGGTGCAGGTCGAGCTGCCGGGGGTCGACCGGCAGGACGTCGATATCCAGATCAAGGGCAGCCGCTTGATCATCAGCGGCATGCGCAAGCCGGCCTGCGGTGCCGGCCAGGCGGTGTTCCACCGGGTGGAACGCCAACACGGTCCGTTCGAGCGCAGCCTGAGCATCACCGAACCCATCGAGGTCGATAGGGTGCGCGCCCGTTACGAGAACGGCGTGCTGACGGTCGAGTTGCCGCTGCGTCTCAAGCCGCGGGAGCGCAAGATCGAGCTGACCGAGGACTGATTCGGAGAACGAGAGCAGCGCATCCATGGGCGATTTCTACGACAGCTTGGGCGTGAAGAAGAACGCCAGCGACAAGGAAATCAAGACCGCCTACCGCAAGCTGGCACGCAAGTACCATCCGGACGTCAACCCCGGCGACAGCCAGGCCGAGAACCGCTTCAAGGAGATCAGCGAGGCCTACGAGGTGCTGAGCGACAAGAAGAAACGCGCCCAGTACGACCGGGTGGGCCACCAGGCCTGGAAGGCCGGCTTCAAGGAAGGCGCCCCGCCCGGCGGCGGTGCCGGTGCCGGAGCCGGAGCCGGGGCCTGGGGATTTCCCGGCGGCGCCGGCGGCGGCTTTCCGGGCGGCGGCTTCCCCGGCGGTGGCGGCGGCTTTCCCGGCGGTGAAGGCGTTTACTACACCACCACCGGTGGTGACGTCGATCTGGAGGATCTGCTCGGCGGTATGTTCGGCGGCGGCATGGGCGGCTTTTCGGGCCGCAGTCGGCGGCGGCCGCGGGGGCCGACCAAGGGCGAGGACAGCACCGCCCGGCTGGCGGTGCCCATGGTCGACGCGGTCCGCGGCGCAGAGCGCAGCATCAACCTGACCACCGGAGGCGGCGGCAGCGAATCGCTGACGGTCAAGATCCCGGCGGGGGTGCGCGAGGGCCAGAAGATCCGGCTGGCGGGCAAGGGGGCTCCCGGGCTGCAGGGGGGGCCGCCCGGTGACCTGCTGATCGAGATCCTGTACGAGGACGACAGCCGATTCACCCGCGACGGCGAGAATCTGACCTGCGACGTCCCGGTCGCCTTCAGCCTGGTCGCTCTGGGCGGCGAGGTACAGGTGCCCACGCTGGAGGGCTCGGTCGAGATGACGGTTCCGGCCGGCACCCAGGGCGGCCAGCGGCTGCGCCTGGCGGGCAAGGGCTTGCCGCGCAAGGGCGGCGGTCGCGGCGATCTGTTCGCCCGGATCAAGGTGCGGGTGCCGCGCAAGCTCGACGACGAGGGCCGGACCCTGGTCGAGAAACTGAAGCGCTACGAGTGATCGGGAGGCTCGCGGTGGGGCGCAGCACGGAGCTCATCACCAGACGAACCATTTGCCGCCGGCTCGACCTCGACGGCCGGGTGCTCGACCGGCTCGAGGAACTCGAGATCGTGTTTCCGGTGCGGCGGCCCGGCCGGGAGCGAGCCTATGCGCCCGACGACGTCGATCGCTTGCGAGTCTATACCATCCTGGTGCGCGAGCTCGACGTCAACCCGGCCGGCGCCGAGATCATCCTGCGCCTGCGCGGCCGGCTGATCGGAGTGCGCAGCCGCCTGGCTCGGCTGCTGCACCAAGCCCACCAGCAGGGTCTGCTCGACGAGCTGCGCGGACTGTTGGATTCAATCGAGGAAGATTCGTTCTGAACCGGGTTGCGGGCTCGGGCGCATCGGTTCAGCCACCCGCGGCCGGATCCGGGGAGCCGACGCGGGTGGCGTCCCGTGTCCGGTTCAGGCGGTCTCGGGGAAGGTGATCTCGAGCGGGCTGCGGTCGCCGGACTCGATGGTGGCGGCGATGGCCTTGGCGTGCGGCAGGTAGTTGTCGATGAAGAAGCGCATCGACTTGACCTTGCCGTCGTAGTAAGCGGCCTCGGCGTTCTCGGCGACGACCTTCTGTCGTGCCTCGTCATCGCCGGCGCCGGCCTGCTCGAAGATGGCGTCCAGCTTCTGCTGGGCCACCACGGCCATGGCGCACAGGTGATAGGCCATGACGATGTGGCCGAACATGTCCAGAAACGGCGTGGCGTTGAGCACCGGATAGTAGGTATCGCCGTCCATGCCCGCCTTCTGGAAGCCCATCACCGCCTGGCTCAGGGTGTCGCGGGCCTCGGCCAGCTTGGCGATGTAGGGGCCCACCATGGGATGCTCACCCTGGTCGTTGATGAAGTCGTTGATGTGCATCAGGTAGGTCATGAACATCAGGCCGCCCTTGCCAGAGACCTTGCGCCCCAGCAGATCCAGCGCCTGGATACCATTGGTGCCCTCGTAGATCGAAGCGATCTTGGCGTCGCGGCAGTACTGCTCCTGGGGGTACTCCTGGGTGTAGCCGTAGCCGCCGAAGATCTGGATGCCGATCTCGGTCATGCGGAAGCCCCAGTCCGAGCAGTAGGCCTTGCAGATGGGCGTGGCCAGCTGCAGCATGTTCTCGTACTTCTGGCGTTCCTGCTCGTCCTCGCTGCACAGCGCCAGGTCGGCGTACTGCGCCGCCGAGTAGAGCATGGCCCGCATGCCCTCGCTGAAGGCCTTCATGGTCAACAGGTTGCGCCGCACGTCGGGATGCTTGATGATCGGCACCCGCGGCGCGTCGACGTTCTTCATGTCGGCCACGTCCACGCCCTGCACGCGTTCGTTGGCGTACTGCAGCGCCTCCTGGTAGGAGGCGGCCGCGCAGCCCAGCCCCTGCATGCCGACGCCGATGCGGGCCTCGTTCATCATCTGGAACATGTAGCGGATGCCCTGGTGCTCCTCGCCGAGCAGCCAGCCGCGGCAGGGCCCGTCGGCGCCGAAGACCATGGTGCAGGTGGGCGAGCCCTTGATGCCCATCTTGTGCTCGATGTTGCCGCAGACCACGTTGTTGGTCTCGCCCAGGCTGCCGTCGTCTCCGGGCATGACCTTGGGCACCAGGAACAGGCTGACGCCCTTGATGCCCTTGGGCGCGCCCTCGATGCGGGCCAGCACCAGGTGGACGATGTTGTCGGCCAAGTCGTGCTCGCCGGAGGAGATGAAGATCTTCTCGCCCTCGATCAGGTAGCTGTCGCCGTCGGGGGTGGCCTTGGTCTTCAGGTCGCCGACCGCCGAGCCGGCGCTCGACTCGGTCAGGCACATGGTGCCGGTCCACTTCCCGGTGTACATCCGCTCGCAGTACAGATCGCGCAGCGCGTCGGTGCCGAACAGCTCGATGACGTGGGCGGCGGCCATGGTCAGCCCGGGCGTCATGGCGAAGGCCACCGAAGCCGAGATCAGGATCTCGGTCAGGGCGGTGTTGACCGTGTGCGGCAGGCCGCCGCCGCCGAGCTCGGCGTTGTTGGCCGGGGCGGCCAGGCCGTTCTCGCACAGCTGCTCGTAAGCGGCCCGGTAGCCCTCGGGGGTGATCACCTGGTTGTTCTCGAACCTCAAGCCCTCGCGGTCCATCACCGGATTGAGCGGGCTGATGACGTCGGTGCACAGCTTGATGGTGGTCTCGATCACCATGTCGAAGGTCTCGCGATCGAAGTCACCGTACTGCGGCAGCTTGCACAGCCGATCGGCGACGTCGAGGTATTCGTAGAGGACGAACTGCAGGTCGCGCTTGTCGACGGCGTAAGGACTCATCCAAGGCCTCCTTCCGAGGGGGAAGGGATCGCGACGATCCCGGTGTTTGACGCAGCGAGTCTAGCGCTGATTGACTAGACAGTCAATACAAAAAATCCCGATTCCGACTTCGCTGCCGAACTAAAAATATCGTTGTATTTATTGTCTATTTTTGTCTATTCGGGCATCGGACCGGGTGGCCCCGATGGCGCCCTGGCGCAGCAGGCGGAAGAAGTAGGGCCAGCCGAAGACCAAGGGGTAGCGCCTGGCGATGGGGCTGGGATCGAGGCGGATGCCCTTGGTGCGCTCGATCTTGGCCAGGATGATGTCGACCCAGCCCTCGACCGTCAGCAGGAACTTGGGCCAGCGCAGCACCCCGCGCACCCGGCTGGCTGTGAGGAACCAATCGAAGGCTTGGCGCCGCAGCCAGCGCTCGTTCTCACCGCCGCTGGGCCGGTAGCGCCCGCCGCCGATCGGCTCGGCCAGCCGGCGGCAGGCCGGCCAGCGCCGCAGCAGCTGCGGGTAGACCGCGTCGTAGAAATCGGCCTCGGCCCGGTAGAGCTTGGGCACCTTGGAGCTGGCCTCCACCCGGGTCTCACCGGCGTAGGAGATGTTCAAGCAAGCCAGCGTGAACTCGGCCTCGTCGAACTCGGCGGTCATGCCGCGCAGGGTCCAGACGGCCACGTTGGCCATGGCCGCGAAGCAGCAGCCGGCCAGCTCGCGCCGGGCCGCCGCATCGCGGCTCCAGACCAGGGCGGTGCGCTTGCCGAAGCGGCCCAGGATGTAGATGTCGCTGGCCCAGCGCGATGTCTCCTGGCGGAAGCGTTGCAGCGAGACCAGGTTGTACTTGGCGTGGCGGCCGTCGTCGAGGCGCAGGTGGTAGATGTGCGGCGGCAGCGGATAGGCGCTGGCCCGGTGGCGCCAGTCGTCGAATACGCCTGCATAACCGTCCGTGATGACGAAGAAATCCGGAAAGCTGTCCGCCGCCGCGGTCACCTGGCTGAGCATGGAGCCGTACATGAACACGCCGACCAGCTTGTCGCCGTAGCGCGCCACGATGGGCTCGATGAAAGCGCCCACGTCGACCGCCGGGGGCTCGAGCACCTTGTCGGCGACGATCTTTACGGTATCCCGCATGCAGTCGATTCCTCCATCCGTACGCGAGAATTCCCATGCCGATGCGTGTCAGGGCCGTTTCGTCATCGGCGTCGATCTTCGGCTGCGATCTCCACCCGCGCGCCGTCCTCGGTCGCGTCCAGGCCCCGGTGGGCGGCCCGGTGGGCCAGGGCATAAGCCCGCGCAGCCCCCGCCAGCCGGAAGGGGCCCAGCCGGGGCAGGCCGTCCATGATCAGGCTGGTCGTCTCCGGCCGCTCGGGCAGCCGCAGCGCCGGGCTGCTGCTGCGGCGCCAGGGCGAGCGCGAGGCCAGGTGGTGGTAGAGCAGGCGGCCGGCCGGCAGCCCGTCGAGACCGTGGCGGTCGAGCACGCCACCGTCGACCAGCAGGCGGCCCTGCAGCCGGACCGGCTGGAACAGCAGCGGCACGGCACAGGAAGCGCATATGGCCGGAGCCAGCTCACCGCTGTCGAGCACCACCACCCGGCGCCGCAGCGCGTCGACCGCCGAGACGGCCAGCGGGATGCGGCACTGATCGAAGCGCGTGACGGGCAGCAGCCGCTCGAGGTGGCTGCGAAACAGGCGCCCGCGCAGCAGGCCCGGGCCGGGCCGCGGATCCCAGAAATCGGCCCGGCGTAGACCGAGCAGGGCATCGCGGATGGCAGCGGCCGGCAGGCCGGCGGCCCACAGTCCGCCGACCAGGGCGCCGGCGCTCGAGCCGGCGATGCGGCTCGGGGCCAGTCCGCGCCGATCGAGGGCATTGACCAGCCCGGTGTGGGCGAAGAAGCCGAAGAAGCCAGACGACAGCCCCAGCATGAAGGGCGCCCGGCGCAACCAGCGCTCAAGGGTGATCCCGCTCGACACCATCGATCTACTCGCCGCGGCGCATCGGCCGCCGGGAGCAGCGGCGCCGCCGGGCGACCAGAACCAGCAGCCAGCCGAGCCAGCAGAACGGGGCCCCGCAAGGCGTCGCGCAGCCGCAGCCGCCCCCACCGGCGGCCCCATCCGGGCCCGCATCCCGGCCGGCGTCCAGATCGGCCCGCGCCGCGCTGTCGGTCACCGGTCCCTCGTCGCCGGACGCAGCCGGGCCCATGGCGTCCGATTCGGTGCGCCACCAGCGGCCATAGTAGGGCACCCCGTGAAGGAGCTGACGCCGCTTGGCGGCCGGGATCAGCAGCGAGTACTCGGCCAGGCTGCGCAGCATGGAGCGGGTCTGGATGTGCTGCCAGGCCGCCGCCACCAGGCCCGACACCATGGCTGCACTGGCACGCATCGGCGGATCCTCCTCTCCCCCCGGCGCGTCATACTACTGCCGGGCGGCCCGCAGCACAACGCCGCCGCGCTCGGTCTTGACGCGGCGATGGAGATGGCCGAGCGTATGATCGAGCTGATCGAATCGAGTCGAAGACCCGAGGAGTGGGAGCGATGCAGAGCTGGAGCGCGATGGGATGGCTGCTGCTATCGGTGTTGGCGCTGGGGGTGGGCTTTTTCCTGGGCGCGCTGGTGCTCCACTGGCTGGGGCGCCGCCAGCTGGTCGGCTCGCTGACCTACATCCTCGATCGGCTCAAGCTGGCCGAGTACGAGACGCGCCGTGGCGACGAGAATCAGCGGGTGCTGGTCGAGCTGCTGCGCCGGCGCGGGCTGGTCGACGACGAGGACATGGCCGAGCTGCGCCGTGAGCTGATCGACCGCCCGCGCCAGCTCGAAGCCGAACGGGCCGAGCTGATCGAGCAAGCCCAGTCGGAAGAGGTGGCCGAACGGCTGGTCAAAAACGTCAACGATACCTTGCATTGAAAGGATTTTTGGCAGCCCGAGAATTCGGAGCGGCCGGATCGCGGTAGACGCGGTAGTCCAGCCCGGGAAACAGCCGATCGCGATCGGCCAGCTGCTCCAGCCAGCATCGGTCCGGCCGGCCGCTGCGGAGCATGGCCGCCAGCCGCTGCAGTCGCTCCAGGTGGCCAATCACCCGCCGCAGGGCATAGCCGACCGCGGTGCCGGTCGACAGGATGAACGGCCAGTCCGAGGCCTGGGCCAGCAGCAGCTGGCGGGCCATCTGATCCAGCGCCCGCCGGCGCCAGCCGCGGGCGTTCGGATGGGCCTGGGCCAGCTCCAGCATGTCGGCCGCCGCCCGGTCCAGGTGGTTGTAGAGCCAATCGTTGCTGGAATCGAGCCAGACCTGGCTGTAGCCGCCGCGGCCCCAGCTCGAAGGGGCCGGCTCGGCGGTCGGCCAGCCGCCGGCACGCGCCAGCCGGTCGGGCAGGACGGTGCGCAGCTGCTGCGGCCGGCGGGCCAGCTCCAGTAGCAGCGCCTCGATGAACCCGGGCCCTTCGAACCACCAGTGACCGAACAGCTCGGCATCGAAGGGCGCCACCAGCAGGGCGCCGCCGCTGCCGCCGAGTTCCGCTGCCGCGGCCGCCTGGCGGCGCAGCCGGTCGGCGAAGTGGTGGGCGTGGTCGATGGCCCGCGCGGCCGCCCGCTCGGGCCGGTAGAGCGCCTTGGGCCCGCTGCCGCCGGTGATCCGGTGCAGCTTTATGCCGGTGTCCTTGCGCCGGCCATCGGGCTGGACGTATTCGCGCACCACATCCAGATCCAGCTCGTGGCCGATGTCGCTGTAGAACTCGCGGTACTCGGGGTCGCCCGGATAGCCGCTGCGCGCGCTCCAGACCAGCTGGGCGCTGGCCAGGTCCCGGCCGAAGGCCAGCGGCCCGGCCGGGCAGCGGATGGGCGCGAACACCCCCAGCGCGGGTCGCGGCCGGGCCCGCAGCACGCCGTGGGCCTCGATGAAGAAGTACTCCAGCCCGCATTCGGCCAGCGAGCCATCCAGGCCGGGGTGGAAACCGCACTCGGGCAACCAGATGCCCCGCGGCGCGCGCCCCAGCAAGCGCTCGTGCTCGGCCAGCGCCACCCGCAGCTGGGCCGCGACCAGGCGGGGCCGGTGCTGCAGCAGCGGGAAGTAAGCGTGGGTGGCGGCGCTGGTGGCGATCGCCAGGTGCCCGGCCGCCTCCAGCCGGGCGAAGGCCCCGATCAGATCGCCCCGGTGGTGATCGCAGAAGCGCCGCAGCAAGCGCCGGTAGCGATCGCGGTAGAGCCGCACCAGCCGATTGCGCCGGCCGTCCAGCCGGGTGCGCCGTAGCTCGCGCTCGGCCAGCTCGAGCGTGCGCTGCAGGTGGACCTCGGTGCGCCGGCGCAGCAGCTCATCGTCCAGCATGGCCAGCAGGGTCGGCGACAGCGACAGGCTCAGTTTGTAGTCGACGCCGTCTTCAGCCAGCCGCTCCAGCACCTCGAGCAGTGGCAGGTAGCACTCGCCGACCGCCTCGTAGAACCAGTCCTCCTCCAGGAAGCGGTCGTGCTGCGGATGGCGGACGAAGGGCAGGTGGGCGTGCAGGTGTAAACATAGTCGGCCCGCGCTGTCTCTCGGCGACATGGATCCCAGGCTCCAATCGAAGACCCTCGTCGACCCCGGCCTGAAGCTCCCTCGGGAGCATCGATCCCGGCCCGGAGGCGATCGCCGGGCGCGGCGCCGATCAGCTCCGTGTCCGGCGTCGCAGGTCCAACCGGACGCGGCGCTCGTCGCCTTCGGGCCCGGCCCCCAACACCTCGAGCGCGTGCTCGCCGTCGGGAAAGGCCAGCCGGGCCCGAAAGTGACCCTCGTCATCGAGCTCCAGCGGCAGGTCGCCGAGGCGCACCCGGGAGCCCGGTACGGTGGCGCCGTAGATGACCACGTCGGCGTCGACCCGCAGCCAATAGCCGGCATCCGGGGCCCGCCGTTCGGCGGCCAGCCCGGCGGACTGCAGGACGTGCGAAGCCGGCGCGGCTTCCGGCGGCCGGCGTTGATCGAGCGCGCCGGCCGAGTCGACTCCGGTGGTCGATCGGTGCTGCTGCTGGACGGCAGCCGAATCGGCCACGGCCGGCTGGGGGCCGAGCGCCAGTCGTTCCAGCGCGTCGGTGCGCGCGGCAGCCGGCGCCCCGGCGGCGGCTGGTTGCGGTCCCGCGGCCGGCGTCTGCCGGGTCGCGCCGGCGGCGGCCGGCGCCGCCGGCCGGGCTGAATCGGGCGGGGTGGTCGACGGGTTGGAGGACAGCCAGAGTTCGAATCCGCCATTGCCGGCCGGCCAGCCCAGGTCGCAGCGGTAGGTACGATCGGCGGCGTCGACCTGGACGTACCAGCTGCTCGCGCCGGCCGGCAGCGGGATGCGCTGCAGCTCGCGGTCGGCGCCCGAGCCCAGCTCCACCACCCGCAACGCGGCCGCGCCCGCCTCGCGCCAGCGCTGCTGTTGGGCGGGGCTCAGATCCCAGAAGCAGTAGAGCCAATGGGCGTCGCGCGGCAGCAGGCCCATGCGGCCGTCGCCGTAGCGAGGGGGCAGGGGGCCCGTCGCCTTGGCCCCAGTCGCCTGCGGCTGGGGCGCCGGCGGCTGGGCCTTCGGCGACTGGACCCGCGGCCGGGTTTCGGCGACCAGCGGCTCGATCTGCGGCGACGCGTAGGCCGCCCGCCCGCGGCCGAGCCGGGCCCGGGACGCGCTGGCGCGGGCCTGGCTGGCGCGGTCACCAGCGGCGGCCTTCTGCTTCCCGCCGCTGGCGGCCCGCGGCCGCCTGCGCGTCAGCAGCTTGACGAGCTCGGCCTTTTTCAGCTTGGAGTAACCGGAGACCCCCCACTCGCGGGCCAAACGAATCAACTCCTTGACCGTCTTGGACTCGAGCTTCTTCATGGGCGTGCTCTCGTTATCTTTCTCGGCCGCTCGGCATGCACCCGGGGGTGGCCACCCCCCGGACCGGAATCGATCGCCAACGCCGGGCCGCTCACCCGGAGACCGAATCATTTCTTGCGGAAGAGCCCCTTCTTCTTGCCCGAGCGCATGCTCAGCACCCGTAGCTCCCGAGAAGCCTCCAGGTTGTTCCGATCGATGGCAAGCGCCTTCTTGAAGGCCTTTGACGCCTTCTCGATCTCGCCGCTGGCCTTGTGGATGCGCCCGAGGAACAGGTAGCCGTTGGAGACATTGTCGTCGCGCATCTGCAGACCGCGTTTGATCTGATCGACGCACTGCGTGCGCACCACGGAACTCGGGCTGGGCTCGGCGAAGCAGGTGGCGAAGCCGAGGTAGATGTAGAACTCGCCCTCGTCGGGGTTGAGTTCGATGGCCTGCTGGAGCAGGTCCTTGGCCTCGCGGTATTTGCGGTTGCCGATCAGGATCTCGGCCTTCTGGAACAGCGATTCGGACTCCATGAGGTTGCTGACGTCCACCTCGCCGTCCTCGAAGCCGGCGTCGAGCGCGGCGGCGTACTCTTCCCGCTTGGCGTCGTTGGACAGCGTCTGGTGGGCATCGTTGAGCAGGGCGAAGATGCTCGAGGCCAGCTCGCGATGCTGCTCCGAGGCGTCCTGGGGTACGTTGTCCGGGTGGTACTGCCGGCCCACCTGCATGAAGGCCTTGGACGCCTGCGCCGCGGTGGCGTCGCGCTCGATCCCCAGGCGCTCGAAGTGGTTCTGCTCCTTCAGCTCGTTGAGCACCTCGAGCAGGGTCTGCTCCTGGCGGCTGAGCGCCGGGGTGGGCTGGATCGCGTCGGTCGCCGCAGCATCGGCTCCGCCGTCGGCGGCCGGCTGCTGTTGCCCGGGCTCGGGCTCGGCGGTGAATGCCTCGCCCAGCATGGCGTCCCACTCGTCGCCGGCCTCGCCGCCGGCGCCTTCGATCGGATCGGCCACGATTTCTTCGCCGATACCGATCAGCTCGAGTTCGATGCCCATGTAGACCATGGCCAGCACCATCTGCTCGCTCTGCTCGTCGCCGCCGAGCCGGTCCAAGATGCCGCCCAGGGTGCGGCCGGCGGTGACCGCCTTGAACACCTTCAGCTCGCTGGGATGTAGCTGGAGCTTGGAGACGTGGACGTGATCGTTGTTGCGCGGCAACAGGATCCGGTTGCGTAGCGGCTCGAGCAGCGCGCGCAGCTCCTCGATCTCGTAACCGGAGCGGACCCCCTGGGCGATCACCTCCCAGGGATTGAGGTTGAGCGGTAGCAGCGAGCCTTTGTACTCTTGGCCGTCGTAGAAGGCATAGCTGCCCACCCGCCAGGCGAAGACCTCGTAGATGGTCTCGAGCAACCGCTGGCGCAACTGCTCGAACAGCTGGTGCGGTTGGATCAGGCGGCGCTGGACCAGGTAGTCGGCCAACCGGTCTTCGTCGCTCTTGAGCTGGGCCAGGACGGCTTTCATCTTGGCTCCGTCCAGCGCACCGGCGCGCACCAGGTGGCTGCTGAGCCGATCGCGCTCCAGACCCGAACGCACGGCCACCGGTTTGCCGTTGACCAGAAAGACCTCCTTGCGCACCGTCCGGTTGTTCAGCAGCAGGCGCCCACTGGCCTTGGCAGCAGTAAAGTGATACATTAGCTTTGGTATGCTGACCTTCGTAATATCGCCGGAATACGTTGCCGGTGCCTCGAAGATATCGTCACCTTCGGACGCGTCCGGCAGATCGACGTCCACGCTGAGCAAGGTGGCCATCTCGGGCAGTGACTTCATCGGCTTGAAGCTCTCGCCATCGACCGAGATGGGCGTGTTGGCCTTGACCTTGCCGGCCTGGATCATCTCGGCCACCGCATTCAGGCTGACCGGACCGATGCGGCTGCCGTCGGTGGCGCGAAAAAAGTATTGCCGCGGTGCCATCACACGACCCCCAACCTGCGGGCTGCTCCAGCCGACAGAAGCTAGCACAAGCCGGCCATCGGATGCCACCCCAAAAAAAAATCCCCGGCGACTGCCGGGATCGGTTTTCACTTGCTGACGAGAAGCGCTACAGTTAGACAGGAGAAGGGAAGACAAATGACCGTGACCGCGTGCGAACAACCCGGTATTCCATTCGCGCTCCTGATTTTGGGCGCGCTGTTGGTCGCGGCCCCGGTGCAGGCCGAGGAGCCGACTCTGCTGTGGCCCGCCCCCGAGACCAACGCCATGGGGGCCTCGGTGTTTTCGGGCTACTCCTTCGGCGAGCAGCTCGAGGGTCCGCCGCTGGGCGCGCGGATGTTGTTCTTCTTCCGCTACTTCGTCCTGGCCGTCAGCGGCGACATGACCTTCGTGCCCGACGGCAACTCCTTCTCCATGCTGGTCGATTTGGATGGCCGCTACGGACCGATCCGGCTGGGCCTGCTGGCCGGCCTGCACTGGCTGCCCGGCAAGGGGGGCAGCCCGTCGGCCGGTCTCGGCGCTCATGCCGGGCTGATGTTTCCCACCGGCCTGGACGGCCTGTGGTTCGATCTGAGCTACAGGCCGAATCTGATCTTTCTCGAGAGTGGGAATCTGACGTATCATTCGGTCCATCTGGGTGTGATCATCGAGGCCGGTTTGTAGCTGCAACCGATCGGCAGTGGACCGAACATGAGCCAGACGCCATCGCTGGAGTTCATCTCGCTGACCATCTGCCGCAATCCGATGGAAGCGGAGATCGTGCCGGCTGCGCTGCGCGAGACCGAGGTGCCCCACCGCACCGAGTGGCGCGCCGACGGCGGGCTGGACATCCAGGTGCCCGAAGAGTGGGCCGCCGAGGCGCGGGCGGTGCTGGCCAGGGCCCAGCGGGTGTTTTTCGGACAGACCGGCGCCGACCCGGCCGCCGTCCAATCCGATGGGAGCCGGCCACCAGCCGAGCCGGAGAGCGAGGAGCAGGCACCCGCACCCGCTGCCGACAGCCCCGCTGCCGACAGCCCCGCTGCCGACAGCCCCGATGCGGACGCCGAGCTGGAGGACGAGTTCGGCGATGGTGGCGCCCTGTTCGGCGGCGACGCCTTGCCGACGCCGGGCGAGATGCGACTGCGTGCGATCTGGCCCGCCTGGGTGTTGGCCGCTGTGCCGGGCACCGGGCTGGGACACCTCTACGCCGGGCGGTTGCAGATGTTTTTCTATTTGCTGTTCTGCTCGGCGCTGGGAGTCCTGTTCCACCACCTCAGCGGATCGTGGTGGTCGTTTCTGTTGGTGGCCTTCGCCTGGGGCATCGATCTGGGCTTTGCGCCCGGGCAGGTCAAGGAGCACAACCGGCGGGCCCGGCGGGCCCGGCGCCGGCTGGCCGATGCGGAGAAGGGCTTTCTGGATTCACTGCACTACTAACCGCGAGAATCTTCGCGTTCCGCAAAGATTCTCAGTAGTACTGCGCGGTTTTTTGGTTGCGGCTGATGAGCCGCGCGGTGAGCCGGGGGCCCGGCCGCAGCGGGCCGGCCCCTTGGAAAGAGAGCGCTATCCCCGGGAGGGTGCATGACACAGGACGACAGCGGACACCGCCGCGGAGCTGATCCCGATCAGCCGCTGCTCGATCCGGAGTCGTTCTGGAGCGATGAGCCGGAGCAGTCGGAGCAGCCGCCGCAGCAGCAGCCGCCGGCGCAACGGCCCGGGCCGCCGCAAGGGTCGCCGCGGCCGGCACCGCCCCCGACCGCCGAGCCGCCCGAGGAGGAGACCGAGCCCGCGCTGGTCGCGCCGGCCGGCCCGGCGGGTCCGCAGACC
>CAYVQE010000150.1:0-8018 GCA_964454005.1 uncultured Myxococcales bacterium
CGCCGCCGCGCGCCGGCGCCTGGAAGCGCTGCGCGCCGAGGCGCGGGCGGCGGTGCTGCGCGAGGGGCCCGCGGTGCTGGCCTGCGATCGTGACGGCCGGGCGGTGGCCGCCGCCCGGGCCAACGCCCGGGCGGCCGGGGCCGCGCTGCAGGTCGAGCAGCGCTCGGTGTTCGACCTCGAGCCGCTGCAGCCGCCGGGCTGCGTCGCCAGCAATCCGCCCTATGGGGCCCGGTTGGGGGCTAACCGCGATTTCTACGACCGCCTGGGGGCCAAGCTGCGCGCGCTGGCCGGCCACCGGGTGGTGCTGCTGGCCGCCCAGCGGCGGCTGCAACGCGCCCTGCGGCTCAAGCCCGAGCTGGCGCGCATCGTCTACAACGGCGACATCGAGTGCCGCCTGCTGGCCTATCGCATCCGTTGATCTGCGCCGAGGGCCGTATTGATCGGGCGCGAACCGGCGTGCTAGGGTTCGTCGGCGTCCGGGGGGCTGCGGGACGATTCCTCGCCCGCGGTCCGGCAGGCATCCAGCCGGAGGCTGTGGGCTCCATGGCGACCCGAGAAGACGCTATCGACGAGCTGCCCGAGGCGGCGCGGGCGGTGGCCGGGCGCATCGGCGCCGCGCGGGTCATCGCCGCGCCGCTCGATGTGGACGCCGCCGCGCGCGACATGGGCGAGCCGCCGGCGATGCTGCGCCGGCTGCTGGGCGCGCGGCCGCCGACCTTCGCGGTGCGGCCGGGCAGCATCGACGAGCTGGCCGCGGCGGTGTCCGAGTTGGCGGCCGCCGGGGTGGCCTTTACCCCGCGCGGGCTGGGCTCGACCGGGCTGGGTGGGGCGCTGCCGGTGGCCGGCGGGGCGGTGCTCGACCTGTCGGGCCTGTCCGGGGTGCTGGACCTGGAACCGGACCGGGCCCGCGCCGAGCTGCTGGCCGGCTCGACCTTCTACGGGCTGGCGGTCGCGCTGGAGCGCAGCGGGCTGCAGCTGGCGGCGCGGCCGTCGAACGCCTTCGGCACCCTGGGCGGCTGGGCCGCCGCCGGCGGCCTGGGGCTGGGCAGCCTGCGGGCCGGCGCGCTGCAGGAACGGGTGGCGGCGATCGAGCTGGTGCGCCCGGATGGCGCCCGCGAGCGCTTGCAACCGGGTGACGCCGGCTTCGACGAGGCCTTCGACACCGAAGGCCAGCTCGGCGTGCTGGCCAGCTTGCAGCTGCGGCTCGACCGCATCGGCCCCCCGCCGCGGGTGGCCGCCTATGCGCTGGCCGAATCCGAGGCGCTGGCGGCCGTGGTGGCCGAGCGGCTGGCGGCCGAGCGCCCGCCCGCGGAGATGCTGTGGTTCGGCCAGCTGGGCGACCATCCGCAGCTGGCGGCCGCGGAGGGGCCACCGGAAAGCGAGTTGCTGCTGATCGCCGAGGCCGAGGCCGGCCCGACGCCGGCCGGCGCCCGGCCGCTGCCGCCGGCGTCGGCCGCCCGGCTGTGGGCCCGGCGTTTCTTTCCCATGGATCATCCGGCCGGGCCGGTGTTTCTGGCCGCCGAGGCCGTGCTGGCGCCCGTTGCCGCGGCCGGCTTCGTGCGCCGCGCGCGCCGGCTGGCCGGGCGCTACCGCCTGCCCCTGCTCGTCCACGGCCATGCGGTGCACCGTGACGGCGAGCCCGGAATACTCCTGCTCTTGCTCTTTCCCTGCGATCCGGCCCGGCGCAGCCACCACCTGCTGACCACCCCGCTGGCCGCGGCGCTGACCGCGCTGGCGCGGCGCCGCGGCGGCAGGCCCTACGGCGTAGGTGTCTGGAACACCCCGTTCGCCCGCTGCGCCCTGGGGCCCGAGCGGTTTCGGCGGCTTTCGGCGCGCAAGCGGCAGCTCGACCCGAACGGGCTGTGCAACCCGGGCAAGTTCTTCGAGCTGGGCGGCGACGCCCACCTGCTGCCGGTCGTGATGGGCCGCGGGGTCTACCCCGGCCTGCTGCGGCTGGCCACCGGCGCCGGCCCGGCACTGATCCGGCGCCGCGATCCATCGACGCGCGCGGCCACCACCGCCGAACGCTGCATCGCTTGCGGCGCTTGCGTGCCGGTCTGCCCGGCGGTGGCCGCCACCGGCGCCGAGAGCGTGGCGGGCCGGGCCAAGCTCCGGCTGATGCGCCGGCTGGCCGCCGGCGCGGCGGTCGACGACGCGGCCCTGCTGGGCTCGCAGCGCTGCCTGATGTGCGGCCAGTGCGCCGAGGTCTGCGCCCGCGGGCTGGAGCTGGTCGAGGCCTGGCAGGAGCTGGAGGCCGAGGTGCGCGACCGGATGGGGGAGGAACGCTGGCTGACCGCGGTGGCCGAATTCGCCGCCCGGGTCGACGCCGCTGCCGATCGCAACCTGGGGGCGGCCCTGCCCTGAGGGCGGGCCGACGGACCGTGCGCGGCAAGTTCGAGATCCAGACCCGGCCGGTAGAGCCGCGCCGGCCCGAGCCCGCCCGCTACCGGGTGCTGCGTTCCGAGCGCTGCATCAACTGCGGCGAGTGCATCCGGCGCTGCATCTACGGCGTGCACGAACGCCAGGGTGCCGATCCGCGCCACCTGGCCGAGCCCATCAGCGAGCGTTGCCGGGCCTGCCTGGTCTGCCCGCAGCAGTGTCCGCGCCGGGCGTTGGAGGTGATGGCCGAGCCCGCGCTGGTCGAGCTGGGAACCGCTCCCTACGATGCCGAGGCTCTGCTGGCGCTGTGGCAGGAGGCGGTCGACGGCAAGATCCCGGTGCGCGGTGCGGGTTACGGCGGTCCCTTCAGCGGTCCGGGCTTCGACGGCATCTGGACCGATATGTCCGAGATCGTGCGGCCCACCCGCGACGGCATCCACGGCCGCGAGTACATCTCCACCGAGGTCGACCTGGGTCGCAAGCTCGGCGATCTGGCCGGGCTGCGCTTCGACGCCGAGGGCCGGCTGCTCGAGCGCATTCCGCTGACCCGGGCCATCCCGTTGCCGGTGCTGTTCGGCCGGTCGCCGTTCGGCCCGGGCGGGCTGCGGCTGACCGCGGCCGCGGTGCGCGCGGCCATGGAGCTGCAGACCTTCTGCCTGCTGGACATCGACCAGATCGGCCGCACCCGGGCCGCCGAGCCGGACGGCGAACGCGACCGGCGCGCAGAACGCATCCTGCGCGAGAACAGCAACCACCTGGTGCTGCACCTCGACGATCGGGCATTCGATCCCGACGGCGGTCTGTGCTTCGCCCCGCCGGCCGAAAACGGTTGGCTCCCGGCGGCCGAGCTGACCCGCTGGGCCTCGGTGCTAGAGCTGGCCGACAGCCCGGCGCTGCTGGAGCGCATCGCGGCCCTGCGTGCGCTCAACCCGGACCTGATCCTGCTGGTCGAGATCGCGGCCGGGGACGAGGCCGGCCGCCGCGCGGTCGAGCTGGCCCGGGCCGGGGTGGACGGGCTGCACCTGCAATGCGGCTGGCGCGGCACCTGCACGCCCGTTCCGGCCGACCCACAGGGCGATCCCCACGCGGTGGTCGGGGCCATCCGGCGGGTGCACCGCGCCCTGGTCGGCGCCGGGCTGCGCGATCGGCTCAGCCTGCTGGTCGAGGGCGGCATCGCCCGGGCCGAGCACCTGCCCAAGGCCATCCTGCTGGGGGCCGACGCGGTGGTGCTCGACGTGCCGCCGCTGGCCGCGCTGGGCTGCAGGGCCTGCACCCGCTGCCTGGAAGAGGGCGGCGTCTGTGCACAGCACCTGGGGCACATCGACCCCGTCTGGGGCGCCCAGCGGCTGGTCAACCTGATGGCCGCCTGGCGCAACCAGCTGCTGGAGGTGCTCGGTGCCATGGGCCTGCGCGACGTGCGCCGCCTGCGCGGCGAGGTGGGCCGCGGTCTGTTCGCCGCCGATCTCGAGCGCGGTTTCGCCGCCGAGCTGACGCCGCTGGGCGAGGCCGATCGCCCGGTGCACACTTCGGCGGCGGTCGTTCCAACGCCGGCACCGCAGACCCCGGCCGCCGAGCGCATGCTCAACCGCTACGGGCTGTGGCGGGTCAGCCGCGGTGCCGACTGCATCGGCTGCGGCACCTGCGCCGCGGTCTGTCGCCACGGTGCCCTGCGCTGGCCGGCCGGTCTGCGCCGGCCGCCGCCGCCGATCGACGAGCGCTGCGTCGGACCGGACTGCGGGGCCGACTGCCGCGTCGCCTGCCCGACCGGCGCCTTGACCGTCGAGCCGGACGAGCGGCTGGGCGTGGTCGACAACCGGCGCTGGACCCACCGCTTGCTGGTCGAGTGCTGGCAGCGGGCCGAATCGGGCCGGCCGCGCGCCAGCGGCACGGTGGCGGCCACCGGCGCCAGCGGTGGCGGCTTCGACCGGCTGGAGCTGGTGGCCGACGGCCCGGCGCTGGAACCGGAGCAGGTGGATCTGGCCCTGGAGCTCAACCGGCGCGCCGCCGGCCCGCAGCTGCGCCTGCCGTTGCCGGTCTACGGCGGCGGCATGTCCTACGGCTCGATCAGCCTCGAGGTCATGCTGGGCCGGGCCCGGGCCGCCCGGGCGGTGGGCAGCCTGACCTGCACCGGCGAGGGCGGCTTTCCCGAGGAGCTGGCGCCCTACGCCGAGCACGTCATCACCCAGATCGCCACCGGCTACTTCGGCGTTCGCGAGGAGACCATCCAGCGCGCCCGGGTGGTCGAGTTCAAGTACGCCCAGGGGGCCAAGCCGGGTCTCGGCGGCCACCTGCTGGGCGACAAGAACACGCCCACCGTGGCCCGGCTGCGCGAGGCCGTACCGGGCAGCGCCCTGTTCAGCCCCTTCCCCTTCCACTCGGTCTACTCGATCGAGGACCACCGCAAGCACGTCGACTGGGTGCGCCAGATCAACCCGGACGCCCTGGTCTCGGTCAAGGTCTCCACGCCCGGCGATGTGGACATGGTGGCGGTGGGCTCCTACCACGCCGGGGCCAACATCATCCACCTCGACGGAGCGTACGGGGGTACCGGGGCTGCGCCCGAGGTGGCCAAGAAGAACATCGCCATGCCCATCGAGCTGGCCCTGTCGCGCACCCACCGCTTTCTGGTGGCCGAGGGCATCCGCGACGATCTGGTGTTGATCGCCTCGGGCGGGGTGCGCACCCCGGCCGACGTGCTCAAGGCCATCGCCCTGGGCGCCGACGGGGTGGTCATCGGCACCGCCGAGCTGGTGGCTATCTCCTGCGTGCTGTGTCGCAACTGCGAGAAGGACCGCGGTTGCCCGCGCGGCATCGCCACCACCGATCCGGAGCTGGCCGCCTGGTTGGACGCCGACTGGGTGGCCGCCCGCATCACCAACCTGTACCGCTGCTGGGCCCAGGAGCTGCGCGACCTGCTGGCGCGGATGGGGCTGGGCTCGATCGGCGCCCTGCGCGGGCGGGCCGATCTGCTGCGGCTGCGGCCGGCGGTCGCTGAGGACGCCCGGTCATGAGCGGCCGCCGGCGGCACACGGGAGCGGCCGGCCGCATCGCGCCGGCGGATTGGATCGCGGCCCGCCGCCGCTGGTCGGCCGGGCTGGGCGGGCCGCCGGCGACCGCGGTGCGGCGCACCTGCGAGGGCGGCTGCGGCGTGATCGGCGTGATCGGCAGCGAGCCGTTGGCCGGGCGCCACCTGCACCGGCCGCTGGCCCAGATGAACAACCGCGGCAACGGCAAGGGCGGCGGGCTGGCCCTGGCCGGCTGCTTCCCCGAGCGGCCCGACCACTTCGCCCTGCAGATCGGCCTGATCGATGCCGGGGTCCGCGACCTGGTCGAGCGCGAGTACGTCGAGCCGCTGTTCGCCGTCGACGCCGTCGAGCAGCAGCCCCACCTCGACGATCCGCGCCAAGCCGGCCGGCTGCGCGTCCGGCCGCCGGATGTGGTGCGCTACTTCGTCCGCGCCCGACCCGACGCGCTGGAGGCGTTCTGCCGCGACAGCGGGCTGCCGCCGGGCCCGGCGGCCGAAGCCGAGCTGGTCAGCCGCAACTCGCAGCGGCTCAACCGCGACCTCTACGCCGGCGGCCCGCCGCGGGCCTTCGTGATGTCGCATGGGCGCAACTTGATGATCCTCAAGGCGGTCGGCTTCGCCGAGGACATCCTGCGCTACTACCGGCTGGAGGAGTTCCGGGCCCGGGTCTGGATCGGCCACCAGCGCTACCCCACCCGCGGTCGGGTGTGGCACCCGGGCGGGGCGCACCCGTTCGCCGGGCTGGACGAAGCCCTGGTACACAACGGCGACCTGGCCAACTACGCCGCCATCGTCGAACACCTGGGCCAGAAGGGCATCGAGCCGCTGTTCGCCACCGACACCGAGGTGGCGGCGTTGCTGTTCGACCTGTACCACCGGGTCTACGGCTACCCGTTGGAGCACATCTGCGAAGCGCTGGCGCCGACCACCGAGCGCGACTTCGAGCGGCTGCCCAAGGACCGCCAGCGCATCTACCGGGCGCTGCGGTCGTGCCATCTGCACGGCAGCCCGGACGGCCCCTTTTTCTTCATCGTGGCCCGCTCCGTCCAGCCCGGCGGTGCGCTGCAGCTGGTGGGCATCACCGACAGCTCCATGCTGCGGCCGCAGGTGTTCGCCCTGCACGAGGGCGAGCTGCAGCTCGGTCTGATCGCCAGCGAGAAGCAGGCCATCGACGCCTACCTCGAGCAGCTCTCGACCGCCGACGGCCGGGTGGCACCGCAGGCCGATCGCTACTGGAACGCCCGTGGCGGCAGCCACACCGACGGCGGGGCCTTCGCCTTCACCACCGAACCGGACGGCCGCGTCCGCTGCAGCGACAAGTTCGGCCGCCGCATCGAGGCTCCGGCGCCGCGCCAGCAGCCGCCGTACCCGGTGCGCCTGCCCGCCCCCCCGGCCGCGGCCGGATCAAACGGGCTGGACTGGACCACCCTGATCGAGGCGGCCGGGCCGCGGGCGGCCTACGAACAGCTGGCCCGCCAGTTGGCCGAGTGGGACTTCGACCGGTTGGGCGCGGTGCTGGCCCGGGTGGGCGATTGGGGCGCGGCCGACGGCCAGCGCTTCGAGACGGCCCTGGAGTTCATGACGCTGGTGCTCGATCAGCGTTGCGACACCGGCGGCAAGAAGCCGGCCGCGGTGCGCGCGGTGGCCGGGCGGGCCATCGAGGTGTTGCTCGAGCGGCTGCCGCTGGTGGGCGACGCCGGCGTATCGGGCCGGGTCGATGTGGACGCGGCCGGCCGGCTGGGCCCGCCGCCGACCGGCGGGCGCACCCTGGCGGTCTGCGCCCGGGGCTTCGCGCCCGAGGGGCCGCGCTCGGTGGCCCGGCTGCTGGTGCGCGCCTACCGCCTGGGCTGGCGCCGCTTCGCCGTTTACGGCTGTGCCGGCGACCGCTTTTTGGGCTGCGGTCTGGGCCCGGGCTCGGACGGAGTGCACATCGATGTCTACGGCTCGGCCGGCGACTACCTGGGCAGCGGCCTGGACGGTGCCGACATCCACGTCCACGGCGACGCCCAGGACCAGCTGGGCCAGATCCTCAAGCGCGGCCGCATCGTGGTCCACGGCCACGTGGGACAGACCCTGTTGTACGGCGCCAAGGGCGGCCAGGTCTTCGTGCGCGGCAACGCCGCCGGCCGGCCCCTGATCAACGCGGTGGGCGCGGTGCGGGTGGTGATCAACGGCACCTGCCTGGACTATGCCGCCGAGAGCTTCATGGCCGGGCCCACCACCGGCGGCGGCTTTCTGGCGATCAACGGCGTGTGCAACCTCGACGACGGGCGGGTCTACGGCCTGGAGACCAAGTATCCGGGCTCGAACCTGTTCTCGCTGTCTTCGGGCGGCTGCTGCTACCTGAACGACCCCTACAAGACCGTCAGCACCGAGCAGCTCAACGGCGCCCGCTTCGACCCCTTCGGCCAGGACGACTGGCTGGTGCTCGAACCGGTGCTGGCCGAGAACCAGGAGCTGTTCCGCATCCACACCCGCCACGACGTACTGATGGTCGACGGTGTGATGCGCTGGCCCAAGGAGGTCTTCCGCAAGGTGGTGCCGGCCACCGCCCCCGAGCCGGTGGAGTGACGGGACCAAGCGGAAGAAGGGAAGAAGGAAGGGGAGAAGGGGA
>CAYVQE010000150.1:8118-14114 GCA_964454005.1 uncultured Myxococcales bacterium
AGGGGAGAAGGGGACGGAGGTCGCGGCCGAGGTCGCGGCCATGCTGGCCCTGCATCCTGATGATCCTTGACTCGGGTTCCGATTATCTAGACAATCGGAACATGACGTCCCGATTGTCAGAATACGACAGGAAGATCGACATCGAACTTCCGGTCAACCCGATCCGCGGCTCGGGCGCTTGTTTCTTGTGGGGTCCCCGCAAGACCGGCAAGACCTCCCTGCTGAAGAAGCGCTTCGCTGGAGCCAAATGGTACGACCTGCTGGACACGCACCTGCAGACCGACCTGATCCTGCATCCCCATCGGCTGCGCGAAGAGATCCTCGCCGGTCTTCCCGAGCAGGTCGTCATCGATGAGATCCAAAAGGTGCCCGCCCTGCTGGACGAGGTGCATTGGTTGCTCGAAAACACGGCGACCAAATTCGTCCTGTGCGGCTCCAGCGCACGAAAGCTGAAGAGAGAGGGCGGCAACTTGCTCGGAGGGCGGGCCTGGCGGTTCGAGTTGCATCCCCTGACGACGGCCGAGGTGGCGGACTTCGATCTCGACCGGGCGCTGCTCCACGGCACCCTGCCAGCCCATTACCTCGACAGCCGCCCACAGCGCACCCTCGAGTCCTACGTTTTCGAGTACCTCCACGAAGAGATCATCCACGAAGCAACGGTCCGCAACGTGCCGGCTTTTGCGCGTTTCCTCGAGACGGTGGCTTTGACCCACGGCCGTCTTCTGAACTACGCCAACGTCGCGCGCGAGGCGGGTGTCTCGGCCAAGACGGTGCGCGAGTACTACCAGCTACTGGTGGACACGCTGGTGGGTCACCAGCTCCCGCCGTGGACACGGCGCAAGAAGCGCCGCCTGATCGAGACCGCCAAGTTCTACTTGTTCGACGTGGGGGTCGCAAACCATCTGGCGGGCGTATCCCGAATCGTCCCCGGCACCGACGTCTACGGCCGGGCATTCGAGCACCTGATGATCGAAGAGGTGCGGGCGTTCCTTTCCTACGAGGAAAAAAACGAGCCCCTGGCGTTTTGGCGCACCGCGAGCGGTCATGAGGTCGACTTGATTCTAGGTGACATGCAGTGCGCAATCGAGTTCAAGGCCACCTCGCGCCCCGGCGCAGCAGATCTAAAGAGCCTGCGGGCGCTCAAAGAAGAGCATCGTCCCGAATGTGCAGTCCTGGTGTCACGGATCGAGTCCAGCAGGAGAACCGAGGACGGCATTGACATTCTGCCCTGGCGTTCCTTTTGCGAGCGGCTTTGGGACGGCCATTTCGTTTGAATCGTCGAGCCGCCCCGCGTCTGCAAGCGAGCCCCCCAGGCCGGGTTCTGGCTGAGGCTCCAGTCCAAATTCCCCGGCGGCCACGTCGTTCCCGGGCGGCTTGACCGCTCGGGGGGGCATTCCCTACATTGGTTTCAACGGACAGCCGGGGTCTGGTATCGGCGGGCCCGCGCGGCGCAGGAGGCAGGCATGGGCGACAAGACGGTGACCATCGTACGCAACGACACCGGCCAGCGGATCGAGCTGCCCATCCTGGAGGGCACCCACGGACCGCCGGTGTTCGACGTGCGCGGGCTGTATGCCGAGCTGGGCCTGTTTTCCTTCGATCCTGGCTTCAAGTCCACCGCCTCCTGCGACAGCCGCATCACCTTCATCGACGGCGAGCAGGGCGTGCTGCTCTACCGCGGCTACCCGGTGGAGCAGCTGGCCGCCCACACCTGCTACCTGGAGGTCTGCTACCTGCTGCTGCACGGCGAGCTGCCCGACCGCGCGCAGTACGAGCGCTTCCACCACACCATCACCACCCACTCCATGGTCAACGAGGGGCTGAAGGACTTCATGCGCGGCTTCCGCTACGACGCCCACCCCATGTCCATCCTGGTCGGGGTGGTCGGCGCGCTGGCCTCGTTCTACCACGACTCGATCGACATCGACGACCCGCAGCACCAGGAGATATCGGCCCACCGGCTGATCGCCAAGCTGCCGACCATCGCTGCGGCGGCTTACAAGTACTCGCGCGGCGAGCCCTTCGTCTATCCGCGCAACGACCTGGGCTACGCCGAGAGCTTCCTGCACATGATGTTCGCCAATCCGACCGCGCCCTACGAGGTCGACCCGCTGCACGCTTCTATCCTGGATCTGCTGTTCATCCTGCACGCCGACCACGAGCAGAACGCCTCGACCTCCACGGTGCGGCTGGCCGGTTCTTCGCTGGCCAACCCCTTCGCCGCCATCTCGGCCGGCATCGGCGCGCTGTGGGGCCCGGCCCACGGCGGGGCCAACGAGCGGGTCATCCGCATGATCGAGGAGATCGGCCAGCCGGAGCGCATCCCGCAGTTCATCGAGCGGGCCAAATCCAGAGACGATCCCTTCCGCCTGTTCGGCTTCGGCCACCGGGTGTACAAGAACTACGATCCGCGCGCCCGGCTGGTGCGCAAGGCGGCCCACGACCTGCTCGAGCGCACCCAGCGCAGCGATGCCATCTTCGACATCGCGCTGCGGCTGGAGCAGATCGCGCTGGAGGACGACTACTTCATCGAGAAGAAGCTCTACCCCAACGTCGATTTCTACTCGGGCATCATCTACCGCGAGATCGGCATCCCCATCCAGATGTTCACCGTGCTGTTCGCCGTGGCCCGCTCCATCGGCTGGATCGCGCAGTGGAAGGAGATGATAGCAGATCCGCAGCGGGTCATCGGCCGGCCGCGGCAGATGTACTCCGGCCCGGCCCGGCGAGACTACGTGCCTACCGAAGCGCGCGGCTTCGCCGAGCAGGACTGCCAGGTGCGGCCGGAAAGCCCGGCCGCCGAGTGGCGTCAGGATTGCATGGAGGCCGAGGGGTAGGCCGGCTGCGGCGAGTCCGAAGGGGGACGGAGGACCGGAAGGGGTGATCGGAGTCCGAGGGATGTGTCCGTATTCCGGTCACCTCCACCTGGACAAAGAGTTCCCGCCTCGATTTATGATTCCTGCAGTTCCAGCCGGTTGCGGCACCTGTAGAGGCTCGTGCCGTGGACTTGGCTCTATTTATGCAGCAGCGTTTCGGTCGTGCGCCTCCCCCGTCGAATCGTGCTCAGGTCCGGCTCTTACTCATTCCCGATCCGACCCTCGTGATGTGGCGCCTGTTCTCGACCGCGCGCTAGCTGGCCTTCGGCGAAAGGAACGAGTTCACCTGCATGGTCACGCTGCCGGAATGGTACCTGCGACTGGGCGCCACTCCGGCTCAGCGGCAGAAGCAGAAGGACGGCACGGGAGCCGATCCACCGGCACATTCCCGATCCGAGCGACGCCAATACCAGCGTGTTGCAACCCGTCAGCGGCAGGGCCGAATTCAGCCTGTGCCAGCTGTCGCCCCCGCCATCCAGATCAGTGGTTGATGGCGAGCTTCTCGGCCGCCGGGTCGGAGATCGCTCGTGGACCTTCCCCCTTTCCCACGCCCCCTTCCCATCTCCATCCCACCCGGATTTGAGCCGCCCGCCGGCAGCTGCTACAGTGGCACCGGGACGCACCGACCCGCGACAGACCGAAAGGAGCCTGCTGGATGAACAAGTTGCTGCCCGTGTTGTTGCTGATTGGCGCCGGGGTGGGGGCGTTCTTTGCGTTCAGACCCACCACCTTGCCCGAGGTGACCGTGCTCGACGCCGACGGGCAGAAGATCACCCTGAGCCAGGTGCGCGGCGACAAGGACGCTCTGTTGATCACCTTCCTGATAGGCCGTTGCCCGCTGTCGAAGTATACCGCCGGGGTGCTGCGCGAGATGTACTTCAACAAGAGCGACTACATGGAGTTCGTCGCGCTGGTGTTCGGCACCAACCAGGCCGCCTGGGATCTGTGCGCCGAGTGGAACCTGGACTTCCCCTGCTACGGGGTGCGCGAGGCGCCCGATCCGCTGGCCATCAACGCCTTGATCGAGGAGGTGGGCTCGGCCCACGGCACCCGTTCGGCGGTCACCGGCGGCAGCCTGCTGCTGGTCGACCGCGAGCGCAAGCTGCTGTTCAACCTCGAGCGCGAAGAGGTCAAGGAACTCAGCCAGCGCCTCGACGACGAGGGCTTCTGAGCCCCGCCCCGCTCAGCGATTGACCAGCCCCAGCCGCTCGCGGCAGTGCTCGACCGTGGCCACCTCGCGGCCCTGGTCGCGGATCATGCGCACCGCCTTGGCTACCAGCTCGCCGTTGGATCGCGCCATCTCGCCCGGGGCCAGGTAGAAGTTGTCCTCCAGGCCCACGCGCACGTTGCCGCCCAGCGCACAGCCGGCCGCCACCATGCGCCACTGCTGGCGCGACACGCAGATCACCTCCCACTCGGCTCCCGCGGGCAGCTCCGAGACCATGTGCGACAGCGCGCCCACCGTGGCCGGGATGCCGCCCACCACGCCCAGGATCAGCGAGTACTGCAGCGGCCGTTCCAGCAGGCCCATGTCGATCAGCGGGTAGGAGTTGGCCACGTGGCCGGCGTCGAAGCACTCCATCTCGGGCCGCACCCCGGCCGCCTTCATCTCGCCGAGCAACGCCGTGATCTCGCTGAAGGGGTTTTCGAAGACGAAATCGAAGACGAAGCGCTGCTTGGCGGGGTGGTATTTGGCGTAGTTCATCGAGCCCATGTTCAGCGCGGCCAGCGCCGGGCGCAGCTCGCGCACCGGGGCGATCTTCTTCTCGGTCGAGATTCCCACCGCCCCGGTGGAGAAGTTGATGGCGATGGGGCAGGCCGCGGTGACCGCTTGGTGGATGGCGCGGTAGTCGGCCACCTCGTAGGACGGCGAGCCGTCCGGGCTGCGGGCGTGGATGTGGACCACCGCTGCGCCGGCCTCCCAGGCGCGGCACGCCTCGTCGGCGTACTGCTCGGGGGTGTAGGGGATGGCCGGGCACTGCTCGCGATTCGCCACCACGCCGCTCAGCGCGCAGGTGACGATGCAGGGACGGTCCGGGTCGGTCTGGGGAGTATAGATCAGCGAGTTCATGTCAGCGGTTCTTCCATTCCGGTGGGCGTTTTTGCAAAAAGGCGGCGATGCCCTCGGCGGCATCGGCCGTGGCCAGCACCTCGACCAGGCCGTCGGCCAGCGGGCCGGCGGCCTCTGCCAGGCCCAGGCCGGCCGTGCGCGCCAGCGCTTGGCGGCCGAGGCGTACCGCGGCCGGCCCGGCCGCCAGCACCTCGTCGGCGAGTGCGTCGACCGCCGCCTCCAGCTCGGCCCGGGGCACCACCCGGTTGAGCAGGCCCCAATCCAGGGCCTGGGCGGCGTCGATGCGCCGGCCGCTGAAGAACAGCTCGCGGGCCCGCTTGGGCCCGGCGTGGCGCACCACCAGCGGGGCGATCAGCATGGGGAAGACCCCGGCGCGCACCTCGGGCGTGCCCAACAGCACGTCGTCGGCGGCCACGGCCAGATCGCAGGCCAGCAGCAGGCCCAGCCCGCCGCCCAGGCCGTGGCCGGCCACCCGCGCCAGCAGCGGGGTGCCCAGCCCGTCGAGGGTCAGCAGCAGCTCGGCGAAGGCCCGGGCCGCCTCGGCCACCCCGCCGGCGCCCAGCTCGCCGGCCAGGTCACCGCCGGCGCAAAAGGCCTGCTCACCGGCGCCGCTGAGCACGATCAAGCGGATCTCGGCATCGGCGTCGGCCTGGCGCAGCGCCTCGCCCAGCGCGGCCAGCAGCGGCTGCGACAGGGCGTTGCGCCGCTGGGGCCGGTTCAGCGTCAAATCCAGCCGGTGTCCGCGGCGCCGGCTCAACAGCAAGGGGGCTTCATCGGCCATGCGCCCTCCCGTTCGTCTCATGGGTCTTTGCGATCCGGACTCTCCCGGCCGCCCGATTCCGGCTCGGGCTCGACCCGCACCAGCACGTCGCCGGGCCGCACCCGATCGCCGACCGCGCAGCCGACCGCACTGACGCGGCCGGCGTGGGGCGCGCCCAGGGTGGTCTCCATCTTCATCGCCGCCACCACCAGCAGCGCCTCGCCTGCGGCCACCCGCTGGCCGGGCGCCACCAGCAGCCGCACCACCACCGCCGGCATGGGCGGGCCGA
>CAYVQE010000151.1:0-13894 GCA_964454005.1 uncultured Myxococcales bacterium
CGCGGCTTGGACGTGACTTGATAGCCGGATCGATGCGGGGGATCGGCACAATTATTGAGTGGAAATGCGATATGAACTTCTCCATGGCGTCTCCCTCTGGGAGTTGGTTGTTCTCCAACTACCTTCATACCCGAGGGAAGACGCCGCCTCCATTTTTGGGTTGCGGGCGAAGCCCGCGCTAAGAATGACCAGGGAGGAGTGGGAGGCCGGCCTGGAAGCTTCGAACTGCTCGGCTTCACCCACTACTGGGGCAAGTCCAGGCGGGGAAAGTGGGTAGTCAAGCGTAAGACGGCGAAGGCCCGCTTTGGTCGTGCGTTGAAAAGCGTAGCGCAGTGGTGTCGGCGGTACAGGCATTTACGGCTGACCGATCAGCACCGGACGCTGGGGATGAAGCTCAAGGGACACTACAACTACTACGGCATCACAGGAAACGCCCGGGCCCTCGCCAGGTTCAAACTTGAAGTGGAGAGGACCTGGCGGAAATGGCTCGGGCGAAGGTCGCAGAAGGGACGGATAACATGGGAACACCACACGCAGCTGATGAGGGTGTTCCCTCTCCCTTCACCGAGAGTGGTTCACAGCGTTTACGCTCAGGCAGCGAGACCATGACTTCGAGGAGCCGAGTGCGTCAATCGCGCACGCTCGGTTCTGTGAGGGGCCGGCCGGGTGCGGTAGCGCCCGTCCGGTCTACTCGACCCGCCCGAAGGGCGGCTCCGGGTGTCCGACACCCTGGCCAGCCTAGCCGCGGAGCTTCTGCAGCGCCTGCTCGCCGGCGATGGTGATGGGCTCCAGGCTGGGCTCGGAGGAGCAGTCGGGGTTGCCGGCGGCCAAAAAGGTCGTCAGCTCGGGAGCGGTGCGGCCGCCCAGGATCAGCGCGCTGATGGCGTCGATCTCCTTGACCGGGGCGATGTCGCAGCTGACGATCTGACCGCCGATGAGCTTTTCGGTGGCGCGGTCGAAGACCAGCTTGAGCGTCCAGTCGGCACAGCCGGGGATCATGCCGTGTTTGCTACGGGTGTCGACGGTGGCGCTGAGGGTCTCCATGCCGGCCGCGGCAGCCGCCTGCTCGGTCAGGCCGGTGGCGGCCACGTGGCGATCGATCAGGCTGCAGGCGCTGGCGTTGAGCACGCCGGGGAAGGGCACGTCGAGGCCGGCCAGCCGCTTGGCGATCAGCCGGCCCATGATCACGGCCGGCCCGCGTAGCTGGCCCGGAGTGACCTGACCGGTGACGATGTGGCGCTTGTCCACGATGTCGCCGCCGGCCAGGATGTCCGGATTGGAGGTCTCGAGGTAGTCGTTGACCTTCAGGCCATACTCGCCCTTCTCCAGATCGGCCGTGTGCGCCAGGTCGAACTCGGGCCGGGCGCCGACGTTCAGAAACACCATGTCGGCGTCCACGGTCACGCCCGAGTCCAACTCGACACCGGTGACGTGGCCGTCCTGGCCCAGGATGCGGCTGGCCTTGCGCCCCATCTCCAGCTTGCAGCCGCGCTGCTCCAAGATCTGGACGATGGGCGCGGCCATCTCGGTGTCGAGCATCAGCGGCAGCGGATGGTCGAGCAGCTCGACGATGGTGATCGCGTAGCTCGGGTCCGCGTCCTGCAGCAGAACCGCCACCTCGAGGCTGATGAAGCCGGCGCCGATGAACACCAGCCGCTTCGGCTTGCGCTCGGCCAGAAAGGCCCGGATGGCCTCGGCGTGGCGCAGGCAGCGCATGATGAACACGCCGTCCAGATCGACGCCCGGCAGGGGCGGCACGAAGGGGCTCGAGCCGGTGCCCAGCACCAGCTTGTCATAGGCGAGCTGCTGGCCGTCTTGCAGCGTGAGCTTCTTGGCGGCCGCATCGATGCCGGTGGCCTTGCCCAGCACCACGCGCACCCCCGCTTTCTCCAGCTTCTCATCGGGATTGACGATCGATTCCGGGGTGGCCAGACCGGCCACCACATGGGGCAGCGCTCAGCGGACGATGAAGCGGCGCTCCTCGCGCACCACGGTGACGTCCACTTCGGGCATCAGCTTCTTGGAGAACATGGCTGCCGGGCCACCCAGCCCGCCGCAGCCGACCACCACCAGCTTCGCTCCCTCATCCATCGCGCTTCTCCTTTCGGCCTTGGCGGCCGCAAAACGATCGCCGTGTGCGCCCATCGCAGATGGGAGTCGCCGATCTGAATCTAGCGTGTGCTTCAGTGCTATTGCAGCGGCTGGAAAGGATCAAGCACAGCGGGCCGCTGCCAAGCGGCATTCAGGCGGCTCAGCGCTTCGCCCCGGCCTCCGGTCCGCCGCGTTCCAGCCAGCGGGCGAAGGCGTCGAAGGCGAAGGGGCGGCCGAGGAAGGCCTCGACCAGGTCGGCCGCGTCGCGGCTGCCGCCGGGGTCGAGCACCGCCTTGCGGTAGGCGGTCAGCACCTCGGGCTCGAGCATGCCGCGTGCGCGGATGTTCGCCCACAGGTCCTTGGCGATCACCAGCGACCACATGTAGGTGTAGTAGTTCGACGAGTAGCCGGCCAGATGGCCGAAGCTGGTCTGGAAGTGGGTGTCGTCGACCCAGCGGAAGGGTGCGTACCTCTCGGCCAACTCGCGGGCCACCGCCGTGGTGTCCAGGTCGGGGTCGCGGGTGTAGTAGGCCAGCGCCAGCGCGGCGTAGAACATCTGTTGGCGCACGAACAGCCCCTTGCCGAAGTCGCGGGCGGCGCGCATCTTGTCCACCAGGGCGGCCGGCAGCACCTCGCCGTCGGCGTCGACGGCGAAGGTCTGCAGCACCTCGGGCGACCAGGCCCACTCCTCGAGCAGCTGCGAGGGCACCTCGACGAAGTCCCACTCGGTGGCGATGCCGGACACCTCCACCCAGCGCTGGCGGCCGGCGAACAGGTGGTGCAGCAGGTGGCCGAACTCGTGGAAGAAGGTCTCGACCGAGCGGTGGTCCATCAGTCCGGGTCCGTCGTCACCGCCCGGGAAGTTGCACACCAGGGCCGCCTCGGGCAGCTGGCGGTCGCGCAGGCCGACCTGGATAGGAAAGGCGGCCGCGTGCTTGAACTTGTCCGGCCGCGGGTGCATGTCGAGGTAGAAGCGGCCCAGCAGTTCGTCGCCTTCCCAGATGGCGTAGGCCTCCACATCCGGATGCCAGACATCGGCTTCGATGGGCTCGTAGCGCACGCCGAACAGCTGGCTGGTCAGCTCCAGGATGCCCTGCTTGACGCTGGCGTAGGGGAAGTAGCGCCGCAGCTGCTGCGAGTCGAAAGCGTAGCGGTCGCGCTTGACCAGCTCTTCCAGATAGCCCTTCTGCCAATCGCCGACCTCGCCGGCCGTTGGGTCGATCTGTTGCAGGCGGGCGAGCAGCTGCTCGGCATCGGCCGCGGCGCGCTGTTCGACCAGCCCGGCCACCCGATCGACGAAGGCCTGGGCGGCTGCGGCCGTCTCGACCATCTTGTCTTCGGTGGCGTAGGCCGCCCAGCTGTCGTAGCCGAGCAGACCGGCCAGCTCGGCCCGCTCAGCCGGCATGCGGCGCAGCACGGCGTCGTTGGCCGGCCAGCCGCGGTTGCGGAAGGCTCGGTAGAGTTCCAGCCGGCGGTCGTCGCTCTCGGCGTAGGTCATGAAGGGGAGGTAGTCGGTGTAGTCGGTGCTGATGTGGATCGTGCTGTCGTCACCGGGCGGGTGAGCGGCGATGTAGTCTTCGGGCAGCCCGGCCAGCTCCGCGGCTGAGTCGAGTTCGATGGTGCGCACGTCGGAGCGGATGTTGCGCGAGAACTCCTGGCCGATGCGCACCAGCTCCTCGCGCAGGCCGCGGATGCGCTCGCGGGTGGCGGCGTCGCGGTCCACGCCGGCGCGGCGGAAATCGCGCAGCAGGTGATCGAGCAGGCGCCGGGTGACCGCATCCGCCCCGCCGGCGTCGACGGCCGCCAGCATGTCGTAGATCGGCCGCGACAGGCCCAGATCGGTGGCCACCTTGCTCACTTCCTGCTCGCACCACTCGGCCACCTGGCGCACGGCCGCATCCGGATGCACGTTGCGGTACAGCGAGGCCTGTGCGGCGGTGCCGTCCAACACCCGACTCAGCTCGTCGAGCGGCACCAGCACGCCGTCGATGGTGGCCCGGCCGCCGTAGGCTTCCAGGTCCACCAGGTCCCGGCGGGCCCTTTCGATGGCCTGCTGGCATTCGCGCTCGTAGGCCTTGGCCGCTTCGCTCTCTTCCGGTTGCTTGTCCTCCGCCACCGTCTCGTCTCCTTCCGCATCGGTTCCGGGTGTGCTGGCGGTCCGGGGGCCGGCGCAGGCGGCCAGGCCCAGCGCCGCCGCCAAAGCGATCATCGTCGTTCTCAACCCACGCCTCCCATCGCGGTCGCTCGAAACCACCCGGACCGCGCTGCTGCTCCATCTTGGTCTTTGCTGCGGTTTTGTCAATCGCCGGTCCGGGCGTTGTCCGGCCCGGCCCTCAGCCGGCGATCGAGGTGGATCACCGTGTCGGCCGAGTAGCGGCCGTAGGGGCACAGGATCTGCCAGTCGGTCAGCAGGGCCAAATCGTGCTCGGCCCGCTCGCCCTCGCGCATGGCGGCGATGGCGTAGGGCTGGTTGAGCAGGGTGGCCTCGCAGCGGTGTCCGGCCAGGTGGTGCACCTGGAACCACAGGTGCTCGCGGTCGGCCTCGCTGCGGGACCGGTCCACCGGATAGCCCAGCTTGACCAAAAAGACCCAGTCGCGGGCGTTGCTGTTGCGGTCGAAGATGGCGGTGAAGCGATCCAGCCGCTCGCGGGCCAGCGCCGCCATGCGTTCGGTCTCCATGTCGGAGACGTAGAGCAGGGGGTCGCCGTCGAGCAGCGGGGCGTAAATCGCCGGGCTGGCCAGCCGGCGCAGCAGCCAGCGCTGCTGCGGTGCGAATAGCACCGCTGCCGGCAGGGCGTGGTGCTCGTCGCGGTCGGTCAGCCCGCCCAGCCGGCGCCGGCGCAGATGGGCCAGGCTCTGCTCCCAGGGCAGCCAGACCAGCTCCAGCCCGAAGCCGGGCTGGAAGGGGGTGGCCGGATCGGGCACCTCGTGATCCAGAAACAGACCGGCCACCGCCTCGAGCAGCGCCGCGCAGCCCGCGCAGGCGCCGGCATCGACGTCGAGCATCTCGATCTCGGGCAGTCCGCAGCGCACCAGGCCGTGGGTGTGCAGCCAGCAGCCGCCGGGGCGGCTCGGCTCCGGCTGCACGTTGTGCAGGGCGAACAGTGCGCTGGGCGGCGGCGGCACCGGAGATTCGCTGGCCTCGCGTAGCCAGGCCGCCGTGTGGGCCCGGCAGGCGGTGGCGTCGACCACCACCGGCGCATCGGGCGCCACCGCTCGCAGCAGCTGCAGCTGCAGGTGGAAGTCGGCCAGGGGTCGCTCGCCGAAACGCAGCGACAGCCCCAGCGACCAGCGGCTGTGCTCGCTGGCCCGGCGTTCCTCCGCTGCGGGATCGGCCCAGTCGAGGTGGAAGGCGTCGACCGCCTCGCTGGGAACGGCCCACAGCCGCAGCTCGCGCCGCGACCCGCCCTCCGGCTCCAGCTCGACCTCGAGTTCCCAGCGCGCCTCGGGCACGCTGCGCCGGTGGGCCAGCCGGTGGCGGGCCCATTCCAGCTCGGAATCGCGCAGCCGGTCCAGGATCGCGGTCACCCCCGGACAGTCCTGCTCCGGCGGCAGCTGGGCCAGCAGCAGCGAAGGCATGGCTCGATCGCCCTCCAGCAGGGTGCGGTACTCCGACGGCAGCATGGTCTGCGGCAACCTCCCGGAGGCGACTCTACTGGATCTCACTGCTTTTTTCTATTTCGCTGTTTGCCTCAGGCCCTCGAACCCCTCGATTCGTAGTCCCCGGCCCTTCGGGCGGGGGAGCTAGCGCCTGTTGTGTTGCCGGTATCGCTGGCAGTCGACGGCGTCGAGTTCGACCGTGGCCGGGGTGCGGAAGACGAGCCGGCCCTCGGGTGAGACCACCCGCAGGTTGTCGAGCTCGTCGCCCAGGTAGAGGCTGCCGTCGGCGCGCACTTTCATCCGGCCGTCGGAGTCGCCCAGTGGGCAGTCGGGATCGACGTGCCAGCCGCGGTAGAGCTCGGGCTGGCCGCCCAGCGGCACCCGCAGCAGGTGCAGGCCGCCGCCCGACTCCCAGTACTGGTCCGGCAGGTAGGCCAGGTAGACGTTTTCCAGCTCGTCGGCGCCGATGGGACCCCAGTCGTTGACCTCCTCGGGCAAGCCCTCCAGCCGGTGCGACTCGATCAGCTTGCCGGTCGGGTCGTAGTGGGCCAGCCGATCGCGCCCGCTCGAGACCAGGATCAGATCACCGCCCGGGCTGAAGGTGAAGCTCACCCGGCGCGGCGGCACCAGCAGGCGGTCGGGCAGGGCGTCCCAGTCGGCGGGTTTGAGCGCCGGCGGCTCGGGTTCGGCCGGGGCCGGCGCGGCTCGGCCGCCGCCGAACAGGCGGCGGAAGAAACCGCCCACGCCGCCGCCGCTCTCTGCCGCGGCCTCGGTCGGAGGGGCTTCGGTCTGATCGCCGGCCTCGGGCGGCTCGGGCCACATGGGAAGGGGCCGGCCCTCGCGGGTGTAGCGGGTGAAGACCGGTTCGGCATCGGCCGGGCCGTGGCGCAGCAGCACCAGCGTGCCGTCGGGCGCCAGGGCCACCCCTTCGGCGTTGTAGAGCTGTATGGGCCGCAGCTTTTCGGGCGGCTGGTCTCCCTGCTCGCCGGTGGTGTCGGGGCAGTCCAGCCGGCTCAGGGTGCGGCCGGTCTGCGGATCGAGAAAGACGAAGCCCTCGCCGCCGGACAGCACCAGCGCCAGCGTCTCGCCGTCCGGGGTGCACTCCAGGCGGGCCTCCTCTTCGAAGTCGATGTCGCGGCGCACCCAGGCGACCAGGCCCTGCGGGTCGAACTTGATCAGCCGCGCCCGGATCGGTCCACCGCCGTTCCCCCGCTCCTCGTCTTCCTCGTCTTCCTCGTCTTCGTCATCATCATCTTCTTCTTCGTCTTCCTCGTCCTCATCCTCATCCTCATTCTCATCGTAGTCTTCTTCGTCGGGTTCCTCCTCGATGAAGGCGGCGATCAGGCCGCCGTCCGGGGCGTGGGCCACGTCGCAGAAGTCCTCGATCGCGTCGGGCAGCCCGTAGCCGGCCGGGCCGAGGTCGAACAGGATGGACCAGGGTTTGCGGATCGAGGCCGGATGCAGCCGCAGCCAGAGCTGGTCCGGCAGGTAGTTGTCCGAGTCGCAGTACTTGCAGACCACGGTGCGCGCCGAGCCGTCGATGGCCAGGCTGGCGCCGCAGTTGATGCAGTGGATGCTGACCGGCTCCTGCCCGGTCTGCTGCTCGGCCGCGACCCCGAAGGTCTCGCCCAGCAGCCAGCGGGCGCCCGGCTGCACCGCAGCGAACCACTCCGGAGGCCGGCGCAGGGCCACCTTCTCGCCGCAGGCCGGGCAGAGCAGCGGCTCGGTCGGCGGCTGCCAGGCCGCCGCGGGCAGGGGCTGGTCGCAGTGCGGGCAGATCGGATCGCGGTGGCCGTGCTCGACGCTGAAGTTGCCCCAGGGCGCCAGCACCTCGGTGTTGTCGCGTCCGCCCTTGCGCGCGTGCAGATCGTCGCGGATGAAGTCGCCGAGCAGCCGCAGCCAGTGCGGCTGCTCGATGCGCATCACCTGGCTGCAGTTGCCGCACAGCAGGCTGGGGGTCAGGCCGTTGACGGGGCTGGACGAGCCGCACTTCCTGCACTCGACCAGGATGGAGAACTGCATCGACTCCAGGCTCATCGAGGTCACCTCCAGACGGGGATCAGCCTCGGCGCGGGCCGTGGCGCAGCCGGCCCAGGCCCCAGCACAGGGCCAGCAGCAGGCCGCCCACCGCCACCATGCTGCCGCCGGTCGACAGCTCGATGGCGTGGCGCATCGACAGGGTGAACGAGATGTAGTAGCCCAGCCCGGCCGCCAGCAAGCCGACGATGACCGCCAGCGCGAAGGCGCCGGGCATGCTGCGCGCCAGCCGCAGCCCGGCCAGCGCCGGCAGCACGCACAGGCCGAAGGCGGGCAGGGCGCCCATGGTGCGGGTGGCGGCCGAGAGCATGACCGCGAAGGTGGCGTAGAGCAGCACCTCCAGCCCGAAGACCCGCAGGCCGGCGGCGCCGGCCGCGGCCGGGTCGAAGGAGGCGAACAGGAAGCGGCGGTAGAACAGGAAGTGCACCAGAGCCACCGCCAGCGCGGCCGCCGCCACCAGCCACACCTGGGCCAGCTCGGCCAGCACGGTCTGGCCGAACAGGATGGACTTGACGTCGTGGACGTCCTGGCGCACGAAGCCGCCGATCAGCAGCACCAGGGCCGAGGCTACCAGGTAGGCGACGACCACGCCGCGCGGACCGCCCAGCCGCGGGTGGCCGAAGTAGACGGCCGCGGCCACGCCCACGGCGAAGGAGAACCAGGCCGGGTCCAGCGCCAGCAGCAGGGTCTGATCGCCGGCCTGGTGCACGCCCAGCAGCTCGTGCAGCAGAAAGGCCAGCACCACCCCGACCGCCGAGACCTGCGACAGGGCCAGCGGCACCCAGGTGACCTTCTTGACCGCCACCCAGACGCCCAGGTAGGCCAGCGTCGCGGCCGCGATCAGGGCCACCGCCATGGCCTCGCGCCAGACGAACCAGCTCTCCCAGAAGCCCGGCAGCTCAGCCACGGTCGGCCTCCGGGTCGCGCACGTGGACGTGGGTGCGCTCGGCGCAGACGTCGATGCCCACCGGCCGGCCGTAGAGGCTGCTCAAGCGCTGCTCGGTCAGCAGCGCGTCCAGCGCGCCGGCTTCGAACAGGCCGGTGTGCTGGTTGATCAGGCACAGGTGATCGACCAGGCTGATGACCTCCGTCATGTGGTGCTCGATCATCAGAATGGTCAGCCCGTCGTCGCGGTGCAGCCGGCGCAGGAAGTGCATCACGTCGGTCTCGCCGGTCAGGTCGATGCCCTCGGTGGGCTCGTCCAGCACCAGCACGTCGGGCTCGGTCGCCAGCGCCCGGGCCATCAGCACCCGCTGCTTCTCGCCGCCCGACAGCGACCGGAAGGGCCGGCCGGCCGCGCCGGCCATGCCCAGCCGCTGCAGCTCGGCCACGGCCCGCCGGCGGTCGGCCGCCCGCGGCCCGCGCCACCAGCCGAAACGGCCGGTGCGGCCCATCAGGGCCACCTCCAGCGCGCTCAGCGGATAGTCGGGGTCCAGCGCGTGGCGCTGGGGAACGTAGCCGAAGCGCAGCCCGGGCCGCGCCCAGCGCAGCCGGCCGGCCAGCGGCGGCAGCTGGCCCAGCAGGGTCATGGCCAGGGTGGTCTTGCCGGCCCCGTTGGGCCCGACCACGCCCCAGAAGTCGCCGCGTGCGATGCGCAGCGCGACGCCCCCCAGCAGCGGCCGCCGGTGGCCGATGGCCGCGTCGGCCAGCTCGATCAGCGCCTCAGCCAAACGATGGCCCCCTGACTGCCGAACGTTGTGGTGATCACGGCACCGAGGTATAGATCACCGCGCCCGGGCTGGCAAGCTGGTGCTCGTGGTCATCGTGCAGGTCGTGGCCGTCGTGATCATCGTGCTCGTCATGCGCGCAGCCTTGCTGCAGGCAGTAGTCGGTGCCGGCGATGGTGGTCGGCTGCTGGCCCGAGAAGCAGTGGCAGCTGTCTCCGTGGGCGTGGCCGTCCGGGCCGCAGGGCTCGACCTGTTCGGTGGGCACGCACCGGTCGCCCACCAGCAGCTCGGTGACGTTGTCGCAGCTCGGGCACTCCAGCGCCGAGCCGGGGCCGGTGGCGCAGCCGCCGGCCGCTGAGGCCAGCAGCAGGCCGGCGAGCGACAACAGGGTATGTGATCGGTGCATGGCCTTCCTCCTCGTTTTTCTTGCAGCTCGCTCAATCCTCTGCGAGCAGCTCGACGATGCGATCGAACTTGTCCCACACGGTGTCGATGCCGGGCGCGGCGCCCACCATGGACGGCAGGATCTTGAGTTCGGCGCCGGCCTTGGCGGCGAAGACCCGCGACAGCCGGCTGGGGTGGTAGATCTCCTGCAGCACGTAGCGCACCCCGCGCTGGCGCACCTGGGCCAGCAAGCGCGTGACCTGGCCGGCCGAGGGCGGGATGCCCGGCTTGGGCTCCAGCGCCCCGGCGCGCTCCAGCCCGGCCCAGCGAAGCAAGTAGATCCAGCTCAGGTGGTAGACCACCACCCGCTCGCCGGCCAGCGGTGCCAGGGCCCGCTTCCAGGCGGCGCTTCTGGCCTGGTACCTCTCGGCGAAGGCCTGCCAGCGTCGCTGGTAGACCGCGGCGCCGTCCGGGTCCAGCTCCAGCAGGCGCTGGTGGATGGCCCGGGCCACTTGGTACAGCTCGGCCGGCGAGGTGTAGTAGTGCGGGTTGCCGCCGCCGTGCACGTCGCCCATGGAGCGGTCCGGGTTGATGGGCACCTCGCGCACGGTGACCACCTGCGAGGCGTCGAGGTAGCCGCGGCCGCCCGGCTGCACCGCGCCGTTGCGCGCCTGGGTCAGCAGCACCGGCAGCCAGCCGGCCTCCAGGCCGAGGCCGATGACGATCAGCAAATCGGCCCGGTTGACCTTGACGATGAAGGACGGTTTGGCGTCGACGTAGTGCGGGTCCTGGGTGCCGCGGATCAGCGACTCGGCCTGCACCCGCTCGCCGCCCAGCTCGGCGGCCAGGGCGGCGAAGTCGGGCAGGGTGGTGACCACCCGCAGCTCGGCCGCCGGGGCGGCGGCCGGCAGGACCAGCGCGATGATCAGGGCGATGAAGATGTGGCGCATGACTCGCCTCCTCAGAACTGGTGGGCGCCGTGCTCGCCGGCGCTGACCTCGGCCTGCAGGAACAGGGCGTGGCTGGCGCCGCCGTGGCCCTGGGCTCGGCCGGCGTCGTACTGCAGGCGGATCTTGGAGAAGTGGCTGGGCAGGAAGGTGACCACCGCCGAGCCGCGCCACTGCCAGGAGCCCAGCCGCTCGGGATCGGGCGTGACGCCGCGCACGGCGGCCACGTTTTCGGCGCGCAGGCCCAGCAGCCAGCGCTTGGCCGGCTGCAAGTCGAGCTGCAGGTAGCCGCCGTGGTCGCGCACGCTGTCGCCCGGCACCTGGGTGTCGCGCAGCAGGTACTCGATGGTCAGGGCCACGGCCAGCTGATCGCGACCCGTGGAGATGGGCCGCCACTTCAGGTACCAGTCGGTGCCGTAGAGCGTCACCCGGTCGTCGGGCGCGTAGGGGCTCTGGCCCCAGGCGCCGCTCAGCCCCACCTCGAGCGACCAGTCGGGCGACAGGGCGAAGAAGCTCTCCAGCCGCGCCAGGTAGACCATGTCCTCGGGCCCGTCCAGCTCGCCCGACTCGGTCAGCTCCACCCGGCCGAAGGAGCTCGAGCGCAGGTCGGACATGCCGTGGCTGTCGAAGACCTCCAACGTGGCCAGCAGGTACCAGGGCAGCGGCGCCAGCCAGGACAGCTCGGCGCCCAGGCCGGCGAAGTGCTCGGCGGCCAGAAAGCGGGTGTGCATCAGCGAGGGGTTGACGAACTTCCAGGAATGGATGTGCAGCGGGTTCTCGCGGCCGAAGACCGCGTTGAAGAAGCCGGCGCGGAGCTGCAGGTTGGCCGGCAGGGCCAGGGTGGTCAGGTAGGCCTCCTCGAGGTGCAGGTGCGACAGCTCGAAGGCCAGGTCGAAGCGGAAGTAGGGATCGACCGCGGCCGAGGCAGCCAGCTCCAGGCCCTGCAGGGTGAAGCCGCTGTCGTCCGGGGCGTGGCCGGCCTGGCGGATGTGCTCGCTGCGGCTGTGCCAGCCCAGGGCGGTGTCCAGGATGAGGCTGATCTTGGGGTTGAGCCGTTGCAGCGGCACCACGCGGCGCAGCACGGCCGCCGGGTCGAGCGCCGCCGGCTCGTCTCGCTCGCGCTGCGCCCGGTCGGTCGCCAGGGCCTCGGCCAGGTCCGGGTCGACCGCCGGCTCTGTTTCTTCCTCTTCGTCGTTTTCACCATCGGCCCGGGTCTCCGCTCCGGCTGCAGCAGCCGGGTCAGCTGCGCCGGCCCACAGCAGCGCGCCCAGCAGCAGCGCTGGCCAGCCCGGCTGGCCGGGACCGGGATCGGGCATCCGGTATGCATTTCTCATGGTTCGAACTCCCCGCGCATGCCGCTGCACGACCGCAGTCGGCGCGCGCGCTTCGCTCTCTGTTCTCGCCGTGGGGCTCCGGCCTCAGGGACGAAGCCTCGCTGGATGGGCTCTGAGTCCCCTGGCGCCCCTTCGCCGCTGAATGGACGGGCGTGGACCCTAGCTGCGATGGGCGGGCGGGGAGTGCTTGGGGGCCAGGCCCAGTGCGTCGTGGATGTGCAGCGGGCCCGCAGCGCCGCCGCGCGGGGCCGGATCGCGGGCCAGCCGATGCGGTGCGCCCGAAAGGGGCGCCTGCAGCGCGCTGTGGCCGTTGAGGTGGTCGGCGAAGCAGCAGTGGCCGTGCCGGTCGTGCGCGTCGGCGACCGCGCGCAGCCGATCCGCGCCGGCGGCCGGCTGCTGGGCCGTCAGGCCCATGGGCCGGCCGCTGTGGGGATCCAGGGTGTGCGGGATCAGAGCGAAGTGCAGTAGCGGGGCCAGGAAGCTGACCAGGTACAGCCCGGCGGCTGCGGCCACTCCGCGCTGCCAGCGGCGCTGCTGTCCGTACCCCACACGCATCTCGCTACCTTCCGGACCCCGTGCGTCCTGAATCAGAGTGTGGGGTCGAAGCGGCGCCGAGTCAAGGGCTGCGCGTTCGGCTCAGCTCAGCCAGGATCGCCCAGCTCGATTTGGCTGATTTCCCAGATCGCGGCCGAGGTGGGAAATCAGGGCTCAGACCGGGAGTTTGACCGGGGCCCGCGGCCGGGCGAGACTGGCGGCGATCCGAATTACTAAATCTTCCGGCCCCGGCGGCCGGAGCGAGGAGCGATGGCGATGCGAACCCTGCAGCGTATCCGTGCGGGCCTGCTGGCCGCAGCCCTGGTGCTGGCCGGCTGCGCCGGGGCCGAACCCCGCGATGAGCCGGACTGGGGCGACGATGTGGCCGGCGGTGCGGTTGTCGACGAGGTCGGCGCCGATCCGGCGGCAGCGATCGCTGCCGCCGGGCCCTGCCAGCCGGGCGGCATGAACCGTTTCGCCTGCCGCTGCACGGACGCGCAGCGGCCCGACTGGTTGGCCCGCGCCGGCCAGCCGGCCTGGCGCCAGGGCGGCTTCGTCTGGGCGGTGGCCATGACCGAGGGCCAGCCGGATCGCGAGCGGCGGTTGGGGCTGGAGATGACCTTCAACCGGGCGGCCATCGCCATCGCCGCGCTGGAGATCGGCGCTGCGCCGGGCCAGCCGGTGCGCGCCCAGCTGGCCGGGGCCGAGTCGCGCGCGGGCCACGTGGACGACGACGGCCGCATCTACGTGCTGGCCCGCCACCGTCAGGCCGGCTGGGGCCTGGGCAGCGACTACTTCAAAGCCCGCTGCCCCGAGCCGCCGCGCGCCCTGATCGACTGCGACTGCGGGCCGGACCAGCGCCCGGCATGGACGCTGCGGGTGGCCTGGGTGGGCGACGACGGCTTCGCCTACGCCGCCGCCGGCGCCCCGCTGGACGGGCCGCGCCCCGCAAGCCGCGCCCTCAACCGCGCCCGCGCCAACCTGGGCCGCCTGCTGCAAGGCATGCGCCTCAGCGCCGAGACCCGCCCCGACGGCGCCCGAATCCGCCGCTCCCTGTCCGTCAGCGACATGGACAGCGACCGCATCCAGCAGCTCATGACCCTCGAGCAGAACGGACAAAGACTACAACTCGTCAGAATCTGGGTCGGCGCCCCGCAGCCTTGAGCCCGATCTCCCGCCTGAACGCCTCGAGGACATCTTCACCGATAAGCTTGTTTCGGCGCTGGATTGCAGTGGCGTCGCGAGAATGGGGTCAGGTCTACTCACTTCTCACTTATTCGAGAAGTCCGAATAAGTGAGA
>CAYVQE010000152.1:0-10640 GCA_964454005.1 uncultured Myxococcales bacterium
GACGGTGCTGCGGCCGGTGGGGCGACGGCCGACGGTGCTGCGGCCGATGCCGACACCGGCGACGGCCGGCCGGCGGCGGTGGCGCACAGCGCGCCGGCCTCCGCCTTCAACACCTGGGGCCATGCGGCCTTCTGGAGCGGGGTGGGCCTGGCCGCGGTGGGCGGGGTGTTCATCTGGCAGGCCGAGGCGGCCGCCGACGACTGGGCCTACTCCGGCAAAGACGGCGACGCCGACCGCCACCGCACCTTCAACGGGCTGGCCTACGCCGGCTTCGGCCTGGGCGGCGCGCTGCTGGTCACCGGCGCGGTGCTGTGGCTGCTCGACCCCGGCCCGCCGGCCGAAGATGCCGGCGGCGTCAGCCTCGGCGGCGGCCCCACCGCCGACGGGTGCGGCCTGGGCCTCAGCCTGGGCGGGAGGTGGTGACATGCGGGCCGCGACCCTGTTGACCATGGCCGCCCTGCTGGCCGCCGCCAGCGGCTGCGACCGCCTGCCCGGCCGCGGCGGCGCGGGCCAGCCCTGCTTCGGCAACGGCCAGTGCGCCGCCGCCGACCTGGAATGCAATGCCGACGACCGCTGCGTGCGCACCGACTGCACCCCCGACTGCGACGGCAAGTGCGGCGGCGCGCCCGACGGTTGCGGCGGCAGCTGCGAGGGCGGTTGCGACAGCGGGCTGTGGTGCGACGGCCAGAGCTGTACGGCCTGCGGCGATGACGATGCCCACTGCGGCACGGGCTGTATCGACTGCACCGCCAACGACAACAACCGGGCCTGTGTGCCGGACGGCAGCGGCGGCCACCGCTGCGGCTGCGAAAGCGACGCCGACTGCGACGGCGAGGACTGCATCGAAAATAGCTGCGGCGGCACCTGCCCGGACCCTTGCCAGGACGGCTGGTACTGCGACGGCGGCGACTGCTCCCCCTGCGAGGAAGACATGCACTGCGGCGCCCAGTGTCACGACTGTCCCAGCGAATTGCCGCAGCATCCGGTCTGTCGTGCAGATGGCAACGGCATTTTCCACTGTGTCTGCATCACCGATGCGCACTGCGAGGAGCAGGAAATCTGCGATGGGGGGCAGTGCGCAGCACCTCCGTTCGGATTGATGCACCAGCAGCTCCTGCCCGAAGGGACCAGCGTCTCGGCCCTCGAGATGTACACCTGCAATTATGGCACCGAGCCCTTGGTGGTGGTCGCCAGCCGGATGGAACCACCGGACGGAACGGTCGCGTTCCACGCCTGGCGGTTCGATTCCGCCGAGCCAGGATTGAGCGCGGTCCAGGGTCCCGGCGCGAGCCCCCTCGCCGGGGTCATCAACTCGGTGGCCGCCAGCAAGTCCTCCTGCTCGGTCTTCGCCGCCGCCGACAACGGCAACTGGGCGCGTATCCCCTACCTCAATGGAGCCGGCTCGTTCGACGCGGCCGTGGATCTGCAAGATCTGCAAGGCGCAGCGGCCGCGTTGTTGGCGCTGGCACCCGGTGGTGCTTACCTGGCGACAGCCGACAACGCCTACGTCGATCTCTACCAGGTGGATGTCGACAGCGAGAGCCTGCAATTCATCTGTACCCTCAGCTGCGACGACGACAATGGCACGGTCCGAGCGCTCGGCTTCACCAGCGACAATGCGGTGCTGGCGGCTGCGTGCGACGCGGCTCAGGATGAGCACGGCATGCTCACGCTCGATGTCCGGAATGCAGCCAACCAAGAGGCCTGCAACTCAGATCACGACTACCACTACAAGGACTACCCGGGCCTGGCGCTGGCCTTCGCCACGGACACGGCGGACATGTTGGCGTTCCTGGGCGATGGGGGGACCCTGGCCGACCTGTTCTTGAATCAAGATGCCGCCAATCCGGCCGCCGCCCCGGAGCCCATCGCCGAAGATGTCGAACAGGTGGTTTCCATGGTGTTCGCGGATTCCGACGCCGTGCTGCTGCTGGGCGGTGCCAGCGGCAAGCTCAGCGGCCGCCTTGCGGCCGATCCCCATGATGCACTGGACGATGATTACACCGCCCACCTCGGCTGCCCGGCGCCCTTGCTGCTGGACACCGTCTACGATCCGAGTGACAAGGAGCTGCTGATCAGCGCCTGCGGCCGGCAGATCCGGATCTGGGATCTGGCGCTGGTGCTGTCTGCGATGGGCCATTCGCCCGGTCGCTGACCAGCGCGATGACCGAGGCGGCGATCAGGCCGTAGCCGATCAGGGTCCAGGGGCCGACCGGCTCGTCCCAGGCGAACCAGGCCACCAGGCCGGCCAGGGCCGGCTCGCTCAGGGTGGCGGCCGAGATCTTGCCGGCCGGGATGTAGCGCACCGCGCAGTTGAACGAGGTGTGGCCGATCATGGTCGGCACCAGCGCCATCAGCCCGAAGCACAGCCAGGTCTGGCCGTCGTAGTCCACCAGCGGCAGGCTCAGGCCGAGCAAGGTGGCGAAGGCCACCAGCGCCGCCACCGCATACAGCGCCGGCACGTAGACCCGGTTGTCCAGCCGCCGGCGCAGCCGCTTGCCCAGCAGGAAGTAGGCGGTGAACAGCGCCGAGCACAGCAGCGCCAGCCCGTCGCCGGCCAGCGAGCCCTGGCCCGGGTCGAGCTCCTCGAGCCCGATGGCCGCCACTCCGAGAAAGCCCAGCCCGATGGACAGGCCCAGGCGCAGCGAGAAGCCCTCGCGGAAGAACAGGTGGGCGGCCACCGCGGTCAGCACCGGGTTGGCGGCGAACACGGTGGCCGCCCGGGCCACCGTGGTGTGCTGCACCGCCGCGATCCAGGCGAAGAAGTGCAGCGCCAGCGCGGTGCCGGCGGCCAGCAGCAGCCAGCGGTCGGTGCGACCTAGCGCGGCCAGCTGGCCGAAGCGACCGCCGGCCAGCGGGGCCAGCAGCGCGCCCGCCAGCACCAGCCGCCAGGCGGCGATGGCCACCGGGTGGGCGTCGCCCAGGCGGATGATGTTGCCCGACTGGCTGGCGGCCAGCAGGCCCACGGCCAGAAAGGCCAGCACGGCTGCGGGGGGGCGGGCCATGGCGCTCCGCTGCTTCCGCCCGCGGCCCGCCGGTGGGGGGCGCGGGCGGAACGCTCGAAGGGGGGTCTCGCAGCGGCGCCCGGCTATTCGGCCGCGTCAGCCGCGTCGGCCGGCGGCGCCGAGCCCGGGCGCAGCATCTCGTCGGCCAGGGTGGTGGCGTCGTAGAGCCGCTCCAGCGCCTCCAGGATGTAGTCGGAAGATACGGCCACCGCGCGCGAGCGCTCGGCGTCGAAGACGAAGCGATTGGACAGACTCTCGATGTTGCCGTCGAAGACCACCCCCACCAGCCGGGCCCGGCGGTCGATCACCGGCGAGCCCGAGTTGCCGCCGATGATGTCGCACTCGGACACGAAGTCGACCTGGGTGTCCAGCTTCAGCCGCCGGCGCCGCTCCCAGTAGCGCTGGGGCAGGTTCCAGGGGGCGCGGCGGTCGAAGCCCAGGGCGCGGTCGTAGAGGCCGTACAGCGTGGTCTGGTACGGCGCCCGGGTGCCGTTGCTGGGGTAGCCGGCCACCGGGCCGAAGGTCAGCCGCAGGGTGAAGGTGGCGTCCGGGTAGGCGTCGCTGCCGTGGACGGCGAAGCGGGCCCGGGCGATGTCCTCGCGCGCCGGGGTGATGCGGCTTTCGACCGTATCTTTGCGCCAGCGCTCCTCGGCCGCCAGCAGCGGAGCCCACTGGCGCGCCAGCGCGATCAAGGGATCGTCCGACTGTTCCACCGCCTCGCGGCCGCCCTCGATCAGGGCCCGGCGCTGCTCGGCCTCGTCCAGCCGGGTGTGCTCCATGGCCGCGGCGGCCGCCGCGGCCGGCCCGCCGAGTTCGGCGATGATCTCGACCCAGGGGTCGCCGGCCGGCAGGTGGTCGGCGGCGAAGCGCAGCGCCGTCTCCAGCATGACCGCTTCCAGGTCGGTGTAGATGGGCGCCGGCGACAGCAGCTTGAAGCGCAGCTCTTCGATCTCGGCGTCGTGGTAGCCGTCCAGCCGCTCGGCGTCGGGCTTTTCGATCTCGGTGACGTAGTGGACGATGGTCACCGCTTTGCGGGCCAGCGCGGCGTAGGCCAGGCTGCGAAAGGCGCGCCGGGCCAGCTCGGCGCCGTGCTTTTCATAGACGCGCTCGATCCGCGCCCAGGCGCCGCCGTAGGCCGCGGCCAGCTTCTCGTCGGCGGCCACTGCCCGGCGCAGCGCCTGTTCCGCGCGGCGCTTGGCGGCCAGCAGCTCGGGCTGCTCGAGCCCGCGCAGCTCGCCGCTCAGGGCCTTCTTGCCGTTTTGGAAGCCCAGCTCGACCATGGTGGCGCGGCGCTTCTGCTCCGGGCCGCGGGCGCCGTAGTCGCGCATGGCCGCCAGCACCCGGTCGATGTACTCCAGCACCCGCGGGTAGCGGTGGTCGCGCTGGTACTCGAGCTGGCGCACCGTGTCCAGCCGGTCGGTGCTGCCCGGGTGGCCGGTGATGAACACCAGCTCGCCGCGGGCGGCGCCCTGGGGCTTGAGCTCCAGGTAGTGCTCGCTGCGCAGCGGCCGGCCGTCCTGGTAGACGCGGAAGAAGGCGGCATCCAGGGCGTAGCGCGGGTAAGTGAAGTTGTCGTGGTCGCCGCCGAAGAAGGCGGCCCGGGCCTCGGGTGCGAAGACCAGCCGCACGTCGGTGTACTTGCGCGAGCGGTAGAGCCAGTACTGGCCGCCGTGGTACAGGCTGACCACGTCGCAGCGCAGGCCGGTCTCGTCCTGGCACTGCTTTTCGATCCGGGCCCGGGCGGCCCGGCGCGCCTTGAGCGCGGCGGCCGGTGGCATGTCGGGCGCGATGGCCTCGCGGATGCGCTCGGTCACCTGCTCGTAGGAGACCAGCACGTTGACCTCCAGGTCCGGGCAGGCGACCTCGTCGGCCAGCTCGCGGGCGTAGAAGCCGGTGGCCATGTAGTTGCGCTCGGCGGTCGACAGCTTCTGCAGCTGCCCGGCGGCCACGTGGTGGTTGGTCAGCACCAGCCCGTGCGGCGAGACGAAGGACCCCGAGCCGCCGTCCATGAAGCGCACCGAGGCCAGCCGCACGTGCTCCAGCCAGCCGGCGTCCGGCTCGAAGTCGTAGCGCTCGGCCAGCATTTCCAGCGGCGGGTTGTCGAAGGTCCACATGCCCTCCTCGGCCCGCGCCCCGGCCGCGGCCAGCAGCCCCCCGGCGATCAGCAACGAAAACAAACGGCGAAAACCCATCTCGACCTCCCGCTGCGGTGTCGGCTCGGGCGCCAGCATAGACCTGTCCGCGGGTGGTGACAAGCGGGGGGCTTGGCGGTAGTTTCGGAAGCGATCGGGAAAAGGCCCATGAGGACTGCGGCTGCGTGCGCCGGCGGGCGCGGCGGCGGCGCGGATTGGAGGTGCGTATGCGTAGGCGCGAGATGGCGATGCTGGGGCTGGCCGGCGTGTTGCTGCTCGGGCCGGCGGGCTGCGGCGAGGCGCCGCCGATCGATCCGCTGCCCATGACGCGGCTGACGACCGACCGCACCTACCTGCGCGACGGCTACGGCCGCTACCTGTTCTTCCACGGGGTCAACCTGTCGGGCTCGACCAAGGTGCCGGCGCGCATCGATGACGACGGGGTGGCGTCCTACGTGGGCAAACCCTTTCCGCTGGAGCAGGCCGACGCCGAGTTCGCCAAGCTGCGCGCGCTGGGCTTCAACGCGGTGCGGCTGCTGCTGATGTGGGAGGGCATCGCCCCGGTCGAGCGCGGGGTCTACGACCAGGCCTACCTCGACTACCTGCGCCAGATCGTGGCCAGCGCCCGGCAGCACGGCATCTGGGTGCTGCTCGACATGCACCAGGACATGTTCAGCCGCCACCTGCGGGTGGAGTACAACCGCCACCCCGCCCAGGGCGAGCCCGGCTCGCTGGAGCACACCCTGCTGAGCCTGGTGCCCGATGCGGCCAGCGGCGAGTACGACGACGTGGTCCAGGGCGACGGCGCGCCGCGCTGGGCGGTGGCCGCCTGCCTGCAGGAGAAGAAGCTGGACTCGCCCCACTGGGGCACGCCGCGCATCCTCAGCGGGCTGGACCTGGAGCAGGTCGGGTCGCTGTGGGCCCTGGTGCAGGACCTGCTGGGCCTCGAGGACGGCGGCGAGGTGCCCGCCTGGGTGGGCGATTTCATCCTGGGCCTGCCCGGGCCCTTCCCGGTCGACGAGACCACCGATCTGCTGCCCTTCACTACCTGGTTTCTGGCCTACGTGCTCAGCCTGGACCTGGCCCGCTGCTACGGCTGCCTGCTGGCCGGCGACGAGCTGTTCCCGGAGCTGCGGGTCGAAGGCGAGACCGTCGAGGATTACCTGCAGGGCGGCTACGCCGAGGCCTGGGCCCAGGTGGCCGAGCGGGTCGGCGGCCAGGTCAACGTGATCGGCTACGACCTGATGAACGAGCCCGGGGCCAACTTCCTGACCCTGACCGCGGCCGCGGCCCTGATCCGCACCGGCGCCCATGAAGGCGCCCGCGACGCGCTGACCGGGCTGCTGGGCGAGGCCGACGGCCAGCGCGCCTACGACGCGCTGCTGGCGCTCAAGATCCTGCCGCCCGACACCGAGCCCGAGACCCTGCAGCGCTGGGGCCTGGCCGAGATCGACCCGATGGCCGTGTTCGGGCTCAACGTCGATTTCAACGAGCACCACATGCGGCCCTTCATCGAGCGGGTGGGCGCCGGCATCGTCGAGCGCGACCCGCAGGCCATCATCTGGATCGAGAGCGCCCTGAGCGCCGACACCTACCTCAGCGACGAGCCGGGCGGCGGCATCCTGGGCCAGTGGGGCGACCCCATGACCCATCCCGAGGGCCTGGAGCAGGTGGTCTACGCCCCGCACTGGTACCCGGACATCTACCCCATGCCGGGCTTCAACTCGCCGCCGCGCGCATTCACCGCCGAGGAGGTGCGCCACCGCGACTACGACGACGATCTGCGCCAGCACATGGCCCAGGCCGCCTACTCGCTGGGCAACATCCCGGTGGTCTACGGCGAGTTCGGCACCTACTTCAACTACAACGGCATAGCGCAGGCCCGGCGCCAGAACTACATCGTCTCGGCCCACATCCTGGACAACTACTACGAGTCGTTCGAGCGGCTGTTCACCTCCAACTTCCTGTGGTGCTACTCGCCCGAGAACGATTTCGAGCTCGGCGACCTGTGGAACCACGAGGATTTCTCCATCATCGATCCGCGCGGCGCGCCCCGCGGCGCCCAGGCCTGGCGCCGGCCTTACGCCGCCGCCCTGGCCGGCAAGCCGATCGCCACCCACTATTACTCACCGCTGCACTACTTCGACCCGGACAAGGGCCAGGTGAACCCGGTGGGCGAGTTCGAGGTGGTCTACGCGGCCAAGGAGACCGGGGCGCCGAGCGAGATCGTCATCCCCGAGGGGGTCTACCCGGACGGCTTCTACGTCTGGGTCTCGGACGGCATCTGCCACTACGACCCGCAGCGCCACGTGCTCTACCACAAGCCGGCGCGCGACGAGCCCGGGGTGGAGCACCGGGTGCGGCTGCTGCCGCCGCTCGCCGGGAACGAGAACCGCGGCTGGCAGTACTTCTTCGACGGCGATCGCGTGATCGCCCGCTGACGCGAGGGACGCCATGCGTACGCCCATCTCATGCTTCGTGCTGGCGATCATCTGCAGCGCCACGGCCGCGGCCCAGACCCGGACCGAGCCGCCCTTCGCCGAGCAGCTGCGCGACGAGACGGTCACCATGCAGGCCGAGATGCTCAACCTGCTGCTGTGGCGCAACGACGCCGACTTCGACCGCTCCGAGCCGCTGTGGGACGAAGACGGCCAGGACGTCGGCGTCTTGGCCACCGTGTTCACACCCACCTTCACCTGGAACATCGTCCGCTCGCTGCGCATCACCTACCAGGCCGAGCTGGGGCTGAACTACTGGTCGCGCAACGATCCGGACATCGAGGACATGACCAGCCCGGCCATCCTGGTGCTGAAGCACCGCGAGCTGCACGCCTCGGGCGAGCTGGAAGACAACATGGGCTTCAAGATCGGCTACGGCCGCTTCATCGATCCGACCGGCCTGTTCATCAACCATTGGATCGGCAGCGCCCAGTACTGGGTGGGCGAGGACGAGGACCGGCTGGGCCTGTTCGTCGGCCAGGTGCCGGATTCCAGCCACGAGGGCATCTCGGTCACCGACAACAACTTCACCCGCGACATCTTCGTCTACGGGGCGCGCTTCGACTGGCGCATCGACCACGGCTGGAAGCTGGCCATCGGCATGCACAACCTCTACGACAGCCACCTGCCCGGCCAGGAGCGCTGGCTGCTGGCGCCCAACCTGCACCTGGCCGCCGGCGACGCGGATCTGGGCCTGAGCCTCGACGCCATGCTGCAGGTGGGCCAGGCCGAGGGCCAGACCGCGGCCGGCCGCATCCAGCAGCAGCTGGCCTGGTCCGTCCAGGGCCACATCCACTGGCACCTGACCGATCACTTCAAGCTGTGGCCTTCGGACGTGGACCTGCACCTGCTGCTGACCAGCCCGGACGACGCCCACGCCGACAACGACTTCCAGGGCGCCTTCTGGGGCTCGGGCAAGAACGGCTCGGCCACCCTGATGCTGACCGAGGACGAGATCCGCGACTGGTACGACAACTACGACGAGCGCTTCGGCCGGCGGCAGGGCGGCTTCTACCACAACCGGGCCGGGCTGATGCTGGTCGAGCTGCAAGCCGGCTGGAACCTGGCGCGCTGGTGGAAGCTCAAGCTGGTGGTCGCGGTGGCCAACGTGCTGCAGCCGGCCAACGCCCTGGACGAGCCCTTCGCCGGGGTGGAGCTGGATCTGATCCAGGAGTTCGTGCTCTTCGATCTGATCGAGGTGGTGGTCGCCGGCGGCGTACTGGTTCCCGGCGGCGCGGCCGGGGCCCTGGTCAACTTCATCGATCGCGCGGCCACCGACCCGGTGGGCATGCTGGAGATGGCCGTGCGGGTGCGCTACTGAGCGCCGGCCGGTGCTGTGGTGGAGCGCGGTGATGATCGCCGCCGGGGCGATCTTCACCTTTATCCTGAAGTTCCCCCGCCCGAAGGGCGGGGGATAATAAAATCAACGAGTTAGAGAGCACACAGGCCGTTGTTCCCATGTAAGCCCACTAGAAAAATCAGTGAGTTAGAAGTTCCCAAGGGAACTTCCATTTATCGGTCTGTGGGGCCACCGGCGGCAGCGTCGTCGCTCTTGACCGCACCGTCGTCCAGGGGCACCAGCTCGACCTCGGCCTCGCGGGCCAGCTTGCGCAGCAGCTTCTGCCAGCGGTTCCGGGCCTTGCCCCAGGCGCCGCTGGCCAGCAGCTCCTTGCCGCGGTCGAGCTCGCACTTGACGCGCTGCTCGGCGGACTCGCCCTCGAGCTCCCACAGCGCCTGGGCGTAGAAGATGTGGTTCAGCGGGTGGCCGGGGTAGTGCTCGGCGGCTTGCTCCAGCAGGGTCAGCGCCTTGTCGCCGTCGCCCACCCCCTGGGGCCAGGGCGGCGCCATCAGGTACAGCAGCCCCAGCACCCGCAGCGGCCCGCCGCGCTCCTCGTCCGGGCTCAGCCGCACCGCGGTCTCCAGCTCGCCGACCAGCCGCTTGAGGTTCTTGACCGCCAGCGCGCTGTGATCGTGGACCGCGATGCCCAGGTTGACCGCCAGGTAGTAACAGGCCCGGCCCTCTTCCACGGTGCCGTCGCCGCGGATGCCGTAGAGCGCCTGGGCCGGCGCGCCGTCCAGCGCGATCTCGGCCCAGCGCACCCCCTCGGAGGCCAGCCGCTCACGGTCGCCCTCGTCCAGGTGGCGGTCGGCCAGCAGGTAGCAGACCTTGGCCGGGGCGGCGGTCTGGTGGATGTCCGCAGGACGCATGGTGCGCAGCTGCCACAGGGCACACTTCAGCTCGGCCGAGGGCGTGGTGGGGCCGAAGGCGCGGATGCGCTCGGCCAGCGCTTCGTCCTCGAGCTCGGGGCACTTGCTCTCCATGCTGTGGAGCTGGTAGAGGTCGTCGGGCAGCGAGAAACGGCACCCGCCCAACACCAGCGCCAGCAGCGCCCCCAGCGCCAGTTTGACGCCCGCTGTCACTCGTTTTTCTTCCACAGCTCCACGACCCGCTGGTAGTCCTCGGCAGCGGCCGGAGCAAAGGCCTGCATGCCGAACAGATCGCAGATCTCCTTGCCATCCGGGTGCTGGCACAGTCCGACCAGCGCCTCGGTCAGCTTCTTGCGCTGCGCGGCCGTGGTGCGCTCGGTCGAGGCGGCCAGGCCCACCAGCGGCAAGGGCTCGGACTCGAAGACCACCTGGAAATCCTCGGCGAAGGGAAGCGCGTCCAGCGCACCGTACTGCTGGGCGTTGACCAGCACCGCGTCCAGCTGTCCCTTGTGCAGCTTGCGCAGCGCGCGCAGCGCCCGGCGCCCGGGCTCGAGCTGGAAGTGCGCGGTCGGGTCGAGCGCGCCGGCGAACACCACCCGGCCCAAGAAGGCGGGCTCGTCGAGCAGCGAGCCGCCGAGCTTCTCACCCTTCAGCGCGGTCAGCGAATCGGGCCCGTCCTTGCGGGTCAGCACCCGGTAGATCTCTTGATCGCCGCCGTCGATGCGCGGGCTGGCCAGCGGCAGCAGCCCGTGCTCGGAGCGGTGCTCCAAAAACAGGCCCAGCGAGGTCAGCACGTA
>CAYVQE010000152.1:10650-13873 GCA_964454005.1 uncultured Myxococcales bacterium
GGCGATCAGGTTCAGCTCAATCGCCCCATCGGCCAGCAGCTCGCGGCATTCGTCGACGTCGGCGGTGAACACGTGCTCGAAGGTGTCGGCCTGCCAGCCACCCAGCTTCTCCAGCACGCCCAGCATCTTGTTCATGCTCGGCGCGGCTTGTCGGGCGCTGACCGTGCCGCCGCCGGGATAGCAGACCAGCACCAGCGGTCCATCCGCGGCGGCCTGTGCCGGCGCACCGGCGCCGATCCACAGGCTGAGCATCAATCCCCAGGCGACCCATCTCATGGCTTTCTCCTGAACAGCAGCTGCGCTATGGCCGGTGATACCAGCAAAGCGGCGGTGACACAACACAGCAGCCCGATGGTGATGGCCACGCCCATGGTCGACACGCCGCGGTAGGAGGCCAGGGTGATGGCCCCCAGCCCGGCCAGGGTGGTGCCGGCCGCCAGCAGGATGGCCCGGCCGGCCAGCCGGGCGATCTGCCAGCCGCTGCGATCCGGGTGGTCGTGGTGGCGGTGGGCGAACCACACCCCGTAGTCGACCGCCAGGCCCATGACCAGCGGCAGGCCGATGATGTTGGCGAAGTTGAACTCCATGCCCGACAGCCACATGGCGGCCATCATCCAGCCGCCGCCGACCAGCAGCGGCAGCGAGGCGATCAGCAGCCCGCGCAGCCGGCGCAGCGCCAGGCCGATCCACAGCACGGCCACCAGCATGGCCGACAGGGTGCCCTGGTGGAACGAGCGCACCACCATGCGCGAGAAGACCTGGTGGGTGGTGGGAAAGCCGGTGGCCGACTCCGACACCGAGTAGACCTGCTCCAGCAGCGCATCGAGCTTCTTCTCGTCGTAGATGTTCTCGGCCGGGAAGGCGTAGAGGGCCACCTGGCCGCCGGGGCTGAAGAAGCGCTGGCGCAGCGAGTCCGGCAGATCGCGCGGGGCCAGCGGCCGGGCCTGGCTCCAGGCGCGCAGCACCTCGAGCGCCGCCTGGCCGGCCTCGAGCATGGTCTGGACATAGGCCCGGGTGCGCCGGGCGGCGTGCTCGGGCGCGTCGCGGCGGCGCTGCTGGATCATCTCCAGCGCCTCCAGGATATGCTCCATCACCCCGACCAGCTGGCCGTGGCCGGCCGAGAAGGCCTGCTCCTGGCCGTCGAGGATCAGCGTCTCCATCCGCTCCAGGGCCTGATCGATGCGCGCGTCGGCCTCGGGGCCGAACTCGATGCGGCCCAGCCGGCCGATGCGCTCGGCGTACTCGGACTCGACCACCCGGCGGCCCACCCGCCGGGCCAACGCGGAGCGCTGCTCGGCATCGGGCGGGAACAGCTCGGTGATGCCCTGCACGTGGGCGATGGCGTCCAGTTCGGCCACCCGGGCGGCCATGGCGCGGGCCTCCTCGATCGACTCGGCGGTCAAGATCACCACCTCGGCCTGGTAATCGCTCTCCTCCAGCATGCGGCGTTGGTACGCGGCGGCCTCGGAACCGCCCGGCAGCAGCGACATCACGTCGTAATTGAACGGGATGCGCGTCGCCGCCCAACCGCCGAGACCGGCGCCGGCCAGCGCCACCAGCACCAGTGCGACGTTGACCGCGGCCGGGATCTTCATCGGCTGCTGCCCGCCGGCGGCCGAGCGCCGGGCCCGGCGCTCGACCGCGCGGCCGCGCGGCGGCATCAGGCGGAACAGCACCGGCTGGACGACGAAGGTGCTGAGCAGCACCAGGGCCACCCCGCTGGCGGCCACCACCCCCAGCTCGGCGAAGCCGGAGAACTCGACGAAGGCCAGGGCGGCGAAGATCAGCACCGTGGCCCCGCCCGCGGTCACCAGCGCCCTGGCCGAGGCGGCCGCGCCGCGCACCACCGCCAGGTGCAGATCGGGCTGGCGGCCGCGCTCCTCGATGATGCGCGAACTCATGAAGATGCCGTAGTCCACACCCAGCCCGAACAGGATGGCGGTGAAGCCCGAGGTGATGATGGTCAGATGGCCGATCAGCAGATAGGCCAGGCCGATGTTCCAGATGACGCCCAGGGCCATGGGCACGAAGACCACCAGCGCCCAGCGCAGCGAGCGCAGCCAGGCCAGGATCAGCAGGATGATCAGGCCGGCGGCCGTGCTGATGGTGAAGGCGATGTCGTGCTGGACGGCGACGAACTCCTCGTAGACCACCGCCGGCAACCCGGCCAGGGCCACCCGGGGCGGATTGCGTTCGGCCGCCCGCCAGCGCTCGGCCTGCGCCGCGGCCCGCGCCCGCACCTCCAGGATGAAGGGCTCGACCTGCTCGAACTCCTGCGAGGTCTGGCCGGGCCGGACGAAGACGAACAGCATGTCGCCGTTGCGCGAGGCGTAGTAGCCGCTGGCCATGGCCTCGGCGCCGTGGCGCGCCAGCATGGTGTGCCAGGCGATCGACTCGGGCACCAGCGGCGCGTCGAGCCAGCGCACCCACTGCTCGATGAAGAACAGCATCAGGTGCAGGCTCTCCTCGGCGGCTTTCAGATCGATGTCCAGCTCGCCCAGCTCGGGCCGTTCGGCCAGCCACTCGTCGGTGCGCTTCCAGGCGTCCTGCCAGCCGTCGAGCCGCTCGGGCGGCTCGACCCCGATCAGCTCGCCGACCACCGAGTCGAACTTCTTCAGCACCTCGGGCGGCACCATCAGGTAGGCGTGCTCGAGCAGGAACACCAGGTCGACGCGCTCGTTGGCCGCGCGGACGAGGTCGCTGCGCTCCAGCTCGCGGGCCAGCTCCGAGGCGTACTTCTCCAGCACCGGCCGCGGGGCGCCCTCGATCACCAGGATCAGATCGTTGGCCGCGCCGAAGCGCTCCATGTAGCGGTTGAGCCGCTGGCCGACCGCGGTGTCGGCCGGCATCATGGCCTTGCGCGAGGTCAGAAAGTCAACCTCGATCGCGCCCCAGATGCCCAGACCGGTCAGCACCAGGGCCAGGCCCAGCACGATCCAGCGCCGCGCCACGATGCCAGCGACCAGTCGTTCCATTGCGCCAGGCTCCCAGAGGTTGGTGTCCGGTTGCGCGCCCGGGGAACCCGGGATTGGGTGGCCCCGGCGCCTGGCCCGACCCGCCGGCCGGCCACCCGGCGATCTGGCAGGTGGGGCCACAACACGAGCCCCCATCGGGCTTCAGATTAAGGATCGAGACGCCCGGGTCAAACAAAAAATGCAATCAGGCGAGGGTGATGCAGCGGGTTGGGGCCCCGGGGCCGGCTCAGCGCCGCGCCGGCCGCTGC
>CAYVQE010000153.1:0-13834 GCA_964454005.1 uncultured Myxococcales bacterium
GCACGGTGTCGTCCGCCCCGGCTTCAATTGGGCCGCGGCTCGAAGGCCGCGGAGACGCTGGAAGAGGGCTTCATGCTCAGCGAGCGGGTCGAGGCTTCAATTGGGCCGCGGCTCGAAGGCCGCGGAGACATGTACATGCATGGGATTCGATGTCCTGGGAAACTGGAGCTTCAATTGGGCCGCGGCTCGAAGGCCGCGGAGACCTCGTCGAGTGTCAGTGCAAGCAACTCCGCGGACGCCGCTTCAATTGGGCCGCGGCTCGAAGGCCGCGGAGACGCTCACATGGCCCGCCAAGATAGACGGCAGCACGAGGGCTTCAATTGGGCCGCGGCTCGAAGGCCGCGGAGACGGGGTTGAATTTTTCATAAGTCGGGCAAAGGAGAAAGTGCTTCAATTGGGCCGCGGCTCGAAGGCCGCGGAGACCCCGCTGCCTCGTCATCCAACGATGTCAAACGAGACGCTTCAATTGGGCCGCGGCTCGAAGGCCGCGGAGACAAATATCTGTACGCGACCCCCAGGGACGAGCTGTCGCTTCAATTGGGCCGCGGCTCGAAGGCCGCGGAGACGGTTCTCCCTGATCACGATCGCGTGCGTCCGACCGACAGCTTCAATTGGGCCGCGGCTCGAAGGCCGCGGAGACCTACGAGTCGGCGGAAAAGCGGGCCCGCCAGGCGGTGCTTCAATTGGGCCGCGGCTCGAAGGCCGCGGAGACACCACAGGCTTATCCCCATGTCCGAAATTGAACGTCGCTTCAATTGGGCCGCGGCTCGAAGGCCGCGGAGACGTTCGTCGAATAACCGAAGAGCGGGCCGCCCTGCTCGCTTCAATTGGGCCGCGGCTCGAAGGCCGCGGAGACGATACCCCCCGCCGCCTTTATGATCTCCCGGTACTGGCTTCAATTGGGCCGCGGCTCGAAGGCCGCGGAGACAGCGGGGTCAGAATAGCCCTTTGTTTCGGTGAGTTCAAGGGTGGTTTTCGAGCGGCTCCTTTTCTTGGGGGTTCTTGGGCCTTGAATGGGGTGGGCTCCTTTCCTTGGTTGTTGGTAGGGGACTGAACGGGTTGTGGTTTCTTGGTTTCGAGCGGGTCCCGGGATTTGGGGATCACCTGGGCGCTCGAATTGGGTTGTTGGGTTCTTTGGGTCATCAGAACACCATCGGCTCCCGCTCTACCGGCTTGTAAGCCTTCCCCAGAGTACGGATGGCCTTCTTGCTCCGACCGTCGGCCGGGCCGAGGTAGATGATCATCACCTGGTCCTCGCGATGGTGGATGATCTTTTCGAGCTTGCCGATCATCTTCTCGAGATGCGTCGCCGATAGCTCGCAGCGGAACACCGAGAGCTGGATGTGCTCGCCGAAGCCGTGCATGGTCTTGTACACCTTGCGCAACCGCTTGGGGTCGCAGATGTCGTAGCTGACCACGTAGGCGGCGCGCATGGGGGCTACCTCGTGAGGAACATGGGGTAGTCGTCGATCTCTCCCAGTAGATGGCGGCACAACAGCCGGGCCTGCACGCCCAGCACCTGGCGGTAGCTGATCTGGTAGCCGAACACCGGATGGCGGACCTGTTGGTCCTTGCGCCGCTCGTAGGCGGCGATGAAGGCGCGGCGGGGCTTCTTGTCCAGCGCCACCGCACCGGCTGAGCGGATGAAGTCGTCGGGGCCGATGACGCCGGTGTTGATGGCGTTGATCACGGTCGAGTCGGCGATCAGGGGGCGGAACTCCTCCATCAGGTCGAGCGCCAACGCCGGCCGCCCGTAGCGCGGCCGGTGGTAGAAGCCCAGGTAGGGATCGAGCCCGGCGGCTTCGGCGGCCAGGGTCAGATCCTTGACCAACATGGCGTAGGCCAACGACAGCAGCGCGTTGACCGGGTCGCGCGGCGGGCGGCGGTTGCGGCCCTCGAAGCTCAGCTCGGGCGCGAGCCCGTCGCGCTTGAGCATGTCGCCGAAGGCGTCGAAGTAGACCCGCGCGGCGCTGCCCTCGATACCGAGCAGGGCCTCGGGGCTGCCGGCGGCGGCGGCCGCCGTCGCAGCCAGGCGCTGGAGCTGGTGCAAAGTGCGGGCCGGGGGCGGGTCGGTGTTGCGCCTGAGCAGGGTGCGGCAGTTGCGGATCTTGGCCTCGACGAAGCGCCGGGCCAGCGCCAGGCTGGCGGCCGGGTCGTCGAAGCGGCGGTGCTGGGCGATGCGGGCTTCGATGTTCTTGTGCGTCTGGGCCCGGGTCATGCCGTAGAACCAGCCGCCGTAGGAGAAGTGGCACAACGGGATGCCACGCTGGCACAGCTCGCGCACGGCCTGGGTGGAGATCTGCACGTTGCCCATCAGGCTGACCTGCGCCGTGCCCACCAAACCGATCGAACCGACGGGTTTGCCCTTTTCCTTGATGGTCAGCTGTTCACCGCTCTTGCCCACGTACAGGCCCTGGCCCTGGATGGTCACCGGCAGCGCATCGTCGGCCGGCGGCAGCAGCATGCGCGGCGCCGGTCTGTCCTCGGCCGGCCCGGCCAGCAGGCCGACCTCGTCGGGCAGGCAGATGCCCACCAGCGAGCAGCGCTTGCACTTGGGGCTGTCGGCAAGCGGCGGCGGGATGCGGCCGCGCTCTGCCAGCTCGCGCAGCTCCGCGGCCAGCGTGCGGGTGCGTTCGACCAGGGCATCGTCGATGGGCACGGCGACGCGCTGGCGCGAGCCGGCGAAGTAGATGATGCCGGTGTCGCAGCGGTAGCCGTTTTCGCGCAGGGCGATGGCCTGGGCGCAGACCTGCACCCGCTCCGGCTCGTAGGCACCTTCTGGCAGGTCCGGCTTGCGGCCGCGCTTGAAGTCGACCGGCATCACCCGGCCGCCCGCCGCCTCGACCAGATCCACCTTGGCGATGATGCCGGCCTGCTCGGCGGCCACCGTCACCGACCGGGCCACCTCCGGCGGCTCGGTGGCATCGGCCGGCTCCTGCTCCCCGGCCGCTTTCAACGAGCCAGCGCCGGCGTCGACCCGCTCGTGCACCCGCCGGCCGTGCACGGTGAAGTAGTTGTCGTCGAACTCGCCCTGCACCCACTCCAGGTAGGCCAGCCGCGGGCAGTAGGCCATCTCGTTGAGCATGCGGGCCGGGATGGGGCGGTCTTCGAGCGACATCTTGCGACCTGGAATCGCGTCCGCCATATCAGTCTCTGGCTTCCTCCTGGTCAACCGCGGCGACAGCCGGTCACAGTACTTGTGCCGGAGAGAATGATCCGTAGCCACCCTGATCGGTGCGATGGATGTAAGAGCGAAACACACGTTCGATGCCATACTCGGTGCGCTTGTTCGGACCCATCGCCACGATGTCGGGCAAACGCAGCAACGACTTGACCGTGGCCACCCGGATCGGTGGGCTCCAGACCGGCCAGGTCAAGTGGCTGTCTTTCCAGCCGCCGGCAACTCCTGGGCTGAGCGCTTTGCTGCCGTGAGCCGCAAGCACGAAAAACCGCAGACCCAAAAACCCCAGCCAGTAAGCCCCGGCAACACTTCCCTTCTTCTCCTTGGACGGGTCAGAAGCCCTCAGCGCGTACTGGCGAGATTGAGAGGAGTTCCAGGCCAGCGAGGGAAGCTTGCTTTCGCCGCGCCAGGGGCCGATCAGCGCCTCGCGGAGCAGGCCTTCATCCACTTCGGCTTGCAGCTCCGTAACCATTTTGAGGAACTGTTGTTGGCCAGCTGTGAAGTGGAAGGTGGTGGGCTTGACCTTGCCGGCATTGTCGGTGGCCACGTCGGTGGCCAGGCCGGCCAGCGTGTCCGCTGACCTGCGGTCGCCCCGAGCAGCGCGTTCGGCGAGGTCGCCCAGAAGCCGATGCATCAACGCTGGCCGTGGTTTGAGATCCTGAGTGGCTCCTTTATCATCAGGGGCGAACAGATCGTCCCCCGTTTTGTTGTAGGCGAAGTTGAGCGCCGGCTCGTCCGCCCATTCGGCTTTGTCTTGCATGATTTCGGTGATGATCGCGTCGACCGATTGCGGGCCGTGAAGCGTCGCCAACCAACGGCCGCGGTCGGTCCAGCTCAACCGTGGGGGAGCCGACTGTTCCGCGGCGGCTCGATCGTCCAGGGCAGCGAGGGTTCCCAGGGCGGCGAAGAAGCCCAGCGGGTTGGCTCCGTCGAGACCGGTCAGTACGATGGCTTGGTCGGTCATTTCGCCTCCTGCTCGTGTAGGGCGCTGGCGTGGTGGTCGGCGAGGCGGAAGATGGCTTCCAGCCAGGCCAGGCCCCACCAGCCGTATCGTTCCACCAGGGTCCAGAACCGATCGGCGACGCCGGAATCGATCCTGGCGAGGTGGTGGTCGGTGCGGCTTCTGAAGGTGATCCCGTTTTGCTCGCACGAGGCCTCAACCGGATTCGGGTCGACCACCGGCGGGGCGAAGGGCCGGCACCAGCCATGGTGGCAGCCGATCAGGTGGTAGACCAGGTCGCGATCGTGGGCCTCGGCGAGCACCGAGTCCTGCGAGGCCAGCATGGCCACCGACAACAGCTCGTGGCGGGCCCCCTTCGGGTAGCCGGCGCGTTGCCGGGCCAACTCCCGGGCGCGGGTGTCGTTGGGCGGCATGGCCGATTTGGCCATGGGTTGGTCTTGCAAGGCCTGTCGGACCTCGCTGCCGCCGGCCAGCATGCGCTGGAAGCGGATGTCGGCCTTGCCCAGATCGTGGTACTCGGCGGCCAGGGCGATGTCCTTCAGCGTCGATTCGGACAGCGCCAGCGACCGGACGAAAGCCTCGGCTGTCCGGCGGACCAGCTCGGTATGCTCCTGCAGGGTCACCTCTCGGTTCTGGTACGAGGCGCGGTCGTCCTCGCTGGTGGTGTCGATCCATCTCGCTCCCCGGCGCAGGCGGCGGCCGACCAGGGTCCAGCTGCCGTCCGGCATGGGGATACGCCTCAGGCCGACCTTGCGCAGGCGCGCAACAATGGCCGACCACGGCTCGTCCGGGCCGGCTTCCTTGGCCTGTTTCAGCCAATCGGCGATCTCGGCGCCGGGGTCGGCGCCCGGATCGTCATCTCCGGGAACTTGCGGCAGGGGCAGGTCTTCGGCTTGGGGATGCCAGGCGTTGACCAGCTCCCGGCGCAGGCGCAGCACGGCCCGGCCGCGCAGCCGCCACTGGGTCTCGTCTCCCAGATCGGCGACCGCTTCGGTGGCCTCCGGGTCCCAGTTGCCGTGGCGCAGGCCGCCGTAGCTCGCAGGCGAGACCAGGGTCATGCCGGGTTTGATCTCATCCGGGTCGATCAGCCGGGCGCCCTCGTGCGTCCAGGCGATGCAGCGCCGGCCGGATTCGTCATGGTCGGGTTGGTACTCGGTATCGGTCGCACCGACCACGTCGGCTATCTCGGCGGCGGCCCTGCCGGCCAGCCATGCCCGGGCCGCATACAGCGGCATAGACAGCGCTTCCAGGCCGCCTGGCGGGCAGGCCTCCAGGACGGTTTGTGCTGCATCCGCGATGGCCTTGATTTCGGATTCGGACCCGCTCGATTCGGCCACGGCCGCCGGCAGATCGCAGCGCCAGACCAACTGGACCTCGGGCAGGCCGCGATCCGGTCCATGGAGCCACAGCGCAACCTCGGGGTCGGGCCAGGGCCGGGGGTTGGTCTGAGCCCAGACATCGAGGTGGCTGGGCAGCAGCACCGGGGCATGCTGGTGCGGGGCCAGCAGCTCGATGAGTTCGCCGGGTGCCGGGAGCGCAAGCTGATCGATACCGAGATCGACGGTTCCGTCCTCGTTCGATGCCTGTTCCTGGAGCCAGGCCCAGGTCCGTTGCAGGGCCTCGCCGTAGACCGGATCGGGATCGGCCTTGGGCTTGACCTGATCGGCTCGGGCCGCGATCACCGCCCGGGTGGTGCCGCGCTCGCCCAGCCGATCCAGTCGGCCGAAGCGCTGGCGCAGGGCGTCCAGACTGGCGCATTCGGTCACCATGCCTTCGAAATCGAAGTCGGCGCCGACCTCGATGCACTGCGTGGCCACCAGCACCAGCGGCCGGGCCGTTTCATCCGCCTTCCGTTGGGCCTTCACGCGCGGTTCGAGTACATCGGCCGCGCTTTGGCGATCCAGCGGCCGCATGCGCCCGGTCAGCAGGGCGGCGTCGAAGGCTGCATCGCCATCGAGCAGGCCACGCACCCGCCGGGCCGTATCGACCCGGTTGACCACCACCGCCACCGCCCGGCAGCCCTGCTGGACCTGCCCGCGGGCGTGCTTTGCCAGGCTCTCGGCGAAACGCCGCCGGTTGGCTTCCTCGTCCTTGCCGCCCGCCTTGACCTCGTCGAGTTCGGCTTGTTTGCTCGCCGCCAGCCGTTGCCGGATGACGGCGTTGCCGCGGTCGGCGGCGTCGATCGAAAACACCGAATCGGCTTCGCCCATGGCCCCCGGGGTGGCCGACATGCGCACCAGGCCCCAGCGGTCGGTCAGATCCGGGCCGCGGAGCTTGCGCCAGCGATCGCGGATGGCCTGCAGGGTCTCGGCGAAGGGGATGGACAGGTGGACCTCGTCGAGCAGCAGCAAGGCGTCATTGCCCACCAGCCCGGCATGCACCGGCGCCATGCTCGGCGACAGGCCATAGCCGCGGAACAGCAGCCGGGAGCCGACCTGATCGACCGTGGACAGGCCGACCATGGGCTGATCCGGTCTCCGGGCCCAGCCGTTGTCGCGCGGCATGCCGCCGCGCATCTCGGCCACGGTGAATGGCTCGTCCTCCTTGGCGGCCTCCCAGAGTTCGCGCAACGACGCCGTGACCTGCTTGGCGATCGGGTCGTCGCTTTTGAGCAAGCCGCGCCGAAGATCACGGGCGTGCCGGGCGCCCTGGGACACTACCACCCGCCGGTCGACCACCATCACGATGCGCCGCGGATGCCGGGTCGGATCCACGGCCAGGGCGAACAGGGCGATGTCGAGCGCGCTGGTCTTGCCGCAACCGGTGGGCACGTCGATCACGTCGGGCCAGCCGCCGTGGTCGATCACCTGCCGCGCCAGCCGGCTCTGCCAGGGAAAGGGCGGATGCCCGTTGACCGCCTCGAAGAAGCGATCGAAGTCGTCAGGGTCTATTCGTGTCTCCATGGGGTTCACCCATCCATCGGCTTGCACAGGCCGAGACCGACGTAGCGCCCGGCCCCGAGCAGGACCGGTCCCGCCACCGGCTCGGCGAAGGTGATCCGGGCGTGGACTTTGACGCGACGATGTCTGTCTTTCTCGATCGGGTAGGGCGGATGCTTTCTCGCCTTGAGGGTGCCGGGCAGGGTGCCCGAAGGCAGCACGGTCACGCCCTGTGGCGGGGGCAGACCGATGTTGCGACAGGCCTTGGCCACCGTCTCGGCTGCCTGGCGGTAGGCGGCTTCGGCCTTGTCCCGATCGCGGGCGTACAGGTTGCCCGGGTTACGGTCGAGCGCGATCGGGGTGACGGTCAGCCAGCGGCGCGCCGGGCCGCACCAGGACGACCGGCGCAAGCTGGACAGCCCGGCCTCGCCGAAGGCCACCCGCTCGATCTCCAGCTCGACGCCGCCCGGTAGATACAAGGGAAGCCGCGGCGTCTCCTCGCTCTCGATTCGGTGTTGCTTCTCCCAGCATCCGATGGCCATCAACAGTGCCTTGTGTGTCTCATCGTCGCGGTCCCGCGGCTCGATGGCGGCCAGCCCCAACAGCGAGCCGTCGGCGTGCCGGTGACCGACGAAGGGCAGTGCCACCACGGCCACGTGGGGCCGCTGGCTCGGCCCGCCGTCGGGCCTGTGGCCGCTCAGCTCCTCTGGAATGTTCTCTTCGGCGTGAGACAGCAACGCCTTGTGCAGCGTCCGGGCCAGGTCCACACAGCGCGTGATCGGCAGCCGGGGCCCGCCGACCCGCCGGAACACCACCCAATCGCCGGCCAGGGACGAGGATGCGATCGGCTCCGTCTCATCCGTCTTTCCACTGCGGTAGCGTTCGAAGCGGCAGGGCAGCACCCGCGGCTCCACGCCCCGGTGCAGCTCCCACTCCTGCTGGAGCTGGTCTAGCTGCTCGGGTCCGGGCACCCGGATGACCTCCTTGCCGTTGGGATCGGGCCGCCAGTTCGGCTCGGGCGCCTCGTCGACGATTCGGCAGGCCACCAGGGATGAGGAGTGGCCGATGCGCACCAGCCTGCGCGACAGGGCCGCCAACGCCTCGCGCTGCTCGGGCCCTGGGTCGGCTTCCCAGGTGAGGTTCACCACCGGGTCGTCGGGCGTGACCGACGGAAAATGGCGCATTTGGCGCAGCCTGCTGTTCGGCAGCATGCTGCGCGCCATATCGACCGTCGCCTTTTTCGGCTCACCGGCAGCGGTGGACTTGGTGACTTGCGTCCGGTAGGCCTCTGCCGCCTTGTCTCGCTTCTTGATCCGTTTGGCGTGCTCGGTCTTTTTCTTCTTCAAGTCCTGGTGATCGCCTTCAGCTTCCAGCTCTTCGATTTCGTGCTCGATCGCGGCCAAGTCCTCTTCCGCTGCAGTCAGCGCTTGCCGCTTCTTGTCGATGCCCGAGATCACCGTCTGATCGTTGACCGGTACGAAGCAGGGCACCACAGTTCGTTTGCTCATACTGCTTGCCGCGATGGCCGGCGCGCCTGCGCCGGCCAGCCAGCGCAGGGCGTCGGCCTCCTTGTCCGAGGGGGGATCGTTGTCGAGCCAGGCATCCACCAGGGCCGAGTAGACCCGGGCCGGATGCGGCGGCCACTCGGGGGCCCGCCGGTCGTTGTAGGCCGTGGCCACGCAGCGACCGGTCAGGTACTCGATGCGCAGCGTCAGCATGGCCTACGCTTCCTCGCCGGCGTGCTCGGCGGCCAGGCGGCGGCTCTCGCGGATCAGCGCGGCCAGCTTTTCGGCCGGCTTGAGCGTCACAGGCTCGCGCTCCCAGGTGAAGCCGGCTGCGGCGGCGGCATCCCGGGCCGCGGCCAGCAGTTCGCTGGCCCCTGCGCGATCCAGGCTGAAGGTCTTGGGCTCACCGCCCTGAGCCGGAAGCGCCTCGAACTCGAGCGCCTGGCCGGCCTCGGGCACCAGCAGGCAGCGCGAGCGCAGATCGTAGCCCTCAGCGCGCTGGTAGGCGGCGGCGGCCAGGGCCAGGGCGGCCAGGGCGGTGCGGGCTGCGGTCTCGGCCTGGTCGCGTTGTCCTCCCTCGAGTCGCGTGCCGGTGGTGTCGTCCTGGAAGCGCAAGCGGCGCAGGGCGGGCAGAGACAGCACGGTGGTGTGCAGCGCGTGGTCGATGGTCACGCCGCCGGCATACTCGTCGATGCTCGGCGCGACGTTGCTATGGTTGATGGCCGAGGGGTTGCCCTTGCCCTCGGTGTTGGTGCGGCTGAAGACCTTGGGCTTGCCCTTTTCCTGAGCCGCCTCCTCGGGGTGGATGGTCCAGTCATCCGGGTTGTCCTTGTGCTGGTAGACCGTCACGTTGGCCTGGATGCTGGCCGGGTCGATGCGGCTGGCGGTCTTCTTGCCGGCCACGGCGCCGAAGCCGACGATCTCGGACACCAGCGCCCGCTGGAACTTGCTGCCCATGCCGCCCCGCGGGCCGGTCGAGTCCCAGACGCCGAAGACCAGGGCGGTGGGGCAGTAGCGGTAGACCGCGGTGGCATTGCGCCGATCGGCATCGGTGAAGGCCTCGCCGGCTTCGGTGTCGCGGAACAGGGTGCCGTCTTCGGTCTGGCTGTCGCGCAGCAGGGCGTCGGCGATGCGGTGCGGGGCCTGCAAGCTGGTGATGCGGGCCAGATCGGCCACCTTTTCGGTCTGGCTGAAGTCGATGGAGATGACCGGGAAGTCGAGCTCCTCGCGATCCCAGCCCTCCTGCAGCGCCTCTTCCATGCGGTTGGCCTGCGACTGCACCGAGTCGAGCAGCACGGTCTTGACCTCCTCACCGTCGACACGCCGTGTCTCCATGGCGTAGCGCAGGTTCCGGTCACCGGTGGCGTAGGTCGGCGGAAACAGCTTGTCACCCTTGCCCCCGGCCGGCTGCAGCCGGGTGATGCTACGGATGGCCACGGCCTCGCCGGCCACGAAATCGCGAAGTTGCTCCAGGGTCAGTTTGTCAGCGCTCATCGTTCTCTCCTCGTCTGGTTGGTGGGGTAGAGGTTGCAGTCCATGATCGAAGGACCATTGTTTGCTCGAATTCCGGACAGCCTCCGGCCCCCTCGGTTACATGACCGCTGCAACCGACCGGGAATCGGGGCTGGGGCCCGCCTCGTTGCTGCCCGCTGGGTGGGAGGGACCGGGGGCCGCCGTCCGCACCGCGGGGTCACCTGGTGCATCATGCCGTTGTTCGAGACGCAGGTTAGCATGGGGGGTTGACAGCTTAGGGCACAATTTTTGTAAAAATTTTACTTCTTTTGTTTCGGTCGGTTGCGCCTGAATTTTCGATTGGGGCGGCGCATTGGGGGCCGCTTGGGGCGGATGGTGACGCGCGAACGCGGGGAATGGAATGGTGGTGTGTGGTCAGTGGAGGTGGACGCAGTGCTCGGCGGCTCAGCGGGAGGCGCGGGCGCGGCTGGGGTGGGGGCGACCGGGGTGGAAGGGGCGGAAGGGGCCGAAGGTGCGTAGCACGGCCAGGGAGGCGAGCAGGCCGAGCAGGCCGATCAGGTAGAGGCCTTGCAGCGGGGCGAAGGCGGCGGCCTGGAAGGTTCGGCTGACCATTGCGGGGAGCCGACTTCGCGCCAACCACCTCGTCGGTGCTTTTGCGGCAGGGCCGAAGCCTGGCTGGCGGTCATCGGTGAGTTCAACTGGATGCTTGCCGCGCTTATGTCTTTTCTGATCCATGCTTCAAGGGGACGGAGGGATTCCCTGGCTTCCATCCACCGAGGGAAACCACTGCCCGGGCGATGACTCGCCTCGATGCTCAGGGGCCCAAAGTCTCAGCGCTTTTCCGGATCCTCTTGGAGCTTTTCCAGCCGCCTTTTCCTGGCCCGGGCCCTGGCTTTTTTATTCGGGTCAACGGGTCTCAGCGATGAGCGCGCGAAGTCGGACATGATTGCATCGAAGTCCTTGGCGGAGTCTCCAGCATCTCGGAGGACTTCGTTGCGGAGCTTGATGAACTTGGCTCTTTGCCTGCGACCCAGCCGATCGATGGCCACCGACTGGAGCGCCCGGATGCCTTCCTGGACGAACTGCTGGTAGCCGTCCAGGCGCAGCCTGTTGCGCCGCAGCTTTTTTAGCCCCGGCCGGTTCAGATCCAGCTTCTCGATATTGAATTCGCCAGTACGTGTCCTGCCGTGCAGCATGGGCAGGTCGTCGTCATCGATCTCGAGGTGATCTTTGGGCACCATCTCGTCCGGCCGAATGATAAAGAGCCCGCGCTCACGCTGCGTGTCATTTGGGTGGTAGTCGCGCTTGAATCTGTTGCAATCCGCGCAGGCCAGGATGAGGTTGGCGTAGCTGTGCTCGAGATCCTTGCCGGCCGGGACGCTTCGCGGGATGTAATGGTCGATGGTCAGCCCGACCCCGCCGGCTTCGCGTTCCATGACCGTGCAGTAAGCACAGGAGTTGTAGAAGTCCCGCCTGAGATCCTCGATGTAGTCGGAGTAATGCTTCTTTGGTGCGGGGGTGCTTCGTCGAATCGGAGGCTGGGCTGGTTTGGGGCGGGGCATCTCAATCGGTCTATCTGCGGTTTTTCTTTCTGGGCAGGTCGTCCAGCAACTCGGACTTCAGCTGGTTGATGGACGCCGCAAACTTTCCATACTCACTGACTCTCCTGTTGAGATCGTCCAGCTTTTCGCCCTGGCGTGCATCCTGAATACGATGGAGCTTCCAGCGAACCACTTCGAGTCGTCGCTGCTCGCCAGCGGAAAGGCCATCGGCAAACATCTTGTCGACGAGATTTCCGTGCTCTGTGTACAGGGCATCTTCTTCGTCGCCGTAACAGTCCAGCGCTCGCTGCCGCTCGAGCTGTTTGTCCAATCGGGCTGGTGTCTGGTCGGCACTGTAGGTTCGCTCCAGGGTTCCCTGCGGCAGCTCGTGGGTGTAGCGGATGCTCTTGTGCAAATCTTGGGTTGGTTCCGATTCAGCGCTGCCATCCAGGACGGTCAGGGTCGGGGTGGTACTCAGGTTTTTCTGGGTCAACCTGGATGTTTCTGTCGGCTCATGACGGTCATCCTCAGGGGAGTAAGTGGGCATCGAACGCGCAGCTGCAGAGTCAGACGTCATCGAAGCCTCCATCGGCGAACATCTCGAAGTATGCCACAGCAGCATCGAGTGCGCTCACGGTCTGCTCGCGGGCGACGCTTTCGTCGAGCCTGACGGGTACTCGCGGCACGCGTTGCCAGTCCAGGGTCAACTCGATCTGGCCTGTCTGCTGTGTCTCGTCGAATGACAACCGGTGGTGGCATTGCTCGAGACGTTCGTCCGATTCGGATAGGACCACGAGTACGGTAGAATCGAGCTTTGGGATTCGCTTGGTCCATGAACCCACCAGCTTGTCCTTGAGTTCTTGGACTCCCGGTGGGATCGCATCCGTTGCCATCGATGCTCTTGCCACGACTCCAAATCGTTCGCATTCAAGAGGTCTACCGCCCCTTGCCACTGCATCGGCGATCTCAGCCAACAGTAAGATGAGTTCGCTGGCGACCTCGGAGTAGGGCCGACGGTCGATGTCCTCGAAAGCCGGCAGTTCTCCAGGTGCTGCCTTGCCCTCCACCGTGAAGCCACTGGAGGCGACGAGATTGTTCACCTCGAGATTCAGACGGTTGCCGTTTTCGGGGGTGATGATCTGGAGTCCGAATGGCTGGCGAGGTGTGAGGTTGACCGGGCCACGGGCGAGCAGGTCATCGAGGAATCCGGCCAGCAGGTTCGGGTAGGCGACAGCAGTCTCGAAGCACGGCTTGAGCCTGAGTCCGAAAAGCGGTGTCGCCAGAACGCTGTCGAGCCAAGTCGTCATGAGCCACCGGGAAAAAGGCCATTGTCCCTGGGCGACAATTCTGCCCTAGCCGAGCCGTATTTGCCAACACATTTTCCGGACCGGACCCGCTCGGGATTGCAGTGGGTTCGAGGCGGCAGTCGGGCTGTTGGGCTTGCCGGCTTTTCGTTGGTTTTTCGGTCGCATCGAGATAATCTCGAAGGGCTGACGGCTGCAGCGAGCCCGTTTTTGGTGGTTTTCGAAGCGGCGCCGGAGAGCAGAGAGCCAGAGCATGTCAGCCGTCAGATAGAAAGTGGGGGTGGCGCCCGGGGGGCTGGTGGAAGGAGCGCACGGGCGATGGTGCGCCGTGGACAGGTGGAGCTGGTTGGTGGTGGCTCGTGGTGGCCGGTGGTTGTGCTCGGGCTGGGGTTGTGGTCGGTGCTGGGTGCGGTCGGTGGGCCGGGCTCGGCCCGGGCGGGCGGGTCGGGTGACGAGGACCGGCGGCTGGTGCTGTGGCGGTTGAGCGTGGCCGACGAGATCGCGCCGGTGCAGCGGGATGCCATCCAGGATCTGATCGCATCCGCCATCGCCCGGCGGGGCCGGGAGGTGCTGACCGAGCGCGACGTGGTCAAGATGCTGCAGTACGAGGAGACCAAGCTGCGCTGCGGCTCGGACGTGTCGTGCATGGCCGAGATCGGCGCCACGCTGGGGGTGCCGGAGATCGCCACCGGCTCGGTGGCGCGGCTGGGCGAGAGCTGGGTGCTGAGCCTGCAGCGCATCGACGTGCGCGAGGCGCGCGTGCTGGGCCGCTGCGCGCGGCGCTTCGAGGGCGAGGTGGACGCGGTGCTGGACGAGGTGCCGGCCGCGGTGGCCGAGTTGTTCGGGCCGGTGCGATCGGCTGCGCCGCGGCATGCCAAGGGCGGTGAGCGCGCGGCCGGCGGTGGGGCGCGGGCGGCCGGTGGCGGTGGTGATGAGGCCGGTGGCGGTGGTGATGGGGCCGGTGGCGGTGGTGATGAGGCCGGTGGCGGT
>CAYVQE010000154.1:0-13560 GCA_964454005.1 uncultured Myxococcales bacterium
CAGCCGGCGCGCGGCGCGGGCCGGCCGGCGGCGATGGCCGGCCACAGGTCGCGCTCCGGCTCGGCCCGGCCCAGCTCGGCCAGCCCGCTCACCAGGGCCGCCAGCTGCGCCCGCCGGTCGCGGCAGGCGGCGCATTCGACCAGGTGGGCCCGAAGCGCCTCAGCCCGCTGCGGCTCCAGATCGCCGTCCAATTCGGCGCTCAGGGTCTCGTCGTTTGGATGCGCATCCGGCGGCCAGGACTTTTCGTCGCGCTTCGTCATCTCAGGCTCCCGCGGCCAGCAGGCGGCGCATGCGGGCCCGCGCCTTGTGCAGCTGGCTCTTGGAGGTTCCCACGTCGATGTCCAGGATGCCGGCGATCTCGGGATGGCGCAGCTCCATGACGTCGTGCAGCACCAGCACCTCGCGGTAGCCCCGGCTCAGCTCGGCCAGGGCCGCCTCCAGGCGCCGCCGGACGATGCCATCGCCGCCGGCCGGCCCGGCGCCGCCGGCCCCGGCCGCCCCGCCCGCGGGCTGGCCGTCGCACTCGTCCAGCTCCCCGCTGGGCCGGCGGCCGGCGTGTACGTCGCGGCAGCGGTTGAGCGCGATGCGGTAGATCCAGGTGCCGAAGCGCGCACCGCCGCGAAAGCGATCCAGCGCCCGCCAGGCGCGCAAAAAGGCGTCCTGCACCACGTCCTCGGCGTCGGCCCGCGAGCCGGTCAGCCGCAGCGCCATGGCGTAGAGCCGGCCGTGGTGGCGGGCGTAGAGCTGCTGCATGGCACCCGCGTCGCCCGCCCGGCAGCGCTCGACCAGCCGGGCGTCGGCGTCGATCGCATCGCCTTCGGCCACGGCTTGTCCGGCTCGTCCGGCCTGTCCGGCCCGTCCCATCACTCTCGTCCTCGCACCCACCGCCAGCATCTCACCCCTTGGACCGCGCCGGCCGCAAAAGGGTTGCCCAAGGTCAAAAATTTATCTTTTTCCGTCCGTTTTCAAGGTATTCTGCAGGCCGACGCGCCCCGTCGTCGGATGCGGGTCGTCAAGACCGACGCGTCGGGAGTTGCCCGGGGCTCTTCCGACCCGACACCGGGCTACGCCAACGGAGGACGCGGTGCCCCACTGCCCCAATCCGGACTGCCCACACCGCCGGCGCAGCGGCCGGCCGGCCGAATACCGCCCGGGCGCGGAGCGCTGCAGCGACTGCGGCGCGGCGCTGGCGCCCGGCCCGGTCCCGCCGCCTGCCCCCCGGCCGGCAGCCCCGGTCTGGCCGGCAGCGCTGAAGCGCCGCCTGCTGTGGACCTCGGCGCTGGCGCTGGCCGCGGCCGCCGCGGCCTGGCTGCCCAACCCCCTGCTCGACACCGCCGTCCTGGAGCACCTGGCCGCGGTGGGCGTGCTGGCACACGACCGCCTGGGCCCGTTCAACCTGGGTCTGGGCCCGTTCGTGATCGCCTTCGTGCTGGTCGAGCTGTTCGCCCTGGCCGTGCCGGCGTTGCGCCGCCGCCGGCTGTCCGACCGCCGGCTGCGCGCCCGGCTGTGGGTCGCGGCCCTGGTGCTGGGCGCGGCCTGGGCCTTCGCCCGCGGGCTGGGTCAGGCCTGGTGGCTGGAGCAGTTCCATTATGGGCAGTACTACGACACCCTCGGTCGCGACCCGGTGCTGTTGCAGGGCTGGGACTTCCGGCTGGCCCACGCGCTGTTGGTCGCCGCTGGCAGCGGGCTGCTGGCCCTGGCCGCCCGGGCCATCTCGCGCCACGGCGCGGGCCGGGGCTTCGCGGTGCTGCTGCTGGCCGGCGGCCTGGCCGAGCTGCCGCGCCTCGGCGCCGCGCTCTGGCGTTCATGGGACAGCGGCCTGAACGTGCCGGCCCGGCTGCTGCTGCCGCTGCTGGCGCTGGCCGGGCTGGTGGTGGGCCTGGTCTTCGCCTTCCGCCTCGGCGACCGCTGGGCCGGCCGGGCCCCGGTGCGCCTGCCCTCCTGCGGTTCCAGCCCCTTGGAGATCGGGCTGCTGCTGTGTCTGCTGCCGCTGCTGCTGGCCGACTGGACGGCCAGCCCCTGGCTGGAGAGCCTGGCCGGCCGGCTGACGCCCGGCAGCGGCGCCGCCCTGGCCGTGCAGCTCGTAGCGGTGGTCGTGCTGGCGCTGCCCTTCTCGAGCCTGTTCTACTGGCGCCGGCGGCGCATGCTGCGGCGAGCGCCCTACCGCGCTTGGTGGTGGCAGGTGCGCGTGGCCAGCGCCGCCGTGTTGGCCGGCCTAGCGCTGTTTGACTACGGCCTGGCCCGGCTGGTGCCCGCGGCGCCCGCCATCGGCCTGCCCGCCACGCTGGAGCTGCTGGTGTGGGTGGCGCTGGCCATGGACTTCGGCGCCGAGCTGCGCGCCCGTTGGCACGCCCCGGGCGGTGTGGACCTGGTGGCCATCGAGGTGCACCAGGATCTGGCCGACGGCCTGGCCGCGCACAAGAACTACGGCGCCTCCCAGCCGCAGCACGCCTTCCACCTGAGTTCGGTGCGCTTCCGTTCGCTGAGCTACTTCTTCGGCCCCTATGTACCGCTGGTGCTGCTCGGCCCGCCCGCGGCCGAACGGCAAGCCTTCGCCGGCGGCCAGACGCTGGACGAGGCCGAACTGCTGCGCGAGTTCGAGTAGCCGCCCGCAGCCCGTGGCCGGCGGCCCACGGCCGTCACGCGGCGGGCTCGTCGAGCACGGCCTTGAACAGGGATTTGAGCAAAGCGTTCTTGGAGGTGCCGCTGAACACCGGGGCGCAGGGGATGTCGCGCTTGCGGGCCTCCTCGCGCACCACCTCGGCCGCCCGGTGGCCGACGTGGAAGGTCAGCACCGCCACCGCCCCGGTCGAGCGGCCCAGCGCTTCTTTCACCTTGTCCGGCCGCGGCGGCTTGCCCATGTCCGAGATGAACCAGTTGACGTCGCTGAGCGCCAGCTCGTGGCGCAGCTCGCCCACCCAGGGCTTCTCGTGGGGCCCGCCGACGATGGTCAGCCGGCTGCCGGCCAGCTTGTCGCGCAGCTGCTTGACCCGCTGCGAAAACAGCGCCTCGGCCAGCAGCTGCACCGGCTCGGCGGCCTCGACCGCCCGCTCGATCGCGGCCTGCACCGCGGCCAGCCGCTCGCCGCCCGGGTCGGCCAGCGCGGACCGCTCCAGCCACACCGCGGCCTCGTCCAGATCGCCGCGCACCCGGGCCGCCTCGGCCGCGTCGGCGAACAAGCGACCGGCCAGCGCCAGCTCGGCCTCGCCGGCGGTCTCGGCCAGGCCGCCGGCCAGCTCGATGCGCACCGCGTCGAAGGCCGCCGGGCCCAGCACAGAACGCGCCTGCTCCAGCGCCACCAGCGCCTCCTCGTGCCGGCCGCCGTCGACCAGCCGGCCCAGGTGGCGCAGCAGCACCGCGTCGAACCCCGGCGGCGCGCTGTCGAGCAGCAGCCCGTCCTCGACCATGCGCTCGTCGAAACGCGGCTCCATCAGATCGAGCGCGGCGGTCTGCTCGGCCAGATAGGTGTAAAGCTGCTCCGGCGTATCCAGGTGGGTCTCGCGCAGGATGCTGTAAGTCTTCAAAATGCCGTCGGCGGTGCGGATGGCCGGGCGCAGCTGCTGCCAGATGTCCTGCAGAAAGCGCTCGGTGCCGAAGTAGGCCAGCGCCTCGAGCAACGACAGGATCACCCGCTCCGGCAGCCCGGCCACGCAGCGGCCGATCTGGCGCGCCTCGGTCGGCTCGAGCTGGTCCCAGGGCAGGTTGCCCAGGATGTCGGCCAGCGCGTCGCCGGCGCACTGGCAGCGGCAGGCCGACAGGAAATAGGGCAGCCAGTCGTCGGGGGCCAGCCGGCCCGGGCCCAGCTCGGCGAAGCGCTGCTCGGCGCCGGCGTGATCGCCGGCGCGATGCAGGTGCCAGGCCAGCTGGCGGATCAGCTCGGGATCCTCGGGCGCCAGCGCCAGCAGGTGGTCGAGCACCTGGCGCTCCAGCTCGGCCGAGGCCAGCGCGCCGTGCTTGCGCAGCAGCGCCAGCAACGAGCGCAGCTCCTCGCGCACCGTCTCGTCGACCAGCTCCTGGCAGGCAGCCTGGCGGCCGGTCACCTCGCCGGCGGCGTGCAGGTCGAGCGCCAGCCGCGTCGAGCGCTCGGCCCCGGGGCGTACGAACAGCTGCAACCGGGCCGAGCCGGGCACCAGCACCCGCAGCCGCAGCTCCACCGAGCCGCTGGCCGGCAGCGCCCCCGGCAGCTCCAGCAGCTCCAGCTCGCTGCGGTCGTAAGCCAGCCCCAGGCTGCGCCGCGCCAGATCGGCCGGCTCCAGCTGCGGCGCGTAGCAGGCCAGCTGCTGGCCGTAGACCCGGCCGGTGACCAGCGCTTCGGGCTCGACCGGGGCCTCGGCCTCCCGATCCTGCAGCCCGGCCGGCAACAGGAAGGTGCTGGCGGTGTAGTGGCCACCCGCGTCCGAGGCCAGCAGCCGATCCACCGCCGCCCGCCAGGCCTCCTCGCGCCGGGACAGCTCCGACTGCTCGGCCACGGCCATGCCGTCCGGATCGAGGAACACGTAGTCCGGCCGCTCGCGCCCGGCGTGGCGATCGGCGAACCAGGCGTCGAAGGCCGGCTGATCGAAGTCGAGCTGCGGATAGCCGCCGAGCGCCAGCTGCAGCTCGAGCCGATCGCCTTCGTCGCGCCAGCCGGTCACCCGCGCCAGCCGCAACACCGCGCAATGCTCGAACGGCTCCTCGGCCAGGGCGATGACCGCCGGCAGGCCGGCCAGATCGCGGCCGGCCAGATCGGCGTCGATCCAGCCCCGGCCGTAACGCGCGGTGCGGGTGGTACCGGTCCGCCCGGCCAGCAGCTGCAGCACCTCTTGCTGGAACTCGCGGTAGCGCGATGACTTGACCAGGTAGAGCATCTCAGTCGCGCTCCTCGTCGCCGGCCGCCGCCGCATCCTCCGCTGCTGCCTCCGGGCCCTCCTCCCCGACCGCCGCAGCCTCCTCTCCAGCCAGCGCGGCCCTGGCCGCCGAAGCCTCCTCTCCAGCCGGCGCGGCCCTGGCCGCCGAAGCCTCCGGCGAAGGCGGCTCGTCCGCCAGCGGCCGGAACACGCTGGCCCGCACCGCCCGCGGCTTGTCGCCCGAGCGCTCGACGTCGAACTCGATGTAGGTGTCGCGCGCGCCGCGCAGCCGGGCGAACTCCTCGTTGTTGTAGCGCCCGCCCTCGAGATCGTTGATGTGCAGGAACAGATCACCGTTCTCGGCGTCTCGGCCCAGCCCGGTGTAATGGGACAGAAAGCCGAAGCCGCGCTGCTCGTCGACCGAGTGCAGCACACCGCGGCACCGCTGCGCACCGCCGCGCACCTCGAGCAGCCCGGGGATCAGATAGCCGTCGAAGAAGGTATCCACCTCGCGCCGCAGCTCGCCGGCCACGTTGGAAAAGGCCACCAGGTCGACCCGGCGGCCGCGGCTCTGCAGCGCGCGCACCAGCACGGTGAAGTCGCCGTCGCCGGTGCCCAGCAGGATGCGATCCAGGTTCTGCGCCTGCAGCATGGCGTCGACGGCGATGTCGATGTCGGCGTCGGCCTTGGTGTTGGTGCTGCCGTCGGTGTTGTGCCAGCGGCGAACCGGCTTGGTCACCACGTGGAAGCCAGCCCGGCGCAGCGCCGCCCGGAAGCCCTGCTTCTTGCGGCCGTAGTCGAGGTGTTGCGGGTCACGCTCGCGCTGCTCGTCGACGGCCACGTAGGCGTTGGCGCGCACCACCGCCGTGCCCTGGGCCTCGCACAGGCGGCGCAGGATTTCGACGTTCATGCCCCAGCCGCCGCAGTGGCTCAGATTCTCGGTATCCAGGAAAATGCCCGCCTTGAGCATCGAGCTGCCTCCTCGCCGGAGCCCGGGCGCGACCGACCGCGGTCGGGCGCCAGCTCCGTCCGCCACGTTAGAGCCTCCCTGCGGCCGAACGCAAATGCCGACGCCCCCCCCGGGATCGCCGCATCCGCTGCAACGCTCAGAACGGCCCGGGATGCAGCTCGACGCGACCGCGCCAGCTGCGGCCGCCGAGCTGAAAATGCACCTCCCGGCGGCGGTGCGCGGCATCCGGCGGGGCCGGTCCGGTCAGGGCCGCGGTGGCCGCGGCGATGCCCAGCGCGGCCCGCCGGTAGTCCTCGCCGTCGCACGGCTCGATGCTGCCCGGAGCGGCCAGCCGCGAGATGATCGGAAAGTGCCGGGCATCGCAGACCGGCCAGCCGTGGCGCATCACCTCGCGCCGCATCTCCTCGGGCAGATCGCAGCCGGCCTCGTAGTTCAGCGACAGCGTGCCGGCGCGCGGCCAGTGGCTTTCCTCATCGGCCGCCGTCCCCGCCACCGTCTCGGCGAAGGCGGCGCGGTCGGCGAACACCAGCGCCCCCTCGCTCAGGCCGCCGGCTCCGGTCAGGGCCACGCAGGGCGCCGCCCCGGCCAGCCCGTCGAGGTGGACCTCCAGCCCGTCGGAGTCCGCCACCCGGTGCCAGCAGCCGGCGGCGGCCAGCCGGCCAGCAGCCTCGAACAGCCACCCGACCGCGGCGGCGTCGGCGCCGGGCCCGCCGAGATAGGTCGGCTCCACCTCCGGTGTGTCGAACTGACGCATGTGCTCGATCACGCGGTCGAGCGGAGCGGCCGGGCCGCGCTCCAGCCGGATGCCCAGAGCGCCGGCCAGCGGGGCCAGCGCCTCGCCCAGGGCCGGATCGTCGACGGCCAATTGGGCGGGCAGCCGCGGTAGGCCCACCGCCGGCTCGGCCAGGATGCGCTCGAGCTGCCCGGCCGCCTCGGCCAGCCCATTCGGGCCGGCCGACAGCTCGGCGCCCAGCACCAGGTCGCGGCCTGGGTCGACGCACAGCAGCACCCGGGGTTGGCAGGGCTGCGGCCGCTCGACCACAAAGCCCGGCCGGCGGATACCGACCAGCCAGCGCTCCTCGACCCGGGGCAGCCCGGCCAGGCCTTCGGCACCGGACCGTTCGGAGGCGGTCAGCGAGGCCAGCTCGTCGACCAGCGGCCGCATCTGCCGCGCCACCCGACCGACCGACCCGCTGGACACGCCATAGCGCCGCGCCAGCGCCGCCTGGGTGACCCGGCGGCCGTGCAGCCGCACCGCGCAGTAATGCGCCGCCGCGGCATAGATCGCGGGTCGCTGCACGGCCGGTCGCGCGGTGCGGTAGTACACGTGCCACAGGGCACAGGCCACCGCCGCCAGCCTGGGATCGTCATCCTCGCGCACCAGGCGCCGCTCCAGCAGATCGGTCACCGACCGCAAGCGGCGGTCGTGGTGGGCGCCGGCGTCCGGCGGGCGGTCTCGGGGATCGAACGGTTCATCGGCCATGGCACACCTCGTCTTTCCCGCAGCACCCAGGAATAACCGCTCGGCGGCACCGATGGCAAGCCGCCGTCGGGAACCGCAATCCGCCCGGCGGCGGCCTTCTTGACACCCAGCACCTTGATTTGATATGCGAAGTGTGATCGACGTCACCTCGACCCGGGAGCGAAGCACGGCATGGCGCTGGCCCTGACAACAGCAGGCGAAACCAATGTGGGCATAAAACGGACCCACAACGAGGACAACCTGCTGCTGCTGCCCGAGGAGAGCCTGTTCGTGGTCGCCGACGGCATGGGCGGCCACAGCTCGGGCGAGATCGCATCGCAGATCGCGATCGAGGCCATTCAGAACTTCTTCAAGGCCACCCGCCAGGACGAGGAGATCACCTGGCCCTACAAGATGGACAAGAACCGGCCCTACGACGAGAACCGGTTCATCATGGCCGTCAAGCTGGCCAACCTGCGCATCCACGAGGCGGCCCAGCGCGAGGCGCGCTACCGGGGCATGGGCACCACGGTGGCCGGCATGCACTTGATCGACGGCCACGCCCTGGTGGCCCACGTCGGCGACTCGCGCGTCTACCTGATCCGCAACGGCAAGATTTCGCTGGTGACCGAGGACCACTCGCTGCTCAACGACTACATCAAGGCCAAGAAGCTGACCGACGAGGAAATCGAGAACTTCCCCCACAAGAACGTCATCGTCCGGGCGCTGGGGATGAAGGACTCCGTGCTGGTCGACCTGTCGCGCCACGTGCTGCAGCCGGGTGACATCCTGCTGGCCTGCTCGGATGGGCTCAACGGTATGATCTCCGACGCCGAGATGCTCGACATCGTCAACCAGAGCAGCGATCTCGAAAAGGCCAGCAGCGAGCTTATCGCCGCGGCCAACCGCGCCGGCGGCGTCGACAACGTCACCGTGGCCCTGGTCCGCATCGATTCCCTGTAAGACCGTCCCACTGACCGTCAGGCTTCGGAGTCAGGTGATCGCAGCACCCGGTGGTGGGGTGTCAGCACCGCCGCCCGCAGCCGCTGGCCGGCGGCCAGCCGCGATCCGGGCCACAGCACGGCATCGGCCGCCGCGGCGTTCGGCTCGATCCGACAGCCGGCCCCCACCGCCAGCGGACCGCGCAGCTCGGCCGACGCGGCCACCGCGGCGCCGCGGTCGACCAACACACCACCGGCCGGCGGCGCGAAACCCGGCAGGCGGGCGCGGCCCTCGAGCACCGCGGCCGAGGCCGCCAGGTAGCGCGCCGGGGTGCCCAGATCGAACCAGGGGCCGGTGTACAGGTAAGCGCCGACCTCCAGGCCGGCCCGCAGCATGCCGGCGTAGCCGCGATCGTTGACGCAGGCGAAACCGCGGGGTGGCAAGTGGTCGAACACCGCCGGCTCCAGCACGTGCAGCCCGCAGAACATGCACGGCCGCACCGCACCGCGGGCCGGCCGCTCGATGCCCTTGAAGGCCACCAGCCTCCCGGCGGCATCGCAGCCCAAGGGGGTGAAGTCGGCGCCGGCCGGCAGCGGCCGGACCACCATGGTGGCCGCCGCGCCGAGCCGGCGGTGGAAGTCGAGCACCGCCTCCAGGTCGACCGCGCTGAGCACGTCGCCGTTGAGCAGGAAAAACGATCCATCGCCCAGCGCCCCGCGGGCGCGCACCAATCCGCCGCCGGTGCCCAGGATGGCCTCCTCCGACGACCAGTGGATGCGCAGGCCCCAGGCACCGCCGTCGCCCAGCGCGGCCGGGATGGCGTCGCCCAGGTGGTGTAGGTTGATGACCACCTGGCGCACCCCGGCGGCCTGCAGCCGGTCGAGACACCAGGCCAGCAGCGGCCGGTTGGCCACCGGTATCAAGGGCTTGGGCAGCTCGTCGGTCAGCGGCCGCAGCCGGGTGCCGAAGCCGGCCGCCAGGATCATGGCAGTAAGGTTCATCGTTCGCACCCCATCACAGCGCTGCTACCGCCGCAACCAAAGCCAAGAGCAGTACCATTCCACCAGAGCTGTATACGCTATCGAAGCAGTTTCTGCGGAGGAATGGTATAGCGCCGCCATCGCGATGCGGTCAAAAACCTTGACAGCTTCGCGGCCGTGATGCTAGGTATCGGCAAAACAAGGCGAATCGAGCATACCCCGTATCGCCGAAAGGTTGCGCTCATGAGCACCCGACGACTGGCCCTTGTGTTGCTGCTGCTCAGCGGTCTGCTGCTGGCTGGCCCGGCCCGGGCGAACCGCTATGACCTGATGCTGGGTCGCTACCTGTCGGACAGCTGCGATACAGCCTGCGCCCAGCAGCACTTCGAGAACCTGATGGGCGAGCTGGGCCAGATCACCGCTCCGGTGATACTGGCGCCGGCCGAGACGCTGGGGCTCAACGGCTTCACCTTCGCCTTCGAGGGAACGGTGGTGCCGATCAGCCAAGACGAGGACTTCTGGACCATCCCGACCGAGGGCGACCCGGCCTCGGTGCTGTTCATTCCGCGTTTGCACCTGCGCAAGGGCCTGCCCTTCTCGTTCGAGTTGGGCACCCAGTTGGCCTACATTCCGGATAGCGAGCTGTTCAGCATCGGCGCCGAACTCAAATGGGCGCTCAACGAGGGCTTCCACTACATTCCGGACCTGGCCGTGCGCATGGCCATCAACCACACCGTCGGCGCCAAGGAGTTCGAGCTGACCAGCGGGGGCTGGGACGTCTCGCTGTCGAAGGCCTTCGGCCTTGGCGGCATGCTGGCGCTGACGCCCTATGCCGGTTACAACATGTTGTTCATCCACGCCTCATCCCACGTGACCATCGCCCCCCAGAGCGACGGCAGCTTCACCAACTGGGTGTTCAACGAGGTCAACTGGCAGGACAACATGTACCACCGCTTCTTCGTCGGCCTGCGGCTGACCACCTTCATCTTCCAGGTGGTGGCCGAGGGCACCTTCACCCTCGACGGGCTGAGCATGTTCAACTTCAAGCTCGGCTTCGACTACTGATCCGCCGGGGCAGCGGCCCGGCAGCGCGACCATGCCCGGCTTCGCCGACCTGGTGCTGATCCTGATCGTGGTGCTGTTCATCTTCGGCACCAGCAAGCTGCCCCAGATCGCCAACAGCCTGGGCCGGCAGATCGTGCGCTGGCGCAAGCCGCCCCAGGAGGCCCAGCGCGAGATCGACGAGGACGAGGCCACCGAGGGCTGAGCCTGCACCCGGGCTCAACTCTTCGGCTGCGGCCGGCGTTGCTGCAGCTGGCGCCGGGCCTCGGCCCGGACCAGCGGATGCAGGGTGGCGTCGTTGGCCACCATGCGCAGATCGCGGCGCATCAAGAAGCCCAGCAGCTTCAGCACCAGGTCGGTCGGGGTGTAGGGGTTGCAGGCCAGCGCCAACCGAATCGCGTACCGCTCGCCCCACCGCGAGGCGTAGATCTCGCGCAGCACCTCGTCGCGCACCGGCCGGCGGGCGGCCAGCTTGAGCACGTCGCGCTCGAGCAAATTGGGGTTGCGCAGCAGATTGCGCACCACGGCCGGGTCCGGATCGAGCAGCAGTCGTTCGAGGTGGTTGCGATCGTGACCGCGGGCCATGAACTTGCGCGAGCCCAGCGGCAGGCGGCCGAGATCCAAATCGCCCGGTGCGTGCTCCGGCGCGACCGGACCGCGGGCCGGCGTGGCCATCATCAACAGGTGGGTCACGCCCTGCTCGTCGGCCTCCCGGGCCAGGCGGTAGACCTCGGCCAGCAGCTCGTAGACCGGCCCCTCCTGCTGGGCGGCCAGGACCCAGCCGGTGACCGCCTCGCGCCCGATCAGGTAATCCACCCGCCGCTGCTCCGCGCCGCGCAGCAGCGCGCACAAGAAGTCCAGCACCTCGGCCGGCGAGCGCCGGCTCAGCTGCTCGCCGATCACCCGCTGCCGCATGGCGGTCTCGGGCAGTGCCTTGAGCCGCCGCAGCAGCGGCTTGACGCGTTCGTCCTCGGCGGGGCCCATCACGGATTGGCCGGGGGCTTGCCGGCCGGTTGCAACCGCACCCGATCGCCGCGCCGGACGCGCTCGGCGCCGGATCGATCCTCCGCCCCGGCCCGCCCGCGGCGCCTGGCGGGCCGCTCGGGGGCGGCCGCCGGGATGGCCACCGGAGCCAGCCCCGGCTCGCCCTCGACCGCGGCAGCGGCCGGCTCGGGCGCCGGGGGCGGCAGCCCGCTCAGCGGTTCCCGGGTCGCGGCGGCCACGATCCGCACCCGCAGGCCGTCGAGCCGGTCGGGGTGATCGAACATGACCACCATGAAGGGCAACCGGGCGCCGGGTTCGATCTTCTGCTCCACATCGGCGTAGCGGGCGCGGTAGGCGTCGCCGACCGCCTGGGCGTCGGTCATGGCGAAGACGCCCTCGGGGGCGAAGGTCACTCCGGCCGGCACGGTCAACTCGCCGAGCACCCGCTCCTCGTCGTCGAGCAGCTTGCCGGTGACCGCCACCGCGCTCTTGGGCTGGTCGCTGGTGTTGTGCACCTGGCCCCAAAGCACCACCAGCCGGTGGCCGTCGCTGTTGCGGTAGGCGGTGGTGGCGACTTGTTCGGCGAGCAGGTCACCGGCGACCTGCTCGACGCCGGTCTGGCCGGTGAACGCCTCGACATAGGTCGACCCGCGGGTCAGATCGGGTTTGCCCCCGTGGCGGAAGACCACGAAGCCGAACAGAGCCAGCAGCACCAGCAGCAGGCCGAAGCCGATCTTGACCGGCAAGGAGGTCCGCGCTTGCGGCTGGGACTCGCCGGTCGGCCCTTCGACCATCGGCGGCGGCCCGGCCGGCCGTTGCACCACCGCCGGGGCCGGCTCTTCGTCGGCGGCCGGCCCGACGGTCTTGGTCGGCGGCGGCGGCGGGGGCGCCGCGTCCCCGGTCAGCTGGCCGTCGGCGTCCATCGACAGGCCTTCGCCGGCCGTGTCGGTCTCCATCGCCTCGCCGTCGTCGGTCTCCAGGCTGGAGAACGGATCGTGGCCCACGCCGGGATCGAAGTCGCCGCCACCGTCGGCCGGTGCGCCGGACTCGAGCGCGGCGAAGGGATCGGCAGCGGCAGCCGGCTCACCGCTCGCCGGCCCGCCGGCCGCCGGGTCGGTGGCCGGCCCCGCCCCGCCCATCTCGTCGGGCCTGAACAGGTCGGCGGCCGCACCGGGCGCTGTTTCGCCGGACGGTCCGCCGGGTGGGCCGCCGGCTGGGCTATCGGGCTGGCTGTCGGGCTGGCCGCCGGGCAGCGGCGGCGGGCCCGCCTGGGTGGCACCCTCGACCCCGGCGAAGGGATCGCCGAGATCGGCGAACAGATCGTCGCCGCCGGCCTCCGCCGCCGCTCCGCCGGCCTCCGCCGCCGCTCCGGCGGCTGCGGCCGGTTGGGACACGTCGATGTCGGAGAACGGATCGCTCTGCGATCCGGTGGCCGGCGGCCCGGCGGATTGGTCCGGGCTGGCCGGCGCATCGGTGTCGAGATCGATGCCGCTGAACGGATCGCTGGCCGCTGCCGGGGCCTGCCCGGACGCCGCAGCCGCCTCGGAGTCGGGTCCGGACGGGGCTGCGTCATCCGGTGGCGCTACAGCTGGAGGGGCGTCGAGATCGAGGTCGGCGAACGGATCGGAGGTCGCACCCGGCGCGGGCGAAGCCGGAGCTTCCGGCTGCTGGGTCTCGGGCAAATCGAGTTCCAGCCCGCCAAGGGGATCGCTGGCCCCGGCCTCCGGCGGCTGGGACGCAGCCGCCGCGTCCGGCGTGTTGGCCTCGGCCGCCTCGGCCATGAAGTCCGCAGCCGAGCTGGGCGCCGCCGCTGGGGCCGCGTCCGATTCGTCGAGCGCGATGGCTTCCGGCGCAGCCGGCGGCGTGGCCGGCGCGGTGGCCTGGGCGTCGGTTGCGGCCGCCGCCCCGGCGCCACCGACCGGCGCGAAGCTCGAGTCGACCGCGGCGTCGAGGTCGTCGAACAGGTCTTCGCCCAACCCCGCCTCACCGGCAGCCGGCTGGGTCGGGCCATCGCTCATCGGCGCCGGGCCGCCGGCGGCCGGCGGCTCGTCCTGCGCCGGGGCCGGCTGTTTTTTTGCAGCAGCGGCCGGGGGCGGCGGCGGTGGCGGCGGCAGCGGTAGCTCGCCGGAGCCATCCGCGGTCGGCGGCGGCCCCACCTTGGTCGGCGAGGAGAAGATGTCGTCGGGTAGGTCCGGCTCCGGGGCGATGTCCGGCTGTGCTGGTCCAGCAGCCTGTTTGGGCGGCGGCGGCGGCTCGCTGGTGCCGGCCGCAGCAGCCGGCTCGCTGCCCGGCCGCTCGGGCGGCGGCGGCAGCGGCGGCTCGCTGGTGCCGGCC
>CAYVQE010000155.1:0-13414 GCA_964454005.1 uncultured Myxococcales bacterium
TGTTGTAGATGCACTGGGTCTGGATGAAGTCGACGCCGGCCTCGACCTTCTTGGCCAGGCGCTGGACGCGAAAGTCGAAGGGGTCGCCGAAGGGGTTGGCGGCCGCACCGATGAACATCGCGGGTCGGCCCTCGATCTCGTCGCCGCAGATGACCCGGCCCTCGTCGCGCAGCCGGCGCACCACGTCGATCAGCTGGATCGAGTCGAGGCAGTAGACGTTCTTGGCCTCGGGATGATTGCCGAACTTCTGGTGGTCGCCCGACAGGCAGAGCATGTTCTTGAGGCCCAGCGCGGCCGCGCCGAACACATCCGACTGGATGGCGATCCGATTGCGGTCGCGGCAGGTCATCTGCATCACCGGCTCGAGGCCCATGTCGAGCAGCACCTTGGCGGCGGCGATCGAACTCATGCGCACGATGGCGGTCTGGTTGTCGGTGATGTTGACCGCATCCACGTATCCCTTGAGGTGCTCGGCCTTCTTGTGTACCGCGTCGACGTCGGCGCCTTTGGGCGGGCCGCACTCGCCGGTGACCACGAACTCGCCCTTGGCGAAGAGCTGCTCGATGTTGCTCCCGCTTTTCAGTCCGTTGTCGCTCATCAGCCTTCCTCCCTGGCGATGTCGCGGAGGTCTTCGCGGACCCGGATGCGGGGACCGCCGTCGCGACTGGTGGCCCAAGAACGGGCCGGGATGACGCGCTCCATGTTCTCCAGCTTGCCGATCGCCTTGAGGCGGTCGTAGATCAGCTGCCAGGCGCAATCGGTATCGGGGTCGATCTCGCATTTGCCGTCGGCCGAACCGCCGCAGGGGCCGTTGAACAGGCTCTTGGAGCAACGGGCGATGGGGCAGATGCCACCGGTGATCTCGAGCACGCAATTGCCGCAGGCCTGGCAGCGCTCGGCCCAGCGGCCGTCACCGAGATTGACGCCGATGAAAGTGGTGTTGATGCCGGGCACCACCGGCGTGGGCAGGCCGAGCTCGGCCACGTACTGCACGCCGGCCCCGCAGGCCAGCGACAACACCTTGTCCACTCCCTTGACCTTGTTCAGGATGGGCTCGATGTACTCGGCGTCGCACTGGCGCTCGATGGTGTGCTCCACGATCTCGCGCTTGCGGCCCTTGGCCTTGTCCTGGATGCGCAACTGGGAAGCCAGCACGGCCACTTCCTTTTCGCCGCCCACGGCGCATACCGTCACGCAGCCGCGACAGCCCAGCACGAGCACCTTGTCCGCGTCCTCGATGCTGGATTCGATCTCCTCCATCGGTTTCAGATCGCCAATGATCATCGCCTGTGCCTCGTCTGGTTCGGGTTATCGCAGTCCGCCGGCCTGTATCTCAGGCGCTGGCGGCCTTTTTCTCAGCGACTGTCTCGGTCGGATCGGCTTTTGCATTTTCTTGCGGCGACGGCCACTCGGTCCCCTGGCCGGTGCGAATCGGGGTCGGCCCGAGTTCGCGGATGCGCTCGGTGAAATCCTTGGCCACCTCGGCGAAGCCGGGACCGTTGGAGGCCTCGACCTGGAACATCTCGATCCGCTCCGGGTTCAGGCCGGCCTGGGCCACCAGGTCCTTGGTGAAGCGCATCCGCTGCTTAGCGCGGAAGTTGCCTTCCATGAAGTGGCAGTCACCGTCCAGGCAGCCGGCCACGTAGACCCCGTCGGCGCCGGCCTCGAATGCGCCCAGCAGGGTGATTGGCGTGATGCGGCCCGAGCAGGGCACCCGGATGATCTTGATGTTGGTCGGGTAGTCGAGCCGCATCGAACCGGCCAGATCGGCGGCCGTGTAGGAGCAGTAGTTGCAGCAGAAGGCCACGACTTGGGGTTCAAACCCGCTCATCGCACTCTCCCTTGGTCAAGGCCTGGCTCTTGGCGGCCAACTGGTCATCGGTGAAGTGGAGCAGCTGGATGGCCCGGCCCGGGCAGTCCGAGGCGCAGCTGCCGCAGCCGCGGCACTGGATGGGATCGATCTCGGCGGTGCCCTGGTCGCCGACGCGCGGGACCCCGTAAGGGCAGACACGCACACAGTTGAGGCAGACCGCGCAGCGGTCCGGATCGACCTGTGAGACCACGCCGCTGGCCTTGAGCTTTTCCTTCGACAGCACGGTCGAGGCCCGCGACACGGCGGCCGCCGCCTGGGCGACCGTCTCGCTGAGCAGCTTGGGCCCGTGGGCCATACCGGCCAGGAAAATGCCGTCGACCGCCAAGTCCACCGGGCCAAGCTTCTGGTGGGCTTCGAGGAAGAAGCCGTCCATGGTGCGCGGCAGGCGCATCAGCTTGGCCACGGCCGTGTCGTCTTCGGGGATGATGGCCGAGGACAGCAGCAGCAGATCGGTGTCGAAGGAGACCCGCTCGCCGAGCACCTTGTCGAGCACCGCAACCTGCAGCCGGTCGCCGCTGCGGCTGACCTCGGGCGGCGCCTCCGGATCGTAGCGGGTGAAGCGCACCCCGAGTCGCCGGGCCTCGGTGTAGTATTGCTCGAGCAGCCCGTAGGTGCGCACGTCGCGGGCGATGATGTTGACGTCGATCTCCGGCCGGCGCTTCTTGAGGGCGATGGCGTTTTTGACCGCCACCGAGCAGCAGATGCGGCTGCAGGCCGGCCGCTCGGGGATGCGCGAGCCCACGCACTGGATCATGGTCACCCGGTCGATGGCATCGAAGTCCAGCTCCGCGAACCGTTCGTCGAAGTCCTGCTGGGTGAGCACCGCATCGTCCTCGCCGTACAGATACTCGCCGGTCGGCTTGCGCTCGCGGGCGCCGGTGGCCACGATGGTCACCCCGTGCTCGATCTCCTTGTTCTGTTCGCCGCCGTTCTTGTAGCGGACGGTGGTCTTGAAGTTGCCCTTGGCGCCTTCGAAATCGACCACCTCGGCGCTGGTGATGGTCTCGATGAGTTCGTCTCGCTCGACCGTTTCGATCAGGGCGGCCAGCTCGGTCTGGACATCGGTGCCGTCGATGGTCTGGCGCACGTGGCGCATGTTGCCGCCGAGCTGCTCGTCGCGTTCGACGATGGTCGAGCTGAAGCCCTGGGCCGCGAGCTGCCGGGCGGCGCTCAGGCCGGCCAGGCCGCCGCCGATGATCAGGGTGTGGTGGTCGATCTCGACCTCGCGCTGCTCCAGCCCGTGCAGCAAGGCGGCTTCGGCCACTGCCATGCGCACCAGGTCCTTGGCCTTGTCGGTGGCCGCCCGTTTGTCGCGCTGGTGGACCCAGGAGCACTGATCGCGGATGTTGGCCATCTCGAACAGGTAGGGGTTGAGCCCGGCCTGGCGCAGGGTCAGCTGAAACAACCCCTCGTGGGTGCGCGGCGAGCAGGATGAGACGATCACCCGGTTGAGCTCGTGTTCGCGGATGACTTCTTTCATCTTCTCCTGCGTATCCTGCGAACAGGTGAACAGGTTGTCCTCGGCGTGGACCACGTTGGGCAGCCCGGTGGCGTACTCGACCACCTCGGGCACATCGACGACAGAGCCGATGTTGACCCCGCAGTGGCAGACGAACACCCCGATGCGCGGTTCTTGGTCCGCGACGTTCTGCTCGGGCGGCAGCTCCGGTACGTGGATGCAGCTGTTGCGTCCCAGGTGGGTGTGGGCGGCGGCCATGGCCGAGGCTGAGCTGGCCTGGGCCACCGTCTCGGGGATGTCCTTGGGCGCCTGGAAAGCGCCGCAGACGTAGATGCCGTCGCGAGTGGTCTTCATCGGGTTGAGCGGGTCAGAGGCCACGAAGCCGTGCTCGTTGACGTCGACCCCCAGCCGCCGGGCCAGATCGTGCACTCCGTCGGCCGGCCGCAGCCCCACCGACAGCACCACCATCTGGAACTCTTCCTGCTGCTTGTGGCCGCTTTCGTCGATGTAGGTGATGGTCAGATTCTTGGTGTCCGGATCCTCGACGATCTTGGACGGCATCGAGCGGACGAAGCGCATGCCGTGCTCCTTGGCCCGCTCGTAGTACTGGTCGAAACCCTTACCGTATGCCCGGATGTCCATGTAGAAGATCGTCGGCTCGATGACCTCCTGGTGCTCCTTGGCGATGATGGCTTCCTTGATGGCGTACATGCAGCAGACCGAGGAGCAGAAATCGTGATTCCGATCGCGCGAGCCGACGCATTGGATCCAGGCCACCTTCTTGGGCGTCTGGCCGTCCGATGAGCGCAGCACCATCGAGGTGTAGGGACCGGTGGCGCTGAGCATGCGCTCGAACTCGATGCTGGTGACCACGTTGGCGAAGCGGCCGTAGCCGTACTCGCTGCGCTCGGTGGGGTCGCAGCCCTTGATGCCGGGGGCCAAAATGACCGAGCCCACGTCCAGCAGATGCTCGCTGGGATGGCGGCTGAAGTCGATGGCATCCGCCTCGCAGGCGTCCTCGCACAGGCGGCAGCCCAGGCATTGGCGGCAGCTCAAGCAGCGCTCGGCCTCGTGGCGGGCGGTCTGCTCGTTGAAGCCGGAGTCGATCTCGTTGAACTCGTGCACCCGGGTGGCTGGCGGCAGCTGCCGGGTGGGCTGGCGGCGGCGGGGCTGGTAGTGGGTCTTGAGGTTGTCGACCACGTCCAGCGGCGGCTCGGTGCGCCCCGCCCACAAATCCTCGCCTTTGACGTAGCGGTCCATGGACTCGGCCGCCCGTTGGCCGGCCGCGATGGCCTTGATGGCCGAGGCCGGTCCGTGGCAGGCGTCGCCGCCGGCGAACACGCTGGGGGCATCGGTCTGCAAGGTGCGCATGTCGGCCTGCAGCAGGCCGCGCTTGGACTTGTGCACGTCGTTCTGGCCTTCGAGGTAGCCCAGGTCGCAGCCCTGGCCGATGGCCACGATGATGTTTTCGGCCGGGAAGGTCCGCTTGGCGGCGCCGTCGAACGACGGGTTGAAAAATCCCTGCGGATCGAAGACCGACACGCAGCGCTGGCTCTGCAGCCCGGTGACCCGGGCGCCCTCGGTCTGGATGGCCAGCGGCCCCCATGAGTAGTCGACCCGGATGCCGTCCTCGAAGGCCTGGCGGATCTCCCACTCGTGGGCCGGCATCTCGTCACGGGCCTCGAGGCAGATCATCTGCACGTCGCCGGCGCCCAGCCGGCGGGCGGTCATGGCCACGTCGACCGCCACGTTGCCGCCGCCGATGACCACCACCCGCTCGCCCAGCTCAACCTCGTCACCGGCGTTGACCCGGTGCAGAAAGTCCACCCCCAGCATGACCTCGGGCGCGTCGATGTGCTCCAACGGCAGCGACCGGCTCAGGTGCAGGCCGGTGCTGAGGAAGACCGCGTCGTACTGCGAGCGCAGGTCGTCGAGCGACAGATCCTCGCCCAGCCGCTTGTTGCACTGCAGGTCGACGCCCAGCTCGAGAATGCGGCCGATTTCCTCGTCGAGCACCTCGCGCGGCAGGCGGTAGGCCGGGATGCCGTAGCGCAGCATGCCGCCCGGTTTGGGGTTGGCCTCGTAGATGGTCACGGCGTGGCCGCGCAGCGCCAGCTCCCAGGCCGTGCTGAGCCCAGCCGGCCCGGCGCCGACAACGGCCATCTTCTTGCCGGTCGATGCCGCCCGCTCGGGCAGCGGTGCGGTCTCGCCCGAGTCGCGCTCGACGTCGGCGACGAAGCGCTTCAGGGCACAGATGGAGATGGGGTCCTCGACCAGCTCACCGCGCAGGCAGGCCTGCTCGCAGGGGTGGTCGCAGATGCGACCGATGACGCCGGGCAGCGGCAGCTTCTCGCGGATCAGCGCCAGCGACTCGGCGTAGCGGCCCTCGGCGATCAGCCCCACCCACTCGCGGATATCCAGGTGGACCGGGCAGGCCTCGGCGCAGGGGGGCAAGCGGCGGTCGACCTGGTGGGTCGAGGGGATGGCCTGGCCGTAGTTGATGAACACCGCCGGCCGCGGGGTGGTGCCCTGGTTGTACTCGCTGGGCACCTCCACCGGGCAGACCTGGGTGCACAGACCGCAACCGGTGCATTTGTCCGGATCGACGTAGCCGGACTTCTTGACCACCTTGGCCTTGAAGTGACCGGGCTCGCCCTCCAGCGCTTCGAGTTCGGCGTTGGCCAGGATCTCGATGTTGGGCTCGCGGCCCACCTCGACGATCTTGGGCGACATGATGCACATGGCGCAGTCGTTGGTCGGGAAGGTCTTGTCGAGTTTCGACATGGTGCCGCCGATGTTGACCCCGCGCTCGACCAGGTAGACCTTGAAGCCCGCGGAGCTCAAGTCCAGCGACGTCTGCATGCCGCCGATGCCGCCGCCGACGACCAGGACGGCTCCGACCTGTTCCTCGCTCATGACGCGTCTCCCTGCTCGGCCGTCTTGTAGACCGGCGTGGTTTCTTCTTCCACCCGCTCGAGCAGCAGCTGGCCGCGCCGGCGCAGGGCCACCATGTGGGGCACCACCTCCATCGGGGGCAGCTGGATCTTCTCGGCGATCTCGACCAGGGTCAGGCCGCGGTCGCGGCAAGCGGCCAGCACGCGGGCCCGGATGACCTCGCGGGCCACGATGGGGGCCACCGCCAGGCCGTACTGGCGAGGCGTGTACAGCTCGCCGTAGGCGTTGCCTTCACCGGTCAGGCGTTCGGCGCGTTCGATCAGCTGGCCCAGCCACTTGGCGGTGGCTGCGCTCTGGGTGGCCACCTCGGCCAGCGCCCGTTCGCGCTCAATGGCGTCCATGTAGGTGTCTTCCGTCAGCATCTTCGTCTGCATCCCAGCAATCCCTCGAGCCGGACGCCGGCCTCAGGCCTGCGCCTCGATCGACAGTTCACGCAACAGGTTCTCCGGCCGCACGAAGTGCTTGCGCCACTCGCGGCGACCGATCTTGGCGCCCAGCGCCAGCGCCAGCAGCTCGCTCAGGAAAAAGACCGGCATGTCGGCCGACCGGCCCTGCTTCCGCTGGCGCCACTGCACCATGTCCAGGTTGGTCTGGCACAGCGGGCAGGCGGTGACGATGCAGTTGGCGCCGGCCTTCTTGGCGAAGTCGACCAGCCGGGCGTTCCAGGGGTTGGTGATCTCGTCTTCGGTGGCCGCCAGCGAGGCGCCGCAGCACTCGGTCTTGACCGGCCAATCCACCGTCTCGGCCCCGACTGCCTCGAGCAGCTGTTCCATGGAGGTGGGGTTCTCGCGGTCCTCGAAGTACTCCACCCCGGGCGAGCGTACCAGCAGACAGCCGTAGTAGGCCGCAGCCCGGATGCCGGAGAGCTGAAGCTGGCACTGGCGGGCCAGCTCCCAGGGGCCCACCTCGCGCATCAGCACGTCGAGCAGATTGCGCACGCTGACCGTGCCGTGGTAGGCCTGCGGCGCCATCAGCTCGTTGGCCTGTTCGAAGCCCGGCTCCTTGTTGGCCATGACATGATTGGATGAAAGCAGGCGGTTGTAGCATGCGGCGCAGGGGGCGAACACGGTGTGCTGGCCCTGCTCCTCGGCCAGCGCCAGATTGCGGGCGGCCAGCGCCAGGGCCAGCTCATCGTCGGTGAAGTGGCCCGAGCTGGCCCCGCAGCAGTTCCAGTCGTCGAGCTCGGTCAGCCGGATGTCCAGCCGGTTGAACAGCTTCTCCACCGATTCGTCGAAGTTGCGCGAGGCTTTGTGCAGCGAGCAGCCCGGGAAGTAACCCAGTTCCAGCATGCTCAGGACTCCTTCTTCTCGGCCAGCTTGCGCTGGTGGTGCTCGAACATACGCCGGATGGCGGCCCGGCCGGAGACGTTCTGCGGCAGCACCGGCAGCTTGCCCTTGAAGAACATGGTCATGCCCAGGCCCATGTTCTTCATCAGCTGGCCGTTCTTCAGCGCATAGCCCGCCAGCGAGCCGGACTCGAAGTTGCGCCCGTGGCGGCGCACCGACTTGAGGAAGCTGCGGTGGAAGCCGGCGATGCGCTCGCGCGGCGGCTCGATGCCGCGGGCGATGGCTTCATGGCGCAGCCGGTCCATCACGTGGGCGATGTCGATCTCGTTGGGGCAGCGCGTCGAGCAGGTCAGGCAGCCGGCGCACATCCAGATGGCTTCCGAGTGCAGCACCTCGTCGAGCTGGCCGAGCTGCAGCAGGCGCATGATCTTGGCCGGCGGCAGGTCCACGTGCTCGGCCATGGGACAGCCGGCGCTGCACTTGAGACACTGGAAGCATTCGCTGATCGACTCAGCGCACAGCTGCTCGACCTGGCGGCAGGTCTTGGCGCGCGGGCTGCGGACCGGCGCCGCCTCGCTTTCCGTGGCGCTAGTGTTCGATTCTGTCATGATTTTCCCCTTTCGGGTCGGCTCCGAGTGCGGAGTTATCTTGGCTTTTCGATCTTCCAAAGTCAACCGAAAAACGCGGCAAAAGGATAAATTTTGTCTTCTGTAAAGATTAGCTTTTACGAGGGCTTATCTTGCCCAATGGCCTCTCTGCCAGGCATCGCGGCGGAGGGGCATTCCGGTATGGTCAGAATGACTCGGCGACGCCGGGCAGCGGCCCGTAGCGCTTGCCGGAGTTGCGCCGGCGCGACTATGATGCTCCCGAGCCGCAGCCGGGAACCGGCTGCGGTCGGTGGAGGCCGGCATGGGAGTGGTCATGAACGGGGCAGGGCGGAGTTTGGGCGAGACGTGCTGGTGGACCGGTCCGGTTCTGGTCCTGGCCTTGCATATCGGGGCCTGCAGCACCGGCACGGTCGCGTCCTGGGCCGATGACGGAGGCGCTGGTGCGGGCGATGCCGCGGCAGGCCAGGACGGGACCGCCGGCGACGGTGGATCCGGCGATGGTGCCGGTGGCGACCCGGCGGACGGATTCGACGGAGGGCTGGCGGACGGGGCCGACGGCGGCGGTCCGCTCGATGGCATCGACGGCGACGGCGGCGAGCCCGATGGCGGGATCGCCCCGGACGGGGTGCCCGAACGGTTTCGCTTCTGCGGTGACGGCGCTGGCGGCAGCGTCGTCGAGGCCGGGCCGGAGGACTACCGCCAGCGGCTGGCCGAGCTGGCCCCCGGCGATACGCTGCGGCTGGCGGCCGGTACCTACGACAGGGGCCTGCCGATCCGCGACCTGAACGGTACGGCCGGCCGCTGCTTCTTCATCGAGGGGCCGGCCGGCGGGCCGGCCGCGGTGTTCACCGGCAGCTCGGCGCGCAACACGGTCAGCATCGTCGATTCCAGCTACGTGGTCATCCGCCGGCTCGAGCTCGACGGGCTCAGCGACATCGGCGACGGGGTCAAGGCCGAGGGCACCGCCGCCTACGCCCACCACATCGTGCTCGAAAACCTCTACATCCACGATCACGACGCCGGCCAGCAGACCGTCGGCATCAGCACCAAGTGCCCGGCCTGGCGCTGGGTGATCCGCGCCAACCGCATCGAGCGCTGCGGCACCGGGCTGTACCTGGGCAACTCCAACGGCGAGGAGCCCTTCGTCGACGGCCTGGTCGAGCACAACGCGGTGCTGGCCACCCTGGGTTACAACATGCAGATCAAGCACCAGAACCCGCGGCCCGATCTGGACGGCATGCCGCTGTCGGGCGCCACCCTGATCCGACACAACACCTTCAGCAAGCAGCAAGGCGCCAACGCCGACATGCCGCGGCCCAATCTGCTGGTCGGCCACTTCCCGCTCAGCGGCCCCGGCAGCGACGACCAGTACCTGATCTACGGCAACTTCTTCTGGGACAACCCGGTCGAGGCCCTGTTCCAGGGCGAGGGCCATGTGGCCCTGTACGACAACGTCATGGTCAATCCGCACGGCCCGGCGGTGCACATCCAGCCGCACAACGACGTGCCCCGGCGCGTCCACGTGTTCCACAACACCATCGCAGCCGCCGGCCGCGGCATCCGCATCACGGGCGCGGCTGCGGGCTACGACCAGATCGTGGCCGGCAACGCCGTGTTCGCCGATCCGCTGATCGCGGGCGGCGAGCAGCGCGACAATTTCACCGCCGCGCCGGCCGCGGCCGCCGACCACCTGGTGGCACCCAATGCCGAGCCCGGCGCCGGGCTCGATCTGCATCCGCTGGCCGGCGCGCTGCTGGGCGGTGTGGACACCAGCGGCCTGGAGGTCTTTCGCGATCACGACCGCGACTTCGACGGCCGCGCCCGCGACGCCGGCCGCCGCGGCGCTTACGCCGGCTCCGCCGGGCCGGACAGCTGGCCGCTGGACCGCGCGCGCAAGCCGTGATGAGATTCTCATCCATGGATACGCGCGCATCTGCCGAGCTGCAGTTGGGAAAGAGCGCTGGTCGCGTGTTGGCGATTTGGCTGACGCTGGTCGCGGCCGCTTGCGGAGAATCCGGGCTCGATGGCGCGCCCTGGCAGCTGCGCTCGCCGGACGGGCGGCTGGTGTTGACGGTGCTGGCGGCGGGGGAGGGGACCGGGGGCGATACCCTGGCCGGGTTGGCGTACCGGCTGGAACGCGAGGGGGCCGTTCTGCTGGAGGACAGCCCGCTGGGTATCCGGACCGACCGCGGCGACTTCGTCGGCGACCTGCGCCTGGTCGATATCGAACGGCGGCCGGTGGCCGAGCAGTACACCATGACCGCAGGCAAGCGGCGGGAGCGGCGGGTGTCCGGCCGCGAGCTCGTCCTGACCGTGGCCGACGCCGGCGGTGCCGAACTAGAGCTGATCTTCCGGGCCCACGACGACGGCATCGCCTATCGCTACCGGCTGCTCGGCAGCGGGCCGGTGACCGTGCGCGGCGAGGCCAGCGGCTTCGCCGTGCCGCCGGGCGGCGAGGCCTTCATGGCGCCGTTCGATCTGGCCGGGGTGTTGTTCTTCGCCACCTACGAGCAGCTGCCCCAGCGGGTGGTGGTGGGTACGGCCACCGAGTCCAGCGGCTGGGCCTACCCGGCCCTGTTCGAGGTGGCCGGCGGCGACGATTGGCTGCTGATCACCGAGTCCGACCTCGACGCTGGCTACTGCGCCACCCGGCTGAGCCCCGAGCCCAACGGCGGCCTGTACACGGTGCGGCTGCCGGTCGAGCAGGAGGGCGACGCGCAGGCCCCGGTGGAGCCCTCCGCCGCGTTGCCGCTGGCCACGCCCTGGCGGGTGGTGGTGGCCGGCCCGCTGGCCACCGTGGTCGAGTCCACCCTGGTCGACGATCTGGCCCGGCCCGGGCCGGCCGGGCCGCCCGCCTGGATCGCGCCGGGCCGGGTGGCCTGGTCCTGGTTCACCCAGGGCACCGGCGATGCCGCCCTGCAGGCCGAGTACATCGACTTCGCCGCCGAGCTGGGCTGGGAGTACGTGCTGATCGACGCCGGCTGGGACCGATGGCCCGAGGCCGAGCAGACGGTGGCCGCCCTGGCCGCGCAGGCGCAGGCTGCCGGGGTGGAGCTGCTGCTGTGGTACAACTCCGGCGGCGAGCACACCCCCAACCCGGCCAGCCCGCGCGATCGCATGCTGGACGGCGCGGTGCGCCGCGCGGAGATGGCCTGGCTGCAGCGCACCGGCATCGCCGGCATCAAGGTGGATTTTTTCGAATCCGACAAGCAGGCGCGCATCGCCCAGTACCTCGGCATCCTGCGCGACGCGGCCGAGCACGAGCTGCTGGTCAACTTCCACGGCGCCACCCTGCCGCGGGGCTGGCAACGCACCTATCCCCACCTGATGAGCCACGAGGCGGTGCGCGGCGCCGAGTACTTCCGGGTGCTGGAATCGGCGCCGCGTCCGGACGCCGCTGCCCACCTGTTCGACGTCTTCGCCCGCAACGCGGTCGGCTCCATGGACTACACCCCGGTGGTCTGCGAAGACGCGCTGCGCGAATCCGCGCTGCCCTATGCCCACAGCCTGGCCCAGGCGGTGCTGTTCGAGTCCGGCCTGCAGCACTTCGCCGACCGGGCCGACGCCCGGGCCGACGCCGGTTACCGGGCGCTGTTCGCCGAGCATCCCTTCGTGCGCCAGCTGCTGGCGGCGGTGCCGGTGGCCTGGGACGAGACCCGCCTGCTGGACGGCGATCCGCGCAGCCACGCCGTGCTGGCCCGCCGCCGCGGCCGCAACTGGTGGCTGGCCGCCATCGCCGGCGCCCAGGGGGGCGTGACCAGCCGGGTGGCGCTGGATTTTCTGGGCGCCGGAGAGTATGCGCTCGAGCTGATTACAGGCGGCCAAGACCCGCGCCAGCTGCTGCGCGAGCAGCGCAACGTCACCGCCGCCGACAGCCTCCAGCTCGAGCTGCCCGCCCGCGGCGGCGCTCTGGCGCGCCTGCTGCCCGCACCCTGAGCTTTTTGGCTTGATCGGCTTCAGTTTTGGCCCAATAATCGGATGCGCTTTCCGATGGGTTTCCGTTGGCGAGGTTTGACGAGGTTGAGCATCCGGCGCCGGTTGCCACCGCGATGTCCGGGTGTTGAAATGGCGACGGTTTTCTGGTCGCGACTGGAGGCGAGGATGAAAAAGTTCGGGTTGGGTGTTTGTACGTGTCTTTTGCTGCTGCCGCTGGCCTTGCTGGCCCGCGACAGCACGAATTGGACGCCCTCGGCGACGCTCTCGCGGGCGGTGGTGCCGGACCGCGCCCACAAGGCGCCGGGAGACGCGATCGAGAGCTTCAGCAACACATGGGGCAGCAATACCCTCGGCCTGGTCTATGACCCCAGCCGCGACATGCTGCGCTACGCCCATGAGGACGGCACGGTGTATGACGTGGAGCGGCCCGTGCCGCACGCGCTGCTCGGCAGCTTCGCGCTGTCCGATCTCAACGCGGGCTGGGCCACGGTCATCGATAACCGCACCGGTGCAGGCTACGATCCGGTGGCCGATACCTTTTTCATGCCCGATTACCAGGGCGACGGTGGTACCGAAGCGGATGACAACCTGATCGAGGTGGACGCCGACGGCACCATCCTCAATGCCTGGGAGCTGGACGGGGCCGACAACGACGCCTATGACGGCTCGGCAATCGATGCGGTGGTCGATATCGCCGTGGTGCCCGGCTTCCCAAATCGATACTTCGTGACAGCGACCGGTGATGGCAACGCGGTCTATGAGATCGATTTGATTCGGAGTGGTTGGTGGGCGGCCGATAGCTGGGGACTGATCCGCACCTGCAACGTGGCGAGCATCGGCGACACCGTGGGGATCGATTACGATGCCGCCGCCGGGGTCCTGTACCACTCGGACTACAACTCCGACCTGATCGTGGCCACCGACCTGGACTGCAACGAGCTGTGCAGCTTCCATTGCAGTGCCGGCACCTTCAACACCGGGGTGACCGCCATCGAGGGCAGTGTTCCGCCGGAGGTGTGGGTGACCGATTTCTCGAGCAACAGCACAGCCCGTTGCGAGGCTTGCGTGTTCGACAGCGACGGCGATGGGGTGAACGACGGTGCGGACAACTGCCCCGACACGCCCAATCCGGGCCAGGCCGACGCCGACGGCGACGGGGTGGGCGACGCCTGCGACAACTGCCCGGACATGGCCAACCCGGCCCAGGCCGACGTGGACGGCGACGGAGCGGGCGATGCCTGCGACGGCTGCCCCAGCGACCCGGACAAGACCGAGCCTGGGGTGTGCGGCTGCGACG
>CAYVQE010000156.1:0-13386 GCA_964454005.1 uncultured Myxococcales bacterium
GAGTCTGGACCGTGTCTCAGTTCCAGTGTGGCTGATCATCCTCTCAGACCAGCTACCCGTCTAAGCCTTGGTGAGCTCTTACCTCACCAACAAGCTGATGGGGCGCGGGCTCATCCTCGGGTGATGGCTTCCATGGAGAGGCCACCTTTGGCCACAGCCTGCGAACAGGCCGTGGTCTTATCCGGTATTAGCACCCCTTTCGAGGTGTTGTCCCGGACAACCAAGGACAGATTACCCACGTGCTACTCACCCGTGCGCCACTTTACTCACACCCGAAGGTGCTTTCTCGTTCGACTTGCATGTGTTAGGCACGCCGCCAGCGTTCGTTCTGAGCCAGGATCAAACTCTCCAGTTGAAAACCGAAGAGCCGACCGGAATCCGCTAAGCGAATCCCGTTGGCTTTATTCTACTTCAGGGAGACTTCCGCCGCGCTCCAGTCCTCCCCGGCCCATAGCAGGCGCCGAGGTGAACCGCGACGGAGGTCGAGACTTCAGACAGAGTTACCCGCTGTCTCGTTCAACTGCTTTCCGGTTTTCAAAGACCAAGACGAACTCAGGTGCCTGGCTGGGCCAGTTCCCTGACAGCCGGTCTTCACTACTAGAAGCGGCTTTCGGTGTCAAGGAAAAAACACCAGAGCGAGCCCGAATTCAACCTTCATCAAAGAGCGTTGGAGCCGTTGTTCAGCTCCATCGAGGTCGCGATAGATAGCGAACTTAGCCGGATCTGTCAAGCAAAAATTTGCGCTGCCGCTGAAAAATTTTTATCGTCTGATTTCAGCATGTTGCAGCCAGCCGGCGCCGGGCCTCGGCCAGCAGCGCCTCGATCAGCCGCTGCCGGTCGCGCATCTGCGCCCGATCGATCGGTGCGCGGCGCAACGCATCCAGCTCGGCCACCGCCCGCTCGACGGTGTCGTTGACCAGCCAGCAGTCGTAGGCGGCGCCCTGTTCCAGCTCCCAGACGGCGGTGCCCAAGCGGGCGGCCACCTGGGCCGCAGTCTCGGTGCCGCGGTCGGTCAAGCGCCGCACCAGCTCGTCGATGCTCGGCGGCAGAATGAACACCAGTCGGGCCTCGGGCTCGGCGCCTTTGATCTGCCGCCCACCCTGCACGTCGATGTCGAACAGCACGTCGGACCCGCTCGCCCGCAGCGCCTCCACATCGGCCCGGGCGGTGCCGTAGCGCCGATCGTGCACCGGGGCCCACTCCAGAAAGGCGCCGGCGGCGATCATGGCGTCGAAGGTGGCGTCGTCGACGAAGTGGTACTCAACGCCGTCACGCTCGTCGCCGCGCGGCGGCCGGGTGGTGTAGGAAATCGACACGGCCACGTCGTCGCGCCGCTCGACCAGCGCCCGGCAGACCGTCGACTTGCCGGTGCCAGACGGCGCCGAGACCACCACCAACCGGCCGCGATCGGCCCTGCCCGCCTCCATCGTCACCTCCGCACCTCCGGATCCTGTCCGAGCACGGTACCGTTCATTCCAGATTCTGGATCTGCTCGCGCAGCTTCTCCAGCTCGGCCTTGGCGGCGACCGCCGTGCGCACCACATCGGCCGAGTGGAACTTGGCGCACAGGGTGTTGACCTCGCGGTTCATCTCCTGGACCAGAAAGTCGAGTTCGCGGCCGATGGGCCCGGCCCGCTCGAGCAACGCGCTGAACTGCGCCCGATGGCTCCGGAGGCGATCCAGCTCCTCGCTGACGTCGGCCCGTTCGGCCAGCACGGCCAACTCTTGGTCGAGGCGTTCGGACGCCACCTCGCAATCGGCCGCCAGTGCCCGGATGCGCTGGGCGGTCCGCTGCTGCAAGGCGGAGAGTTCCTGCGGCAGCACGCGCTCGATCCGGCCGGCGTGCTCGTCCAGCGCCCGCAGATGCTCGACCACGCAAGCACCCAGACGTTCGCCCTCGCTGCAGCGCATGGCATCGGCCGCCGCCAGCGCTTCGTCGAGCAGGGGCAGCAGATCGGCACGGATGGCCTCGGGCGCGGTCTCCTCGCTGCGGTAGGCGATCACCCCTTCGCCCTGCGCCAACAGCTCGAGCGGGGGCGCGTCCGGCAGATCCAGCAGCGCAGCCAGTCGCCGGTAGACCGCCGCGTGGGCCAGTGCGCGCTGCTCGTCCAGCACCGGCATTCCGCTTTCGTTGCCGGCACCGGTGGGGCGCACGCTGCACTCGACCCGCCCGCGACCGATGCACTGGCGGATACGGCGCTCCACGTCCACCTCCAGCGCCAGCCAACCGCGCGGCAGGCTCAGGCGCACGTCGCGGTAGCGGTGGTTGAGGCAACGGATCTCGATCGCGAACGGCTTGCCGGCCACCATGCCCTCGGCCCGGCCGTAGCCGGTCATGCTCTTCACGGGTTCACCTCCTGCTCTCGTCGCAGCGCGGCCGCCAGCGCGGCCGCGTCCAACGGCGCACAGCCGCTGCGCAGGTTGCGCTTGTGCTGCTGGCGCAGCTCGGCCAGCAAGCGGCACACCGGTTCGGAACGGTAGTCGGGATAGGTCCAGGGCAGCGGCTCGAAACGGCCGTTGCGGAACAGCAAGCTCACCTCGGCCCAGATGCCGCCGTCCAGATAAATCCGTTGCGGCTGGGCCTTGGTGGTGGCCAGGCTGAAGTTCTCGAGGCTCAACAGGCCCGGATCGAGATTTATCCGCCGCCCGACTGGGCCGGCCAATCGCTGCTCGATGCGGTTGGTCCAGCGTTTGACATCCGCCAACACCTCGCGCGGCACGGGCTGCCGCAGCCGCAAGAAGCAGCGCTCCAGCCCGGAGCCCATCTCGCCGGTGTAGTAATCGCTCCAGTTGAACGGCCACAGCGGCCCGGGCTGATCAAATGGACCCAGCACCGGCTCGAGCGCCCGCAGCGCCGGTACCAGCTCCTGGTCGGGGCTGCGGATGACGCCGATGATCAGCGCGGCCGGCGCGGGTGTGGCGGGGCGGCCCATGCCCGCCTGCTTAGCGCGCGCCCGGCGGCGCTGTCAATCACGGGTTCGCTGTTCCAGCAGCGCGGCGCAAGCGCTTTCGGCGGCCTCCACCTCGGACGGCTCGCCGCCGGCGACGGCCAGATTGCGGGCATGGGCCACCGCGTGCCCCCAACGGCGGGGCTCACCCGAGGCGAACAGGGCCACCGTGGGCACGCCGCAAGCCACCGCCAGGTGCATGGGGCCGGTGTCGTTGGTCACCATCAGATCCAGCCCCCGCAGCAACCCCGCCAAGTGCTCGAGATCGGTCGGCGGCGCCGCCACCGCCCCCCGGCGCAGAGCGCCGGCGACCTCATCGCGCAGCGCCTCCTCACCCGGCCCCCACAGCACCACCAGCCGGGCACCGTGGTTGCGCTGCAACCGCCGGCCGAGCTGCACGAAGTACGCCTGCGGCCAACGCCGCTCGAACTTGCGCGAACCGGGCCACAACCCAACCCGGGGCCGCGCCACCCTGAGTCCGCGCAGCCAGGCCGCCTGCCGCTCGGCGCTGGCCAGGCCGAGCCCGGTCCGCAGCGGCGGCGGCGGCCCGGCGATGCCCAGCGGGCCCAACAGCCGGAAGCGCTGCATCAGCTCTGGCTCGGCGGCCGGTCCGGCGGCGACCGGGCAATCGTGGAAACCGGTCGGTCCGCCGCGGGCGTAGCCGATGCGCAGCGGCGCCCCCGAGTAGTAGGTCAACGCGGCATGGGTGAAGGAGAACACGTGCCAGGCGCTGGCATCGATGGCAACCTGGTAGCCGTGCGCCCGCACGGCGCGGATAACGGCCCGCCAGCGCCCCGGGCGGCGGAAGAACCAACGCTTGTCGATCGGATGGACCCGGTCGAGGCCATCGAGCCCGGCGGTCACCTGGGCCGCTCGGGTCGAAGCCAGCAGGCCGAGGTCGCTCGCCGGCCAGCGGGCGCGCAAGCCGTCGATCAACGACTGCAGGCCCAGCAGGTTGCCCACCCGCTCGTCGACCCGCACCAGCAGCAAGCGTTCGGGCCCAGCAGCCGGCGGCGGCCCGGCGGTGCGCCGTCGATAGAGCCGGCGGGCCAGCCAGGCCAGGGCCCGGTGATCGGCGCGCGCCGCCGAACGCATCACCGCCTCCCGCCGCGGCCCATGCCCGCTGACCCGTGGCCGGGCCGGGCGCGCCGCTGTAATCCCCTGGAAAACCTCGTGCTACAGCTCGATCGCATCGCGGTTCGGACGCCGCGTCCGATCGCCGGCCACCCGGGTCTGCTCGCCGTCGGCCGGGACGGGGGTTTGGACATCGGCGATCTGGCGCAGGGCGTCCATGACCTGCTCCGGGCTGACCAGGCGCATGCAATCGTGGTGGCGCTCCGGGCAGCGGTTGTGGCCGTGTCGCGAACAGGGACGGCAGGACACCCTGGCCGCCAGCACCTGACAACGCTCCTCGAAACGGTGCTGGTGGAAATCGGTCGGTCCGTAAATCAGCACCGACGGCACCCCCAGGGCGCGGGCCATATGGGTCAGACCGCTGTCCGAGCCCACCGCCATCTCGCAACGGTCGATCAAGGCCGCCGTCTCGGTCAAGCTGTTGCCCACGCAGCTGAGCATCTTGCCGGGCACCACCTGCTCGATCTCGTCGGCGATCTCGATCTCGTCCCCGCCGCCGAACAGGACCGGCCGGTAGCCGCGCTCGAACAGCGACTCGGCCAGACTGGCGAAGTAAATCGGCGGCCAGCGTTTGGTGGGCCACACCGATCCGATGCACAGCGCCACCATCCGCGTCTCGCCGGGAAGCCCGTGGGCCCGTAAAAAATCGGTCACCAACTGGCGATGGTGCGGCGGTGCCTTGAGCCGCAGCTTGTGTCCGATCGGGTCGATACCGACCCGGCGCAGCAGCTGCTGATCCTGGACCAGCCGACAGACCTCGTTGCCGTCCGGCCGCAGGGCCAGCTGGTAGCAGAATCGGCCCAGCCCGCAGCGGTAGCCCACCCGCAGCGGGGTGCGGGAAAAGTGCGCCAGCAGCGCGCTGCGGGTCGAGCGGTGGGGGGAGATCAGCAGGTCGAAGCCCTGGCGGCGGGTCTTGCGCGCCGCGCGCAACAAGCCGAGCAGGCCGGCTTCGCGACCGCGCTTGTCGAAGGTGGCCACGTCGTCGACGCCCGGAATGCAGGCCGCCACCTCGGCCTTGGCCGGTCGCACCATCAGGGTCAACCGGGCCTGCGGGTAGGCCTGCTTGATGGCGTGAACCAACGGTGAGACGAAGATGACGTCACCGATGAAGGCCGTCTGCACCAGCAGCACCTTCTCGGGGGCCGATCCCGGCCGCTGGGGCGCCTCTTCGTCCACCGCTACTCCCTTCAGGTGACCGGCCGCTGCGCGACTCGGCCTGTCAGTATAGGCCATCGGCCCGCCCGGGACCAACGGTCAATCGACCGCTGGCCGCCGGCCAGCGGCCAGCAAACGCCGGTAGAGCGCCTCGACCGCGTCGGCCTGGCGATCGATGGCGTTGGCGCGGGTGGCCTCGTGGCGAGCCGCCCGGCCCATCGCAGCCAGGCAGTCGCGATCGCCGAGCAGCTCGACCAGAGCATCGGCCAGCGCCTGGGCGTCGTCGGGCGCCACCAACCGGCCGGTGCGCCCGTCCTCGATCATCTCGGCCAGCGCCCCGCGCCGGACGGCCAGCACCGGCTTGGCACTGGCCATGGCCTCCAGCGCGGCCCGGCAGGTGCCGTCGTTGCCCGGCGCCAGCAGCACTTTCAGGTCCAGGGCGCGGTAGACCTCCGGCAAGTCCGTGCGGTAGCCGATGAAGGCCACCGATTCGCTCCAATCCGCCGCCAGCGCCCTGGCCTGTATGGCCTCGTGCCGCTCGCCACGGCCGGCGATGACCAGGCGGGCCTCCGGCAGGTGGCGGTGGACCTGGGCCCATGCGTCGAGCAATAGGTCGTGGCCGCGGCCGGACTTGACCCGCGCCACGATCCCGGCCACCGGTGCCTCAGATGCGATGCCGGCCTCGGCCCGCACCCGGTCGCCGCCCTGACCCGGCCGGAACACGTGCGGATCGACGACGCCCTCGACCGCCAGCATGCGGTCGGCGTCCAGCAGACCGCGCTCGAGCAGCTCATCGCGGTAGCGCCGGGCGACGGTGATCATGCCATCGGCGCGCTGCAGCTGCCAGGAGCGCCGCGGCCCCATGGATCGCTCGCTGAACAGGGTGCGCACCAGCCGGGTGGGGCTGGCCGGCGTGCGGGCCAAGGCGGCCAGGGTGTGATCGTGGGAGCGGTGGCAGTGCAGCACGTCGACCTCACCGTTGCGCCACAGCCGTTTGAGCGCCAGCAGATCGCGCATGTTGACGATGGCCCCGGCCTTGACCGACAGGCCGAAGCGTTCGTCGATCGGCACGCCGAAACCGCCCGCGCGTTCGGCCAGATCGCCCCGGCGCAGGGTGTCGAAAGCCAGCGCCACCGCATGGCCGGCCTCGCGTTGGGCCCGGGCCAGCCGCAGCACCGGCTCGGCCGGGCCGGTGTAGAGGTGGTAGGACAACAGATGCAGGATCTTGAGTGGTCGGTCCACGACGGGCTCCCTCGTCGAAGCCAGCCCCGATCCGCAACAGCGGACCGGGGCGCGGGCTCGGTTTGCGGCGCTCAGGCTTCGTCGTCCGCTCGAACGTCCCGCAAGAGGCGCAGCAGAGCGGTGGTGGAGTGATCCTTGGGGTCGCCGGCCACCGCCACCCGGCCGCCGTAGGCCTCCACCGCGTCGCGCTCGGGCACGGTCTGCGGGGTATAGTCGGTGCCCTTGACATGTACGTCGGGTCGCAGGGCGTCGATGACGCCGCGCACGTCGTCGGCGTCGAAGACCAGCACGTGATCGACACAGGCCAGCCCGGCCACCAGCTCGGCCCGCTCGTCCGCCGGCACCACCGGCCGCCCCGGGCCCTTGAGCCGCCGCACCGAGGCGTCCGCGTTGACCGCCACCACCAGCCTGTCGGCCAGCCGGGCGGCCGCCCGCAGGTAGCGCAGGTGACCCACGTGCAGCATGTCGAAGGCGCCGTTGGCCAGAGCCACCCGCAGCCCGGCGCGGCGCGGCGCGGCCAGCTCCGCGATCAAGGCCTGCAGGTCGGTGCGCTTGCTCCGGCTCACGGCAAGGCGTCCCGGTCGATGGCGGCGGACAGCTCTTCGCCGGTGACCACCGCGGTGCCGGCCTTGGTCACCTGCAGGCCGCCGGCGATGTTGGCCAGCCGCATGGCGTCGATCGGGGCGGCCCCGGCCGCCCGGGCCAGCGACCAGGCGGCCAGCACGGTATCGCCGGCGCCGGTGACGTCGGCGATCTCGCTCGAGCCGAAGGCCGGCAGCGCAACCAGCTCGGCCCCCGGTTGCAGCAGGGCCATGCCGGCCCGGCCGCGCTTGATCAAAGCCGCGGCCGCCCCGGTGCGCTCGAGCAAGCTGCGCCCGGCGCGCTCCACCGCGGCCAGCCCGTCCAGCTCGATGCCGGTGGCCGCCGCCAGCTCGGGCTCGTTGGGCGTCAGGGCGGCCACCCCGTGGAAGTCGGCGATGCGGAAACGCGAGTCGGCGAACACCGGCACTCCGTCGCGGGCGGCGGCCAGCACGGCGGCGAAGACCTCGTCGGCCACCACCCCCTCGCCGTAGTCCGACACCACCAGTCCGGCCGCGCTGTCCAGAGCGGCGCGCAGGCGCGCCACCAGCTCAGCCCGCAGCCCGGCATCGGGCTTCGCGGCCAGCCGGTCGAGCCGCAGCATCTGCTGGCGCACCGTGTTGCGCCCTCCGGCCAGGATGCGCGTCTTGCGCGCGGTGCGCCGGCCGGGCGCGCTGACGATGCCGCTGCAGTCGATATCCCGCTGCTGCAGATCGCGCAGCAACGCGGCGCCGTCTGCGTCATCGCCGACCAGGCCCACCGGCCGCGGCGCACCACCCAACGCGCGCAGGTTGGCCACCGCATTGGCCGCCGCGCCTGGCCGCAGCTCGCGGCGCTCCTCGCGCACGATCAGCACCGGGGCCTCGCGGGAGATGCGGCTGGTGGTGCCGCTGACGTACTCGTCGGCCACCAGGTCGCCGAGCACCACCAGGCGCTGTTCGGAAAAGGCCTCGCTGTGCCGGGCCAGCGCGTTCATGGCGGCCAAGCTAGCACCGCGCAAAACGCGGCACAAGAGGCTCCGATCTTCCGAAAGGCCCGATTCAATTTCCGCGCCGAGGGCGATCAGGGCACGAATCGAAGCCGGAAGTCGTCTTGCCGCTCCGCCCGTTGGTCCCAGTTGCAGCGCAGCTCGAGGTCGAAGGCCCGGCCATCGAGCAGGCCGACATCGAGCACCGCCTCGGTATCACCGACGGCGTGGGGTCCGGCCAGCTCCACCAGACCCAGCTCCACCGCATCGCAGCGATCAGCACCGTCCAGCACCAGGTCATCGAAGTAGAGTTCCTCGTCCAACGATTGCAGCGTCAAGCGGATGCCGAGATCGGAATTGTCGGCCGCGGCCGGGTCGGCAGCGGTCAGCTCGGTGCAGTGGTGGCCGCACCAGTCGTCGAAATCGCCGGCCACGGCCGCCTCCTCGACCGGCCGCCAGCCGTCGCCGGCGTCGATCTCCACCGCGATCACGCCCTGCGTCATCTGCTTGCCGCCCTGCATCCAGCACAGCTTCAGCGGGGCGGCCAGACCGCTGGTGTCGATGCGGCGCTCCAGCACCACCGTATCGCCCTGGCGGACCAGCAGCAGCTCGGGGTCGCAGAGGCGGTTGTCGCAGCGCGCCTCGCCCTGGATGCTCCAGCCGTTGTAGCCGTCGGGCAGTTGGCCGGGGCAGCCGCTGAAGTCCTCCAGCGGTACGTCGGCCACCCCGGGCGGGCACTCGGGCCACCAGCCGGTCAGTTCGATGTCGTCCAGGCTCAGGGCACCGGTGGCGCCGTCGGGAGCGATCCAGAAGGCCACCCGCGGCATCGGGTCGGGCAGCAGGTCGACCAGGCCCCGGTGGCAGCGGCGGGTGGCGATCTGCTCCATCAAGGGCAGGTCGTAGTAGCAGCCCAGCAAATGGTTGTGATCTACGATGCCCGTGTCGAGTTGCACCTGCAGCACCGACTCGCTGCTCGGATCCACCGCCGCCAGGCTGTAGCACAGCTCGACGTCGACGAAGGGCTGCAACTCGAACCGCTGCACCAGACGCCGCTCCGAGTTCCAGCCCATCGGCTCGAACTCGAGCGCCGGTTGGCCGGCCAGCGGTCCCATGCTCGGCGGGCAATCGAACTCGTTCTCACAGGCGGTGCCGCCGGGGTCCATCGGACACTGCGGCGCACCGAACGGTACGCCGCAAGGGCCGTCGTCGAACTGCCAGCCGTCGAGATCGCAGGCATCGGGGTTGCCGTCGGCCGAGAAGTCGGCCCGGTGGATCCGCTTGGGCACCAGAAAGGCCCGGCAGCCCAGGCAACCGGCGTCGATCGGGGCGCCGGGCGTATAGACCGTACATTGTGCCGGCTGGCCCACCGGCACTTCGGCCGGGCATTCCAGCACCACCTCGTCGGGCGGGGCGGTGCAGCCGTCGGCGGCGGCGGCGCAGGCCGGTGCGCACAGCAGGCCGTCGGCGCAGAACGCATCGTCGGGGCTGCCGGCGCAGTGGCCTTCCCCGTCGCAGACGTCGTCCAGGGTGCAGCCGATGCCGTCATCGCAGGCGGTGCCGGCCGGGTCCGGCCTACAGGCCTGCAGATCCTCGTCGCAGACGCCGAGACAGCGCTCGGTGCACGGCGGTCCGGGGCTGATGCAGGCGCCGCTGGCATCGCAGATCTCGGCGCCGTCGCAGAACAGCCCGTTGCCGCAATCGGCTCCTTCGTCCACCGTCCAGGCCGTCTGGGTGCTCGCCGAATCGCAGACCCAACACGGCTCGCCCACCTGGTGGACCCCCTCCGGCCAGCAGGCGCCGTCGATGGCACACCAGCCCGGCTGGATCGGGTTCTGACAGCTGCTGTCGGCCGGATCGCATTCGTCCGCGGTGCAGTCCAGCCCGTCGTCGCAGTCCTCGGCCACGCCCTGGCAGGTGCCGCCCTGGCAGACATCGCCCACCGTACAGGCATCGCCGTCGTCGCAGGGAGCCTGGTTGGGGGTGTGGGTGCAGCCGCTGTCGGGCTCGCAGCCGTCGTCGGTGCAGGGGTTCTCGTCGTCGCAGACGCGGGCCGCGCCCCGGCAAACGCCGTCGTCGTCGCAGGCATCATCGACCGTGCAGGCGTTCTCGTCGTCGCAGGCGGTGCCGGCGGGCTGGCCCTGGCACTGGCTCGAACGGCAAGCGCCGTTGCTGCAGCCGAACGCGCAGTCGCGATCCTCGTGGCCGTAGATGCAGCTGCCGTCGGCCGGATTGCAGTTGCCGATCGGGGCGTGGACCCGGGCGGTGTCGGCATCCAGGCAGGTATCGGGTGGGGGATCGTCGCAGACGACCGGCTGGCCGCGGCAGGCGCCGTTGCCGTCGCAGGCATCCGCGGTGGTGCAGGGATCGCCGTCGTCGCAGTCGGCGGTGTTGAAGGCATAGGTGCAGCCGCTGTCCGGATCGCAGCCGTCGTCGGTGCACGGATCGCCGTCGTCGCAGTCCACCGGCTCGCCGAGGCACATCCCCGACTGGCAGGTCTCGCCCACCGTGCAGACCGAGCCGTCGTCGCAATCGCTGCCGTCGGGCAGGGTCTCGACCTGGCAAACCCCGGCCTCGCAGACGCCCGTCAGGCACCAGGCCGGCGCATCGCAGTCGGCGTCGCTGGCGCAGGCGGTACATTCCGGGCCGTCGACCTGGCCGTCGCAGTCGTTGTCCAGCCCGTCGCACCACTCGTGCCCGCCGCGGCTGGGGCGGCACTCGCAGCCGTCGGAGCGCTCACCGTTGGCATCGACCCAGCCCTCATCGCAGGTGTACTCGCAGCGGCCGTTTTCACAGGCGGACGCGGTGGCGCTGGGCACCTCGGGACACAGGAAATGCGGTTCGCCGTCGTCGGTCTGGCCATCGCAGTCGTTGTCGACGCCGTCACAGGTCTCGACCCCGCCGTTGCTGGGCTGGCAGACATCGACCGGCTCGAGTTCCAGGACCACCCGGTCGGGACCACCGCCGCCGGCATCCAGCGCCCGGCAGGCGCGCAGGAACAACTCGCCGTCGGCATCGCGGGCCTCGGCGAAGAACAAGCGCCGGCCCGGCCCGATGCCCACCAGCGGCCGGGTCTGCTCCGGCTCGGCTGCCGGAAAGCGGACGTCGTCCTCGATGGTATAGCCGGCGTCGCCCGGAGCCGCCTCGACCGTTAGCAAGGCGGCACAGGCGGCCTCCGGGCCCGGCTCGATGGCGCCGACCCGCAGTTGCGCGGCCCGTTGCCGCGCGGCGTCATCCGGGAAGACCACCTCGATGCGGTAGCTGCCGCCCGCGTCACAGGCGGCGGCCCACAGGCCGAGCCCGAGCAGGATGAAGCCCGTGCTACCCAATTTGTCGCTACCCGCCATGGCTCCTACACGCTCCCTTCATCACCACTGGCCCCACGACAGCCGGCTGCGCTCAGCGCACCTCGATGACGTAGTCGCGCGCGCCTCCCCCGCCCCCGCCACCGCTGACCGCCAGCGCCGTGCCCACCGTCGCCCCGGCCACCACCACGCCGATCGTGGTCCAGAACCACCAGGAGGTATACCAGTCGCTGGACTCCTCCTTTGCCGCCGGCGGCGCGTGCCAGTCGCCGGCCGCGGCCACCGGTTGCGGTTCGGGCGATTCCGCTGCGGCGGCCGGCGGTTCCGCCGGCGGGGCGGGGCCGGCGGCTGCGACCACGGGCGGGGCGCCGGTCAGCCGCAGCCGATCGTCGACCGAGCCGATCCGCGCCAGCACGTTGCCGTGGGCGTCCAGGGCCTCGAAGTAGTAGGCGATCGACTCATCGCCGGGGGGATCCAGCAGCTCGAGCGCGATCGGCCCCAGGCCTGCGACCGGCATCTCCTGGGTCTGATCGGCGGCGCCGCCGATGGCGTAGACCAGCCGCAGCAAGCGCACCATGCCGAGCGGATCGGCCTGCAGCTCGGCCGACAGCTCGCGGCCGGCCGGCGGCTCGGGAGGCCGGTGCTCGAGGGTGATCGGGCGCAGGTTCTTGGTGTAGGCCACCGCCTGGTAGAACCCGCCCGACAACCGCGGCGAGATGTCGGTCGACAACCGGAACTCCGGGTCGATGGCCAACAGGTGGCGAAAGGCCTGCATGGATTCATCGGCGCGGCCCAGTCCGGCCTGGCACAGGCCCTGGATGCGGTAGGACTTCACCAGCCCGCGCGGGCCCAGACCGCCGCCGGCGATCGCCCGACGCGCCTTCGCCAGCGCCTGCTCGTATTCCATCTCCTCGAGCAACTGCTCCGCCCGCTGCAGCTCGCCGGCTGCCCGGACCTCGCAAATTCCGATGGCCATCGCCGCGGCCGCGGCGATCCCCGTCGCCCATGCGCGCATCGCTCCGCCTCCTCGTCCACTCTCCAGGTTAACGCCTCGAGCGACCGCAGGGCAAGCAGCGGGCGTTTTCCAGAATCTTTCGACACCACCGGACCGAATTCCCAGCTCGGCCGCCAGGTGGGCGTTCAGCGGCGTCAGCGTTGCTCGGCCTTGCCGGTCATGGGCACGAAGCGCACCGCCAGCCGCTCGAGCTGAACCAGCTCGCCGTCGCGCTTGGTATAGACCCGCAGCACCTGGCGGCCGTCGCGGCCGACCGGGATGCTCAGCCGCCCGCCCTCGGCCAGCTGGGCCACCAGCGGCGGCGGCACATGCTCGGGCGCGGCGGTGACGATGATGGCGTCGAAGGGCGCCGCCTCGGGCCAGCCGTCGAAGCCGTCGCCCACCCGCAGCCGGATGTCGTCGTGGCCCAGGCTGCGCAGCACCTTCTCGGCCCGGGCGGCCAGCGGGGCTACGATCTCGATCGAGTAGACCTGCTCGGCGCACTCGGCCAGCACCGCCGCCTGGTAGCCCGAACCGGTGCCGATCTCGAGCACCTTCTCGTCGCCGTCGAGATCCAGCGATTCGGTCATGAAGGCCACGATGTAGGGCTGGGAGATGGTCTGCTCGTGGCCGATGGGCAGCGGCCGGTTGGCATAGGCGCTGTTGCGAAGCCCCTCGGGCACGAAGCGGTGCCGGGGGACCTCACCGATGGCTGCCAGCACCCGCTCGTCCTCGATGCCCTGCCGGCGCAGTTCGGCCACCAACCGGGCGCGCCGCTCGGCCAGGGTCTGCTCGGCGGCCGGCTCACCGGCCAGGCAAGTGGCCGGACAGCGGCACCCGATCCCGGCCAGGCCGAGCAGCAGCAACCACAACATCGCTCGTCGCATAACCATCGCCTCGCTCCCCGCCGCGGCGGCCGCCCCGGCCCCCGCAGCCATCATCGATCCATTCAATCGCCATAGCAAGCCACGTGCCATCCCGACCGTCCTCGCCTTTCAGCTCTGCCGCCCCGCACCCGCAGCGGCCGTCGGACCGTCCAGCTTCCAGCGGCGGTGGATCCACAGC
>CAYVQE010000157.1:0-13215 GCA_964454005.1 uncultured Myxococcales bacterium
CTGATGCGGCGCATCGACGACGAGCTGGAGACGCGCGATCGGCCGCGGGTCTTCTTCCAGTCCGCGGACAAACCCTTCCGCGACACCAAGGACTGGGGCACCCTGATCGAGCTGGTCAACGAGGACCACGTCGATCTGGTCGAGCGCAAGCGTGTCGCGCCGGACTCGGCCGCCGAGCACGTGATGCAGCGCATCGACGCGGCCGCCGAGAAGGTCGGCCTGGGGCGCCGGCTGGCCGGGCTCGACGCCGGGCTGCGCGGCGAGATCGCCGCGGCCATAGAGGCCGAAGCAGCCGAGCAGCTGGCCGAGAAGCAGGACAACTACCCCGACACGCTGGACGGCCGCACCCTGGTGATCGAGTTCGCCCGCGGCGGGCCCGAGGGCTCGAGCATGCCGCTGCCCAAAGAGTATGGCTACCGCTACTCGCTGGCGCGGCTGTCGGACGCCATCCTGTCCAAGGCGGTGATCCTCTACATCTGGGTCACGCCCGAGGAGTCGCGGCGCAAGAACGACGCCCGCGCCAACCCCGACGACCCGGGCTCCATCCTGCACCACGGGGTGCCCATCGACGTCATGCTGGGCGACTACGGCTGCGACGACATGGACTGGCTCGAGCAGCAGACCGACCGGCCCGGCACGGTGCGCGTCGAGGCCCACGGCAAGGTCTACCACCTGCCGCTGGCCCGCTTCGACAACCGCGAGGACAAGACGACGTTCATCCGCGAGGATCGCGCCGAGTGGAAGCCCGAGCAGGTCCAGGCCCTGCGCGACGAGATCAAACGCGCCCTCGGCGAGCTGGCCTCCAAGGCCCTGTCAGGCTGATCCCCCCGCCTCGACCGCGAGTTTGCGCGTTTGAGATCACGATTTGTGATCTCAAAGACCGACGGCAGAGGGGCGGTCGACGGCCCCCGCCGCATGCCTTGACGCGACCCGTTTGTTCTATTCTCGCTCGACCGTAACCAGCACGTGCAGCTCGGTGGCCGGCAGACCTACGTCGCGCAGCGGCAGCTTGACGCGGGTGCCGTCGGCCACGCCGGGCGGTACCGCGACCTCGAGGGCGCGGTGCTCGACCAGCCAACCGCGGTTGTCGCAGCGGGCACAGCTCAGCCGCTCGGCCGGCGCGGCGCCGCCGCAGTCCGGACAGCGCACCTCGACCGGGATCTCCAGCGGCATCAGGCCGCCGGCGCGGGCCTCGGCCGGGCGCAGCACCAGCTCGACGAACAGGTCCTTGTGCCGCGGGCTCTGGCGGTCGGTGTGGAACAGCCCCGGCACCCAGCCGGCCAGCTGCTCGTCGAGTTCGGTGTAGCGGTCCTCGTCGCGCGCGCCGGGCGGCCGCGGCGGCGCGCCGCGGCGGGCGGCCACCGGCTTGCGCGAGAGGTCGAGCTGAATGCGCTCGATGGCGCCGCTGCCCGGTGTGGCCGGCGCGCGCCCTTCCTCCCCGCCATCGGTCTCCGGCCGGCGGACCGCCTCCAGCCGGGGCTGGTAGAGGCGCACCAAGTCGCGGTAAGCGCTGCGGATGCGCTCCAGATCGGCGTCCGGCGCCACGCCCAACACCACGAAGAAGTCCCTAGCCATGAACACCCTCCGTCACCTTGTGGAGCCGAGGAACCCAGCGAGTCTACTCCACCCGCCGCCCCGGTCAAGACCCGCCCCGGAAAGGGGCGCAGCTTTGTCAACGCCGGAGGGCATTGTCGCGCAATGCGCTCAAATAGCTGTTCTTTTCACAGTGATTGCGGAGCGTGGAGTCACGGCTGTGTGCCCACCACATCACCGTCCCCTTCCACGCGGATACCGGACAGCGACGCGCCTTTGATAAGCAGCGATGCTCTCGCTGGTTATCCGGACCAACAGCGACAGAATCGCTGATTGTGAAATGGGCGTGGAAACAACAGCGCTCGAGGGAACAGCAGCTCGACCGCGGGCGCGCGGGGCTGAGGTAGCGGCCCGCGGTCGAGGGTTGGGGCAGTGGCCGGTCCAGCCGGGCTAGCTGGTCTTGATGTCGATCTTGCGCGGCTTGTGCTCCGGGGCCTTGGGCAGGCGCAGGGTGAGCACGCCGTTGTCGAGCTGGCCGGAGATGTTCTCCTGGTCGATGCCCTCGCCGAGGTTGAAGCGCCGCTGGAAGCCGCCGATGGCGTACTCCTGGTAGATCAGCTTGCGGTTCTCGGGCGGCTGCTCGACCGGGGCGGTCAGGGTCAACACGCCCTCGCGCACGTCGATGTCCAGGTCCTCCTTGCGCAGCCCGGGCATGTCGGCGTACAGGGTGATGCCCTCCTCGTCCTCGGTGATGTCGACCTCGGGCACGAACATCACGTCCTGACGGGTCGGCTCTCCCTGCTCCTGGGCGATTTCCTTCTTCTGGCTGACTTCGAGTTCTTTCTTCTCGTCGCTCATGATCCACCTCCCCGGCTCACGAGGTCTTGACTTCGATCCGGCGCTGCTTGGCCGCCTCGGCCCGCGGCAGCAGGATCTCCAGCACACCGTTGCTGGCGCTGGCCACCACCTTGCTCGAGTCCACCTGGTCGGGCAGGGTGAAGGCGCGGCGGAACTCGCCGGTCGAGCGCTCGCGGCGGTGGTAGCAGCAATTCTCCCCGGCCGGCTCGATCTGGCGCTGGCCGCGCAGCGTCAGCGTGGCGCCGGTCACGGTCACGTCCACGTTCTCGGGATTCACCCCGGGCAGCTCGGCCCGGGCCACGAAGCTCTCGCCGTCGTCGTAGATGTTGATCGGCGGGTAGACGCTCGGCGTGCGGCCGGTCGTGCGCTCCCCGCCCCACCAGCGATCCACCTCGCGCTGCCAGCGGTTGAATCGATTCCAGAAATCGTCCTCGTCGAGCCAACGCACCAGTGCCATGGTCCACCTCCTCGAATGGTTTGACCTCGTCCCGGCCCACCGCGGGGGTCGCGCTTTCTCGCCTGGGACAGCCCCGACAGGCCGTTCCGACTCTGAAAATAATCACCGCCGGCGGCCTGTCAAGAGGCCGAGCCGCGCCCTGAACCTGAGACCTACTCGACGCCCCAGTCGCCGGGGCTGTCGGCCAGCTCCAGCTCCAGCAAGGCGCCGCCAGCGATGTCGGCGTGCTCCAGCCGGGGCGCGGTCAGCTGCCGGCCGTCGAGCCGGGCGGACTGGATGTAGCGCCGTTCGGCCGAGGCGCCGGGGGCGCGCAGCTCGAGTTGGCCGCCGTCGCCGAGCGCGAAGACCACCCGCTCGAACAGCGGGCTGCCCAGCCAGTACCAGGTCTGGCCGGCGCTGGGATAGAAGCCGGCGGCCGAGAACACGTACCAGGCCGACATGGTGCCCAGGTCGTCGTTGCCGGGCAGCCCGTCGGCGCCGGTGCCGTACTCGTCGGCCAGCAGGCGGCGCACCCAGTACTGGGTGCGGTCGGCCCGGCCCAGGTCGTTGAACAGGTAGACGGCGTGGATGTCGGGCTCGTTGCCGTGCCAGTAGTAGACGTCGGGCAAGAACTCGCGCAGCGGGTCGTCGGGCTCGGGGGTGGCGAACAGGGCCTCGAGCTTGTCCAGCGCGGCCTGGCGCGAGGGGAACAGATCCAGCAGCCCCTGCGGGTCATGGGGCGCCAGCCAGCTGTATTGCCAGGCGGTTCCCTCGGTGTACCAGGGCGCAGCCCAGTCCAGCGGTTCGAAGCCGTCCTCGCCTGCGGCCCAGCTGCCGTCGGCGTTCTTGCCGCGCAAGAACTGCGTCTCCGCATCCCACAGCTGCCGGTAGCCGCGGGCCCGCTCGCCGAAGTCGGCCGCGTCCTCATCGAGGCCCAACGCTGTTGCCCAGGCGGCGATGGCGCCGTCGGCCACGCCGAACTCCAGGGTGCGGGCCGCCGAGCCGCCCACCTCGTCGGCCGGCAGGTAGCCCAGCTCCAGGTAGCGCTCCACGTGGGCGCGGCCGGCGTGGGGCTGCGGCTCGGTGGCGTTGGACACAACGGCCGCGTAAGCCGCCTGCCAGTCCACCCCCGCTATGCCCTTCAGAAAGGCCTCGGCCAGCACCACGTCGGCCGGGGTGCCGATCATGCAGCCGGTGTAGCCGGTGGCCGCCGGCCACTTGGGCAGGCTGCCGCCCTGGGCGGCCATGGCCAGCAGCGAGCGCAGCATGTCGCGGTGGCGCTCGGGCACCAGCAGGGTGTAGAGCGAATGCGTGCAGCGGTAGGTGTCCCAGAGCGAGAAGTCGCTGTAGTAGTCCCAGCCCTCGGCGCTGTGGATGCGGCCGTCGAAGCCCGGGTAGCGGCCGTCGCCGTCGCTGAACAGGGTCGGGTGCAGCAGGGTGTGGTACAGCGCGGTGTAGAACATCACCCGCTCGTCGCGGCTGCCGCCCTCGACCCGGATCCGCTCGAGCTCCGCCGCCCACACCGCCCGGGCCCGATCGCGGATGGTGCCGAAGTCGGCCCCGCCTTGCTCGGCCTCCAGGTTGGCCGCAGCCCCGTCGCCGTCGACGTAGGACAGCCCCACCCGCACCAGCAACGGCTCGGCCGCCGGGGCGAAGGAAAAGGCCATCCCGGCCTCGGGGCCCGCCACGTCCTCGGCCCCCGGCTCCAGCCCGCCGGCGCCGAAGCCGGTGCGCCCGCTGGCGGCCCGCGAAAAGCGCAGCTGGAAGTAGAGCCGGAAGCCGCCCGAGCGGCCGGTCAGGCTACCGTGGTAGTGCACCCAGCCGGTTGCGCCCTGGCCGTCGGCGGTCGCGACCACCCGGGCATCTTCCACGTGGCAGTTGGGCAGGGCGTGCGAGGCGTCGAGCACCAGCACCGGCTCGCTCTCGCCGGCCGGCCAGCCGATGCGGTACAGCGCGCTGCGCCGGGTGGCGGTGATCTCCACCTGGATGTCGCTGTCGGCCAGCCGCACCGCGTAGTAACCCGGCGCGGCCTGCTCGTCGGCCTTGGCGAAGCGCGAGCGGTAGCCGCTCTCGCTGGTTTGGTCGGGGCCGAAGCCGCTGGTGGGCATGAGCAGCAGCGCGCCGTAGTCCACCGCGCCGGTGCCCGAGATGTGCACCTGGGAGAAACCGTGGATGTGGTCGTCCTCGTAGTGGTAGCCCGAGAAGTGGTGGAACTCGGCCGCGCCGTGCTCGGTGGCCGTGTCCGGGCCCGGCTTGGCCAGCCCATGCGGCAGGCAAGCGCCGGGGAAGGTCGAGCCGAAGCCGAAGTAGCGCCCGCCCGAGCCGATGAAGGGATCGACCAGATCCACCGGCGCGGTCGTATCCGGCCCGCCGTCCACCCCGCCGTCCGTCTCGGTCTTGCCACCGGAACAGCCCGGCAGCAGAGCCACCAGCAGGGCCGGCAGCAGGACCGGCAGCAGCGCGCGAGCGACCCAAAGGAATCTCGGTCTCGCGATCATCGGCACCCTCTCGCTGAAAATCCACCGAGGGTCCATTTTGGCAGCAGCGGCTCAGAAAAGATAGGCCACCGTCAGCGAGCCGGCCAGCGCCCAGCCGCCGAAGGTGTAGCCCGGAAAGCCCGGGTTGTTGGTCTGCAGCCCGGCCGCCTCGGGCATGGGCTGGCCGCCGATCAGGGTGCGGGCCCCGTCCGGGAACTCGTCCTTGATCTGCTCCGGGTCCTTGTGCACCGTGGTCTCGCCCATGAACCAGAACTGCAGCGCCGCCTCGACGCGCAGCACATGGCCCCACAGGTCGATGTCGGCCCGGTGACCCACGGCCGCGTTGAACAGATCGGCGTCGGCGTAGCTGGTGCGCCCGTCCTGCACCGGCACCGGCGTCGGCCGCCAGCCGCCGCCGGCGGTCACGGTCAGCCCGTCGAGGTACTCGTAGCCCAGCCCCAACGTCAGCGCGTAGGTGTCCGACCAGGCGTAGCGGTCATCGGGCTCGGCCCCTTGCTGCCAGACGGCGTTCTCCTGGGCCCGCTTGTGGTGGGTGTCGATGAAGTCCGACCAGTGGTTCCAGGTCAGGCAGAGCTGGCCGAACAGGGCGTCGAAACGGGCGCCCACCGCCAGGCCGACCTCCATCGGTTCGAAGTCGAGCGCCAGCAGGTGCTGCTGGGTGACCCGCTTGGGCTCGGTCTCGTCGCCCGGCTCGTGGTAGTTCCACAGGTTGAGCATGGCGTCAGCGTCGATCTTGCTGTAGCGCCGGTCGCGCCAGGTCAGCCCGATGCTCAGCCACGGCAGGGGCCGGCCCACCACACCGACGATGGCCCGCGCCGTCGGCGTGGCGTCGAAGGCCGCGTTGACCAGGGCGAAATCCTGTACCGTCGCCTCCGGGATGTACATGTCCAGCGTGGCGCCCACGCTCAGGCCGCCCTCGACGGCCGCGCCCACGCTCAGCCACTCGACCGGCTGGTAGGCGGCGCCGAAGAACAGCGACAGCACCTTGGACCACTCGCCGAAACGGCTCAGGTGCACGGTGTTGGAGAAAAACTGCTCGCGCTCGTCCGGGTACTGCGAGGCGATGTCGACCAAACCGCTGGTGGGCACCAGCACGTTCAGGCCCAGCCGAAAGTCCTCGATGCCCAGCGAGTGGGCGAAGCCGATGCTCAGGTAGGAGTGGAAGGGCTCGACCTGGTTGTCGCGGCGGGGCACCCGCAGCTCGCTGGTCGGCAGCGGCCGCTCCAGGTTGGATCCGGCCAGGCCCACGTCCGAGTCGTAGAAGGTGATCGGCACATCGGCGTTGACCGGCCGCTCCATCAGCTCGACCTGCATCCACGGCTGGACGAAGGAAAATCCCACCGCGAAGCCCTCATCCACGTCGACCAGCAAAGCCGGGTTGGAGTACATCACACCCAGGCCGTGGCCCCAGGCCACCTCGCCGCCGCCCTGGCCCATGGCGGCCGCATCGTGGCCGGTCATGCGCAGCGGCCCGGCGTTGCTGGTCAGTGGCAGCCCCAAGATGAAGACGGTGGCGGTAATTGCACGCGATCGCGTTCGAGCCATGACTCCTCCGCTTGTCACGAGAGCGCCATGGTAGGCCAGGGGCCGGGGCGTGTCAAATCCGGCAGCAAGAACGGCTGCTTATCGGGCGGCTCTAGCGCCCTTGCGGCTCGGCGCCATCGGCCCGGCTGACGCCCAGCTCGGCCAGGGCCCGGCGCAGGTTGACCAGGGCGTAGCGCATCCGGCTCTTGGCCGTGTTGACGGGGATGTCCAGCGCCGCCGCCACCTCGGCGAAGCCCAGCCCGGCCAGCTCGCGCAGCACGAATACCCGGCGCTGTTCCACCGGGATGGCGCGGATGGCCACCAGCAGCTGCAGCCGCAGCGGCCGCCGGGCGGCCTCCAGGTCGGTCGGCCGCTGCTCGGCCGGCAGCCGCTCGACCAGCGGCGGGCCCTGGCCGCCCTGCCCGGGGGCCTGGAGCGGCTCCTGGAGCGAAGGGTGGTTGCGCAGCTTGCGCTTGCGCAACAGATCCAGGCACAGGTTGCGGGCGATGGCGTGCAGCCAGGTGGAAAAGCGCGAGCGGGCCTCGAAGCGCTCCGGCGCGCGCAGCACCTTGACGAACACGTCCTGCACCGTGTCGTGCGAGGCGTCCTCGTCGCGCAAGAACTTGAGCACGAAGCGAAAAAGCGGCTGGCGGTAGCGCCGGAACAGCTCCTCGAAGGCCCGCCCGTCGCCGGCCTCGTAACGCCGCAGCAGCTCCACGTCGCCGAGCTGGCGCAGGGTGCGCCGGAGGCGGCGCAGCCCCCGCGCTCCTGCGGCCGGCCCGGCGCCCGCCAGCAGATCACGGTCGGTGTCTGGGCCCGATGCGGTCATACCCATTGGGACGACCCGCGACCGCGAAAGTTCTGCCCGGGTCGAAATCCGCCGTTCGAACATTGACTTCGATCCCGCCATGGGCCATTTTGACCGTGCTGCGCGGCCCGCCCAGCGGCCGCGCCGGCCGGGAGGTATGCGTGGACAGCACAGCCGAGACCGTGACCGCCGCCGACAGCGGTGACACGGGCAGCGCCGCCCGGGTGGAGGTCGAGGGCCTGACCAAGGTCTTCCGCGACCGCAAGCGCGGCGATGTGCGCGCCGCCGACGGGGTCAGCTTCACCGCCCACCCCGGCGAGATCTTCGCCCTGCTGGGGGTCAACGGCGCCGGCAAGACCACCGTTCTGCGCATGCTGTCGACCATGCTGCGGCCCAGCGCCGGCGATGCCCGGCTGTGCGGCTTCTCGGTCCGCTCCCAGCCGCAGCAGGTGCGCCGGCGCATCGGCTTCATGTCGGCCGCCACCAGCCTCTACGGCCGGCTGACCGCCCGCGAGATGGTGGCCTACTTCGGCCGGCTCAACCGCATGCCGGCCGAGCGCATCCGCGCGCGCATCGCCGAGCTGTTCGACCTGTTCGCCATGCAGGACTTCGCCGACACCCGCTGCGACAAGCTGTCGACCGGCATGAAGCAGAAGGTCTCCATCGCCCGCACCGTGCTCCACGACCCGGAGGTGATGATCTTCGACGAGCCCACCGCCGGGCTCGACGTGCTCACCTCGCGCACCATCGTCGACTTCGTGCGCGACTGCCGCCGCCGCGGCAAGTGCGTGGTGTTCTCCACCCACATCATGGAAGAGGTCGAGCGGCTGTGCGACCGGGTGGGCGTGATCCACGACGGTCGCTTGCTGGCCTGCGAGAGCCTGGATGAACTGCGCGAGCGCACCCCGAGCGGCCGCGTCGAGGACGCCTTCGTGGCCCTGGTGGAGCGAGACCGATGAGCGCCGTCTGGACCGTCTTTCACAAAGAGCTGCTCGACGTGCTGCGCGATCGGCGCACCTTGATCTTCATGTTGCTGATCCCCAGCCTGTCCATCCCGGTGCTGATGTGGTTGACCGGCTCGGCCATGACCCACTTCATGGAGAAGCTGGCCCGCGAGAAGGCCGACGTGCTGGTGCTCAACGCCGCGGCCGCCCCGGACCTGGTCGCCGAGATCGAGCAGCGCTCGGACCTCAGCGGTGCCGCCGGACGGCTGGCCCGGCTGCTGGCCGACAAGGGCCTGGACGAGAGCGATCTGTCGCTGGTCAAGGACGAGGGGCCCGAGGCCTTCCTGCGGCTGCTGGAGCGCAAGGGCATCGACCGCGAATCGCTGCTGGCCGAGATGCGCGGAGCGGTGGGCAACGCCGAGTTCGAGCCCACCCCGGGGGCGATCATCGACCAGGCCTTCCCGCCCAACTTCCGCATCCTGACCGAGCTGGAGTCGGGCCCACCGCTGCCCGCCGATCGCGCCGAACGCCAGCAGCGGCTGGTGGACCTGGTGCGCACCGGCGAGCTGGCGGCTGTGGTCGAGCTGCCCGCTGGAGCCCGGCAGAAGCTGGCCGCCGAGGACAGCGCCCGGGTGGTGGTGCACTACCTGGAGGCCTCGGATCGCTCGACCATGGCGCTGAAGAGCCTGACCGGCATCTTCGAGGCCATCGGCGAGCAGATCACCGCCGAGCGGGTGGCCGCGCACGGGCTGCCGGAGGGCTTCGCCCGGCCCATCCGGGTCGACCGCGAGCGGCTGCCCGGCCCCGGCATACTGGTCAAGCTGATGTCGCAGCTGCTGCCCTACATGATCTTGATCTTCGCCTTTCTGGGCGCGATGTACCCGGCCATCGACCTGGGCGCCGGCGAGAAGGAGCGCGGCACCCTGGAGACGCTGCTGGTGGCCCCGGTCAGCCGGCTGGCGCTGGTGCTGGGCAAGTTCGGCGTGGTGCTGGTGGCCGCCCTGGTCTCGGCCCTGCTGGCCACCGTGAGCCTGGCCCTGTCGCTGCAGGTGGGCTTTTTGGCCGACCTGACCGTGCTGTCGGGCGAGTCCTTCTCCTTCTCGGCGGGCGAAGCGCTGAGCGGCCTGCTGATGGTGCTGCCGGTCTCGTGCATCTTCTCGGCGCTGCTGCTGGCCCTGTCCATCTTCGCCAAGAGCTTCAAGGAGGGCCAGAGCTACGCCGGCCCGCTGCAGATGATCATCATCCTGCCGGCGCTGGTCTCGGTGCTGCCGGGCGTCAAGCTCGACTGGCTGACCGCCTCGATCCCGGTGGTCAACGTGTCGCTGGCGCTCAAGGAGATCTTCACCGGCAATCTGGATCAACACTGGGGCCACCTGGGCCTCATCTTTCTGACCACCAGCGTCTGGGCCGGGCTGCTGATCTGGTTCGCCGCCTGGTGGTTCCGGCGCGAGCAGGTGCTGTTCCGCTCCTGAGCCGGCGCGGAGGCTGCGGTGAAGATCGGCATTCGCACAGAAGACAAGAACGAGTGGGAACGCCGGGCGCCGCTGGCGCCGGAGCACGTGGCGCGGCTGGTGGCCGCCGGGGTGGAGGTGCTGGTCGAGCCCTCGCCGCAGCGCGCCTTTGCCGACGCCGACTACCAGCGGGCCGGGGCCGAGCTGGCGCCCGATCTGATGGACCGGCCGGATTGCCCGGTGGTGCTGGCGGTCAAGGAGATCCCCACCCGGCTGCTGCGCGAGCAGCGGACCTACGTCTACTTCGCCCACGTGATCAAGGGCCAGCCCTACAACATGGCCATGCTGCAGCGGGTGCTCGAGCTGGGCGCGACCCTGATCGACTACGAGCGGGTGGTCGACGAGCAGGGCCGGCGGTTGATCTTCTTCGGCCGCCACGCCGGGTTGGCCGGCATGCTCGACTCCCTGTGGGCGCTGGGCCGGCGGCTGGCCGACGAGGGATTCGACACCCCCTTCGCCCGGCTGCAGCCGGCCCACGCCTACGCCGATCTGGCGGCCGCCGAACGGGCGGTCGACGCGGTGGGCCGGGCCATCGCCAGCCAGGGGCTGCCGCTCGAGATCGGCCCGCTGGTGTTCGGCTTCGCCGGCTACGGCAACGTATCCCAGGGGGCCCAGGCCATCCTCGACCGGCTGCCGCACCGCAGCCTGGAGCCCGAGCAGCTGGCCGAGACCCTGCGCGCGCCCGACCCCAGGCGGGTCACCAAGGTGGTCTTCGCCGAGCGGCACATGGTACGCCCGGTCGATCCGCAGCAGACCTTCGCGCTGCAAGACTACTACCAGCACCCGGAGCGCTATCGGGGCGTGTTCGGCCGCTACGTGCCCTACCTGTCGGTGCTGGTCAACTGCATCTACTGGACGCCCGACTACCCGCGGCTGGTCACCCGCGACCTGCTGCGCGGCATGTTCGGCGCCGGGCTGCAGCCCCGGCTGCGGGTCATCGGCGACATCAGCATCGACATCGAGGGCGCGGTCGAGTGCTCGCTCAAGGCCACCGACCCGTCCGATCCGATCTACGTCTACCTACCCGAGCAGGACCGGGTGGTCGACGGGGTCAGCGGGCACGGGCCGGTGGTGCTGGCGGTGGACAACCTGCCCTGCGAGCTGCCGGTCGAGGCCACCCGCGACTTCGGCGACGCGCTGCTGCCCTATGTCGCCGGCTTGGCCGGCGCCGACACCAGCGTCCCCTTCGCCGAGCTGGACCTGCCGGCGCCCCTCAAACGGGCCGTCATCGCCCACCGCGGCGAGCTGACCCCCGACTACGATTACCTGCAAGAACCGCTGCGCCGCGCGCTGTCCAGCGAGGAGGACGGGCGGCGATGAAGCGGGTGGTCGTGTTCGGTGCCGGACTGGTAGCGCCGCCGCTGCTGCGCTACCTGCTCGACCACGGTTTCCACGTCACGGTGGCCGCGGCTGACGTCGATCGGGCCGCGGCCCTGGTGGCCGGCCGCGATCGGGCCCGGGCCTTGGCCCTGGACGTGGACCAGACGGCGGCGGTGGATCGACTGGTGGCCGAGTCCGATCTGGCCGTCAGCCTGCTGCCGGCGGCCAAGCATCCGCTGGTGGCCCACGCCTGCATCGACCGCGGCCGCCACCTGGTGACCACCTCCTACGTCAGCCCGGCCATGCGGGCGCTCGACGCCGCCGCCCGCGAGCGCGGCCTGTTGCTACTCAACGAGGTGGGCGTGGATCCGGGCATCGATCACATGAGCGCCATGCAGGTCATCGAACGCGAACAATCTGCCGGGGCCGAGCTGGTGGGCTTTTGCTCCTGGTGCGGCGGGCTGCCGGCGCCCGAGGTCGATGCCGGGCCCTTCGGCTACAAGTTCTCCTGGAGCCCGCGGGCGGTGCTGACCGCGGCGCGCAACCCGGCCCGCTACCTGGGCGCCGGCCGGGTGGTCGCGGTGGAGCCGGCGGAGCTGTTCGCCCGTCCGGAGCTGGTTGAGGTGGGTGCGGCCGGCACCTTCGAGGGCTATCCCAACCGCGACGCGGTGGCCTACCTGGACGGCTACGGATTCGACCGGCAGCGGGTGGGCGACTTCTTCCGCGGCACCCTGCGCAACCGGGGCCACTGCCGGCTGTTCGCCCAGCTGGTGGCCCTGGGCCTGATCGAGCCCGAGCCCGCCCATCCGTGCCGCGGCAAGAGCCACCGCCAACTGCTGGCCGAGCTGCTGGGCGGCGCCCCCGAACAGCGCATCCCGGAGCGGCTGGGCGTGCCGGCGGCGCAGTCGCCGCTGGCCGCGCTGGAGCACATCGGCCTGCTGTCCGACGCTCCCATCGGGCGCGACCGCATCTCGACGCTGGATTGGCTGTGCCAGCGCATGGCCGAGCACCTGGCCTACCGCGAAGACGAGCGCGACATGCTCTTGATGCGCCACGACCTGACCTTCGCCCGCCCGGACGGCGCGCGCCAGCGCATCACCGCGGTGATGACCCACTTCGGCACGCCCGGCGGCGACTCGGCCATGGCCCGAACGGTCTCGCTGCCGGCGGCCATCGCCGCCCGCCTGGTGCTCGAGGGCCGCATCCGCAGCCGCGGCGTGCGCATCCCCACCGACCGCGAAATCTACGCCCCGGTGCTGGCCGAACTCGCCCAGCTCGGCATCGGTTTTACAGAGACCCGCGCGCCGGCCTGAGCCGACGCGCCGGCGAAGCGGTCAAACCCCCATGTACACCCGGGCCAGAGGCTGGCCGGGAGGCGGCCCGTCAGACCGCAAGGCGGCGCCGGCTCAGTATCCGCTCAGGCTGCGGTGGGCCTTGCCGTTCTCGTCGTAGCACTTGTTGACGTTGCTGTGGCAGGAGCTGGAGTAGGACGAGACATTGCCGCAGTCTGAACCCTTGGCCTTGTCGCAGATCTTCTTGGCCTTCTTGCGGTCGGCGAAGGAGTCGCCCTTGACGCAGACCTGCACGTCGCCGCCGTTGGAGAAGCGATAGCACTTGGCGGCCAGCGGTGCGGCGACCATGCAGAAAGCCACCGTCAATGCAACGATCAGACCCAACTTGTTCATCTCGCGCCTCCACCCCGCACAACCACGGGAAAACCGGTTTCGCTGTGTACGCCTCTTCACGGTAGCCGGGCCCTCTCACCTTGTCAACCGAGGGCGAG
>CAYVQE010000158.1:0-1710 GCA_964454005.1 uncultured Myxococcales bacterium
AGGCACCTTCGACGATCTCGGTGCGCACCTTGTTGAGCACCCGCTGTGCAGCCCTGCGGTCCGGGCCGATCTTGCGCCGGCGTTGGCGACCGCGTGGGTCGCGATACCCGATCCACCAGTCGCCGCCCACGGGCAGCTTGAGCGCTTCGCCACAGCGACAGGTGGTATCGAGCGCCTTCGCCTTGTTCACCCGGCCGTCAGCACACCGCTCGGCCACGTCGACCGACCGCTCGCTGCCACATGCCGGGCACTTCCCGCGTGCTCTTCGGAATACTGCCATGCTACCCTCCAATCGTTGAGGCCCCCGGGGGCCGCCCGCCCCGCCGTGTCAGCAGAGCCGAGCGGCTTCCCGGGGGATACTCCTCTATCAGATTATTTTCTTGTTGCACCGATTGCAGAAGATGAGGTCGTCGTTATTGGCCTCCTCGGACTCCAGTATCAAGTCCTCCTCTTCGACGTTGTCGGCCTCTTCTTTCGATACGCAGTCGCGGCAGACAACCTCTTCGCCAATCCGGTAGCCGATCACGTCTTCGTTCTTGTGGACACCCATCAGTTCCTCCTTGCCCCTCCCGGGGCTATTGAGCCCTCTCGGGCGTTGTCAGCGTTCCATCATCCAGCGCCAGGCGCCAGCCTTGCTCATCCAGTAGCGGCGCGGCCTGACAGCCACCCGCAGCGGCGCCCCAGCCCGGCGCAGCGCATCGAGCGCCCGATAAGCTGTGCGCACCGACACACCGAGTCGTTGGGCGAGCTCAGCCGGGGCCAGGGGCTCGCCCTGTACCAGCACGCGGATCGCTTCCGCGGCCATCAACAGCTGGCCGCCACGCCCGCGGTAGGATGGATTCCAAACCTTCACCCGTTCGCCTCCGTCTCCACAGTAGCAGGCGGCTCTGACACGGGCTGCAGCTCGAACCCGTCGCGGTGCCGCACCAGCCAGGCGCGCTCGCTGCCGCGCTTGTAGAGGCCCACCGCCCGGGCCGGCCTGTCGTCGGGCATGGTCTGCAGCTGCCAGCCCTCGGCGCCCAGGCGGCTGTGCTCCTGGAGCACGTCGGGCAGCGTGCTGGTCATGACGCACCGCCCAGCACCAGCAGCCGGCGCTTGGCCGCCCGCAGCACCTCGCACAGCTCCGGATAGGTGTGCTCGACATGCCCGGCCAGCGCTTCCCAGCTGTCCATGGGCGCCACGTAGCCCAGCGAGTCGACCAGCCGGGCGGTGTAGGAGCGCAGCGCCGCGGCCTCCGTGGTGGCGTCGATGCGCTCGAGCAGGTCGGTTGCCTGCAGGTCGGCGCCGTCGGCGTGGGCGATCCGCATGTGCTCGGCCAACGCTGCGGTCTCGTTGGTTGCCTTGTAGAGCCCTACCACCCGACCGCGGTTGCAGTCTTCGACCGCGTAGACCGACACCTCGGGCTCGGTGCTTGGCTCGCTCTGCGGGCGCGTCCACAGGGCAGGCATCAGCTCACCCCCTCGACGCACACCGAGTCGAACCCGGCCTCGCGCAGCACCCACTTGGCCAGGTCGGTCAGCTCGCCGCCGGCCTCAAACACCAGCCAGTCGCGGGCTTCGGCGGCCGTGTCCACCGCCTTGACGGCGTGCGTTTCGGCCTCGCCCTGCCAGCGGGTGCGCTGGATGCGCTCGACCACCAGCCGCCCGCCAGCGGTCTGGTAGATGCGGACCTCGGTCCAGCGGTTCTGACGCGGCCCCTCGTGGCTGTGGT
>CAYVQE010000158.1:1720-13051 GCA_964454005.1 uncultured Myxococcales bacterium
AGGTCACGTCCAGCTCGCCGTCGCGCTCGAGTTCGAAGCCCTTGGCCATCATGCTGCACCTCCCGTCAGCGCCCAGGCAACGAGCGCAGCGAGCACCACGGCCAACAGCAGGCCCTCGGCGGCGAAGCGTCGGTCCGTTGCGGTTCGGGGTCGGCCGAGCCGACCGTGCGAGTAGCGATCCTTCGTAGTCCAAGACATTGGAATCCCTCCCCAGCCCGAAACGCAGAAAGCCCGACCGGCCCCGTGGTGTGCAGCAAATCGTTGTCAGGACGAAAGGCGACACGGTACGGAACCGATCGGGCGATCGTGGTTCGGACTGGCGCGGGCGAACATTGCCCGCATGTAGAGGTAGGCTTGTCAACGTCAACCTTTCGTCCTGACGCCACCAGGATCCCACCTCGGCAATTCCTTGTCAAGCGCGGTCAGCAAACAGGGCCTTCGCTCGCGTTCTGATCGCCAGGGGATCACATGACTGGCACCCGAACGCGGGAAGGCCCGTCAATAGGGGCTCGGCGGCCCCAGCACATCGCACCGCGCGTGCGAGTCAGCCCCGCTCGAGCCGCACCGTCCAGCCGTCCGCGGCCAGGGCGGCCAGCGCTTCGACGGGCAGGCGCACCGTCACCTCGGCGCCGGGGCGGGCCGGCTGCTGCGTGGTGGCCTGCGCCTTCGACGGGGTGGCCCTCGGCTGTGGCTTCGGTGCGGCGGCCTTCGGCTTCGGTGGGCTGCTGGCGCTGCGGCTGCTGGTCTCGCCCTTCGGCTTCCGAGGCCGGCCCCTGCGCCGCGACGGCTTTGCAATCTCAGCCTGCGCCTTCGAGAGCGCCCTGGCCAACTCTTCGGGTGGATCTCCGGCCTCAGCGACCTCGGCGACTGCGCGGCCCACGATGGGCTTGATGCTCGACCGACCGCGCTTGTTGTCGAGGTTGCTGTGCAGCTCGGCCGCCACCTCTCCGAGCGACCGGCAGCCGGTGGCCTCGCAGGCTTCGCCGAGCGCCTCTGCCAAGGCACGCGCGGCTGTTCGCTGTGTCTTCAACAATGGCACGTCAGATCCCCTTCACGGCTTTGGCCGTGCCCAAGTCGCAGTCGTCGACGGTCTTCAACGCCGCCGCAATCAGCAAGCACTCGCCGGCCAAGGAATTCCATGCGGCGCAGTCGGTCGTCTCGCAGGCGAGGCCCTCGTCGGTGGTGGTGTTGACCTTGTACGGGCATCGCTGGGCGCTGGTGTCAGACATGTTCGCCCCCTTCCAGGTTGCGCCGGGCCAGCCGGGCCAATTTCAGCGCGGCCTGCGCCTCGATGATGGACGCTTTGAGCTTGTCGTTCGGGCTCAGCTTGTACGAGCGCTGCAGCTCCTGGGTGAACTTCTGCAGCAGCTCCACGTCATCCGGCTGCGGCTTCGGCACAACCGCCGGGGTGGCGGCCTCGGCGGGCGGCTCGGGCTTGCGGCGCATACGACGCGCGAGACCGAAGCCCACTCCGACACCGAGCAACAGCGCGGCTGCGGCGACGATGGCTGTCGATAGGATGGTCATCAGTCCGGCCGCCCGGCCCAGCCGCTCGGGCTGTTGACCTTTTTGTGGTACTGCCCGCGCGTCTGCGCGCCACGGCGGGCGGCGTCCAGGCGACTCGCGAACCGGCGCGGGCGTGCGCCGAAGGTCTTGCTTGCCAGGCTATGCACGCGCTCGGCGAGCAGCTGCTTTGCGTCTTCGGGGTCGCTGCGGCTGCGCAGCTGCCTGAGCGCCCCTGCCAGCTTGCGGCGCAGCGCGCGGCTCTCGTCGTCGCCGCGGTCGCCCAGGGCCTGCAGGCCCCAGCGGGCGGCCGCTTCCAGCTCCAGCAGCTGGCGCTCGCTGGGCTCGTCTTCGTCGGGGTCGCCGGCGTTGATCCGCTCATAGATCTCCGAGACCTTGCGCGGCGTGGCGCCCTGGAACTCCGCGGCCAGTAGCCCGACCTCGTCTGCGACCTCGGCCCGGCGGTGTTCGGCTTTGAGCAGCTCGAGCCGCTGCTGCTCTTCGGTCTTTTCGACCGGCTGCGGTTCGACCTCGGCCAGCAGCTTTTCGACGCGCTCGCCGGCGCCGGTCTGCGCCTCGTTGAAAAGCTCTTCGGCCTGGTCCAGCAGCGCTTGGCGGCGCTCGGTCAACCGCTGTTCCTGGATCTCGGGGCGCAGCTCGCCGAAGCTGGGATCGGTTCGCATCTCATCCAGCTTGTCGTCGACCTCGGCGACCAGCCGCTCGGCCGCGCCGAGCTTGTCGTCAACGAGATCGGACAGCTCTCGTTGGAACTTCGTCATCGCTCGCTCTTCGAGCAGCTCGTTCAGTAGCCGCTCATTCCGTGGAATCGTCGTCATGGTGACCTCCGTCAGCTCACGTCGTAGCCTAGGGCCTGCACCTCAGCGGCGGAGGCCCAACCCTCGTCGACCACATCCTGGGGCGAGTCGACCGTCAAAACGGTGGGCTGCTCGAGCAGACGCAGCAGCAGACCGCGGTGTCCGATCTCGACCTCCCCGCTGGCCGGTGCGGAGACCTCGACACCTTCCCGACTGCGGCGCATACGGTCGCAGGCTATGGCGAGTTCGTTGTCGCTGAGCACGATGTTGCTCAGCCTGACTCGCGTGTTCGGTGTCATGCTGCAGGTAACTTTTGCTCTGGCCATTTGTTACTCTCCTTTCGCGCTGTCAGCGCTTGGTTTCAAGGTTGGCGTCGCCGGGCTCTCGCTCGACTGGCGCCGGTGGCAGGTCCGACTCGAGCCCGATGACGGAGCGCACATCCTCGACGCTCGCGCCGGGGTGGATCTGGATCGGCGGCTCGCCAGCGCGGCCGAGCAGCAGCGCGCCGCGCTCGCTGTCGTCGACGGCGGGCGGCGACGGGAAGCGGGCCACTAGCCCGGCCTGCACAGCGCGGAGCCGCGCCACAGTATTTTCGAGCCGCACCACAAACAGGTCCGCCGCCGCTTGGGCGTCGCGGTTGAACTTGCCAGCTGCGATCAGATCGTCGATGCGTTGCTCGACCATCAGGGCACGGGCCAACAGCCGGCGGATGTCGCTTTGCAGATCCTCTGCCAGATCGTGGGGGGCCAGCGGGTCGCGCTCGGCCTCGGCTGCTGCCAGGCGCGACTCGAGCTCACGGCGCAATTCGGTCACCTTGCATCTTTCGGCGCTCAGGCCGTGCTTGCGGCTATTCGAGTTCCCCTTCGGCGGGCCAGAGCCGGCCCCACCGTGAAGTCTGCACTTCCCCGAGCCGGGATGGTCGGTGCCCCACCCAGCCGGCTTGCGGCAGGGCCGGCCAGCGCTGCGCGCGAAGGCGCCGCAGAGGAGCTTGCCGCTGTCGCTGCTGGTGGTCACTGGACCCATTCCTCCAAGGCAGCGAGCGCCTCAACCACGGCGGCGCTGGCGTCGAAGCACTCGATTTCGGCAGCAGCCCGTGCCGCGTCAGCGCCCATCGCCAGCCAGCTTTCGGGGCTCAGGGCCAGCCCACAGGCGCGCAGCTCGAAGGCCGCAGCCCGCGCTCGCGCGATCGCCTCTATCAGCGTGGCCGGCGTCCGGCCGCCTCGGTCTTGCTGGTCAGCCATGAGTCACCTCCACAGTCACACCGGGCGCCTCTCCCGGCTCGGCCCAGCACTTCGAGGCCACCAGGGCAGCAACCTGCGAGTCGTCGTGCCAGAAGCCCAGCTGCGTGAGCACGTCCAGGACCAGCTTAATCATGTTGTCGAGGTCGGGCTTGTGCGCGTGGTCGACCGGCGCCGAGCGCTTGACGATCCCCGCGTTGCGGCCGGTGCCAAGATGGCTCTTGGGGCGGGCGAACTTGAAGTCCAAGCGGGCGGCCACTGGCCCCTCGGCTGGATGGTCCGGCCGGTAGCGCTCGGCCACGGTGTAGCACGCGTCTCGCCAGCCCTTGTGTGGCCCCGCCGGGGCGTACACGCCGGCCCGGGCTCCCCGGCGGAATGCGCGTGGCCGTGGCTGGCCCTTGGGGTCGCCGACAACCTCGAAGCGGCATCGCCCGCCTGCCGCTATGGGCGTCCCTGGGCGCTCCTGAGCGGCGCGGGCGGCTGGCTCCTGCGCGGCGCGGGCGGCTGGCCCTTGCCCTGCCCCTCGGGTGGTGGCTGGCGCGCCGCGCGGCATTGCAGGGCGCTCCTGGTTGGCTGTCGTTGGGCTTTCTCGCGGGTTCATCGGGGCACCTCCGATTTCCCTGCGCTCTCCGAGCAGGGCGCGGTCTCTTTCGCCGCGTGCTGGCGGGGCTGCTCGGCGTCTCCAATCCCACCGGACATGGAGCGGGACGCCTCCGGCGGCCGATAGTTGCCCAGCACCAGGTCGAGCAGGTCGAGCAGACGCCGGCGGCTGTCGTTGTCGCCCCAGTCGTTCGACAGCTCGGCGGCCGCGCTTCGGCAGTAGCCGGCCGCAAGGGGGCGCAGCCGCTCAGCGCCGGGCTCGGTCAGGCGCGCAGCCATTCGGGCGAAGTTCGCCACCCGGCCGCGGCCGGTGCGCTCGGCCAGGTCGCGGGCACGTTGCAAGGCACGGTTCAGCATGACGGACCTCCGTCCGTGTCGGGGTGAGCGAGGCCGGCGCGCTCGAGCGCCCTCTGCACCGGCTCGGGCTCCAGGTAGGCGTCGACCGCCAAGTCGAGCAGAGTGATCACCCGGTGGTAGCTCTCAGACCATCCGCCCGAGCCGAGCTTCGCCCAGTCGAGTTGATCGATGGCAGCCAGCACGGCACCCCGGACGGCCTCGTTTGCCGGCCCGAAGCGGTTGCACTTGGCCGCCTCTGCGGCACGTCGGGCCGGTGGCAGGGCCGGCCGGGCCCACGGAAGCCGCTCGAGCCGCTCGACTGCCAGGGCAAGCAGACCGTCGCGGCGAAGGTCGCAGGTATGCCTCTTCATGGTCGAGCCTCCCCTCTCATGGAGTCGTTTGTCAGTGACTGTCATAATTCGGCCTCGGCGGCGTCCAACAGTGACTCGAGCCGCCCCGCATCCCCAGCGTCCAGGGCCTCGGTGGCCTGTTCGAGCAGGCGCCTTGATTCCTGATTCCCGTTGACCCTGGATCCCAGATCCGACAATCGAGCGGCCAGAGCCTCGATGGATGGTGGTGATGGGGGTGATGGTGGGGATGGCCCCCGCTCCCTATTTTTAATGTCTTCTTCATCCCCTGACATCTCGCGCGTAGGTGTGTGGGGGTCTCCACCGTGGCCACCATCACCACCACCACCACGGACCGTCCACAGGCTCACCCCCCCATGGGCGACGCCGGCGCGTTCGAGTCGAAGTCCCCGAACAACCCGTTTTTGGTTATGCCGAAGCGAATAGCCGAGAGCCCGGCCCGAGAGCTTGCCATCATAGCGGCGCCCCAGCGCCCCGAACGCATCCCGGAGTACAGCCGCGTCTCCCCCGGCCTCGTTCAGCTCAGACGCAATGTCACGAACGCTCAGCGGCCGATCTCCCCAGCGCTCCATCCATCCCGCGAGAACAACACCGAGCGCCTCGCGGGCGGGGTCAGCTTCGGACCGAATCCGCTCGCGTCCGGCTGCGGGGTCTGGCCAGCCAGCCCAAACCAGCGCCTCGCGAATCAATGTGGACCAGGATTCGAACGAACCAATGGCGCCCACCCCTTGCCGGGGTCGGCCCGCTACGTGAAAGGCTCGGAGCACGGTCAGCGCGGCGGCGAGTAGGCGCGGCCGGTGGCGCCGCACCCAGGGCAGCAGCGGGTCGTGCCGAAAGCCTGTCCTCTCGTCGGGCTTTTCGACCGCAGGATCGATCTCGATGGGAACCACCCGCCGGCCCGTGTCGGTCCTATAAGTGATGTTGTTGCCGGTGGCCAGCAGCACGGCGTCCCAGGGCGCCTTGATAATTCGAGACTCGCCCAGCAGGCGATCGCTGATCTCGCCCGCGGTCAAGGCAGCGTCAAGCGCTGGGCTGCCGAGCTGGCGGCCTACGTTGTCAACGAGCACGATCGGGTCACCCGCGACGGCCAGGGCCATCAAGCGCTTGGCCTCTTCGCGATCGTCAGCAGCTTGCGGCATGCGGCTCGGTGCGCGCCCGGAGGCGATGACAGCAACAACGTCGGCGAGCAGGCCCTTGCCGCTGCCAGGCGTGCTCGAGCTCACCACGAACGCAGGGACGGGGCCGAGCACAGCCGGCCGTCCAGCGCAGGTGAGAATCGCAGCGATGGCTGCCGAGCGGTCGCAGGGCTCGGCGAACGGGAAATCGCACAGCGGCTCGCTCAACAGGTTCAGAGCTTCGCGGGCATCGCCGTGGGTCGGCTTCTGCGGGATAGCCGGCCAGGTCTGGCCCGGCTCGGGAAGGAACAGGATTCCACTGTCCGCATCGTAGCCGGGCGCATCGAGGATCTCTCCGTCCGGCCGCAGAGTCGGCTCGCTGGTCACGGTGTGCAGCGGCGGGAAGCACCAGGCACCACGGGGCCGCGCCAGCAAGCCCCGGGCCGCCCAGGCGGGCGGGCACGTCGGCTTGGTTTCGCCCTTGCGGCCGTCGAACACCAGCCATCGCGCGGCATGCGACAGAAGCTCCCTAAGATAGTCCAGCGGCAGAGCCTCGATCGAAGGCGCGCCCGCCGGCCGATCGAGAAAGCGCGGAGGTTTGGCATCCCGGGTCACCCGCACAAGGTGCCCCGCGCGCTGATAGATCGGCTTTTCGGGCAGCGCCAGCAGGGCCGATTCTGCCGCGTCGATCACGGCGGGCATGTCGGTCGTGACCTCGACCTCGGGCCGCGTCGCTGCGGCTGCCGGCTCGATGCCGCTCTCGTCGGTGGCCGCTGGTGTCGGTGGCGTCTCGTAGAACGGCGCAGCAACAGCCAGCTCGCGCAGCTCGGCGACGTCGTGCCCCGCGTCCAGCCAGTCGGTCACGTCGCCCTTGTCGGGCAGGTCTGGCAGCTCGAGCGCCTTGACGGGAACGCCGGCCTCGGTCAGCGACCGGGCAACCGCGTCGGCGTGCTGGCGGCCCGGCTCGTCGTTGTCCGGGAGCACCAGCACCCGTGCCGCGCCTTTCAGGCACTCGGTGTGCTCCGGGCGCCACTTGCCGGCGCCGCCGTGGTTGCAGGTGGCGGCCAGGCCCAGGTCGGCCAAGCGATTGGAGTCCTTCTCGCCCTCGACCACGACGATGGCCCGGCCGGCCTCGATGGCCTCGCGCACCTCGGGCAGCCGGTAGGTGACGGGCCTGATCCCCTTGACCGACCAGACCCGCTTGCCGTCGGGGCCCGGCCGCGACTGGCGGAAACCCTTGGGCTCGAAGCGGTGGACCGCAAAGACCTCGCTGCCGTCGGCGGCCTGGTAGACGTAGCGCGCCACTTCGCGCCGCTTGGCCTTGCCCGGCTGGCGGCCGGCGGCCGGGAACAAATCGGCCAGGCGCAGGCCCAGCCGGTCGAGAATCTCCCGCGTCTCGCAGCCCGCGTGGCACCGCAGCAGGACGGTCCCGTCCGAGCCCTCGCCCACGGAGAGCGAGGCGCGCTTGTCGTCGTGAGCGGGGCAACGGGCCTGCCACTGGCCGGCGCGCTCGCGCTTGACCTCGCCCCCGTGGCTCTGGAGTGCAGTCAGAACGGCATCAAGTGGATTCATTGGCGGGCTCCGTGGGGGTCGAGCAGGTGCGCCAGGAAGGCGAGGGCGTATGCGGCGCCCGGCTGGTCGAGCGCAAACAGCGCCCGGGCACGCTGGCGCAGACGCCGGGCCAGCTCAGCGCGCAGCCCAGAACGAGTGGAATGGTGATCGCCGGAAGACCCACGCTGGCAGGGGCTGGCGCGATCGAACGATGCGCGGGGAGCGTGCGGAAATCTCACGCCGCACCCCCATCCTGCTCGTCGACCACCAGCGGCAGCGATTCGACCCACGCGGTCAGCTCGGCCTCGGTGCAGACAAGCCGCCGCCCGAGCCGTCGCAGGGGCGGGAGCGGCGGATGGGGCAAGTCGTGGGCGGCCGCCCAGCTCCGGTTGCGGAGCGTCTTCGGCGCGAGGCCGAGCCGGTCGGCCACCTCGGCCAGGCTGAGCAATCGGGGAGCCGTCATCGGCCGCCCCCGTCGCGCAGCAGCCAGCCGGGCCGAACGTCGAGCAGCGCGGCCAGCTGCCGCAGCCGGCTAACGGGTATCGGGACCGCCCCGCGAGTCCAGCGCGCGATGGTATCGGGGTGAAGGCCCCACCGTTGAGCAAGCGCCCGGCGGCTCAGCCCGGCCGTGGCCAGGGCCGCCCGCGTTCGTCGCCTGTCGAGGAAAACCCGGTCCTCCGCCAACGTCTCCGACATGCTGCACCTCCTGCTTTACGAGAAGTACGCCGGAGGGGGCTAAGTCGGACCTTCTTTGGGATCAGTCAGCGGGTATCGGCGGCTCTCTTGCGGAGGCGGGACGCGGCTCGGCGGGTCCGCTCGGCGGCGCGGCGCAGTTTGTCGTCGCCCGCAGCCATGCGCTCGATGTCTCGCGGCTTGTGGCCATCCAGCACCGCCCAGGCCATCCCAACGACGGTGCCATCGAGCACGAATTGACAGGTGGCGCAGATCAACCACCATCCGTGGTGCGGCATGCGCCCGTTCGGGGCGGCGCGGCGCAGCTCTTCAGCCAGGGCTGCGGCCAGCCTGGACTCGCGCCCGTCAGATCGGCCGTCGAACGGGGGGCGCCCGTGGCCGGCCCGGGCGAGCAGCATAGCGACATGTTCCCGCGGCACGCCGCGGCTTTCGAAGGCCCCAAGGGGATCGGGGCCAGAGCTGGGGCGCCGAACCTCAAACAGGCGCCACGGCAGTTGCGGGGGTGGGCCGACGCAAGCCCGATCCCAGGCCTTCCAGCCCTCGGCCGTGCCGCCGTCAACCAGGCCCAGAGCGCTGGCCATGTGGAGCAGGATCCGCCGGGCCCTTCGGTCAGCATGGCGCCCGCGCAGCCCCGCCCGTGCGGCAAGCTCTCTCGCCGACGGCAGGGGCCGGGGCGGGTCAGACTCGGTGCCGAAGACAATCTTGAGGGGGCTCGTCGGCGGGGGCTTCGCTGAAGGCCGCCCCGACAGCACCTCAGACACAGCCTGGGCCACGGCCACCCATTCGGGCCGGACGTTGAGCAGAAAAAAGTAACAGCGAACGCGCCTCCCCATGTCGCGCCGAAGCGCAGGGTCGCGCGTCAACCGCCGAAGCCGGCTATATCGCGCTCGTTCGACGCCGCTGCAGAGCTGGAAGTCGAGGCCGTCCGCCCTGGCCAGCGCATCCGGGCTGGGCCCCGGCTCGTTCTCAGGCCAAACCACGTGGGCGTCGGTGTCTTGCCGGCCGGGCTCGCCCCGCTTTGCTGGCGCATGAAGCGCCCCCGCGCTCTCCGCTCGCTCGGCGGCGTGCGCGTCGGCCTGTTCTTCGATCGCTCGGTTGAGCCAGCTGCTGCCTTGGTCGTCGGCCATCCCGCCCCCGCGGGCCCCGTGGAGGAAACGGGGCAGCCGGTGGGGGTGCCGGCCGTTCGGCGCCCGGTGATCAACCGGGCCCTAGCCCCAACGCCATGTTCGCAGATCGGGCATTGCAGGTCAATCGGTCCGGCAGATCGGGGTCGATCTCGGTGACCACATGGTAAGCAGAGCAGCTCGGATACCGCCCGGAAAGCAGCCCAAACGGGGTGCAGGCGGGACGGAGCGGGACGCCGCAGGGAATGAAGGAAAGCCGCTGTTGACGGGCCTTTCCGGCGTTTCTCTCCGGAAGCGCTGGGGAATCGGGTGATGGGGGTTTGCCCATCTCCCGTGCCATGTCGTCCTCCTTTCGCTTTCGGTTCAGCCGAAGCTCTCGGCGAGAACTCCGAGCGTGTCGATTTCGCCCGAGCAACTTGCAATTGGCGTGCCCACCACCGGAGCCTTGCTGGACGTAGGCCCTGCGCTCCTGGGCCGGCTTGGCGGGATCGGCCTGGGCGGCTCGATTCGATCCGGGGGGATCACATCGAATGGGTGTTGTCTGGACGACGGGCATGGTCTACAAAAAGAAGCGCGGGAGGCTGGGTATGCTGCTGGCGGGTGATCTCGGAGGCACCAAGGCCGATCTGGCGCTGATCGATCCGCAGCGCGGGCCGGACGCGTTGCTCGAACGGACACGGCTGCAGAGCGCCGACTTCGACGACCTGCCGGAGCTGGTGGGCCATTTCCGCGCCCGCTGTGCGAAGCCCATGGAGCGGGCCTGCTTCGGGGTGGCCGGTCCGGTCAGCGGCGGCCGAGCGCGGCTGACCAACCTGGGCTGGGAGCTGTCCGAGCCCGAGTTGGCCGCGGCGCTGGGGCTGGAGTCGGTGCGGCTGATCAACGACCTGGCGGCCACGGCCGTCGCGCTCGAGCGGCTGCGGCCCGGCGAGTCGGTGACCCTGCAGGCCGGCCAGCCCGAGCCGGACGGGCCGATCGCGGTGCTGGCGCCGGGGACCGGGCTGGGCGAGGGCTATGCCGTCAGCGACGGAGCCTGCCGGCGGGCGGTGGGCTCCGAGGGCGGTCACGCCGACTTCGCTCCGCTGGATGTCGAGGGCCTGGATCTGCTGCGCTACCTGTGGCAGCGCTACGATCATGTCTCCTACGAACGGGTCTGCTCGGGCATCGGGCTGCCTGAACTGCTCGCCTTTCTGCGCGATACCGGCCGCGAGGCCGAGCCCGCCTGGCTGTCCGAGCGGCTGGCTGCTGCCGCCGACCCCAACCCGGTGATCGCGGCCGCCGCCGCCCGGACCGAGCCGCCCTGTCCGCTGGCGCGGCGGGCGCTGGAGCTGTTCTGCCGGCTGCTGGGTGCCGAGGCCGGCAACCTGGCGCTCAAGGTCATGGCCACCGGTGGCGTCTACCTGGCCGGCGGCATCCCGCCGCGCATCCGCCCCTGGATCGAGGCCGGCGGCTTCCTAGAGGCCTTCCGGGCCAAGGGCCGCTTCCGCGATCTCATGCAGCGCCTGCCGGTGCTGCTGGTCGACGCCCCCGACCTGGCCCTGCGCGGCGCCGCCCTCCGGGTGTCAGCCCTCCGGGTGTCAGACACCGGCACTTGACACTTATTTTTAGCCTGATGTTCCCGTGCGCCAGGAAAAGCCCTGGCCGTTGAGAGAGGAGGCACTAGCGATGCCACCTTGAAATTCGGCAGCGAACCCCAGCGGGTGAGAGTCCCGCCCGGCCAAGGAGACCAGCCAGCCGGGAGCGAGTCTTGCGCGGGTTCGGGGGCGACCCCGGCCGTGAAGCGTAGACAGCGAGGATGCAGGCCGCGTGATTGAGCCTCGAAATCAGACTTCTTGGGAGGGCCGACGCCGTGGGAACAACGGAAGGCACCAGAGTGGTGACGGACCTGGTCGAGGCAACCACTCCCTCCCCGGGGTCGAAGAGCGGGGCATGTATCTCTGTAGCTGACCGCCACATCGATCCGAAAATCACCCCCTAAACAAGTCACACTC
>CAYVQE010000159.1:0-12901 GCA_964454005.1 uncultured Myxococcales bacterium
ACCCCACCGCATCGGCCCAAATCAACCTTGACAAATGGTGGGGAGTCCCCACCCGGACTGAACCCGGCTGCGCCGGGCCCAGTCCGACCTCGGCGCCTTTTGCCGTACCGCAAGGTGCCCGCCAGGGGGGATGTGTAAGAGGCTGATATGTAGATGAATACTGCCGCCGCCTCTTGAGGGTTGGCTTGGGGTATTTTTTCTCCTGCTAGGTGGGAGTTCGCTCTTCAGCGACTGCGAACGGCCGCCGTTTTGAGGTATCCGACTTTCCCTCCTTGCCTGGCAGCCAGACGCAGCGATGATTTGCTGAAAGCGCGGATGCTTCGACGGCCGGCGTCAGTTGACTCGGCGCGCGGCCGCCGGCTACCATGGCGCCGCCATGGGCGAGGCGAACACAGAATACCGCTGGGCCTGCCGCTTGCTGATGATCTGCGCCGCGCTTGCGCCGCTGGCCGCCGGCTGCGAGACCGCCTCCGGCGACGGCCTGCCCGCCGGCATGATCGCCCTGTTCGATCGGCAGTGCCCCGCGGGTTGGACGCGCTACGCGGCGCTCGACGGCCGTTTCGCCCGCGGCGCCGAGGTGGCCGGCGGCCGCGGCGGCGGGGCCGAGCACGACCACGCCTTCGACATCACCGCGCGCACCTCGCGCGACGGGGCGCACTTCCACATGCTGGCCAGCGGCGAGCAGATCGAGGTCGATCCCGGGTTTTTCGGCCACATGGGCATCTACAAGGGCTTCTTGCAGGGCTTCGAGGAGGGCGGCCGCGAGCGCAAGCGGGTCAGCCGCGCCCGGGCGGTGACCGACGAGGACGGCGTCCACGATCACCTCATCAGCGTCACCGGCGACTCCATGCCCGCCGACCACCTGCCGCCCTACGTCGATCTGGTCTACTGCCGCAAGGATTGAGCCGAACAGCCCCCCCCCCATCTCCCCCCATCTCCCGTGTCAGCGCTCGCGGCGGCCCTCGCCGCCGGCGGGCCGTGGCGGGCCGAGGCGGCTGCTGCTGCGCAACCGGCTCTTGCGCGGCGGCGGCGGTGGCGGCGGCACAGGGGCCAGCTCGGCTTCGCTGCCGCCGGTGTAGAAGCGCAGCAGGGCCGGCTCGCGCTGGCGCAGTTGCTCGGCCACGTCGCGCCGCACCAGGCCCCAGCGCTCGCGACCGGGAAGCTGGACGATGGCCAGCAGGCCTTGCTCGAGCTCGTGGGCGATGCGGGTGGTGAGGTCCAGGCAGCGGATGGTGCCCGAGCGCGACACGAAGTGGAAGGGCACCGGGCCGGGCCGCGATGGCAGGAACATGCTGGCCTGGACCAGCTCGCGCAGCCGGTAGCGCTCGACCAGCTCGCGCTGGGCAGCGCGCTCGGCCGCCTCTCGTTCGGCCCGCCGTTCGGCGGCCGCAGCGGCCTGCGCTTGCCGCTCGCGCTCGCGCTGGCGTTCGCGCCGGCGATCGGTCTCGCGGCGCTCGGCCTCGCGCCGCTCGAAGGCACGGGCCCGCTCGGCCTCGGCCGCGTCCGGCCGTTGGCCCTTGGCCTTGTTCTTCTTCTTCTTCTGGCTGCGCTGCTGGCGGGCCTGGTGGTCGGCCTGCTTCTTTTTCTTTTTGTCCACCAGCCCGGCCTGCAGCAGCTTGTCGCGCAGGTTCTGCATGCTCATGGCGGCTCGGGCTCCATGGCGGCGCGGTAGCCGGCCTCGATGCGTGCCGCCAGCCGCTCGCGCTCGGCCGCCGGGGCAAAGGCTGCCCGGGCGGCGTTCAGCTCGAGCGCCAGCAGCCGCTCCGGCCCGAAGCCCCAGCTGCCGGCCAGGGCGTACTCGTCGACCAGATCGACGCCGTGGATGGACGGGTCGTCGGTGTTGAGGCTCACCGCCACCTCGGCGTCGACCAGCCGCGGCAAGGGATGGTCGGCCAGGTCGTCGACGCAGCCGGTCTGGTAGTTCGAGGTCGGACAGACCTCGAGGGTGACGCCGCGCCCGACCAACCGCGCCATGACCTGAGGATCCGCGGCCGCGCTGATGCCGTGGCCGATGCGGTCACAGCCCAGCTGCTCGACCGCGCTGGCCACCGAGGCGGCGCTGGTGCCCTCGCCGGAGTGAATGGTCACGCCCAGCACCCCGGTGTCGCGGGCCCGGCCCATGATGGCGGCGAAGCGTTCGTTGGGATGTGTGAACTCGTCGCCGGCCAGGTCCACCCCGACCACCCCGCGCTCGGCCATGGCCGCCGCCCGGTCGATGGTCTGGCGCCAGGCCGGATCATCGTAGCGCTCGCGGGTGAATGTGATCAGGAAGCGCACCTCGATGCCGGCCAAGGCGGCGGCCGAGCGCGCCCCATCGACCACGGCCCGCATGGCGGCGTCGCGGTCCAGGCCGCTGTGGCGGCTGAAGTGCTCGGGCGAGAAGCGCAGCTCCAGGTAGACGATGCCTTCGGCCGCCGCGTCGGCCACCGCCTCGGCCGCCACCCGCTTCACGTCGGTTGCGCCGGCGTACCAGTCGGCCCGGAACTTGGACAAAAAGTGGGCCAGGTTGCGCGGCTGGCCGGATTGCCAGGTGATGTGCGGGGCCAGGGAACGCTCGTCGGCCAGCGGCAGCTGCAGGCCTCGGCTGCGGCCGAGTTCCAGCAGGGTGGCCAGGCGCATGGCCCCTTCGAGGTGGCGGTGCAGCTCGACCTTGGGCAGGCTGCGCAGCAGGGCGCTGGCTTCGGGGCGCTGCCGGAGCCCGGGCCCGGAGGTGGCTTGATCGCTGTCGCGGCGCATCAGACGATGATGATTTCAGACGCCGCCCGGCGCGTCAACCGCCGGGCCGGCGGTCGATTTTTCTCGCCGGGGCCGGGGCTTGAGTTCGACCGAGCGGTGTGTTAACTTTCCCCGCTTGCGGAGGGAATCAACGGCGGCCGGCGCCTGTTTGGACCCCTTGGAGAGGAACGTGGCGAACGACGCGGCGGTCTCAACGCGTTACCCTCGAAGAATCGAGCACTTGCGGCTCACCCCGGGATCGGTCGGCGCCTTGGCGGGCACGGGGTGACGAAAAGGAGCGAGCCATGCGATCGAGTGCGGGCCCATTGGAGTCGAGGTCCCGGCAGTTGGCGGGCCGGGTGTGGTGGGGTGGCTTCATCCTCTGCGGCGTGCTGGTCGGCCTGGGCGGCTGTGATGAGCAGCGCGATACGGAGCCGGCCGCCGCGGGTGGCGACCAGGCCGCCAGCCCGCGGTCGGATCAGAAGAGCGATCGGGCCGCGGCGGGTGAGATCGTGGCCAAGGTGGGCGACTCGATCATCACCCTGGCCGACTTCGAGGCCCAGCTCAACCAGCAAAACCCCTTGATCCGCGCGCGCTACGAGTCGATCGAGCAGAAGAAGAAGCTGCTGGACAACCTGGTCCAGCGCGAGGCCATGGTGCTGGAGGCCAAGCGGTTGGGGCTCGACGAGGATCCGGAGGTCATCCGCAACTACAAGAAGATCCTGGCCCGCCACCTGGTCAACCAGGAGTTCAACAAGAAGCGGGTCAAGGACATCCAGATCAGCGACGCCGACATCCAGCAGTACTACGAGCAGAACCACGAGCGCTACCACTCGCCGGAGAAGGTCCGCGTGCATCTGATCTTCATCGAGGGGCCGCGGTCCCAGCCCGAGAAGCGGGCCGCGGCGCGGGCCGCGGCGCGCCAGCTGCTGGCAAAGCTCGAGGCCGATCCCAACGACCGCCGGCTTTTCCTGGAGCTGGCGCGCAAGCACTCCGACGACGAGAAGTCGGCCAAGATCGGCGGCGACACCAATTTCCGCACCCGGGCCCAGCTCGAGGAGCGCTACGGGCCGAAGGTGGCCGAGGTGGCCTTCGGCTTGAAGAAGGCGCGCGATCTGAGCGGCGTCGTGGAGACCGACGGCGGCTTCTACATCCTGCGCCAGTCTGGCCGCCAGTCGGCCATCGACCTGCCGCTGGAGAAGGTCGCCGGCCAGATCAAGACCACCCTGTTCGCCCGGGCGCGCGGTGAGGCCTACAAGGCATTCGTCGAGCAGATCGAGAAGAAGGTCGGTGTCGAGGTCTACGACGACGTGATCTCCAAGGCCGAGATCGACACCAGCGACAGCCCGGCCGCGCGGCGCCCTTTTCCCGGGGCGCCCCGGCCGGCCGATCAGGCGGATGAGAAGCGCCGGATGCCGGTGCGCCGGCCCAAGCCCATCAAGCTGCCCGCGGGCAAGAAAGCCCCGAGCCCGCGCCCGCGCTGAGGGCCGCGGTCGAGGTGGTCGTGAACCTGGCGCGCCAGAGCCTTCGGTTTTGGCTGGGGCTGGTGGCGGCGGCCGGCCTGGTCGGCTGCCCCCAGGAGCCGCCCGCGGCTGCGCCCGAGCCCGACTGGGTGGCGCTGGTCAATGGCGAGCCCATCTCCCAGACCGAGTTCCAGGCTCAGCTCGACGCCATCAAGCAGGCGGGCAAGGGCTTCTTCCGCTCTCCCGATGCGGCGCGCCGGATCCGGCGCGATCTGCTCGAGCGCATGATCGACGAAACATTGCTGCTGCAAGAAGCGCAGCGCAAGCGCATCGTGCTGGAGCCGCGGTTGATCGAGGCCACGGTGGAGCTGGTCGACCAGGGGTACCCGGACGGCGGTCTGGCGGCCCAGCTGGAGGCCGAGGGGCGCACCCTGGCCGAGTACCGCCGGGCGACCCGGGAGTCGCTGCTCGTCCAGCGCCTGCTGAAGCAGGAGGTGGCCGATCGCATCGCCATCTCGCGCCAGGACATCGGGGAGTATTACGAGAGCCACCGCGAACGCTTCGTCCGCCCCGAGCAGGTGCGGGTGCGCCAGATTGTCACCCCGACCCGCGAGCAGGCCGAGCAGCTGCGCAAGGAGATCCTGCGCGGGGCCTCGTTCGAGGAGTTGGCCGCGCAGCACTCGCTCGGTCCCGAGGCGGCCCAGGGCGGAGACCTGGGCTGGTTTCCCCGCGGGCGCATGCCGCTCGAGATCGAGCAGGTGGCCTTCAACCTGTGGTCGGGCACCAAGGTCAGCAAGGTCATCGAGTCGCCTTACGGGTTCCACCTGTTCCAGCCGGTCGGCAAACGGCCGGCGCGGGAGCTGACCCTGGAGCAGGCCCGCGAAGAGATCGAGCGCTCCTTGACCGAGGAGCGCATCAAAGAAGCCGAGCGTCTGTACGTCCGCCGTCTGCGCGACAAGGCCAGCATCGAGCGCGATCTGCAGCGGCTGGCGCGGATTCACTGAATCGCTCGCGGCCGGTGGGTCGGGGCTGAAGGAGTGGTGATCGAGATGCGTACCTGCGATGGAGCCAGAACCGTGCTCGGGCTGGTGGTGGCCCTGGGGCTGTTGCTCGGGACACCGGCCCAGGGCCGGATGATCGACCGGGTGGTGGCGGTGGTCAACCAGCAGCCGATCCTGCTCAGCGAGGTCGATGCCCTGTGCCAGTTCCAGCTGGAGGAGGTGCCGGCCACCCTGCCGCTGGACGAAACGGTCGAACGCAAGCGCCAGATCCGGCTCGAGACCCTGCAGACCCTGATCGACGAAAAGCTGTTGGCGCAGGAGGTGCGCCAGCGCAAGATCGAGATCCCGGAGGAGAAGATCGAGCAGTACATCGTGCAGCTGCGCAAGGACAACAACCTGACCGCCGAGCAGTTTCGCGCCGCGCTGGAGGCCGAGGGCAAGAACCTGGAGCAATACCGCCGGATGCTGCGTGAGATGTTCGAAAAAAGAGCCCTGATGCAGCGCGAGCTGCAGGGCAAGGCGGTCGTCAGCGAAAAGGACATCCAGGACTACTACCAGCAGCACTACGTCGGCGGGGCCGGCGCGGAGAAGATCAAGGCCAGCCACATCCTGGTGGCCGTGCCGCCGGATGCCGATGCCGAGACCCAGCGCCAAGCCCGCCAGCGGGCCGAGCGCATCCTGGCCGAGCTGCGCACCGGGGCCGACTTCGACGCCATGGCCAAGGAGCATTCGGACGATCCCAGCGCCAGCCTGGGCGGCGATCTGGGCTGGTTCCGCCGGGGCGACATGGTGGCCGCCTTCGAGAACACCGCCCTGGCGCTGGACGAAGGCCAGATGAGCGATCTGGTCCGCACCCGGTTCGGCTTCCACATCATTTTGGTCACCGGCAAGCAAGCCGACCAGCCGCCCGCGCTGGACGAGGTTCGCGCCGAGATCCAGCACCGCTTGATGAAGGATATGGAGCGCAAGCTGATGCGCCGCTTCCTCGACGATCTGCGCCGGCGCAGCTACATCGACATCCGGCTGTGAACCGAATCGGGTTGACCATGGGGGATCCGGCCGGCGTGGGGCCCGAGATCCTGCTGCGGGTGCTGGCCGAGCCCGCCGTCGGCGAGCGCTTGCAGGCCCGGGTGTTCGCCAGCCGGGCTGCGCTGGAGGGCGCCGCCCGGCGGTTCGGGTTGCGCCTGCCGGCGGCGCTGGACGACGTCGCCCCGGGCGTGGCCCCGGCGCCCGGCGGCTACCGGCCGGAAGGCGGCCGGGCCGCCATGGCCTGCCTGGAAGCGGCCGCCGCGGCCCTGGCGGCGGGCGAGATCGATGCGTTGGTGACCGGACCGCTGCACAAGCGGGCCCTGGCCGAGGCGGGCATGCCCGGCTGCGGGCACACCGAGTGGCTGGCGCGCCGCTTCGACGCCCCCCGGGTGGTGATGATGCTGGCCGGTCCCCGGTTGCGGGTGGTGCTGGCCACCCACCATTTGCCGCTGCGGGCCGTGCCGGCGGCGCTGGAGCCCGAATCCCTGGCCGCGGTGGTGCGGCTGGCGCACGCCGAGCTGACCCGCTACTTTCTGCCGGCCGGACCGCGGCTGGCCCTGGCCGCGCTCAATCCCCACGCCGAGGAGAACGGCCGGCCGGGCCGGGAAGAGCGCGCAGTGCTGGCGCCGGTGGTCGAACGCCTGCGCGCCGAGGGCATCGCGCTGGAGGGGCCGGTGCCGGCCGATGCGGTGTTCGCCCTGGCGGCGGCGGGCCGCTTCGACGCGGTGGTGGCCTTGTACCACGACCAGGGGCTGGGGCCGCTCAAGACGCTGCACTTCAACGAAGCGGTCAATGTCACGCTGGGCCTGGGGCGGGTGCGCACGTCGCCGGACCACGGGCCGGCCTACGATCGGGCCGCGGCCGGCGGGGCCGACCCGGGCAGCCTGCGGGCGGCGATCGGGCTGGCCGACGCCATGGCCAGCCGGGTGGCCGCGGGGGGTTGAGATGGCCGGCGCGCGCTCGGATGCCATCCGCATCCGCGGGGCCCGGGTCCACAACCTGCAGGCGGTCGACGTGGACATCCCGCGCGACGCCCTGGTGGTGTTGACCGGCTTGAGCGGCTCGGGCAAGAGTTCGCTGGCCTTCGACACCCTGTACGCCGAGGGCCAACGGCGCTATGTCGAGTCGCTGTCGGCCTACGCCCGCCAGTTCCTGGGCCAGATGAGCAAGCCCGACGTGGACGCCATCGAGGGCCTGTCGCCGGCCATCTCCATCGAGCAGAAATCGGTCAGCCACAACCCCCGTTCGACGGTGGGCACGGTGACCGAGGTCTACGATTACCTGCGCTTGCTCTATGCCCGGGTGGGCCAGCCCCATTGCCCGCGCTGCGGCCGCCCGATTAGCCGCCAGACGGTGCAGGAGATCGTCGACGCGGTGCTGGCGCTGCCGCACGGCACCCGCTTTTCGGTGCTGGCCCCGGTGGTGCGCGGCCGCAAGGGGGCGCAGCGCAAGCTGCTCGCCGACCTGCGCCGGTCCGGTTATACCCGCATCAACGTCGACGGCGAGCTGCGCGATCTGCAGGAGGATATCGCGCTGGAGGCCAAGCGGAGCCATCAGCTGTCGGTCTACATCGACCGGCTGGTGGTCAAGCCCGAAATCCGCCAGCGCTTGACCGACTCGGTCGAGACCGCGCTGGGCCTGGCCGACGGCCTGGTCGCCGTGGCCCCGGTCGACGGCGACGACCTGTTGTTCTCCGAACGCCACGCCTGCACCGAGTGCGGCATCTCGTTGCCCGAGCTGACGCCGCGGCTGTTCTCCTTCAACAGCCCGCAGGGGGCCTGCCCGGCCTGCGACGGCCTGGGCGCCATTCGCACCATCGAGCCGGACCGGGTGGTGCCCGATCCGGGCTCGAGCCTGCGCCAGGGGGCCCTGGCGGTCTGGGGCGGCAAGGCCGCCGGCTTCTACTGGCAGGTGCTCGAGTCGGTGGCGGCCCACTACGCCATCGACCTGAACCGGCCCTTCGGCGAGCTGCCGCGGGAGCAACAGCGGATCGTGCTTCACGGCAGCGGCGATGAGCGGGTACGCTTCGCGGTGGCCCGCGAGGGCATGAGCCACGAGTTCGAGCGGCCCTACGAGGGGGTCATCGGCAACCTGGAGCGGCGCTACCGCGAGACGCAGAGCGAGGCGGTCCGTTCCGAGATCGAGAGCTACATGGCCCTGCGGCCCTGCGCCGCCTGCGGCGGCAAGCGGCTGCGGCCGGAGGCGCTGGCGGTGCGGGTCGGCGGCGTGGACATCGCCGAGCTGACGGCCCGCAACGTGGGCGAGGCGCTGGAGCTGATCGCCGGGCTGGAGCTGCCGCCGCAACTGGCCGAGGTGGGCGAGCGCATCCTGCGCGAGGTGCGCGATCGGTTGCGCTTCATGGCCGACGTCGGCCTGGATTACCTGACGCTCGATCGCGCCGCGGCCACCCTGTCGGGCGGGGAGGGCCAGCGGATCCGGCTGGCCACCCAGATCGGCTCCAGCCTGGTCGGTGTGCTCTACGTGCTCGACGAGCCGACCATCGGCTTGCACCCGCGCGACTGCGGCCGGTTGCTGGCCACCCTGGCCGATCTGCGCGACCGCGGCAACACCGTGCTGGTGGTCGAGCACGATCGGGCCACCATCGAGGCGGCCGATCGGATCATCGATATGGGCCCCGGCGCGGGCCGGCGCGGCGGCCGGATCGTGGCCACCGGAACGCCGGCCGAGATCCGCGCCGATCCGGCGTCGTTGACCGGGGCCTTTCTGGCCGGCCGCGAGCGGATCGCCACCCCGCGCCGCCGGCGCCGCGGCCGCGGCCGCCTGGTGCTGCACGGCGCCTGCGGCAACAACCTGCAGCGGGTCGAGGCGGCCTTCCGGCTGGGCACCTTCACCTGCGTCACCGGCGTCAGCGGCTCGGGCAAATCGACCCTGGTGGTCGACACGCTCTACCGGGGTCTGGCCCGCGAGCTGCACCGGGCCAGCCAGCCGCCGGCCGCCTTCGACGGCTTCACCGGGATCGAGCGAGTGGACAAGGTGATCCACGTCGACCAGAGCCCGATCGGCCGCACCCCGCGCTCCAATCCGGCCACCTACACCGGTCTGTTCTCCTCCATCCGCGAGCTGTTCGCCCGGCTGCCCGAGAGCCGGGCGCGCGGCTACGGCCCCGGCCGCTACTCGTTCAACGTCAAGGGTGGCCGCTGCGAGGCCTGTCAGGGCGGCGGTCAGATCCGGATCGAGATGCACTTTTTGCCCGACATGTTCGTCACCTGCGAGGCCTGCGGCGGGCGCCGCTTCAATCGCGAGACGCTGGAGATCGCGTACCGCGGGCTCGACATCGCAGCGGTGCTCGATCTGACCGTGGCCGAGGCGCTCGAGTTGTTCGCCAACCACCGCGCCATCGCCCGCAAGCTCCAGACCCTGGCCGATGTGGGGCTGGGCTACGTCCAGCTCGGCCAGGCGGCCAACACGCTCAGCGGCGGCGAGGCCCAGCGCATCAAGCTGGCCCGCGAGCTATCCAGGCGGGCCGGTGGTCACACCTGCTACATCCTGGACGAGCCCACCACCGGCTTGCACATGGCCGACATCCGCCAGCTGGTCGGGGTGCTCGATCGGCTGGTCGAGGCGGGCAATACGGTGGTGGTCATCGAGCACAACCTGGACGTGATCAAGCAGGCCGACTGGATCCTGGATCTGGGGCCCGAGGGCGGCCGCGGCGGCGGGCGGCTGCTGGCAGCGGGAACGCCCGAGCAGCTGGCCCGCCAGCCGGACTCCCACACCGGCCGCGAGCTGGCCCGACTGTTGGGCGACTGAACGCCCGTCAGTGTTGCCGCTCGACGGTGTAGTTGTACAGGCCGCCGGCCAGTACGATCTCGATCTGGCGCCGGGTCATGGCGTGGCTGACCTTGAACTCGACGCCGTGGTCCGGGTTGCGCACGGTGACCGTGTTGGATTTTCGCAGCTCGCGGGCGATCCAGGGCAGCTCCAGGTAGTCCTCCTGGGCGATCTGGTCGCAGGCCCGCTGATCGAGGAAGGTCAGCGGCACCACGCCGTGGTTGACCAGGTTGCTCATGTGGATGCGCTCGAAGTCCTTGGCCAGCACAACGCCCACGCCCAGCAGCTTCGGGCACAGGGCGGCGTGCTCCCGGCTCGATCCCTGGCCGTAGCCGTGGCCGGCCACGATCAGGTTGCACAGCTCGCGCTGCATGTTCTCGCGGGCCCGGTCGGCGAAGTCGGGCATGATGCCGGCGAAGGTGTGCCGGGCGTAGCGCTCCACGTTCGAGCGGTACTGCAACCAGCGGCCGGCCGGCAGGATGTCGTCGGTCGAGATGGCGTCGCCCAGCTTCAGCAGCACCTCGCAGTTGAGCGAGGCCGGCAGCGGCTCGTTGCCGGGCGGGGGCACGATGTTCGGCCCGCGCGGCAGCTCGGCATCCCGCCGCGCGCTGCGCGGCGGCGGCACCACCAGGCTGTCGTCGCGGGGAAATTTCTGCGGCAGCCGGAATTGCGGCGGCCGGCGGCGCAGATCGCGCGGGTCGGTCAACTCGCCGGCCAGCGCGCTGGCCGCGGCCGTCTCCGGGCTGACCAGGTAGACGGCCGCATCCCGGGTGCCGCAGCGGCCGGCGTAGTTGCGGCTGGAGGTGCGGATGCTGTTGCAGCCGGTGCACGGCGCCTGGCCGTGGCCGATGCAGAAGCCGCAGACGCTCTCGGCCACCCGGCTGCCGGCGTCCAGCAGCAGCTGCAGGTAGTTGCGGGCCACCAGGCTGCGCAGCACCTGGCGGGTGGCCGGGGCCACCACCGCGTCCAGCCCGGGCGCGATGTGCTTGCCCTTCCACATCAGCGCCACCCGGGCCAGATCCTCGAATCCGCCGTTGGTGCAGCTGCCGATGGCCACCTGATGCACCCGCAGGCCGGCGGCCTGGCGCACCGGAACCACCCGCTGCGGGCTGGGCGGCAGGGCCACCATGGGTTCGACCTGGCTCAGATCCAGCTCCAGCTCGTCGGCGTAGCTGGCGCGTTTGGGTGGGCGTACCCGGCGGTAGGCGTTGGTGCGGCCCTGGCGCGCCAGCCAGCCGCGGCTGCGTTCGTCGGTGGGAAACAGCGACGTGGTCACGCCGAGCTCGGCGCCCATGTTGGCCATGGTGGCCCGCTCGGACACGCTCAACGCGGCCACGCCCGGGCCGGCGTACTCCAGCGCGGTGCCGACCATGGAGCGGCCGCTGAGCCGGCCGAGCAAAGTCAAAATGGCGTCCTTGGCCGCACACCAGGGTTTGAGCTTGCCCCGGAGGGTCACCCGGATGACCTCGGGGCAGACCACGTAGTGGGGGGCTCCGCTCAGCGCCACCGCCAGCTCCAGGCCGCCGGTGCCGATGGCCAGCATGCCCAGCCCGCCCAGGGTGGGCACGTGGCTGTCGGCGCCCAGCAACAGCTTGCCGGGTAGGGCGAAGCGCTCCAGGTGGACCTGGTGGCCGATGCCGTTGCCGGCCCGCGAAAAGGTCAGACCGTACTTCTGGCAGGCGGCGCGCAGAAAACGGTGATCGTCGGCGTTCTCGGGCCCCATGCCCAGGGTGTTGTGATCCACGTAGCAGTAAGCCTGGCGCCCCTTGAGCCGGGCGCGGCCGAGCTTGTCGAGGTGCATGAAGACCAGCGTACCGGTACCGTCCTGGGTCATCATTTGATCGGCCCGGATGCCGATCTCTACACCCGGCGCCACCCGTCCGGAGACCAGGTGTTGTTCCAGGATTTCGTAGATGGCGTTGTCGGCCATGGCCCGAACTCCCCCGCCGGCGCCCACCGCCGGCACGATTGCGCCGTCAGTCTAGCCGACAGGCCCTCGGTATGCAAAGATTTTTATGCCCTTGATGAACCGGGTCGGCGCGCAGTTGTCGTATTGCCGGGATGCGGGCGCGGGCCACCGGCAGCGAGGCGATCGAGGCCCTCGGATCAGCCCCAGCGGCACCGAGGAGTCGAGTTCGCAGGCTTTCGCCCTCGAAGCAGAGCCACTTGTGCCGCGTTTTTTTCGGCGCTAGAGTGAGCGGATGGAAGAGGCACTGTCCAGGACCGCCGGAAACTTGTTACCGCTGCTGCTGTTGCTCGGGGTGATCTTCGGTGTCCTGATCACCCTGGCGCTGCTGCTGCGCTTCAAGGTGCGCAGCGAGACCCGGAGCCGGCCGGTGCGGCGCCGGCGCTCGCCGGCCGAGCTGCAGCCCGGGGATCTGCTCTCGGTGCTCGGCCGCACCTATGCGGTCGAGGCCGTCGAGACCTTCACCGCCGACGATGGCGCGGCGCTGTGGTGCGTGCTGGGCGGCGAGGCGGGCGCGGCGCGTTGTCTGCTGGGGCGCGACGGGCAGTGGGCGCTGCACTTTCCCGGCAGCGAGGCGGCGCCGGCGGGCCGCGGCTTCCCCGAGCAGATCGAGCACGAGTCCGGGGCCTGTGCCCGCCAGGGCGGCCCCTGGCAGGCCGCGGCCGGACTGGAGCTGGCCCGCTACCGCTGCGCCGGCCCGCTGTGGCTGATGCTGGAAGCGCGCAGCGGGCAAGGCTGCCTGTGGCGCGGCAAGGAGGTTCCGGCCGAAGGTCTGGTGGTGCTCGAAGACAGCGATCAAGTGTAGCGCCGCCGGCGGCGCAGCCAGCCGATGAAGGCCAGCCCGGTCAGCTCGGGCAGAAAGCGCAGCAAGCCCGCCAGCAGGCCGCCGCCCGGCCGGGCGCCGCGGGGGGCCGCGGCCCGGGCCGCGTCGCTGC
>CAYVQE010000160.1:0-12815 GCA_964454005.1 uncultured Myxococcales bacterium
GCCGGGCAGGCAGCCCTGACAGCTCGAGGCCCGCCCCGTGTCCTGGTCGCAGGCCGACACCTGCGCGCAGTTGCCGGCCGGGCTCGGGCAGGCCGTATCGCAATTGGGTCCGTAGTATCCGGCGTCGCATCGGCACCGGTAGCCGTCCACGGCGTCGGTGCAGGTCCCGTGGGCACAGGGCCCATCCAGACAGTCGTCCACATCCGTCTCGCAGTTGTCCCCGGCGAAGCCCGCGGCGCAGGTGCACTCGTATCCCTCCACACCGTCGGTGCAGCTGCCGCCGTTCAGACAAGGCTCGGTGGCGCAATCATCGATATTCGCGCACTCCCCCTCCGTCTCCTCAAAGCCTCGCGGACACGCGCAACGGTAGCCTCCGTCCAGCTCGAGGCATTCTCCCGCGGCACAATCGGCGTCACCGGCGCAGCCCTTCCCCAGGGCGCAGGCGCGGCAGGCCCCCCCGCAATCCAGGTCCGTCTCCGTGCCGTTGGTCAGTCCGTCTTCACAGGTCGGGGGCAGGCACCGGCCTGTGGCCACGTCGCAGACGCCGCTGTCGCACTCGGCCGGGTCCAGGCAGCCGGCCTCCTCCCCACCCGCCCCGGGCCCGCAGGCCGGCAGGGACAAGCTCGTGATCGCCAAAGAAAAAAAGAAATACATCGACCAACCGGCTCTTTCCAAAGCTGCCTCCTCGTGGTCTCGGCGGACAAGGCCAACAGGAGGGGCAAGAAGACCCCATGGGTTCACGCCCCGCCAGGACCCAGGGCAATATACCCGCACCCTGGTCACGAAGCCACTCCCCCGTCCCCATCCACATAGACGACGACTGCCAAAGGGCGGACACCGCCGCGGCCGCCCCACTCAACGGCCGCTCACAAGAGATCGAGCTGATCGCGGCGCCGCTTGCGGCCCCGTGGCATGGGCCGTTCCAGCGTCTCGGTCCAGCGCTCGGCGATGGCCGCCAGGAAGGGCGAGGGTGCGGCCTCGCGGCGGCGGCCGCGCAGCTTGCGGCGGCGGGCCCGGGTCAGCCAGAGCTGGCGCCGGGCGCGGGTCATGCCGACGTAGAACAGACGCTGCTCCTCGGCCGCATCGGCGGCGGCCCGGCCGCCAGCCGGGAATCGCCCCCTGCTTGGCGGAAAAACCCCTGGCAATCTGGGTGACGTAATATTAAAGTATACAAAATAAAGATCCGCGTCGTGTAGATGGGCCTACTGAGCTGGCCAGAGGAGTAGCCGCATGTCGACCCGATGCACATGCTTGCAAAGGGCCCTGCTCTGGGCCCCACTGGGCCTTGCACTGGTCATCGCGGGCTGTACCTTCGACTCCAAGACCCCGGACGCGGGTGCCGATCCGGGTGAGGTCCACCAGGGGTTCGGCCCCGAGGGCGAGCACGGGGAGCGTCGCATCACCTTTCTGTCCACATCGTCCTGCGGCAAGGACGCCCACGGTAATTATGTCGTCTACTCCAGCTGCCGCGGGATCTACCTCGTGGATCTCGAAAACGAGACGGAAAGGCGCTTGACTGGACCGTTCATCGAGAAGCTCAGGGAAGGAGGCGGCGCATACCCGAGAATGTGGGGGGATAGAATCGCATACCAGACGTTCGAATCGGGAAAAGAGGAAATTGGTCCGCTCGGCATCGCCGTCTATGACTTCGTCGCGGAGCAAGGCGTGTGGCTTCCTGGCGATAAGGACAAGCGGTTCCCCAGAATCTACGAGCAGAGGGTCGTCTGGCAGGACCACCGCTACCAGGACATGACCGACCAGGATCCTTCTGTCCGGCACAACTCCGAGGTCTTTCTGTACGACCTTGAAACGTGTGAGGAGAAACGGGTCACAGACGCCGACTACCACCAGCTAGCCCCGGACATCTACGGCGATCACGTCGTCTGGTGCGACGAGCGTGACATCGCGCAGCGGGATGTCTGGATGTACGACATCGCGACCGGCGAGCAGACCAACATCTCCGACCATCCCGCGGATCAACTCACGCCCTCCATCTGGGAGGACAAGGTCGTGTGGGCCGACCTGCGCAACGGCACCGGAAACACCAAGTACACCTACCAGAACCTGGACATCTACCTGTACGACATCAGCACCGGCCAGCTGCGCCAGATCACGGACGATCCGGCCGACCAGGAGCACCCGTACATCTTCGGCCGCTACATCACCTGGAACGACATGCGCAACGGCAGCCGGCCGGTGGGCGGCGGCGCGCCCAGCGGGGCCGATGTGTACCTCTACGACCTCGAGACGAACGAGGAGAAGCGAGTTACTTGGCACGAAGCGAACGACGGTGCGGGTGAAATTGCGGGTGGCAATATTGTCTGGTACAGCCTACGTGATGGGAAACCGGCCTTGTACATGAAGCCGCTGGACAGGCTGTGAGAGGGCGCCTGCACCCGGAGCCCTTCCCGGCGCGGCCTGGTCCCCAGTGACATCGGCTGCCGCCGGTCGACCGCCGGCAGCCGATAGCGGCCTGAGACACCACACGCCGAGCAAGCAGCCCATCCACACAGGGGGAGGTGTTGCAATGAAATCGAGATCGAAGGTGGGGATTCTCTGCGCTCTGGTGTTCGGCTTGGGTCCAGTGTTTGCCGGTCTGGTAGCGGGCTGCGAAGGCGACGAGCTATACGCTCCGTTTTCCAGCCCACGTGGCGGGGATGCCAAGGGGGTCTCCGAAGGATGGCACGACATCCTGCTGAACCACTACTGGCCCCATGGCGTGGTGGCCTGGTACCACGACGACTACCCGAATCCACCGTTCGAAGTGCTCGATGAAGGTCTCCGCAGTCGCTTTCGCATCGGCGAAGAGATCGAGCCCGGCGGATTGATGATGGAGGGTTCTGGCAACCCGGTGCCGTCTTCGTTCTTCTCGGCGTCGGTACCAGGGCCAGCCTACTGAGCTGGCCAGAGGAGTAGCGGCATGTCGACCCGATGCACATGCTTGCAAAGGACCCTGCTCTGGGCTCCACTGGGCCTTGCGCTGGTCATCGCGGCCTGCACCTTCGACTCAAAGACCCCGGACGCGGGTGCCGATCCGGGTGAGGTCCACCAGGGGTTCGGCCCCGAGGGCGAGCACGGGGAGCGTCGCATCACCTTTCTGTCCACATCGTCCTGCGGCAAGGACGCCCACGGTAATTATGTCGTCTACTCCAGCTGCCGCGGGATCTACCTCGTGGATCTCGAAAACGAGACGGAAAGGCGCTTGACTGGACCGTTCATCGAGAAGCTCAGGGAAGGAGGCGGCGCATACCCGAGAATGTGGGGGGATAGAATCGCATACCAGACGTTCGAATCGGGAAAAGAGGAAATTGGTCCGCTCGGCATCGCCGTCTATGACTTCGTCGCGGAGCAAGGCGTGTGGCTTCCTGGCGATAAGGACAAGCGGTTCCCCAGAATCTACGAGCAGAGGGTCGTCTGGCAGGACCACCGCTACCAGGACATGACCGACCAGGATCCTTCTGTCCGGCACAACTCCGAGGTCTTTCTGTACGACCTTGAAACGTGTGAGGAGAAACGGGTCACAGACGCCGACTACCACCAGCTAGCCCCGGACATCTACGGCGATCACGTCGTCTGGTGCGACGAGCGTGACATCGCGCAGCGGGATGTCTGGATGTACGACATCGCGACCGGCGAGCAGACCAACATCTCCGACCATCCCGCGGATCAACTCACGCCCTCCATCTGGGAGGACAAGGTCGTGTGGGCCGACCTGCGCAACGGCACCGGAAACACCAAGTACACCTACCAGAACCTGGACATCTACCTGTACGACATCAGCACCGGCCAGCTGCGCCAGATCACGGACGATCCGGCCGACCAGGAGCACCCGTACATCTTCGGCCGCTACATCACCTGGAACGACATGCGCAACGGCAGCCGGCCGGTGGGCGGCGGCGCGCCCAGCGGGGCCGATGTGTACCTCTACGACCTCGAGACGAACGAGGAGAAGCGGGTCACCTGGCACGAGGGGAACGACGGCGGCGCGCGGGTCGTCGGCGACAAGATCATCTGGTACACCGGCCGCGATGGCGAGGCGGCCTTGTACATGAAGCCGCTGGACGCGCTGTGAGAGGGCGCCTGCACCCGGAGCCCTGCCCGGCGCGGCCTGGTCCCCAGGGACATCGGCTGCCGCCGGTCGACCGCCGGCAGCCGATAGCGGCCTGAGAGCGGATTACAGCAAATCGAGCTGATCGCGGCGCCGCTTGCGGCCTCGCGGCAGCGGCCGCTCCAGCGTCTCGGTCCAGCGCTCGGCGATGGCGGCCAGAAAGGGCGAGGGTGCGGCCTCGCGGCGGCGGCCGCGCAGCTTGCGGCGGCGGGCGCGGGTCAGCCAGAGCTGGCGCCGGGCGCGGGTCATACCGACGTAGAACAGGCGCTGCTCCTCGGCCGCGTCGGCGGCCGGCCGCTCGCCGAAGCGCAGCGGCAGCAGGCCGTCCTCGCAGCCGGTGATGAAGACCGCCTCGAACTCCAGCCCCTTGGCCGCGTGCAGGCTGAGCAGCGCCACCGCATCGGCCCGCGGGTCGAGCGCATCGACCTGGGCGCCGCAGGCCAGCTCGGCCAGAAAGCGCTGCGTATCGTCGCCGCAGGCGGCCGCCAGCGGCTCGAGCAGCTCGCGCGCGGCGCGCAGCGCCCGCTCGTCGCAGCCGCCTGCGGCCGGCGGCAGCTGGGCCAGCTTGCGCACCCGCAGCGCCAGCCGCCGGCGCAGGTCGCCGCGGCCCGGCCGCTGCCGCAGGCTGTCGGCCAGCGCGCGCACCCCGGCCAGATCGTACAGGCGATCGTGGGAGCGCTTCTGAAAGGGGATGCCCGAGCGCTCCAGGGCCTCGACCAGCGGCTCGGCCTGGGCGTCGCTGCGGTAGAGCACGGCCACGTCGCCGAAGCCCAGCCGGCCGACGCGGCCGTCGCTGCTGCGGCCCGAGTCCAGCGAGAAGAAGCTGTGGCCGCCGACGAGCTGCTCGAGCGTGTGGACCACGAACTCGGCCTCGGCCCGCTCGCTGGGCGCGGCGTACAGCGCGATGCGCTCCGGCCAATCGGTCGCCACCCGCTGGCCATCGCGGCCGAGCACCTCGGCGGCGGCCGCGGCGATGGCCGGGCTGCAGCGGTAGTTGCAGCCCAGCCGCAGGCTGCGCGCCCGCGGGTAGCGCCGGCGCAGCCGGGCGAAGACCGACGGGTCGGCGCCGCGGAAGCCGTAGATCGACTGGTCGGGGTCACCGATGGCGCACAGGTCGGGTGCGGGACCGGCCAGCGCCAGCAGCAGCCGCTGCTGGGCCGTATCGGTGTCCTGCAGCTCGTCGACCGACAGGCAGCGGTAGCGCTGGCGCCAGCGCTCGGCCGCCGCGGCATCGGTCTCCAGCAGCTCGGCCGCGGCCAGGATCAGATCGTCGAAGTCGATCAGCCCGTGCCGCCGCAGCGCCTGGCGGTAGGCGGCCAGGTGGGCGGAGTCCTCGGCGGCCTCCGGCCCGCCGCCGCGCCTGAGGCGCGCCAGCCGCTCCAGCAGCCCCTGGGCGCGGCGCGGCGCGAGCCCCAGCGCCTCGCCCAGCAGCGCCCGCTGCTCGCGCTCGTCGGCCACGCCGAAGTCGGCCGCGAGCCCGGCGGCCTGCGGCTGGCGGCGCAGGATGTCGAGCGCCAGCCCGTGCAGGGTGGACACGGTCACCCGCTCGGCGCGCCCGTCCAGACCGCGCGCCAGCCGGTCGCGCAGCGCCTCGGCCGCCCGCCGGGTGAAGGTGATGGCCAGACAGTGCTCGGGCTCGACCGCGCCGGCGGCGATGCGGCGCAGCAGGCGCTGGACCAGCACCCGGGTCTTGCCCGAGCCGGGCCCGGCCTCGATCAGCAGCACCCCGGCCGCGCAGTCCACCGCCCGGCGCTGGTCGGCATCCAGCGCTTCGGGCGCGGCGGCCGCCGGCTCGGCTACCGGCTCCGCGGCCGCCGGGTGGGCCCCTGCCTCCGCCGGCGCAGCGGCCGGCGCAGCGGGCTGCGCAGCGGCGGCCGCGGGCAGGTCGAACAGCAGCCCGCCCGGGGCGGAGTCGATCTCGCCGGTGTCGAATAGCCGGATGCGGCCGTAGGCCCCGTCGTAGCCCGGCTGGCGCCGCACCTCGCCGGCGCGCAGCCGGCGCAGCGCCTCGGCCGCCAGCGGCGAGGTGGCACGGCGCACGTCCTCCAGGTCGCGGCTCCACAGCAGCTCGAGCTCGGGGCCCAGCCGATCGAGCAGGCCGGCCGCGCTGCGCTGGACGCGCTTGCTGCTGGGGCCCACGCCCAGGATCTCGCCCAGCACCTCGGCCAGCGGCACCAGCGAGCGCACCGCCCCGGCGGTCGCCGGGGGCTGTGCCAGGGCGGCGGCCGCCGCCCGATCGGCCAGCTCCTCGACCCGGTGCATCACCCCCACGGTCAGCGGCCGGCCGCAGACCGGACAGCGCCCGCCCAGGCGCCGGGTCTCGGCCGGTTCCATACACTGCGCGCACTTGCGGTGGCCGTCGAGGTGGTACTTGCCCTCCTCGGGGAAGAACTCGACCGTGCCGCGGTAGCCAGCGCCGCTGCGCAGCGCCGCCATCATGGCCGGATAGGACAGCTCGCAGTCGAAGGCGCAGGCCTCGCGGCCCAGCTTGGCCGGCGAGTGGGCGTCGGAGTTGGACACCAGCCGGTAGCCATCCAGGGCCGCGACGCGCCAGTTCATGGCCGGATCCGAGCTCAAGCCCGTCTCGACCGCGAACAGGTGCTCGCTCAGCGGGCCGTAGCAGTCGGCGATGGAGTCGAAGCCCGACTTGCTGCCCAGCGCCGAGAACCAGGGCGTCCAGATGTGGGCCGGGATCAGGTGGCAGCCCGGGCCGCACTCGAGCGCGATCTCGAGCAGGTCGCGCGAGTCCAGGCCCAGGATGGGCCGGCCGTCGGCGCGCAGGTTGCCGATGGCCTCCAGGGCGGTGAACAGCCGGCCGGCCGCGTCGCGGTCGCCGGCCAGCAACAGGTGGTGGACCTTGCGCGTGCGCTCGGCGCGCTTGTAGATGGTGGCGATCTCCACCGTCAGGCAGAAGCGCACCGGCCGCTGGCAGGCGGCCGGCACCCGGGCGGCCACCGCGCGCTCGAGATCGGGCCGCAGCCGGAACAGGCCCGGCTCGGCCGCGACCAGCTGCTCGTCGATCTCGGCCCGCCAGCCCGGGTGGGTGAAATCGCCGCTGCCCAGCACGGCCAGGCCCTTGAGCTGGGCCCAGCGGGCCAGCTCGGGCAGCTTGCAGTCGCGCGAGGTGGCCCGCGAGTAGCGCGAGTGGATGTGCAGGTCGGCGTAGAAACGCATCTCAAGCGTCCATCAAGCGACGCAGGCGGCGGTAGCCGGAGCGCGACACGCTCAGCCGCGTGCCGTCGTGCAGGATGGCCAGCCAGGTGTCCTTGGTCCAGGGCTCGATGCGCGCGATGCGCTCCAGGTTGACCAGGCTGGAGCGGTGGATGCGCACGAAGCGCTGCGGATCCAGGCTGGCGGCCAGGCTACTCAGGGTCTGGTGCTTCAGGTGGCTTCGGCCCCGGCTGTGCAGGGCGATGTAGTCGTCCTGCGCCGCGACGTGGTCGAGCGCGTCGACCGGGATCAGCTGCACGGCGTTGCCGTCGCGCACCGCGATGCGCTGCAGCCACTGCCCCTCGGGCCGGGCGGCCGCGGCCAGCTCGCCGGCCGGCGGGGGTGCGCCGCGGCGAGCGCGCACCGCCGCCAGGGCCTCGGCCAGGCGTTCGGGGGCGAAGGGCTTGAGCAGGTAGTCGACCGCGTGGACCTCGAAGGCCTGAAGCGCGTATTGATCGTAGGCGGTGGTGAACACCACCTGGGGCCCCGGCTCGACGAGCTCCAGCACCTCGAAGCCGTTCAGCTTGGGCATCTGTATGTCGAGCAGCAGCAGATCGGGCCGCTCGGCGGCGCAGGCCTTGACCGCCGCGAAGCCGTCGGCGCACTCGGCCACCAGCTGCACGTCGGCGTGCTCGGCCAGCAGCTCGCGCAAATAGACGCGCGCCAGCTCCTCGTCGTCGACGATCACGGTGCGCAGGGGCCCCTCGCTCATGCCGGCTCGTCCACCTCCCGCTGCGGCAAACGCAGCTCCAGGCGCCAGACCGCAGCGTCGCGGGTCTGGCGCAGCTCGGCGGCGGCGCCGAACTCGGCCTGCAGCCGCTCGCGCACCAGGCGCGTGCCGCGGCCCAGGCCGCCGCTGCTGCCCGCCTCGGGATCATACGGGTTGCTCAACGCGATGCAAAGCCGATCGCCGGCGCAGTCGACCGCCAGCCGCAGCCAGCCGCCCTCCGGCAAGCCGGCCACCCCGTGGCGCACCGCGTTCTCGACCGCCGGCTGCAGCAGCAGCGGCGGCACGGCACAGGCCAGACAGCGGCGGTCGACCTGCTCTTCGACGGTGAGCCGCTCGCCGAGGCGCACCTTCTCCACCGCCAGATAGCGACGCACCAGCTCCAGCTCGGCGCCCAGGCTGACCCGCCTGCGCTCGCCCAGCCGCAGCGTCTCGCGCAGAAAGCCGGAAAGCTCCAGGCACATGCGCCGCGCCCGTTCGGGCGCCGCGCCGGTCAGCGCGGCGATGGCGTTGAGGCTGTTGAACAAAAAGTGCGGGTCGAGCTGGGCCCGCAGCGCGCGCAGCTCGGCCTCGCGGGCCAGCTCGCGGCTGGCCGCGTCGCGCTGCTCGGCACGCCGGGCGGCGTCCAGCCCCAGGGCGGTGTAGTGGTAGGCCACCGCCAGCAGGAAGTAGGCCACCCCCAGGCCGAACAGCAGCACCTGCTGCGCGATCAGCGCCGCGGCCCAGTCCGCCGGCAGGCCCAGCGCGGCCAGCCGCGCCAGGCCGACCCACAGACCGGCCGCCAGCAGGGCCGCGCCGCCGTGGCTGGCCACCAGCTGTACCGCCGCGGTGCGCCCCAACGGCAGGGCGCGGCACATGTACCAGGTCGAGCGGCAGATCAGGGCGTAGCCGGCGCCGAGCACCAGGGCCGAGGCCACCGCCTGCAGCGGGCCCATGGCGCCGACGGCCAGCCACAGCGCGGCCAGCAGACCGATCATGGGCAGCCAGGCCAGCCAATAGGCGAGCCGGGCGCGGCGCAGGAAAGGGTCTGTCATGGGATCCTCGGCGTGCGGGGCCGGCTCAGTTCTTCACGTCCACGCCGCCGAACATGGCGTAGCCCTTGAGGATCAGGTTTTTGACCGGCGTCTCGGCGTCGGGCTCGGGCTTGGGGTGGCGGCTCTTGTCCTCGTAGCCGCCCAGGATGCCGATGCCCTTGACGACCACGTTCCAGTGCTCGGGCACCCGGATGTCGACGCCGCCGAACAGGGCCCGGGTGTGCAGCACGGCCTGCTCGCCCTGGATCTCGGCCCGGGTCAGATCCAGCTCGCAGCCGCCGAACACGGCGCTGGCCACCCCGCCGGCGAAGCGCTGCGAGGTGTTGACCGTCTGCGTGCCGCCGAACACGGCCAGCGCGTCGACCGCGTCGTCCGACTCCAGGTCGATGTCCCCGTCGCCGCCGCGCTGGCGCCAGGCCACCCAGAAGACATAGAGCCCGAACAGGATCAGCAACGCCGGCCACAGCAGCGACAGGTCGAAGGCGATCAGATCGAGCAGCTCGACCTGTACGGCGAGCCCGGTCAGGATCAGCAGCCCGCCCAGAAAGCGGTGCGGCGCCTGGCTGGGCCGCAACAGAGCCAGCGCCCCGAAGACCACCAGCAGCAGCGGCCAGAAGTCCCAGGCCTGGTGGGGCGCGAGGGCGCCGAGCTGGTCGAGCAGCAGCAGCAGGCCGGCGCCGACGATCAGGATGCCGAACACCAGGCCGCTGCCGGCCGGGTGGGGGCGCCGGGTGTGATGGGCGCGATGGGCGTGTTCCATGGTCTCGCCTCCAGACGAATTCAGCGGCGGTCCATCCGCCGACTGTCCCCAGCCTAGCCGTCCCCTGCCCGCTCCGCAGCAGGATTTCGGCCAACGCCGCCCGAGCGTCGGCCAAGGCCACCCGCCCCCCGGCCACCGCCGCTGCCGGCCGGCGCCCCGCCCGCCGAGCAACCGCCTGGGGCATGGTTCGAACTGATCCCAAGTGCCGAAGACAATTGCACTAATCAGCGCATCTGGGATAGGATAGCCCCATGAGCGATTGCTTGCCGGGCTGGGTTGTGGCGGATCGCGAATCGGTACGACGCGAAGCCGAGCCGTATCGCGACATGACCGCCGAGCAACGCGCGGGGCTGCTGGCGGCGGCCTGCCGCGCAATGGCCCGCATGCTGGCGCTGCGCGCGGATCGCGACCGCGTGCTGGCGCACGAGGATCCGCTGCCGCCGAGTTCGGTGCAGGCCCTGCGCCGCCTGCGGCGTGAGACCGCCACCCGATCCCGCGATCCGTCATGATCGAGCCAACGGACCCATTCGAAGCGGGATTGAACCTGGCCGCCGCCTTTGCGGACCACGGTGTGTCGTACGCTCTCGGTGGTGCGCTGGCCTTCGGGCTGTGGGGCATCCCGCGGGCGACCATCGATGTCGATGTCAACGTCTTCGTGACGAGCCAGGAACTCGGTCCGGTATTCGCCGCCTTGCAGTCCTTGCGGATCGCGATCGAAGAGCGAGCGGCCAGGCGCTCCAGTGAACGCGATGGAATGTTCAGCGCTCGTTTCGGTTCCTACCGGGTCGATGTGTTCACCGCCAGCATAGACTTCTCGTACGAGGCCGAAAGGACCCGGGTGCAACGCCAGGTGGAAGGCCGGCCGGTCTGGTTCCTATCGGCCGAGGCCCTAGCCGTGTTCAAGCTGCTGTTCTTCCGGCCCAAGGACCTGGTCGACCTGCAACGCCTGCTCGCCGTCCAGGGACCCGCCCTGGACACGGCCTACATCCGGCGCCACCTGGTCGAGATGATGGGTGAAGACGACGAACGCACCCGGCGCTGGGACGAGATGGTCGAAGAAAACGCCCGGTCCTGAAACAATCCGCTTCCCGCGCTCGAATCCGACCGCCGTCTGGGACTGGCGGGCGGTCCGGCTTGCTGCCCGTGCGCCGGTTTGCTAAGTAGGGGCCGAACCGCCATTGCGAGGAGTGTTAAATGACGAGCAAGACCGTGATTCTCGGCGCCCTGCTGGCCGCCGCGACGCTGCTGGGCGGCGCGCCGGCCGGCGCCTGTACCAACTTCCTGATCACCAAGGCGGCCAGCCAGGACGGCTCGACCATGGTCACCTACGCCGCCGACTCCCACGAACTCTACGGCGAGCTGGTCCACATCCCGGCTGCCGACCACCCGCCGGGCGCCAAGCGCCAGATCTACGAGTGGGACACCGGCAAGCACCTGGGCCAGATCGACGAGGTGGCCCACACCTACGAGGTGGTGGGCAACATGAACGAGCACCAGCTGGTCATCGGCGAGACCACCTGGGGCGGGCGCAAGGAGCTGCGCGACCCCGAGGCCATCATGGACTACGGCTCGCTGATCTACGTCACCCTGCAGCGGGCGCGCACCGCCCGCGAGGCGGTCGAGACCATGGGCCAGCTGGTGGCCGAGTACGGCTACTACTCCTCGGGCGAGTCCTTCTCCATCGCCGATCCCAACGAGGTCTGGTTCATGGACCTGATCGGCAAGGGCCCGGACGACAAGGGCGCCGTCTGGGTGGCGCGCAAGGTGCCTGACGGCGCCATCTCGGCCCACGCCAACCAGGCCCGCATCCGCACCTTCCCGCTGAAGGATGAGCGCAACACCCTGTACGCGCCCGACGTCATCTCCTTCGCCCGCAAGCAGGGCTACTTCGAGGGTGAGGACAGCGAGTTCTCCTTCGCCGACGCCTACGCGCCGCTGGATTTCAGCGGCCTGCGCATTTGCGAGGCCCGGGTATGGGCCATGTTCCGCCGGGCCGCGCCGTCGAAGGCCGAGCGCTGGAGCGCCTGGATACAGGGCGACATGGAGGCCGAACGGCTGCCGCTGTGGATTGAGCCGGACCGCAAGCTGTCGGTGCACGACGTGATGGAGTTCATGCGCGACCACTTCGAGGGCACGCCCTTCGACCTGAACGAGGGCGTGGGCGCGGGGCCCTATGAGCTGCCCTACCGCTGGCGGCCGCTGTTCTGGGAGGTCGATGAAAAGGAGTACTTCAACGAACGGGCCACCTCCACCCAGCAGACCGGATTTTCCTTCGTATCGCAGTCGCGCGGCTGGCTGCCCGATCCCATCGGCGGCGTGTTCTGGTTCGGCGTCGACGACACCTACTCCACCGTCTACGTGCCCATGTACGCCGGCATCCGGCGTTCCCCCGAGGCCTTCGCCCCGGGCACGGCGGACTTCGAGACCTTCAGCTGGGAGTCCGCCTTCTGGGTCTTCAACTGGGTGTCCAACTTCGCCTACAGCCGCTACCGCGACATGATCCAGGACATCCAGATCGTCCAGCGCGAGCTGGAGGGCAGCTTTCTGGCCCGCCAGGCGGCGGTGGACAAGGCCGCGCTGGCGCTCTACAAGCGCGCCCCCGAACTGGCCCGCGACTACCTGACCGAATACAGCGCCGAGCAGACCGCGCGCACGATGGCCCGCTGGCGCCAGCTGGGCCAGCAGCTGCTGATGAAGTACCTGGACGGCAACGTGCGCGACGAGCACGGTAAGGTGACCCACCCGGGCTACCCCGAGCACTGGTACCGGCGCATCGTCGAGAACCGCGGCGACCACTACCTCAAGCGCAAGCTGCCGGGCGAGCCCGAGGAAAAGGAGGAACCCGAGGAAAAGGAGGAGCCCGAGCAGGAGAAGTGCTGCCCCTGCCCCACCCACTGAGCCGAGGGGGCTTCGGGGAGCCGAGGGGGCTTCGGGGGGGGGGGCAAGATCTGCGTACTTCGTTCTTGGTTCTTGGTT
>CAYVQE010000161.1:0-12635 GCA_964454005.1 uncultured Myxococcales bacterium
TACTCATGAATTACGACTATGTACGCGTTTCCAACCGGATCCTGCCACGGTAGCCAATTTTGGTCTATATGCGGAACAATGCGCTGGATGGCTTTCTCGCGCTCCCGGAAAGCGATGTGATCAGCGTCGTTGCATCTGGCGCAGGATCTTCTGGTAGCGGGGGTCGTCGCGCAGGTTGTTGAGATCGGGGTCCTGGGCCAGCACGTCGGGCTGGACGAAGCCGTTGAGCGCGGCGATGTGCAGGTAGCGGAAGGCCAGGTTCTTCTTGCGCTGCAGGGCGTAGATGCAGGCCATGTTGTAGTAGGCGTCGCCGAAGTTGGGCTCCACTTCGAGCGCTTTTTTGTACCAGCGCAGCGCCTCCTGGTAGTCGTTGCGGGCGTAGTAGGTCACGCCGATGCCGTTGTAGGCCTCGGGCCGGGTGGGGTCGAGCTTTGTGGCCTGGCGGAAGCGGCGCCGGGCGCGCTCGAAGAAGCCGTTGCCCATGTGGACCGCGCCCTGCTCCATGACCGACTGCCAGTCGTCGGTGTTGTGGGCGTAGCGCTCGGGGTCCGGCCCCTTGACCTCGGCCTCCAGGGTCTGATCGCCGTCGGCCACCGTGCCCAGCCCGGCCTGCTGGTCCTGGCGCTGCGGTCCGGCGCCCGAATCATCGCCGGAGCCCTCCCGGTCGCCCTCGTCGCCCTCGTCGCTCTTGTCGGTCTTATCCGGGCCGGTCTTGTCGGTCTTGTCCGGGCCGGTCTTGTCGGTCTTGTCCGTCTCGTCCCCGCCGGCCTGCTTCGGCGGCTTCTTGGGCCGCCGCGGCCTGCGCCTGAGCTTGCGCATGACGATGCCGTCGGCCTTGCCACGGCCGCCGATGCGACACTCGGTGGGCTTGAAATGCGCCGCGCCGCTGAGCACCCGGCCCTCGCGGGCCACCAGCAGCACCAGCGGCGCCCAGCCGTCGCCGCGGCACTTCTCGCCCTTGAGGCAGTAGCGGATGCGCCCGGCCAGGCTGTCCTCCAACAACGTACCCTTGAACACCGGCTGGCCGCGCTTGAAGGGACAGACCTTGCAGCGCCAGGAGATGCGGCCGGTGACCTGCTTGCCCTGCTGGCTCATCTTGAGCACGCCCAGCGGCGTCCACCAGCGACCGGACAGGCTCAAGCCCCCGGCTCCGGCGATCGCCGGCAATCCCAGCAGCAGACCGGCCGCCAGCAACCAGCCGCGCGCCTTCGCTCCGAGCGCACCCACAGCCATCTCAGACCTCCATCGCAGCCCAGCGTTCGACGCAGCCGGTGCCCCGCAGCTTCAATCGCCGGCGGCGGCCGCGGCCGTCAGCCGGCGCCCTTCTCCAGCGTCTCGATGGTCTTTTCGGCCCGGGCCGACATCATCTTCTGCAGCGTCTTGCGCACCTTGGGGTAATGCTGCAGCAGGGGCTCGAGATCGGCGCGCGAGAAGCGGATCAGCTCGACCGCGTCGTGGGCCACCACGCTGGCGGTGCGCGGCCGGCCGCTCAGAAAACCGACCTCGCCGAAGATGGCCCCGCGCGACAGCCGGGCCAGTTCCACCTGGCAGCCGCCGGTATCGCCGATGACCTGCACCGTGCCCTGCACCACCATGAACAGCGTGTCGTCGGTCTCGCCCTCGGCGATGATGCGTTCGCCGGGCTTGAAGCGCAGCAGCCGGCCCGCGGCGTAGACCTGTCCCAGGTCCTGCTGCGCGACCTTGCGGAACAGGTGGGATTTCTCCACGAAGGCGCACAGGGCCAGCTGGCCGGAGATCGGCTCGCCCGCGGGGCGTTGTTCGGCTCCATCCGTCATGCAGCCCCCAGGAATAGCAAATTTCTCGGACACTGGCAATTTTCCGCCCGGCCGCGATCACCCCGTTGCTGGCGGCTCGGCGCCCGCGAACACCCGGGCGAACAAGCCGTCGACCCGCGCCAGCAGCGGCTCCAGATCGAAGCAGGCCCGCACCCCGTCGGCGCCTAGCTGCTCGACCACCTCGGCGTCGTCGAGCAGCAACTGCTCCAGCGGGCGCTCGCCCTGGTAGGCGGCCAGGGCGTTGCGCTGTATCAGAGTATAGGCCCGCTCGCGCTCGAGCCCGCTGCGCACCAGGGCCAGCAGCACGGTCTGGCTGAACACCAGCCCGCCGGTGGCCTCGAGGTTGCGCCGCATGCGCTCGGCGTCGACCACCAGCCCGTCCATCATACGCGTCATGCGGGCCAGGGCGTAGTCGGCCAGGATGGTGGCGTCGGGCGCGATGACCCGTTCGACCGAGGAGTGCGAGATGTCGCGCTCGTGCCACAGGGCCACGTTCTCCAGCGCAGCGCCGGCGTGGGCGCGCAGCAGCCGGGCGGCGCCGGTGAGGTTTTCGCTGCCGATGGGGTTCTTCTTGTGCGGCATGGCCGAGGAGCCACGCTGGCCGGAGCCGAAGGGCTCGGCCGCCTCGCCCACCTCGGTGCGCTGCAGGTGGCGCAGGTTGACGGCCATCTTCTCCAGGCTGGCACCCAGGTTGGCCAGGCTGCAGAACAGCTCGGCGTGGCGGTCGCGCTGGACGACCTGGTTGGAGATGGGCGCCGGCTGCAGGCCGAGCCGCTTACAGACCCCGGCCTCGATCTCGGGCGGCAGATGGGCGAAGGTGCCCACCGCACCCGACAGCTTGCCCACCGCCACCGCCTCGCGGGCCGCAGCCAGGCGCCGCCGCTGGCGGCCCAACTCGGCCCACCACAGCGCCAGCACCAGGCCGAAGGTCATGGGCTCGGCGTGGATGCCGTGGGTGCGCCCGACCATGATGGTGCGCCGGTGGGCCTCGGCCTGACCGGCCACCGCCCGGCGCAGATCGTCCAGCCCGGCCAGCAGGTGATCGCAGGCATCGCGCAGCTGCAGCGCCAGGGCGGTGTCGAGCACGTCCGAGGAGGTCATGCCCAGGTGCAGGTAGCGCGCCTCGGGGCCGAGCCGGCGCTCCAGGTGGGTCAGAAAGGCGATCACGTCGTGGCGCGTCTCGGCCTCGATGGCGGCGATGGCGGCCACATCCTCGGGCCCCATGGTCCATCCGCGGCGCCGCAACCCGGCGGCCACCGCGGCCGGCACCAGGCCGTGCTCGGCCATGACCTCGCAGGCGGTCAGCTCGATCTCGAACCACAGCCCGAAGCGGTGCGCGTCGGACCACAGCTGGCCCATCTGCTCTCGGGTATAACGCGGTATCACGAAGGCCTCCTGCCAATGGGTTGAACGGGTCGTCGTCTCGCCCGCGATGCCAGAGTGTTCACCGCGGCCCGGCCCCGAGTCAACCAGGGCGTGCTTGACAACGCGATGCGTCGGGATGAACAATGGTCGCCCGATTACAACGACGCCCCCAGGGAGGGACCCATGGCGATCGATTTCCCGAGCGAGGAGTGGACCGCGGCCTACAAGCAGGCCATCAACGACGACCCCGAGTACAAGACGGCCGGGGCCGAGTGGACGGCCGGTCCGCTGGCCTTCGTGGTCAAGGCCGAGCCGGCGGTCGGGCTGGACGAGGACACCGCCTTCGTGCTCGACGTGCACCAGGGCGAGTGCCGCGACGCCTATATCGCCGACATGGATAAGGCCCAGCAGCAGCCCTTCATGATCACCGGCTCCTACCAGCAGTGGAAGGCGGTCATCCGCAAGGAACTCGACCCGATCAAGGCCATGATGCAGGGCAAGCTCAAGCTCAAGGGCAACCTGCCGATGATCGTGCGCTTCGTCAAGGCGGCCCAGGTGCTGGTCGAGAACGCCTCCAAGATCGACACCAACTTCTTGGACGAGTGACCGTGCCATGGAGTACGACGCCGAGCTGAGCTTCACCTTCGCCCACACCCACAAGGTGATCTTCGGCGCCCGGGCCATCGACGGCGCCGGCGACGCGGCCCGCGACCTGGGCGGCGAGCGGGTGGTGGTGGTCACCGACGCCTTCCTGGCCGAGCAGACCGACATGCTCGAGCGGGTCAAAAAGACCCTCGGCCCGCGGCTGGCCGAGGTCTTCACCGGGGTGCAGCCCGATCCCAGCGCGCCGGTGATCGACGCCGGCGCCGATGCGGCCCGCGCGGCCGGCGCTGACATGCTGCTGTCGCTGGGCGGCGGCAGCGCCATCGACACGGCCAAGGCCATGGCGGTGGTGCTGACCGAGGGCGGCCGCATCCTGGACCACGAGGGCTACCACAACCTGGAGCGCCGGCTGCTGCCGCACCTGGCCGTGCCGACCACGGCCGGCACCGGCTCCGAGATGACCCTGGTGACCGTGGTCACCGATCCCGACCGCGGCCAGAAGACCTTCGTCGGCAGCCACTTTTTGCACCCGGACGCGGCCATCCTGGACCCGACCCTGATCACCGGGCTGCCGCCCCAGCTGACCGCGGCCACCGGCATGGACGCCATGAGCCACGCGGTCGAGGGGCTGTTCTCCAGCCTGCGCAACCCGCTGTCCGACGCCTACGCCATCGAGGCGGTACGGCTGGTGCACCGCTGGCTGCCGCGCTCCCTGGCCCGGCCGGACGATCTGCTGGCCCGCGGGCAGATGCTGCTGGCGGCCAACATGGCCGGCACCTGCTTTTCCAACGCCATGGTCAGCCTCAACCACGCCATGGCCCACTCCCTGGGCGCGCTGTACCACGTGCACCACGGCACGCTCAACGCGCTGCTGCTGCCGCACACCATGCGCCGCTTCGCCGACGTGGCCTCCGACCGGCTGGCGCTGGTGGCCCGGGCCATGGGCGCCGCCGATACCCGGACCCCGGACGAGCAGGCGGCCGCGGCCGCGGCCGATGCCATGGAGGCCTTTGTGCGCGACATCGGCCTGACCGAGGGTCTGGCCGCGCTGGGCGTGCCCGCCGACGGCCCGGCTGAGGCCGCCGATATGGCGCTTTCTGACGGTGCCATCATCTACAGCCCCGAGCCGGTGTTCGACCCCGAAGAGATCGCGCAGATCATCGAAAAAGCGATGTAGCGCCGCTGCGAGGAGGAGCACAAGTGACCCAGCCATCGGTAATCCTGGATCAGGGCGCAGAGGACAACGGCTTCGCCGGCATGCTGGCCGACCTGATGCGCCAGAACATGGAGCAGCACCCGGACAAGGCCCGCGTGTTCGGCTGGCTCAAGGGCTCGGTGGCCATCACCGCCCGCGACGCCGAGGTCAGCCTGACGCTGTTTTTCAACCGCGGCTCCTGCGTGGTCTTCGACGGCGTGGTGGGCAAGCCCGACCTCAAGATCGAGGCCGACTCCGAGCTGATCCTCAACCTGTCGAACGTGCCGCTGCGCTTCGGCCTGCCCGACCTGCTCAAGCCGGCCGGCCAGGGTTTGGTCAAGCAGCTCGTGTCGCGCCAGCTCAAGATCGAGGGCCTGCCCTTCCATCCGCTGACCCTGCTGCTGCTGACCAACGTGCTGTCGGTGGCCTGATCGCCGCAAACCCGGCCCAAGCGCGTTCACCGACCAGCCCCAGTACAGACTTGGTGAACCTTTCCAGCCCTACCTGAAACTGGCGATCGCGTCCCCTGTTCGGTGGATTGGCCTTGACAGCGGGGTGACCGACATGCGAGTAATCCCAGCCTGACTACATTGTAGCCCAAGGTGCGATAGGACCACCGCACCGGAATCACGAACCCTGGAGGATATTATGAAGAAGTGCTTGATGCTGAGCTTGGCAGCGATCGTGGCCCTGGCAGTCGGCGCCTGCGGCGGCGGCAACGGGACCGAGTGCGGCGCCGGAACCGTGGAGCAGGACGGCACCTGCGTGCCCACCTGCGACGACGGTGAGTACTGGGACGGCACCGAGTGCGCAGCGGTGCCCGCCTGCGCCGAGGGGACCACCTTCAACGCCACCACCGGCGAGTGCGTGCCGGATATCGACGACTGCGCACCCGGCACCACCCTGGTCAACGGCCAGTGCGTGCCCGAGTGCGGTGACGAGGAGTACTGGGACGGCACCGTATGCGTGGCCATCCCGGACTGCGGTCAGGGCACCACCTTCAACGAGGCCACCGGCCAGTGCGAGCCGGACATCACCGACTGCGCCCCGGGCACCCACCTGGAGAACGGCGAGTGCGTGCCGGACGTGGTCTGCGGCGCCGACACCCACCCCTGCAACCCGGACGTCGACGAGAACTGCGAAGAGGGCGAGTGCGTGCCCAACCACCTGCCCGACCCGGACGTGACCGAAGACGACGTCGTGTTCAGCGTCGGCGCCGAGGGCGAGATCGTCAGCCTGGGCGGCACCATCGACACCCCGGTCGACGAGAACGACGACGGCGTGGCCGACGCCAACTGGGATCAGTTCCAGTTCCAGGCCACCGCCGGCACCTACCTGGACATCTGGGCCACCTCCGAGGGCGCCACCCTGCCGGCCTTCGCCGTCATGGGCTTCGACGAGAACGACGAGATCCACTACCAGCGCATCGCCATCAACCCCAACGGGCTGAACTCGATGCGCGAGGTCTACCTGCCGCGCGACGGCGTCTACGTCATCATGGTGACCGACTACAACAACATGGTCAACGCCTTGTTCGACAACGACGGCCTGCCGGTGGGCGGCCCCGACTTCACCTACTACGTCGAGGTCGAGACCCTGCCGCCGCCGACGCCGATCGACGTCGACGCCACCGACCTGGAGACCACCCCGATCGTCGAGACCGGCGACTTCGACGACAACCAGATCACCTTCTACAGCTTGACCAACCTGCCGATCGACGCCGTGGTCAACATGGCCTCCATGGGCCTCGCCCCCGAGGGCGGCACCAGCGACGCCTTCCCGACCATGCTGCTGTTCGCCCCGGACGGCAGCCTGCAGAGCGCGGGCAGCCAGGCCATGTTCTTCGGCGCCGCCGGCGAGTACCTGCTGGTGCAGGACTTCGAGCTGGCCATCGGCCCCAACCGCGACTTCCAGCTGAGCATCACCAGCCCGGCGGTCGAGGACTGCGCCGAGGGCTGCGAGGAGATGACCCTGGACGCCGAGGGCCAGCACGTCTACGTGTTCGATCTGCTGGCCAACGAGCTGTTCTGGCAGTACGCCCTGCCGGCCGAGCCCTTCGTCTACCTGCAGGTGACCATCTTCGACGGCCTGGGCCACGTGCTGTTCGACAAGCTGGCCGTGGACATGGACTTCTTCGGCGTGGATCCGGCCAACTTCCTGCAGCACATGGCCATGGACAGCCGGCTGATCGTCAGCATCCAGCCGGATCCGCAGGACCCGATGGCGGTGACCTACAGCAACTACCAGTGGATCATCCCCGAGTCGCTGCTGGCCGAGGGTGAGAACACCGAGCTGCCGGTCAACGACTTCCCGGCCGGTTACTGGCCCGCCGCCATCGACCAGTTCGAGGCCACCGCCGGCCAGCTGGCCCTGTTCACCGGCTACGACTACAGCCAATCGGTCGCCCAGATGATCAAGTTCGTCATGCTGCCGGACCAGACCATCCTCGGCGGGCTGGACATGGAAGGCGATCCGATGGACATGCCGATCGCCCGCGTGCCGGCGGACGGCCGCTTCCTGCACTGGATCTTCGACTACGATCCGAACGGCACCGGCAACTTCGGCGCCGCCACCTACGACGTGACCTTGGGCCTGCTCGACATCGGCGTCTCGCTGGGCACCCCCGAAGACGGCACCCCCATCCAGGCCACCACCGCCGGGCTGGACCCGAACGGCATGGCCGTGGCCCACTACTTCACCGGCGTGCTGGACGCGGGCTTCAAGGTCGAGGCCGTGCCGAGCGCCGGCGGCGACCTGACCGCCGAGATCTACGTGCTGACCTTCGCCAGCGAGCAGCTGGACGAGAACGGCGAGCCGGTCATGGTGTTCGACCCGGACGGCGCGGCCACTTACCCACTGGCCATGGGCACCGACGAGACCGCCTACTTCAACGCGCCCTACGACGGCGACCTGGCCATCCTGGTCATGGACGGCTCGGGCGAAGCGGTCGGCGGCGAGACCTACGAGCTGACCCTGACCCCCGCCATCTGCCAGGTCGGCGCCCTGCGCTGCGGCAACGACGGCACCAACGATGTCGTCGAAATCTGCGTGGGCGACGGCTGGGAAGTCCAGGAGACCTGCGACGAGGGCGTGGACTGCATCGAGGACGGCGGCGCCCACTGCTACCTCGAGGGTGACAACTGCGCCGACGCCTTCGTCATCGCAGCAGGGGATCTGCCGATCGACCAGCAGGTCGACTCCAGCAGTTACAGCAACGCGGTCGACCTGAACGGCGGCAGCTGCACGGGCTGGTCCACAGCCGGCAATGACGTGTTCTGGGCCATCGAACTGGCCGACGGCGACACCATCACCGCCAGCATGGATCCGGTGGACTACTTCGACGCCTCGATCTACCTGATCACCGATTGCGGCGATCCCGCCGGCAGCTGCGTGGCCGGCGACGACAGCGGCAACCCGGAGTCGATCAGCTACACGGTTCCCGCTGGTGGGGCCGGAACCTACATCATCGTCACCGACGCCTACGGGGCCAACAGCGGTGGCCTGTTCGACTTCACCGTCGAGGTGACCCCGGCCTACTAGGCCCCAACCGCACAGAGCATCACCAGGCCCCCGGGCGCAAGCCCGGGGGCCTTTTTCGTTTCGGCATCCGAGCGCTGTAAGGCCGCGCCAAGCCACTGCGACCGTTTCGAGCCGGCGGAACGAGCCGCCCGCAGCACCGAGGAGGGAGACATGCCGAAAGCCATATGGAACGGCCATGTATTGGCCGACAGCGACGCCACGGTCGAGGTCGAGGGCAACCACTACTTCCCGCCCGATTCGGTGCGCGGCGAGCTGCTGCGCGACTCGGACACGCGTTCGACCTGCCCCTGGAAGGGCGAGGCCCACTACAAGACCATCGCCCTCGACGGCCAGCAGAACCCGGACGCCGCCTGGACCTACCCCGCGCCCAAGCCGGCCGCCGCCCGCATCAAGGACCATCTGGCCTTCTGGAAGGGAGTCGAGGTGGTCGACTAGCCCCCAGGGGCGTCCGAAGACCGGGCTCGGGGGCTCAGCGCCCGATCCACAGCTTGAGCTTTTTCAGCGTCGTGCCGGTTGCGATGCGAACCGTGCCGCGGATCACGACATCGCTGTTGCGGGGCCGCTGACCCAGCTCGAGCAGCACCTTCGACGCCGCCGTGCTGCCGCGGTCGAGGCGCTTGTTCTGGATGACCCCGAACAGCGGGCCCCGCACCACCGTCACGCCCGGGGGCTGAATGCCACCGACGCCCAGCGGGCGGTCGATCAGCACCTCGTCGCCCACCTTGCCTTCGAGATCGAAGGTGATCCCGAATCCGATGCCCTGTTGCGGCTCGTTCAGGTACGCCGCCGACCAGCGGACCCACAGCTTGTGGGGGCGCTCGTCGGGGAGGAAGCAGGCGAGCTCAAAGGGCTCGTCGGGGGCCACCTGGACCTGGGCCACCTTTTTCCGGGGCATCCAGAACAGCAGGATGCCGCCGGTGATGACGATCGCCAGCACAAAGAAACCGGCGATCAACAACAGCGTGACGGTGGCCGTGTCCACGTGCACCTCCCCTTTTCCATCGCCTAACCCCCCACTCCGTTCACTCCAAGGCCGGCTCATACCACGTCGATGGCTCATCTACCAGGACCTTGCGAGGGAACAAACGAAGCTCGGGATCGGTCAGGATCGAGAGCGGCCAACGACCCTCACACCCGAGGGAGATGCGTGACGCGCGGGCAGTCCATCGTGAGCCGGCTGGTCATCGTAGCCCTGCCCGGGCTGCTGCTGGCCGAGGACGTGAAGCACGAGCCGGTGGTGATCGAGCCGCCTCCGCCCCGGCCGGCCAGCCCCGCGCCGTCTACGCCCTGAGCACCGAGTTCCGGCTGGAGTCCCACATCCCCATCGCCGGGCTGGGCCTGGACCTGCTGTTCACCGCCCTGGCCCTCAAGCGCGTCGTCCACGCCCGCACCGACCTCATCGCCCTGCCCGATCCGCCACCCGCGCGCCCAGCAAACGCGGACTAGGCGCCCGCGGGCCGGTGGATCTGGCCCATGAACAGCAGCGCGCCCGAGTGCAGGTCGTGGATGACGAACAGGAAGGGGCGGTCGACGCGCATGTCGAAGGTCTGCGGGACGCTGGTCGCACTGACGCCCACCGAGGTGACCGCAGCCGCCTCGGTGCCCCGCTCGTCCACGCGCACGAAGCTCTTGTGGCGCACCTCGCTGATGAACAACTCGGCAAAAGGGTTGATGCGCGACAGGTCGGCCAGGCTCGGATCGAAGGCCGCCTGCATGCCGAGCGCCTGCAGCACGGCGTTGAGCGTCGTCTCGTAGCTCAGGCTGAAGCGCGGCAGAGCCAGGTGGCCCTCCTGGTGGGTGAACGCCGCCTGCCACTCGTTCCAGGTGGCGGTGTCCAACTCGGCGATCAGCGCATCCAGATCCTGGTCGGGCGCGGGCAGCACCACGGTCATGTGGAAATACTCCCGGCCGTAGGGCAAGCGGATCGCTTGCACCCGGTCGTTGCTCATGTAGTCCAGGCCCTCTTCGCGCAGGTGCATCATGGGCACCGTCAGCTCGCCGTCCGGGGCGTAGAAGGTCTCGTCCGCGGTCTGGCGCTCCTTGAATGCCCGCGTCCAGTCGCCGTAGAAGTAGACCGCGTTGATCAGGTACATGACCACGGCTGCCGGGATGCCATCGACGATGCTGTCGATGCGGCCCCGGGTGGCGTCGGACACCCAGTCGTTGATGACATCGGCCGCGCCCGGATCGTCGAAATCCAGTCCGGCCACCTCGGCGTCGAAGGAGCGGCGGTTGGCGGCCAGGAAGGCGTCTTCGACCTGGAAGTCGTCGCGGTGCCAGATGGAGTTGGCGATCTCGAGGGTGACCTTGGAGTCCATATGGCTGAGCATGTCGATCAGGCCGCGGTAGGCCTGGTTGGCCTGCTCCTCGTCCAGCCCGGCCAGGTCCAACACCTCCAGCATCTCCTCGCGGGTCTGGCCGGCGGCGCCGTTGAGTGTCATGCCCAGCGCCAACGACACGCTCAGCGGAGAGATGAACACGTCCCGGCCGGCGGCCTGGGCGCTCACCTCGCGGAACAGGTCGAAGCCGAAGCCGTTCGAGGCGGCCACCACCGCCTGCTCGCTATCGGTCAGCGCGCGCGGCGGGGTATGACCGCCACCGCCGCAGCCGGCCGGTAGACCGGCGGCCAGCAGCAACACCATCGCAGTTCGCAGCGTCCTCATCGTCGCCTCCACGGGTCGAATTCCAGTGTCCCATCGATCAGCCATCGTTCGACCGCTGATAGCCGCAAACCCCGTGCCCGACCTGAAAACAAAAAGATCCTCGATTATTCAAGCAGATAAGAAACCATCCGGCCGAAGCATGGCCCCAGAAATCTGATACACCGGACAACCCGATCAGCGCTGGCCGGCCCACCGTCCGCAGCCGGACCGCCGCAGCGGGCAGCCGAGCAGCAGGAACCAGGCCAACCACAGCAGCGGCAGCCGCCCGCCTTGCTGCCGGGCGGCGCAGCCGCAGCCGCCGTCGACCGTGTCGCCGCCGTCCCGGTCGGCGCTTGGCTGCTCGGCGTCGGCCGGGCCCGGGTCGGCGCCGGCGTCCGGGCCGGCATCGGTTCCAGCGTCGGCGCCGGCGTCGGGGTCCGGCCCATCGCCGCCATCGCTGCCGCCGTCGACCGGCGGCGCGGTGGCCAGACAGCCGATGTAGTCGCTGGCCACCACGATGTGGTCGAACCACACCCGGATGTCGTGATCGTCCTGCTCGGTGTAGATGTAGGCCCAGACGTAGTTGACCAGCAGGTCGGCCGCGCTGCGCCAGCGGAAGCCCTCGAAGGGCGCGCCGCCGGGGTCCGGGCTCCACTTGTCGCGCAGCCAGGAGCCGAGCGGAAAGCCCGGCCCCAGGTGCGAGACCACCTGGCCGTCCAGCCGCCATAGCGCCCCGTCGACCCAGAAGGCCTGCTCGCCGCCGTGGCTGTCGCTGGGTTGGTTGACGCTGACCATCATCTCGATGCAGATCCACTCGCCGCGCGGCACGGGCGGGCCCAGCGGCGCCCAGCTCTGCTCGGCACCGGCCCGAATGAAGGAGTTGCCCCAGCAGGAATCGCCGCTGCCGTCGGGGTTCTCGTGCGAGCGCATCTCCATCCAGTAGGTGTAGAAGTCCCAGCGCCAGGTGTCGCCGTAGGGCTCGATGCCAGTCCAGAACTGCTCGTCGCCGGCCGGCCGGGAGCCGGCCGAGACCATGGGCCAGGGGGTCGACGGCCGGTTGCCGCCCAGATTGGTGCCGAAGTGGTGCAGCGGCGCGCAGTCCGGGGCGAACTTGATGTAGAAGCGGGCGAACAGGCACGGGTGGCCGTCGCTGCCGTCGCCGGGCAGGATGCGCCGGTACAGATGGGCGCCGCTGGTGCCATCGCCGGGCCGCTTGTGCATCAGCAGCGAGGCGGCCCCCAGGCTGCCGGCCGGCACGTCGGCGGTCAGCGACATGGACGCCTGGCTCTTGACGTCTTCCCAGCGCGCGGCCACCGCGGCCACGTCGCCGGCCTCGAAGTCTTCGACGAACAGCACCGCTGGATCGCCGGCGATGCCATCGTCGCCCGGATAGCGCGCCGCGATGCCGTTATCGCCCTCGGGCAGCCCCTGGGCCCAAGCCACTCCGCCGAGCAAGCCCAACACCACCCCCGTCCACCCCACCCCGCCAACGAA
>CAYVQE010000162.1:0-12541 GCA_964454005.1 uncultured Myxococcales bacterium
CGAGAACTATCTCGACGCCCTGTCCGCGGTGGATGACAACACGCCGTTGTCTGAGTTCGCTTTATTCCCCGCCTTCGGGTTGGAGGATCTGGTGCCAAGTGAGAAGTGAGTAGACCCGACCCCAAATTTTAGCATTTGCCCGGGAGTGGTGGATGGGGTAGAACCGCCGGCCGCGGGGTGGGGTGCTGGAGGCGGTTGATGTCCCGTTGGTTGGCAGGCCTGAACACGGAGCAGCGCCGGGCGGTGGAGACGCTGGATGGGCCCCTGTTGGTGCTGGCCGGAGCCGGCAGCGGCAAGACGCGGGTGATCACCCACCGCATCGCCCACCTGCTCGATCAGCGGGCCGAGCCCGAGCAGGTGCTGGCGGTCACCTTCACCAACAAGGCCGCCGCCGAGATGCGCGAGCGGCTGCGGGCCATGGTGGGCGAGCGGGCCGCCGGCGTGACCATGAGCACCTTTCACTCGCTGGGCCTCTATATGCTGCGCGAGGAGGCCCGCCGGGCCCGGCGCTCGAGCCGCTTCGCGGTCTACGACGCCGGCGACCAGCAGGCCTGCCTGCGCGACCTGGCTGGCCGACTGCGCCTCGGTGGCAGCTACGACCTGGGCGCGGTGGCCGCGCGCATCAGCGCCTGGAAGAACGCCTTCGTCGCGCCCGAGGCGGTCGAGCCGGGCGACGACCCCTACGCCCAGGCCGCGGCCGCGCTCTACCCGGCCTACCAGGAGGCGCTGGAGGCCTTCGACGCGCTGGATTTCGACGACCTGATCGTGCGGCCCACCCGCCTGCTGGAGGGCATGGAGAAGTGCCGCCGGCGCTGGGCGCAGCGCTTCGCCTGGGTGCTGGTCGACGAGTACCAGGACACCAACGCCGCCCAGCTGCGCCTGCTGCGGGCCATCGCCGGCGCGCACCGCAACCTGTGCGCGGTGGGCGACGACGATCAGTCGATCTACGCCTGGCGGGGCGCCCAGGTGCGCAACATCCTGCGCTTCGAGGCCGACTTCGGCGGCTGCGCCCGGGTGGAGCTGATGCGCAACTATCGTTCGGTGGGCAGCGTGCTGCGGCTGGCCAACGCCGTGATCGCGCTCAACGAACAGCGCCACCCCAAGCGCATGCGCGCCGTGCGCGGCGACGGTACGCCGGCGCGGCTGGTCATCGCCGAGAACGGCGAGGCCGAGGCCGAGTGGGTGGCCGATCGGATCGAAGAGCGGCTGCAGGCCGGCCGGCAGCGGCCGGGCCAGATCGCGGTGCTCTACCGCTCCAACAGCATCGCCCGCGGCTTCGAGGCCGCCCTGCGCGCGCGGCGCATCGGCTACCGGGTGCTGGGCGGCAAGGCGTTCTTCGACCGCAAGGAGGTCAAGGACCTGACGGCCTACTTGCGGATCTGCGCTTTTCCGGCCGACGCCATCAGCCTGCGCCGGGTGATCAACACCCCGGCCCGCGGCATCGGACCGCAGACCGTGACCAAGCTGGCCGCCTGGGCCGAGGCGCGCGGCCTGCCGCTGGCCGCGGCGGTGGAGCGGGCCGATGCGGTGCTGGACGGGGTCGACCGGGCGCTGCCTGCGGTGGGGGAGTTCGCCGCGCTGGTGCGCCGCTACCGGGCGCAGCTGCGCCGCGGCCAGGCGCTGGCCGAGACGGTCCGCGCCCTGGTGGCCGAGCTGGGGCTGAAGGATGCGCTGCTGCGATCTTGCTCCACGGGCAAGGCATTCGAGCTGCGCTGGGGTCTGGTCGAGGGCTTTATCGAGGGGCTGGAGGCCTACTGTGCGCGCAGCCCGCGGCCGAGCTTGCGGGAGTACCTGTCGCAGCTGGCCCTGTTGGAGCTGGACCGCGACGCCGACGAGGGGCCGGCCAAGCGGGTCACCCTATCGACGCTGCACGGGGCCAAGGGCGCCGAGTGGGACGTGGTCTACCTGGTGGGCCTGGAGGAAGGCTTGCTGCCGCACGAGCGGGTGCTCAACCCGCAGCTGACCGATCTCGAGGGCTCGGATCTGGCCGAGGAGCGACGGTTGTGCTACGTGGGCATCACCCGCGCCCGTGACGAGCTGGTGCTCAGCCGGGCCGCCCGCCGCCGCGTCCGCGGCAAGCTGCGCGCTCGGGGCCCCAGCCGTTTCATCGCCGAATTGGACGAATCGGTGCTGGCGGTCCACGATCTGACCGCCCCGCTGTCGACCGACGACGCCCGCCAGCGGCTGGCCCAGATCCGCGCCATGCTGGACAGCTAGTCCCCGTTTTCGCGTCCCCGTTCAGGGACGGTTCCAGCTGGTTGGTTTTTCATCCAGGCCGCTGGTCGCGCAGCGACCAGAAAGGGAGAGGGATGGGGTACGCGGCGCCCGGGCCAGCGGGCGCTGGAGCTGCCTGGCGCCGCGCACCCGATCCGGTGCTGCTCGTCTCGCGGTCACCCGATCCGGCGCGGGCTCAGGCGACGCGGGTCAGGATGCGCTCGAAGACCGTGCTGAGCTGGTCGTTCGACACCGGCTTGTCGACCCGGGCGTGGGCCCGCAGCATGTCGGGCGCAGCCGAGCCGTTACCGCCGAGCACCAGCACGCGCACGTTGCGGCTGCGCTCGTGGTTGCGCACCGCCTCGACCAACTCCCAGCAGTGGTCGCCGGCGGTGTCCGCATCGAGCACCAGCAGGTCAGGCGGGCTGGAGCCGACCGAGATCAGGGCGCTGGCGCAGTCCGGCAGCACCTCGACCTTGGCCGTGCGGCCGCGGCCGTTGAGCGCCCGGCGCACATCCGGGCCGGTGTCGGGCTCGCGATCGATGACCAGAACCCGCAGCGGCCGCGACAGCCGGCTCGGGTCGAGACCGTTGTCGCGCATGAACTCGGCCAGCGCCTCGCGGCTGATGCGCCAGCGCCCGGTCACCGGGTTCTGCTCGGCCTTGAGCCGGCCGGTGGTCAGGTAGGAACGAATGGTACGGGCCGGGATGCTGAGCATCCGGGCAACTTGTCCGCTGGTCAACGTGCTGCTGCTCATGGTCGTTTCCTCCTCGGGCGGTGGTACAGCAAGAGGCATGCCAGCGGATTCGTCTTGCCTAGACATAAGTATTCGTAAAATAGAGAGTTAATTTTCGACACACCCCTTGGCCAGGGTGCCAGTTTGCCCGATATTGCAAAGGTGCAATTAAAATGCGTTTAGCGGTTTGCTATTTTGCAACCTTGCGTCTGGCCGGCCGCCGGCGTCGCACGGGCTGCTGGTCGTCGCGGCGGCGTTGCTCGAGGACCTGTGGGTAGTGCTCCACGTGCTGCAGGATCTGGAGCTTGCGTTCCACCGTCCGGGTGTCCGGCGCCTTGGGCCGCTGGCGCTAGCCCAAATCGCCGCGGGCCTCCTCTCGATCGCCGGCCAGACGGCGCAGGATGCGTTCGCCGTGGCGCACCGAGCGCCGTTGCCATTCACCGACCAGCCGGCGTTGCTGAGCGGCGGTCAGATCGCCGTGGCGGCCGAGCGCCTGGATGCGGCCGCGCACGCCGAACGCCAGGCTGATGCCCACCGCCACCGATACGTTGAAGCTCTCGGCGAAGCCGTGCATGGGAATGGCGAAGCGGCCGGCGGCCCGTTGCCGCAGGTAGTCCGAGGCCCCGGCGTGCTCGTTGCCGAACACCAGCGCGATGCGCCGCGGCCAGGGCACAGCCTCGACCGGCCTCCCGCCCGCGCCGTCGGCCAGCCACAGCTCGAGGCCGGCGGCCGCCAGGGCTGCGAAGCAGTCTTGCGGGTCGGGCCAGCGGTGGATGTCCAGCCACTTCTCGGCCCCCTGGCTGACCTTGCGCCGCACCCGGAAGCGGGCATCGCGCTCGATCACGTGCAGGTCCAGCAGGCCGAAGGCATCGCAGGAGCGGGCCACCGCGGCGAAGTTGTGTGGATCGTGCACGCCGTCGAGCACCACCACCAGGTTGCGGCTGCGCCGGGCCGCTCCTCGGCGCAGCCGTTCAGCGCGCTCGGGCAGCATGAAGTCTTCCAGCGGGTCGCTCGTTGTGCGCTCTCCGGTCGCCATGGCATCATCGCTCCGGCGCCGGCTCTGCGGGCTGCGCCAGGCGCCGGAAATCATGCCGTCTGGAGCCGAGGCCTGTCAAGCGCGACGCCGGGGACGGGCTGCAAAGTGGCAGGCCGGTCGATAAAGGGGCTTGATTCCACGTCAGGGGGGACTATAGTCCCCGGATAGAGTCGAACACGTCATCAGCGCACCCGGTTCGCCGGGAAGAGAGGGCGATTCCATGGACATCGAGGTTAGGACCGTCGAGCAGAATGCGCGCAAGCCGATCCCCCAAGACCCGTCCAAGCTCGGTTTCGGCCAGCACTTCTCGGATCACATGTTCCTGATGGAGCACCGGGCCGACGGCGGCTGGCAGAAGCCGCGCATCGAGCCCTACCGGTCGCTGGAACTGGACCCGGCCACCATGGTGCTGCACTACGGCCAGGAGGCCTTCGAAGGGCTGAAGGCCTACCGGGGCGAGGACGACGGCATCTACCTGTTCCGATACCAGGACAATCTGGCGCGGCTCAACCGCTCCTGCGAGCGGCTGGTGATGCCGCAGCTGCCCACCGAGCTGGTGTCCGATGCGCTCAAGAAGCTGGTGCTGCTGGAGCGCGATTGGATCCCCAAGAGCCCGGGTTGCTCGCTGTACATCCGGCCCAACATCATCGCCACCGACCCCTTCCTGGGGGTGCGGCCCAGCAATACCTACCTGTTCTACATCATCGTCGGCCCGGTGGGCGCCTACTATCCGGAGGGCTTCAACCCGGTCAGCATCTACGTATCCGACAAGTACGTGCGCGCAGTGCGCGGCGGGGTGGGCGATGCCAAGACCGCCGGCAACTACGCCGCCAGCCTGCTGGCGCAGATGGAGGCCAAGGAAAAAGGTTACACCCAGGTGCTGTGGCTCGATGGCGTGGAGCGCAAGTACATCGAGGAAGTCGGCACCATGAACATCTTTTTCAAGTTCGGCGACAAGGTGGCCACCAGCCCGCTGACCGGCAGCATCCTGCCGGGCGTGACCCGGGACTCGGTCATCTCGCTGCTGGAGAAGTGGGGCGTGCCGGTCGAGCAGCGCCTGTTCTCGATCGACGAGGTGATCGCCGGGCTCAAGGACGGCACCGTCCAGGAGGTCTTCGGTACCGGCACCGCGGCCATCATTTCGCCGGTCAAGTCCATCCACTACCAGGGTGACGAGTATCAGGTGGCCGACGGCCAGACCGGGCAGCTGTCGCAGAAGCTCTACGACACCCTGCTGGGCATGCAGTACGGCGAGCGCGAGGATCCCTTCGGCTGGGTCGAGCGCATCGACCGTTGAGCCTCACTCTCCGTCGGCCCGCACCACAACGGCGGTGATGTTGTCCTTGCCGCCGCGATCCAACGCCAACTCGATCAGCCGATCGGCCGAACCGGCGAGATCGGCCCCGATCAGCGTCTCGACCTCACCGCCCCGCAGGTAGCCGTGCAACCCATCCGAGCACAGCAGGAAGACATCACCGGCCTGGTAGCGCAGCATGCGGGTGTCGACCTGCACGTAGTCGTGCGAGCCCAGCGCCCGCAGCAGCACGTTTTGTTGGGGGGAGCGTTTGGCCTCCTCGGCGGTCATCTTGCCCAGGTCGACCATGGCCGCCACGTAGGTGTGATCGCGGGTGGCCAGCACCGCCCGGCCGCCGCGCAGCACGTAGATGCGGCTGTCGCCCACGTGGGCGATGAAGGCCACCCGGGGCAGCAGCAGCAGCACGGACATGGTGGTGCCCATGCCCTTGCGATCGGGATCGATCTCGGACAGGCCGAACACCTGGTAGGCGGCCGCCCGCACGGCCAACTCCAGCATGGCGCGCACCGCCTCGCCGGTATCCGGCGCGGGCTCGGCGCGGAAGGTCTCGATGGTGTCGGTGTGGCTCAGCAGGTTGTCGCGGATGGTCTCGACCGCCTCCTGGCTGGCCACCTCGCCGGCCGCGTGGCCGCCCATGCCGTCGGCCACCACGTAAAGCCCGAGCTGGTCGTCGCGCAAGAAGGCGTCCTCGTTGTGGTCGCGCTTCTTGCCGACATCGGTCCTGGCCGCTGACGAGAGATGCATCTGGCTCCGTCCCACTGGTGCGCGCTGGAGCGAACCGGCCAACCATCCGTTGCTCGCCATGGTTTGTCAAGCGTTCCGGCGTCTTGGCTCGGCGATCGGCGCTTGATCGGCGCGGGCCGGCGCTGCTAGATTCAGTCCAATCCACCAGGGGGTTGGCGATGCATGGACGAACTGCTCGAGCAGTGACGGTACTGGCGCTGGGCGCCTGGCTGGCGGCGGCCTGCGGCGGTGGCGGGCAGGCGCGCAGGCCGGACCGGAGCGCCGCGCAGCAGCCGGTCGAGCCCGAGGTGCCGGGGCGGCTGATCGCGGTCGAGGTCGACGAGACCAACCTGCTGCTGGCCGATGAGCAGGCGGCGCGGGACTACCTGCGCCGCAAGCTGATCGGGCTGGCCGCCCAGCGGCTGGTCGAACTCGGCTTCGACGGCCAGCGCGCCAGCCGGATGGCGCAGCAGGGCCGGCTGGGCGCCTTTGCGGTCCGCGGCCACGAGGAACGGGTCATGGGCCAGGGCGAGCAGGCCGGCCGCATCGAGCAGAAGGTGCTGTGGGACGTGGCCGGCGAGCTGCGGCTGGTGCTGGGCGATGCCGAGGTGGCGGCGCTGGTCGAACGCCTGGCCGGCTTGCCGCTGGACTCGATGGAGGCCATCGACGCGGTCGAGACCAACCTCGATCGATTGGACGCGCTGCAGCCCGCAACCGAGGCGCGCGCCCGGCTGGGCCGCCAGCTGGGCGACCGCTGGGCCGAGTTATTGAAGCCCTGGCTGGCGCTCCAGGTCGACATCCCGGTCGAGCCGCTGGAGCAATACCTGGATGCGCTGGGCCGGGTGGCGCTGGTGCTGGCCGACTTCAAGCAGGCCCACCCGGAGCATCCGGCCTTCGCCGCGCTGGAGAAGGCCTACACCCTGGCCGCGCTCAAAGCGTTGCGCCAGCTCGACGTGCGGCCCGAGAACTTCACCGCCATCAACCGGCTGCTGAGCCGGGTCGAGGAGATGGCCGGCGATGTCATGCCCGGGCTGATGCCCTACTTGAAACGCGACCTGGAGCTGGCCTGGCGCGATCACCTGGTGGCCCTCGACGAGCGCGACGCGCCCTTTCCCGCAACGCGCAAGGGCTTCTTGTACTTCCTGGAGCTGTTTCCCGAGTCGCGGTTCTACCCCGATCTGGAGCTGCGCTTTCTGTCGCGCTGGTACGCCCACCTGCTGGCCGAACGGCCACAAAACCTCGAGCAGCTGGCCGAGATGCGCCGCGAGATCAACTTGCTCGAGGTGCGCTTTCCCCATTTCGGCCAGCTCGACGCAGCCCGCCAGGCCCTGGGCCGGCAGTGCGTCCGCGTGCTCGGCGCAGCCGAGGCCGAAGACCTCGACGGCGTGCGCCGCATCCAACAGGTGCTCGGCGGCTGCAAGCCCTACTTGCCGGCGGGGCACGCCACGGTGCAGATGCGCGATCGGATCGATCACCTCGAGCAGACCATGCTCGACAAACGCCGCGCCGAACGCGAGCGTAAGGAGCTGGGCGAGCTGGTTTTCCTGATCGAATGGGATCGCGCCATCCGCGGCCTGCGATGGGGCGCACCGCGGGGCCGCTGGACGGGCGAGGGGCCGTTCGCGCGGTTGTGGCGCCAGGGCCGCGATGTGGGCGAGGCGTGCAGCTGCTCGCTGGATCCCAGCGAGCCCTGCCGGGTCTTCGAGCCCGAGGGCAGCGACGGCGGGTTCGAGGCGGTGGCCCGTTTTCAGGACGGTCGCCTGGCCGGCATCGACCTGTGCGGCGTGCTGGCCGGCGAGCGCATGGGCGCCGTCTACCGCTACCTGGCCGGGCGTTACGCCAAGCATCATCCGGGTCGCGATGCGGCCGCCTTCCTGGCCGGGGCCGGCGGCCGCGCCGGCGCGGGCGGGCTGCGTTTCGACTTCGAGAACGAGCTGCAAGTCAAGCTCGAGGGCTCGACCGACCAGTGCTCGTTGCGCTATCGCTCGGTGGCCATGCTCGACGCCAAGCAGCGGGCCGAGCGCGCCGCCCGCGAGCAGGCGGCCCGCGAGCGGGCCCGCGCCCGGCGCGAGCGCATCGAGCGCGGCTGGACGGCCGGCTCCTGCGTGCGCTGGGACTGCGAGCCGGTGTGCACCTTTCGCGGCCGCACCAAGACGCGCCAGGGCGATCGCTACCTGATCACCATCACCCGCTCCCGGCGCGATCCGGACGCGGCCGGCAACGACGTCTGGGTCGACGCCGAGCGCATCTACGACTGCCCGTGAGGTGGAATGTCTTTGCGAATTGGCGCCATTGCTGGTTAAACTGGTAGCCGGAGCGGAAGGGGGGTGCCGGCAGGAGCGCGAGGGTGAAGGATTCGATACGACGATCAGCGGGCCTGGGTCTGGCCATCGCCATCTGTCTGCTCGCCGGGCACCCGGCGGCGGCCACGGCTGCCGGCCGGGGCGCCGAGGCCGAGCCCATCCGGCTGACCGTGGTCGGCACCTCGGATTTCCACGGCGCGCTCGAGGCGCGCCACGCCAAGGTGGTCGGCGGCCGCAAGGTGGGCGGCATCGCCATGATCGCCGCCCACCTGAACGCGGTCCGGCGCGACAACCCGGGCGGTGTCATCCATCTCGACGGCGGCGACCTGTACCAGGGTACCCTGCTGTCGGCGGCCAGCGAGGGCCGCGCCGTGGTGGATTTCTACAACGCGTTGGGCGTGGATGCGGTCGCGGTGGGCAACCACGATTTCGACTTCGGTCCGGTGGGTTACCACAGCGTACCGGAGAAGCCGGACGAGGATCCGTTCGGCGTGCTCAAGCAGCGCATCGCCCAGGCCGAGTTCCCCTTCCTCTCGGCCAACATCATCGACCGCGAGACCGGCAAGCCGCCGGAATGGCCCGGCCTGGCATCCCACACCATGCTCGAGCGCAAGGGGCTGAAGATCGGCGTCATCGGCCTGACCTCGGTCGACACCTCCCTGACCACCCACCCGGCCAACGTGCGCGGCCTGGAGTTCCGTCCGTTGCTGGTCTCGCTCGAGCGGGTCCTGCCCGAGGTGCGCCGGGCCGGGGCCGATCTGGTATTGCTGTTGATCCACGCCGGCGTGACGGTGGACGAGCGCAGCGGCAAGGTGAGCGGACCGGTGGCCGAGCTGCTGCGGGCGCTCGAGCCGGGCACGGTCGATCTGGTGGTCGGCGGCCACAGCCACATGCCCTTCTGCGGCCTGGTGGCCGGCGTGCCGGTGCTGCAGTCCTGGCCCAACGGGCTGTCTTTCGCCCGGGCCGAGCTGTTCGTCGATCCCGACAGCCGGCGGGCCATGCCCAAACGCACCGTCCTCCACGGCAACACCTTCTACCATCGCTGTTGCCGCAGCGGCCAGCCGATCCAGTTCCTGGGCACCAGGCTGCAGCCCGACAAGCGGTTCGGGCGCCAGCTCGAGGTGTTCCGGCGCGCCGTGGCCCACCTGCAGCGCGTCCGGCTCGGACGCTCGCTGCGCGATCTGCCCAACCGGACCGATCTCGACTCGCCGGTGGGCAATCTGGTCACCGACGCCATGCGGGCCGCCGATCCCGAGATCGAGATCGCCATGTACAACTCGGGCGGGCTGCGCACCTCGATACCCAAGGGCGAGGTGACCTTCGGTTTGATCTACGAGGTGGTCCCATTCGACAACAGCCTGGTCAAGGTGACCCTGACCGGCGCCCAGGTCCGCGAGGTCATCGAGCACGGCCTGTCGGCACCTTACGGGGTGATGGAGATCTCCGGGCTGGAGGTCGAGATCGATCCCGACCGCCAACCGGGCCAGCGCTGCCGCAGCATCCGCACCGGGGACGGCCCGCTCGAGCCCGATCGGCTCTACGTGGTGGGCACCAACGAGTTTCTACTCAACGGGGGCGACGGTTACTACACCTTCGCCCGCGGCCGGGATGTCGAGCACACCCACACCTTGATCCGCGAGTTGGTGGCGCGCTACATCAAGCAGCGGGGGACGGTGGCTCCGGACATGGGGGGACGCTATCGGCCGGCGAAGTCAAAAGGTGAATCCCAGGACCTCTGAGCGCAGACCGCAGCCGCGGGCCTGCTGGCCGCTGGCCGCCTGGTTGGTCGCGATCGCTTGCAGCGCCGATCCGCCGGCCGGGCTGAAGGGCCGCTACGGTTTCGACGCGCTGCTTTTCATCGAGCGCAGCCCGGCGGCCCACGCCGGCAGCCTGGTGGCGCCGGACCGAGCCCCCACGGGCGCTCGGCTGCTGTGGCTCGAGCCGGCTGCGCTGGGCGGTCGGCTGCGGGTGGTGATCGATGTGCCGCAGGGCTCCCTGCTGGGCCTGGACGTGGCGGCCGACGGCCGGCGGGCGGTGGTCGGGCTGCGCACCGACGCCGGCGACCGGCACCACCTGGTGGAGGTCGCGCTCGACGCGCTGCGCGCGGGTGCGCCGTGCCTGACTGCGGCCGGCGACCTGGGCGCGGCCTGCCGCCAGCTGACCTTCGGCCCGGCCGACGACACCCGGCCGGTCTACCTGCCGGACGGGCGCATCGCCTTTGCGCGTTCCGATCCCGACGGCTTGATCGACTTTAGCGGCCGTGGCCGGGCCCAGGTGTGGTGGGCGGTGGCGGCCGACGGCAGCGAGCTGGTGCGGCTGGATCACGGGCCGGGCACCGCGTTGGGGCTGCGCGCGCTGGGCGACGGCTGGCTGCACGCGGTGCGCTGGACGCTGCGCGACGGGGCGGCGGTGTTTTTGCCGCTGCGGCTCGATCCCACCGGGGCCCGCAGCCCGGCGATCGACGGCCCGCCGGCAGCGGCCGATCGGCTGCCGTTGGCGCCGCAACGCGATGCGCGGGGGCGCATCTTCGCCGCCTGCACCCCGGCGCTGGGCACCTGGGCCGCGGGCACCGTCTGCCAGCGCAGCGACCAGGGGGACTACCGCGGCATCGTGCGCGACATCCCGGCCGGTGCGGGCTGCTCGCCGGCCGGGCGGCTGCGGCATCCACTGCCGTTGGGCGACGGGCGTTTTTTGGCCGCCTACGCCAAGGTGGCCGACGGCTGCGTCTCGATCGCCGACGGCGACCGCGGTCTGGTGCCGGACTTCGCCCTGGTGGTGCTGGATGCGCTCGGCGGCGAGCGATCGCCGGTCTACAGCCGCTCGGGCCGCGACGCGCTGTGGCCGCAGCCGCTGCGCAGGCACGACGCCCTGGACCCCGGGGTGGAGCTGCCGGCGCGGCCGGATCCGGGCTGCACCGAGGACGGGGTGCGCTTCGAGGGCTTCGTCGATGGCGTCACCCGCGACGCCGGGGCGGTGCGGCTGCGGGTCATCGCACACCTGTCCGGAGCGCTGGCGCCCTTTGCGGTCGAGCTGGGTGGCGGTCCGGTGGGGGCCGTCTGCCGCGACGCCGCCGGGGAGCAAGCGGTGGCGCCGATCGCGGCCGACGGCTCTTTCGCGCTGCGGGCGCCGAGCGGGGTGGGGCTGCGGCTGCAGGCGGTCGACGCCTACGGAGCGGCCGTGGCCGCCGATCCGATCTGGCGCGGTGGCCCGGACTGTGCCCGCCGCGGCTGCAGCGCTTGCCATGCCAACACCGGCGTGCTCGCGGGCTTCGCCGGCAGCCAGGCCGATCGGGCTGGCCCGGCCGATCTGGCCGGGCCGCCGGCCAGCCGGCGCTACTTCGACTTCCGGCGCGACATCCAGCCGATCCTGGATCGTTCCTGCGCCACCGCCGGCTGCCACGATGCCGAGACCGCGGCCGGGCTGTATGTCGATCTCGACGGCCGGCTGCGGGGGCTCGACCTGCACGCCGAGGCGGCCGGGCGCACCTCGGTGGCCTACCGCAATCTGCTGTGGGTCGATCGGCGGCGCGACGAACGCGGCCGCATCCTGGAGCAAAAGCGGGCCTACGTGGTGCCCGGCCGCGCCCGCGACAGCCGTCTGGTGCAGAAGCTGGGCGCGCCGTGCCGGTACGACTGCCAGCAGGCGCCGGCCTGGGCCCCGTGGGGCCTGGGCGCCGGCGATCGCCATCCCGAGGACCAACCGCAGTTCGGCGGCACGCTGACCGATGCCGAGCGCTGGACGCTGGTCGAGTGGATCGACGCCGGCGCGCCCTTTCACGGCCGGGGAGCCAGCCCATGACGACGCCGGTTGCTGCGATCCGCCGCCTCGGGCCGTTGCTGGCGCTGTTGCTGCTGGCCGGCGCCGGCCGCGCCCAGACCGCGATCGACGGCGATCCGCTGGAGCACCTCGATCCGCAGCGCCATGGCCCGGGCACCCTGATCGCCGCCATGGAGGCGCTGGCCGAGTACGGCCCGCCGCAGGCTGTCGAGCCGGTGCGGGCCCTGCTCGGCCATCCCGAGCCGGACGTGGCCCGGACCGCCGGCTGGTTGCTCCGGCGCATGGGCAACGGCGACGCCAGCGTGTCCGCCGCCGCTGCGGTGCTGGCCGACGCCGAGGTCGAGGCGGCGGCGCGGGCCGCGGCCGCGCTGGCGCTGGGTGAGCTGCGGGCGGCCGGCGCCCGCGGGCCGCTGCGCACCGCGCTGGCCGACGATGCC
>CAYVQE010000163.1:0-12521 GCA_964454005.1 uncultured Myxococcales bacterium
GAGCTGCAGGAGCGCATCACCTCGACCACCAAGGGCTCGATCACCTCGGTGCAGGCCATCTACGTGCCGGCCGATGACCTGACCGACCCGGCCCCGGCCACCACCTTCGCCCACCTCGATGCCACCACCGTGTTGAGCCGCCAGATCGCCGAGCTGGGCATCTACCCGGCGGTGGATCCGCTGGATTCCACCTCGCGCATCCTGGACCCGCGGGTGGTGGGCGAGGACCACTACCGCACCACCCGCGAGGTGCAGCAGGTGCTGCAGCGCTACAACGACCTGCAGGACATCATCGCCATCCTGGGCATGGACGAGCTGAGCGAGGAGGACAAGCTGACCGTGGGCCGGGCCCGCAAGATGCAGCGCTTCCTGTCGCAGCCCTTCCACGTGGCCGAGGCCTTCACCGGCCGGCCGGGCAAGTACGTCGAGCTGAAGGACACCATCGCCGGGTTCAAGGAGATCCTGGCCGGCGAACTGGACGATCTGCCCGAGCAGGCCTTCTGGATGTGCGGCACCCTGGACGAGGTCAAGGAGCGGGCCCGCGAGATGGCAGCGGCCTAGCGCCGCCCCCCGCGCCCAAAGGAGTCGACCGTGGCCAACACCTTCCAGCTCAAGCTGCTCTGCCCCTACTGCAGCATGTTCGAGGGGCCGGTCGAGGCGGCCATGCTGCCCGGCGAGGCCGGCGAGTTCGGCGTGCTGGCCAACCACACCAAGTTCGCCTCCACCCTGCAGCCGGGGGTGGTGCGCTTCGTGGCCGACGGCGAGACCCAGCGCTACGCCGTGGGCGGCGGCTTCGTCGAGGTCGGCGAGGACGGCGTCATCGTGCTGGCCGACTCGGCCGAGCACCCGGACGAGATCGACGTCGAGCGCGCCGAGAAGTCGATCGAGCGCGCCCACGCCGAGCTCACCGGGCTGACCCCGGATGAGATCGACCACAAGACCAAGCTCGAGGCCCGCATCGCCCGCGCCAAGAACCGCCTGACCCTGGCCCGATCGAGTTGAGCCCGAAGGACGAGCGCGGCTGGCTGCGCGACCAGCTCTCCGCCGGGCAAGCCTCGCTGATCCGCATCCAGCGGCGCCTGATCGACACCCGCACCCGCTTTCAGCGCGCCGAGCTGGTCGAGACGCTTGAGTTCGGCCGCGCGCTGGTGCTCGACGGCACCCTGCAGAGCGCCGCGGCCGACGAGTGGATCTACCACGAGAGCCTGGTGCACCCGGCGCTGACGGCCTGCCCGGCCGCCGGCCAGGTGGCCGTGCTGGGCGGCGGCGAGGGCGCCACCCTGCGCGAGGTGCTGCGCCACCGCTGGGTCGAGCGGGCGCTGATGGTGGACATCGACGGCGAGGTGATCGATTTCTGCCGCCAACACCTGGACGCCTTCCACGCCGGCGCCTTCGCCGATCCGCGGGCCGAGGTGGTCGTCCAGGATGCCCGCGTCTGGCTGCGCGAGCAGCCGGACGCCCGCTACGCGGCGGTGATCTTCGACCTCAGCGAGCCGACCCAGGCCGGGCCCAGCCAGCTGCTGTTCACCGCCGAGCTCTTCGCCGACATCCACCGGGTGCTGCTGCCCGGCGGCTGCCTGGGCCTGCACGCCGGCCCGGTCGATCTGGAGCGCGGCGGGCTGGGCGGCTTCTTCCCCCGCCTGCTGGCCACGGTGGCCTCCGTCTTCGGCCGCTGCCAGCCGGCCACCGCCCACGTGTTCTCGTTCTCCGACCTGTGGGCCTTCGCCGCCGCCCGCAAGGGCGACGCCCCGCTGCCGGCCGCCGCCGAGATCGACGCGCTGCTGGCCGAACGCGGCGTGACCGGCCTGCGCCACTACGACGGCCAGTGCCACGCCCACATGACCCACCTGCCCAAGTACATCCGCGCCCAGCTGGCCGACCCCGGCCCCATCTACACCGAAGCCGAGCCACCGGTCATCGAGCCCAACCCGGATCCCGACCCCTGAGTCCGCGGAGTTGACACGCCCGCTCCAGTCTGTTTACATGTAGACTGATTAGACTAATCGGGGTACATCAAAATGAAGTTCGTCGACAGAGCCGCCGAACTCGCCTTCCTCGAGCGCCACTTCCAGTCCAATGGTGCGGAATTGCTCGTGATCTGGGGAAGGCGGCGGGTGGGCAAGACCCGCTTGCTGCAGGAGTTCGCCCGCGGTCACCCCCTCGCCTATCACCTGTCGGTGCGCACGACCGCCCTGGACGAGCTGGGCCGGCTTTCGACCCGCCTGGCCGACTTCTTCGACGACGACCTGCTTCGAGCGCAGCCCCTCACCAGCTACCAAGCCCTGTTCGCCTACCTGGCGGGACGCCCGGCGCCGTTCGGGTTGGTGCTCGACGAATTCCCCTACCTGGTGGAGGCCTCGCCCGAGCTTCCCAGCCTGCTCCAGGCGGCCTGGGACGAGCGGCTCTCGGCGTCGGGTGTCAAACTGATCCTGTGCGGTTCGAGCATGGCCATGATGGAACGCAGCCTGCTGGCTCCGAGCGCGCCGCTCTATGGACGGCGCAGCGGCCAATGGAAGGTCGAGCCCTTCGGTCCCGCCGAAGTCGCCGAGATGCTCGACCAGACGCTGGTCCAGGCCCTGGAGACCTTCGCCGTGGTGGGCGGCGTGCCCATGTACCTCGAGCAGCTCGATTCGCGCGCGGACCTGGGGACCAACATCCGCGAGCGGATCCTGCGCAAGGGCGAGTTGCTCTATGACGAGGTCGGCTTCTTGCTGCGCCAGGAGCTGCGCGAACCCCGGGTCTACCAGGCCATCCTGGCGGCCATCGCCCAGGGCGCCGAGAAGATCGGTGAGCTGGGTTCCAAGACCGGCCTGGACAAGGCCAACCTGAGCCGCTACCTGGCCCAGCTCGCGGAACTCAACCTGGTCCGGCGCGACGTCCCGGTCACCGAGCGCCTGCCCCACAAGAGCCGCAAGGGCCTGCATCGGGTGGCCGATCCCTTCGTCCGCTTCTGGTACCGGTTCGTCTATCCCAACCTGGACCTGCTGGAGTTGCTCCAGGGCGACCAGGTCTTCGCCGAGCGCATCCGTCCCCGCCTGCATCAGTACATATCCACCTGCGTCGAAGCGCCGCTGGCCGACCTGTTCACCGCCGGCCCGCTGAGCCACCTGGTGCCCTTCCAGGTCCGCCACGCGGGCCGCCACTGGAGCCGCGATGCGGAATTCGATCTGGTTCTGTTCGACGAGACCCGGCGCCAGGCCTTCGTCGGCGAGGTGAAATGGACCCGGCGGCCCATCTCCCCCCGGCACATGGGCGAGCTGAACAAACGCATCCAGGCCAGCCGGGTCTTCGAGGACTGCCGCTTGACCACAGCTCTGGTATCCCGCTCCGGCTTCTCGAGCGAGCCCGAGGCCTCGAATACGGAGGTCTATGTGGATCTTTCGGCCGTCGACCCGACGCCAGCCGAACCGGCCTGAACGGGCACCCGGCGGTAGCCATCGATCAGCACGTAACGGTTCGGCTCGCCAGCGCCGACCACCAGCACCGGGCTGCGTTGACCCTGCTCGCTCAATGCAGCCAGCAGCTTCGACTGCCGGACCCGGTTCAAGGCGTCGTAGCGGTACTCGGAGACCTCGCCAGACGGCCCCGTGAGCCTCGTGCGCTGCCCGTTGGGCCCGTAGGTGTAGGCCAGCGTCTTGTCGAGCACGTGGTCCGTGACGGTCTCCACCTGGTTCAAGTCCGTGTAGTTGTAGCTGCGGCTGACCGAAGGGTTTTCTTCGTAGACCTTGTTGCCTCGGTCATCATAGATGCTACTGCTCGCCCACGGATGCCAGGACGCGCTGGATGAGCTGCTCGTCGTAGAACGTCCCGGCCTCGATGAGCTTGTCCAACTGCGGTCGCAACTCAGAGATCACCCCTGTTCTTTTGGCGCGCACAAGCAAACCCAGCGTCCCGGTCACTGACAAGCCGATCGCCGCTGCGGCTACCCTGCCCTTCCTCTCGTCCAAAAACACCCACTCGATTTGCTTCTCCAGGGCCAGCTGGATCACCGCCGCTTCGCCAACGTCCAACGTTGCGACGGCCAGCGCCGAGGGAGGCCCGGACAATGCCACCACCTCGAGCCACTCGGCCCGCGCATCCGGGTACCCCTGCTTCACTCCCTGGGAAATCTCCTCGGCCACCTCTTCGGGGCAGACGAACTCGACCAGCAACGCCCCGGCCACGTCCAGCAGGTCGGCCCGCGCCAGGCTCACCAGCGGCCCCGTGTTGATAACGATTTTTTCAGGCATTCTGGGCGAATTGCAGGTCCGATTCGATGTCTTCGGCCCTCAGGTTGCTCATCGCCACGCCCACCCGCTTCAACGCGTACAAGAACTCCACCCGCTCCATGCCGCACAACCGGGCCGCTTGCCCGGACGTCAACCGCCCCAACTCGTACAGCTTGGCGGCCAGCAGCAACTTGGCCTCCTTGGAGAACTCGTCAGCCGACAGCCCCGTGCCCAACAAGACCTCGTCACCGTATTCGATCGTCAGCTTCCTGTGCATCTGGTCCTCCCCTTGCTCCTGCTCAGATCATAGTCCAGCCCTTCGGCTAGTGTCCACACGGCCCAGGTACGCTCGCATGCCTGCCGCACCCGGCCACCGGCTACAGCCAGCGCCAGCTCGCCCGGAGCCACGACTGCTGCACTCCGCCCTCGTCGAAGGTCGCCAGCACCGAGACGCCATCGATTAGGAAGCGCGTCACCGACCGGCCGGAGGGGTAGGTGGCGCTGGTGAGCCCGGTGGAGGTCATCGTAACCGTAGCTCTCGACGCCTCCCGAGGCGAAGGTCTTGCTCAGCCGGTTGCCGGCTGCGTCGTGGGTGTAGGTGAACGAGCTGAGCACGTCGCCGGCGCCCTTGGCGTAGACGATGCTCTCAAGCCTGCCCGCCTGGTCCCACAGGTAGGTCCCCTGGACGCCGTTTGGGAAGGTCAGCGAGTCTCGGCGGCCGGCCGGGGAGTAGGCGAAGACGGTCCGGCCGCCGTCCGGGTCCACCAGTTCACGGATCCTGTTCAGGGCGTCGTAGCGGTACTCGGTGACTTCGCCGCTGGGGCCTTCCATCCGGCTACGGTTGCCGTTGGGCCCGTAAGCGTAGGTCAGGGTCTTGTTCAGCACGTGGTCCGTTACCGTCGCCACCTGGTTCAGGTCCGTGTAGGTGTAGCTGCGGCTGATGGAGAGGTTTTCTTCGTAGACTTTGTTGCCTCGCTCGTCGTACATGGCATCACGGACTCAGACTACTCCTCGGAATCAGCTTCTGGACGTCGCCCAATTGCCTTGGTTGCCTGCACATATAGGAAATAAGCAAACGCAACAACGCCAAGTCCCGCAGCGATGCCAGAGACGACTGCCAGCACGGAAGCCAGCTCTGGGTGCGAGTCTTTCGTAAACACTCTGATTCCAAAAGCGATGAAAGCGAGCAGAAATAAAACTCCTACCAGATTGACAGATCGTCTGACCTTTCTGTCACGCTTGGCTTCTCGCCTACTCGATTTCGCGATTTCCTTCTCAACATCTAACCGCGGCATCATGGCCCTGACCAATCACTTTCAGCCCGCAGGCATGACTCTTGGACCATCACACGGGCAGCGGTCCACCAGCGCACAGGTGGCACCTCCAACCCTGGTCGTGTAGGTCTTCAAGAAATCTATTGAGTAGTTCAATGGGAACTGTACACCGGCGCCTAGCATGATTCCCGTGCCAATGCCCTGGTACGGCGGAGAACTCCAAATGAACAACGTCGAGCCCAGGTACCCGACGGCACCGATGGTCCCATTGAGGGCATAGATATCAGCGGGACCTAGCAACTCGCACACAGTGGGAGCATTGGTGAACATAGAGCTCGTCATGTGTGCGACGTCGGCCGAAAACCCGATGGTCACACCCTCACCGACGGTCTCGGTAAACATCTCGCTGCCATCTGTATCCAGATTGTGCTCAACGAATGTCTCAGAAGCTGAGTACCCAGCACCGAGCGATGCAGTCGTGCTGACAGATCTCGAAGAAGAGATCGTGATCAAACCTGATGGGTCTATTTCGGATGTAGGTGCCATTGGCGCGTGAAATCTGCTCTCAAGGACGCCTTGGGAGACCACCCCATTGAGGCTTCGTGGATTGCGGGGATCTTCTCTGCTCCAGAGCCCCACATCAGCCAGGTAGTATCTTGCCCGGTTGTACTGCCACCCGCTGTCGGCGTCCATCTCCCGCCCGGTGAACAGCCAGTAGTTTTTCAGCCCAGGCTCAACCTGGGCATCTATCAGCGCCCCATAGGCGTCGTACCCGTAGCTCGCCACCTTGACCCCGGCCTGGTTCACCAGCCCGTAGACCGACCCCAGGCCATCGACCAGGTGGAACAGCTTGCCGGCCTCCTGCACCTGGGAGATCACCTCGTCGATCCGTTGTGGGTTGTGGTTCAGCCAGGTCTTCTGCACCCCTCCTCCGTCGAAGGCCGCCAACACCGAGACGCCATCGACCAGGAAGCGCTGGAGCCCCGCCGAGTCCTGCTTGAACGTGCGGATGCCCTGCGGGTCGTACCCGAAAGCGTTGGTCTGGCCCGACGGGAACAGGATCGAGCTGAGCCGGTTCTCGAAATTGTACGAGTATTGGGTCAGCGCCCCGAGCGGCGTCTCCTTCGAGACCAGGTTGCCGTTGTCGTCCCAGCCGTAGTCCGTGGTGCCCTGGCTGATCGTCGTCGACAAGACCTGGTTGAAGTCAGAGTAGGTGTAGGTCGTGGTCTCCGATGATCCGCCTGCGAACTGCTCAATCACAAAATTCCGGTTGCCCACCGGGTCGTAGTCGTAGGTCACCGACCGGCCCGAGGGATACGTGGCCGAGGTCAGCCGATTGAGGTCGTCGTAGCCGTAACTCTCCGAGCCGCCGCTGGCCAGCGTCTTCGACAGCCGGTTGCCGGCATCGTCGTGGGTGTAGGTGAACGAACTGAGCACGTCCCCTGCCCCCTTGGCATAGACGATGCTCTCCAGCCTGCCCGCCTGGTCCCACAGATAGGTCCCCTCGACGCCGTTGGGGAAGGTCAGCGAGTCTCGACGGCCGGCCGGGGAGTAGGCGAAGACGGTACGACCGCCGTCCGGGTCCACCAGCTCACGGATCCGGTTCAAGGCGTCGTAGCGGTACTCGGAGACCTCGCCAGACGGTCCCTCAAGTCTCGTGCGCTGCCCGTTGGGCCCGTAGGCGTAGGCCAGCGTCTTGTCGAGCACGTGGTCCGTGACGGTCTCCACCTGGTTCAAGTCGGTGTAGGTGTAGCTGCGGCTGACCGAAGGGTTCTCTTCGTAGACTTTGTTGCCTCGCTCGTCAAAATCAAAATGGGTCCGGGTGGCGTCCGGGTAGATGATGTCGGTCAGGCGGCGGTTCTCGTCGTGCTGGTAGGTGATGAGATTGCCCTTGGGATCCAGCTTGCTGGCCCGGTTGCCGGCCGCGTCGTAGGTGAACACCGTCTCGCCGCCCACCGGGTTGACCTCGCGCACCAGCCTGTCCATCAGGTCGTAGTCGAACCACGTCTCGTGACCGTTGGCGTCTCTGACCATCTCTCGGTTCCCACGCTGATCATAGCCGTACTCGGTCACGCCGCCAAGGGCATCCTCCACCTGCCACAACCTTCCGCTCGGTGTGTAACGGTACAGCGTGGTGCTGCCCCCGGCGCCGGTCACCGCGGTCTTGCGGCCGAGCGCGTCGTAGCTGGTCTCGGTGACGTGGCCCAGCGGGTCGGTGAGCTTGGTGGGCCGGCCGGCAGGGTCGTAGGGCCGAAGGGCGGGGGAACTCCGCCATCGGTGCCGCCGCAGATGAGGTGCAGCGGCAGGGTCGGGTGGAAGCTTCAGGCCCGGTCGCTCAGCCGCTGATCAGCTCCAGCCGGCGGGCGACGCGGACCTCGATGGTGTGGCCGCCGCGGAACAGCTCGCCGTCGAACACGTAGCCCTGGGGCTGCTCGGCTTCGACGCGCAGCCGCTCGACCACGTCGGAGCGGAAGTCCGGATGGAAGGGCACCCGGCCGCGCTTGAACTCGAGCAGCATGCCCAAAAAGGTCAGCGGCCGGGTGCGCAGGCCGGCGGCCTGGAAGGTGGTCGGGGTCTCCGAGGCCCGCGGGTAGGGGGTGAAGCCCATGCCCAGCTTCTCCATGCTCGAGGCGCTGTAGCCGTTGAACTCGGCCCAGCCGAGATCGGTCTCGCCGACGAACACCCGGCCGGGTTGGCGATCGAACAGCCGCCGGATGCGCCGGCCGCCGACCGCCAGCGAGCCGGCCCACAGGGCCAGCAGCTTGGCCACCTCGATGGGGGCCTCGTTCTGGCGCAGGATCATCTCCTCGTAGAAGCGGTACAGGAATCCACCGGCCATGCTGAAGCCGCAGTGCACCCGCCGGCCGTCGTCGACCTCGAGCAGCAGCCGGTGGGTCAGCTCGAAGCGGGCCCGGGTATGGTAGCGGCGTACGATCTCCTGCAGCAGCCGCTCGGGCGTGCCGCGCACCCCGATGCTCAGGGCGTGGGCGTTGTGGGTGCCGCCGCAGAGAAAGGCCACCCGCGGCATGGGCTGGTCGCCGTAGATGCGGTGGCAGGCGTCGAGCACGTAGTGGTTCGAGCCGTCGCCGCCGCTGATGCCCAGGATGTCGATCTGCCGGTCGTAAAAGGCGCGCACCACGTCGTCGATCTCTTCGATGCGGCTGGTCTCGCGCAGGCTGTCCGGATCGCCCATGACGAAGCCCAGCTTGTCGCCCACGTTGCCGCGCCAGCGCATGGCCCGCTTGCCCGCATTGCGGTTGAGGATGACGCCGATGCCGGCCATGGCTCAGTCTCCGGCGGGCCGGCGGCAGCGCAGCACCACCGCCGGTCGCTGGCCCTGGTCGCTGGAGCGCCCCGGCTTGGAGCGCGGCGTGATGGCGAACTGCCCGGGGGCCAGCCGCATGGCCGCCACCTGCTTGCCCGAGTACGCGTTTTCCAGCTGCACCTGAACTGCGGGCAGCTGCAGGTCGCTCAGCCGCGGGCAGCGCTGCATGCCGGCGGCGGCGTGCATCCAGCTCGCGGCCGCGCGCAGCGCGGCGTAGTAGAAGTGGCGCCGGCCGTAGCGCAGCAGCTGCTCGCGCCAGGCGCGCTCCGGCTCGAGCTGGACCGCCAGCGAGTCGGCCTGCCCGGCCCAGGCCGCGGCGCGGCCGGGCGGCAGCAGGTAGCCGATGCGCTTTTTCAGGTAGGCGGCCGGATCGCGCCGGCGCAGCGCGCGGGCCCGGGCCAGGGTGCGCTTCAGCCCCGCGACGCAGGCCCGGGGCGGCTGCTCGGGATCGCAGGCGTCGCGGGCGAAGCGGTAGGCCCGGTCGTAGGCCATCCAGACCAGCAGCGGATCGGCCAAGGGCTCGGCGTCCGCCTCCGGCGGTGCGGGCTTTGCGGGCAGGCCGACGTCGGCCAGGGCCCGGCGATCGTCGATGCAGACCCCGCCGCGCAGCCCGGCCGGGCCATCGATCAGCCGCTGCTTGAAGACCTCGATCATGACGGTCTCGTACTCGCCGCGCAGCAGCGCGGCCGGCGGCGGCTCGCTGGCCGCCAACCGTTCGAGCTCGCGCTGCAGCTGCAGCCACAGCTCGGTGTCGTCCCCGTCGCCCATGACCAGCAACAGCTCCAGCACCGGTACCAGGGTCTCGGTCATGGCCACGCCCACCGCGGCGTCCAGCATGCAGGCCCCGCCGCGGGTCAGATCCTGGCCGAAGCGCAGGCCGTCGAGCAGCAGCTCGGCCGCAGCGCGCCGCTCGCCGGCCGCCAGCCGGCGGTGGGCGCTCAGCGCCACCACCCGGGCCACCCGCAGGCGCAGCAGCAGATCGTCGGCGCATTCCAGGCCGGGCCGATAAGGGCTGCAGGCATCGCCGTGGGCCACCGCCCGGCGCAGGCGCTCGACCAGCGGCGCGCAGGTGGCCACCACCCGCTCGACGGTCTCGGTGCCGGCCGCCGGGTCGCCGGGCGCCCGGGCGTAGGCCCCGGAGCGCACCAGCGCCGGCTGCGTTGTCGGCAGGCCGTCGTACAGGATGGCGCCGGCCCAGTCGGGTTGCTTGTTCGCCAGATCGTCGAGCAGGCGCAGGCAGGGGGCCGTGTCCTCGTCGCCTTCGAGCACCGCGCGCATGTCCACAGCAGCGCTGCCGGGCAGCGGCTCGCCGCGCAGCACCGGCCGCGGGCAGCGGCGCTCGCGGTGGTCGGCCACGGCCCGGGCGTAGCGATCGCGCAGCCGGCTCAACTCGTGCTCGCGGGCCTGCTCCAGCCCTTCGATGGGATCGGGTCCGCTCTTCGGCGCGGACTCGGAGTCGCAGGCGCCGATCGCGAGGGCCAGCAGGCCGGTCCACAGGGCCGCCCCGCGGTGTGGGCCGGGGCTAGGCCGCACCGCCGTCCTCCTTCGACGTGCCGCCCGCCTCCGGATCGTCGGCGAAACGCGCGCGGATGGCCAGCACCTCGTCCATGATCTCGCTGAAAGCGGCCACGCAATCGGGGTCGAAATGGCTGCCGGCGTCCTGGTGCAGGATGCCCATGGTCTCCGCCACGCCCAGCGCCCCCTTGTAGACCCGCTTGGAGCTCAGCGCGTCGAACACGTCGGCCACCGCCACGATGCGACCCGCCTGCGGAATGGCCTCGCCGGCCAGCCCCCGCGGATAGCCGCTGCCGTCCCACTTCTCGTGGTGGGCGCGCGCCACCTGCTCGCTGAGCTGCAGGATGGGCGACTGCGAGCCGGACAGGATGCGCGCCCCGATCAACGTGTGCTGCTGCATGGCGCTGCGCTCGGCGTCGGTCAGCCGGCCCGGCTTGAGCAGGATGGCGTCGGCGATGCCGATCTTGCCCACGTCGTGCATGGGCGCGGCGTACAGCATCAGCTCCGCCCGCTCCGCGCTCCAGCCCAGCTTGCGCGCCAGGGCGGCCGAGTAGCGGCTGACCCGGTGGACGTGCTGGGCGGTGTCCTTGTCCTTGTACTCGGCCGCCACGCTCAGGCGCATGATGGTGTCGAGGTGCACCTGCTTGATCTCGGCGGTCAGCCGGGCGTTGTTGACCGCCACCGCCGCCTGCGAGGCCATGGAGCGCACCAGGTCCTCGCGGTCGGGGTCGAAGGGGATCACCCGCTCGCCGTCCAGGGCGTTGATCAGCTGCAGCACCCCCAGCACCCGCTCGCGGTGGTCGAGCATGGGCACCGCCAGCACCGACTTGGTGCGGTAGTCGTTGCGCCGGTCGAACTCGCGATTGAAACCGTAGGGCGCGGTGGCCGGGATGGCGTGGACGTCGGGCAGGTTCAGGTTCTGCTTGGTGGCCGCCACGTAGCCGGCGATGCTGCCTTCGGAGATGGGCAGGCTGAACGGCGCAAACAGCGCCCGCTCGTCCGCGGCGCTCAGCCGGCGCTGCAGGGTGTCGTTCTGCGACACGCTGAAGCGCAGCTGGTCACCTTGGCGCAGGTAGAGGCTGCCGGCGTCGGCGCCGGTGAAGTGGCGCGCCTGGCGCAGGATCATCTCGAGCAAGGCGTCCAGATCGTGCATGCTGGTCAAGGCGATGCCGATCTGGGTCAGCTTCAGCACCTCCTCGCGAAAGCGGTTGGCATCCATGCCTTGCACACCTCCGCCGGCGCAACCGCGCCGGCCCGCCGGGCATGGTAGCACGAACGGCCGGACGGCGGAACTCGGCGGCGGTCTCGTGGTAAGATCGCCTGGAGCGCCATCCGGATAGATCCCGGCCCGCCCCCGGACGTCGATAGGGGCATGGGTCGGACGACGAATGGGAGGTTGCCGTGAACAATCGAGCCGTTATCCTCGTTCTCGGCTGTGCCGTGGCCTGCCTGGCCCCGGCCGCCAGCCAGGCCCGGGTCTGGTACTCCGGCCAGCACGCCAGCGGACCCTACCGGGTGGAGCTGATCGCCCGCGGTCGGGCGCTGCCCGTCCACCACCACCGCGGCCACAGCTATGTCGAAGGCCGGGTGGGCCAGCGCTACGAGATCCGCATCCACAACCGCTCCCGGCGCCGGGTCGAGGCCGTCATCTCGGTCGACGGCCGCGACGCCATCGACGGCCGCAGCGCCTCGCTGCGCAAGCGCGGCTATGTGATCCCGCCCTACTCCCACGTGGACGTGGACGGCTTCCGGCTCGATCGCAGCCAGGTGGCCGCCTTCCGCTTCACCACCGTGCCCGACTCCTACAGCGAGCGCATGGGCACGCCCTGGAAGGTGGGCATCGTCGGGGTGGCCATCTTCCCCGAGCGGGTGCGCCGGCCGCCGCCCCCGCCGCCGCGGCCGCCCTTCGTGCTGCGCGGCGAGCGGCGCAGCGGTCGCCCCAGCCCGGACGACTGGGACGCCCGCGGCGGCGCCGAGGCCGAGTCGTCGGCCGACGGGTTGGCCGAAGCCCCCCGGCAGCGCCGCTACCGGCAGAAGAACCTGGGCACCCGCTTCGGCGAGCGCCGGGCCTCGCCGGTCAGCGAGACCCGCTTCCGGCGCCAGAACCACTCCGCGCCGGCCGCCCGGCTGAGCCTGCGCTACGACGATCGCCGCGGGCTGTGCGCCATCGGCATCGGCGCCTACTGCCACCCGGATTAC
>CAYVQE010000164.1:0-12470 GCA_964454005.1 uncultured Myxococcales bacterium
CCGGCGCCGGGCCGGGTGGGATCGAGCACCGCCGAGCTGGAGGGACCGGCCGCGATGGTGCCGATGTCGCCGCTGACCGACCAGCGCACCACCACCGTCCCCAGCGCATTGCCGTTCTGGTCGCGGCCGACCGCGTGGACCTGCAGCGCATCGTCGGTGGTCAGCTGGCGCTCGCCCACCGGCTGGCCGCCCTCGGCCGCGTCCTCGATCGACACCGCCACCAGCGACGGCGGCCCGGCGCAGTGCTCGCCGTCGCAGCCCCAGGGGGCGCACGACAGGCTGCCCTGCTCCAGACAGGCGCCCAGGCCATCGCAGGCCGGGGCCCGCTGCAGTACGCCGGCGGCGCAGCTCTGCTCGCCGCACAGGGTGCCGGCCGGCCACAGCCGGCAGTTGCCCTGGCCGTCGCACCAGCCGTCCCGGCCGCAGCCGGCCACCGGTTCGGCGGCGCAGTCGTCCAGCGGATCAGCGCCTGCGGCCACCGGCACGCAGGCGTCGCGGTCGCCGGCGCACACGCCGCAGCTGCCGCAGGCGTCGAAGGGATCCTGGCCGGCCGCGACCAGCACGTTGCAGCCGCCCTGGCCGTCGCAGCGGGCGCAGGGGCCGCAGGCGGTCTCCTCGCCCGGCAAGGTGCAGGCCCCGTTTCCATCACAGGCTCCACCGCAGGCCCCATCACCGGCGCACTCGTCGTCCGGGTCGGCCCCGGCCGGCAGCGGGCTGCAGCTGCCCAGCGCGGCGGCCAGATCGCAGCGCTGGCACAGCCCGTCGCAGGCGCTGTCGCAGCAGACGCCGTCGACGCACTGGCCGCTGGCGCACTGGCCGGGGCGCACGCAGGCCTGGCCCAGGGGCCGATCGGCCGTGCAGGTCGCCTGCTGGCAGTGGAACCCGGCCTGGCATTCGGCGTCCGCGTCGCAGGCGGTGTGGCAGGCGTCGGCGGCGGCGCAGGTGTAGGGGGCGCATTCCAGGGTGCCGCGATCGAAGCACTGGCCCTGGCCGTCGCACAGATCGGCCGGTGCCAGCACACCGTCGCTGCAGCTGGCCGGCCGGCAGACCGTGTCGGCCGGCCACAGGGCGCAGCCGCCGGCGCCGTCGCAGGTGCCGGTGGTGCCGCAATCGCCGGCCGGGGTGGCCGGGCAGGCGTCCAGCGGATCGGCGCCGGCGGCCACCGGCTGGCAGCTGGCGTCGACGCCCGAACAGGCCCAGCAGGGTTCGCAGTCGCCGTGGGGATCGGTGTCGGCCGGCAGCGGATCGGCGCAGGCGCCGGCGCCGTCGCAGTGCATGCAGGTGTCGCAGGCCAGATCGGCCGGCGGGAAGCGGCAGGCCCGCCAGCCGTCGCACACCCCCCCGCACAGGCCGTCGCCGGCGCAATCGTCGCGCGGATCCTGGCCGTCGGGCACCGGCAGGCAGCTGCCCGGAGAAGCCGGCAAGTTGCAGACCTCGCAGGTGTCGTCGCAGGCGCTGTCACAGCAGACGCCGTCGACGCAGTGGCCGCTCGAGCACTCCTGGGCCTGGGCACAGGGCTCGCCGGTGTTCAGGTAGGCGGCACAGGCGCCGGCCTCGCAGTAGGAGTCGCCGCTGCAGTGCGCGTCGCTGGTGCAGTCGCTGCGGCAGACCTCGGCGTCGAGGCAGACGTAGGGCCGGCAGGGCTGGCTGCCGCTGTCGACGCAGGCGCCGGCGCCGTCGCAGACGTCGGCCGGGTGGTGGACCGCGTCGGCGCAACGCTCGGGGTCGCAGATGGTGTCGGCCGGATGAAAGGCGCAGGCGCCAGCGCCGTCGCAGTCGCCGGTCAGCCCGCAGCTGGCCGGCGGGCTGGCCTGGCACTCGCCCTGGGGGTCGCTGCCGGCGGCGGCCGGCACGCAGTCCGGCCCGTCGCCCGGACAGACCCGGCACAGGCCGCATTGGCCGCCCGGGTCGGAGCCGGCCGGGGCGTACTGGTTGCAGTTGCCGTTGCCGTCGCAGCCGGCGCAGACGGCGCAATCGGTGCCGGCCGGCGGGTAGGCGCAGGCGCCGGCGCCGTCGCAGGTCGCTCCGCAGGGCCCGGCGCCCGGGCACTCCTCATCCGGATCGGCGCCGGCCGGGATGCGCTGGCAGGTGCCCTCCAGCCCGGGCAGGGCGCAGGACTGGCAGGTGCCGGAGCAGAAGCCGTCGCAGCAGTAACCGTCGACGCACATGCCGCTCTGGCACTCGCCGTTGGACTGGCAGGTCTCGGCCAGCGGCTTGCGGGTGACCTCGATGTCCAGCCGCGGGCTGGCCTCGCCGAACCAGCCCTGGCCGTCGCACAGCAGCTGCCACTGGAAGGCGTAGTCGCCGGCGACGTCCGGGGCGCTGATGGTGAACTGGAACCGCACCTGCGCGTCGGGGGCCACCGGCGCGCCCAGCTCGACCCGGCTGGGGCCCCAGGTGGTGTTGTCCGGCGGGCTCTGGCTGCCGAGCCGGTAGCCGGCCGCCGGGTCCCAGGTGTCGTAGCCGTCGTTGCGAAAGACCAGCTCGACGTCCAGGCTCTGGCCGATGAACATCGCGGCCGGTGGCGGTTGCTGCTCGACGAAGGCCGAGCGGTACTCGGGCAGCAGGAAATCGACCGTCAGCCGTGGCCGCTGGCTGGCGGTGGCGGCGTCGTCCGAGCGCCAGAGCACGAACTCGCCGTCGGCCAGCGCATCGATCGGCTGGACGGCCAGCCCGTGGTTGGACTGCGGGTCGGCGACCCAATCGGTGGCCATCTGCGTGATGTCCCAGTCCCACCAGCCGAGGCCGGTCAGCAGCACCTGGGATTCGTACACGCCGTTGTTCCAGTCGGGCGGCATGGTGTTGTAGGTCAGGCTGGCCTCGTCCCAGGCGCCGAGCACCCGGTGGCTGGCTGCGGTCTGGTCCTCGCCGTAGCCCTCGTAGAGGTACATCGACAGCACCGCCTGGACCACGGTGGCGTCTGCGGGCACCGCCGCGCTCAGATCGAAGCGCAGGTAGGGCCAGCCGAAGCAGGGATCCCAGCCGCCGCCGTCGTTGCGGCCCAGGAGCCACATGGCGTCGCCCTCGTAGTTGGCGTCGGGCTGGCACTGCCAGACGTCGGCGCCGTGGTGGCTATAGGCCGCGTCCGGCAGCAGGCCCTCCTGCAGCTCGGCCTGGGCCGGGATGTCGCGCTGGGCGTGCAGCACCACCCGCTGCAATCGGCTCGTATCGGCCACCCGGGGCCGGTCCACCCGGTGCAGCCCGGCGGCCGGGCGCAGCGCCGCCCGGCCGCCGGCCCAGGGCTCGTCGGCCGCCGGTTCGGCGCAGCCGGTCATCAGCGCGCTGGACGACAGGATCCACAGCAGCGCCGTGCGTGCGCAGTTCATGGGCAACTCCTCGCAGCCTTGGGGGCCGATGGGTCGAGCAATGGCGAACAACGTAGAGTATGGCGCCGCCGCCGGCGAGCTGTCAAAGCCGCCCGGCCCCGGCCGCCCGGCCGGCGTGGCGCTCCGCCTTGCATAAAAGCATATCGTTGAATATGCTTATGAGTATGAGAACCACGGTCGACATCAACGACGAGCTGTTGCGGCAGGTCAAGCGGATGGCCGCCGACGAGCAGTCGACGGTCAAGCAGCTGGTCGAGCGGGCCCTGCGCGAGCTGGTCAAGCAGCGTCGATCGGCGGGCGGCGGCTATCGGCTGCGCTGGCGCACCGAGCAAGGTCGGCTGCAACCGGGGGCGCGGATCGAGGATCGCGACGCGCTGTTCGACAGGCTGGACGAACGGTGATCGCGCTGGATACCAACATCTTGATCCACGCCCGGCGCCGCGAGATGCCCTACCACCGCCAGGCGCGGGAGTTGCTGCGCGAGCTGGCCGAAGGGGATGCTCCGTGGGCGCTGCCCTGGCCCTGCGTGTACGAGTTCATCCGGGTCGTCACCCACGCCCGGGTCTTCGATCCGCCGACCGATCTCGACGTCGCCCTGGCCGATGTCGAGTCCCTGCTGGACAGCCCTTCGCTGGTGATGTTGGGCGAGGGGCCGGGTCATTTGGCGCATATGGCAAGCGCCCTGCGCCAGGGTCGGGCCGCGGGCAACCTGGCCCATGATGCCCACATCGCGGCGTTGCTCAGCGAGCACGGCGTGGCCGAGCTGCTGACCCTGGACCGTGACTTCGCCCGTTTCCCGCAGCTGCGGGTCCGCGATCCCTTTACTTGAACGGGCCTTAGCTCCTGATGTGAACGATGGCCACTCGCGTGCGGAGGGAGCTGACGCTGCCAACCGGATTGACCGCTGGCGAGCCGGTGTGCTAGCAAAAAGCATTCGCGGGCGCAGGAGTGGAGCCCGGACGGGGCGTTCGGGCGCTGGAGCGCACGCGGCGGGATCCGACCATGAGCGGGTTCGGTTCGACACTGCCGATGGCGTTGCTCGCCGCCTGCCTGGCGTTGCCGGCCGGCCATGCCCGGGCCGCCGGCCAGCCGGAGGATGCGGCCGCCGAGCCGGCTGACCCGGAGGAGGAAGAAGCGCCGCAGCCAGCGGCGTCCGGTAGCCTGGGCCGGCAGCTGGCCGAGGACGTGGAGGACGTGGAGCAGGAGCCGGCCGAGGACGTGGAGCAGGAGCCGGCCGAGGACGCGAAGCAGGAGCCGGCCGAGGACGCGAAGCAGGAGCCGGCCGCGGACGACGGGCCCATGATCAGCCTGCTGGTGCTGGCGACCCGCGATGCGGCCGGCGCTCCCGAGCAGGCGGCCGCGCTGAGCCGTGCGCTCAAGCGGGCCTTGATGCAGTTCGAACGGGTGCAGGTGCTGGGGCCCGAGGGGCTGCTGCGCTTGCGCCGCGCCCGGCCGACCGCGGTCGAGGCGGCGCTGCGCCGGGCCGAGCTGCAGCGCCGCCGGGCCCAGGAGCAGCTGCTCGAGCTGGCCCTCGACGAGGCCGTCGACGGCTTCCAGAGCGCCCGGGTGACCTACCGCCGCCACCTGGCCTGGTTGCAGGATCCGGAGCAGCTGACCGCCGCGCTGATGGGTCTGGCCGAGGCGCTGGCCACGGCCGGCCATCACGAGGAGAGCCGGCTGGCCTACCGCGAGGTGCTGGCGCTCAACTCCGACTACGTGCCGGATCCGGGCCAGGTGCCCAGCAAGCTGCGCAACCGGTTCGAGCAGGTGCGCGCCGAGATGACCGATCTACCCACCGGGGTGCTGGAGGTGGCGGTCGAGCCGGAAGGCGCCCGGTTGGTGCTCGACGGCTTGACCGCCGGCAGCAGCCCGCTGCGGCGCGAGGGCGTCCACGGCGGGCTGCACATGATCCGCATCGAGGCCGAGGGCTACCGCAGCCACCGGCAGGCGTTGCAGATAGAGCCGGGCCGCACCAGCCGCATCGAGATCGCGCTCGAGCGCAGCGACCTGCCGCGCCGCATCGAGCGGCTGCGCGCTGCGCTCGGTGCCGGCGCGGCCCGCGAGCGGGTGGTCGCCCTGGCGGTTGAGCTGGCCCGCGCGGCCGAGGTGGCCGCGGTGGTGGTGGCCCAGCTGGTCCGGGTGCCCGACCGCGAAGAGCCGATCTGGAGCGCGGCCGCGGTGCCGGCCGCCGGCGAGCCGGCGGTGGTGGCCGCCCACCTGCCGGACGGCGACCCGGGCCCGGTGGTGGGCGCTCTGGCCTGGCAGCTGGCCGAGGCGCTGGAGCAGGGCACCCGGCCGGTGCCGCCGCCGGCCTCGCTGGGTCTGGTCTTCGACGACCGGCTGCTGGGCCGGCCGCGCCCGCTGGCCGCGCCCAAGGTCGTCGAGCTGCCGGCCGCCGGCGCCAGCGCCCCCGAGGTCGAGGCCTATCCCGGCCCGCCGCAGCCCGAGCCGACCGAGCCCACCGGGACGGCGGCCGCAGCCGGCGGCGGTGCGGTCGAGCCGGCCGATCCCTTCTGGCAGCGCTGGTGGTTCTGGACCGCGGTCGGCGCGGTGGTCGCCGGCGGGGTGGCCACCAGCCTGGCGCTGACCCTGCAACCCGAGACCGAGACCATCCACGAGCCCGACAGCATCCGCATCCGGGTGCTGCGCAACACCGGGCCCTGAGCGCGCCATGGCGCTGCACCGTCTCATCGCGCCGCTCACCTGCCTGGCGCTGGCCCTGGGAGCCGCCGGCTGCGGTACCGAGGTCGAACGGATTCCGGGCCAGCAGAGCCAGATCGATCTCCGCGTCTCCACCCCGCCCTACCAGGACGCCTTCGCCGACGTGGCCAGCCTGCGGGCCGTGCTGCTGCGGCCGGACGCCGAGCCCATCGAACACCTGGTCGACGGCTCGGCCACCGAGTTCGTGCTCACCGGCACGCCGGCCGCCGGCATGGTGCTGCGGCTCGAGGGGCTGGACATCGACGGCCAGTTGGTGGCCAGCGGCCAGAGCCCGCCGTTCGATCTGGAGCCGGGCCGGACCGCCGAGGTGGGCCTGTTGTTCGCCCGGGTGGGCGAGCTGACCCCGCTGCTCGGCGATTTGAACCACGCCCGCTTCGGCCACCAGCTGGCGGTGACCGCCGGCGATCGGGTGCTGGTGTTCGGCGGTGCCGGCGGCGGCGACCCGGATGCGCCCGCCGATCTGGTGCCGCCCGAGATCTACGACCCGCACAGCCAGTCGAACTGCGGCTTCGGCAACTTCGACTGCCCGTCGTTCTCCGGCGCCGACCTGCGCATCGGCCACAGCACCACCGCCACCGCCGCCGGCGACGCGCTGGTGTTCGGCGGCCGCGGCCCGAACGGTGAGCTGGTCGAGACGGTGCTGATCTACGACGGCGGCCGCGGTGACTTCCGCCGCATCTCCGGGCTCGATCCGCAGCGGGTGCAGCCGCGGGCCAATCATGCGGCGGTGGTCATGCAGGTCGAGGATCCGGGCGCCAACCCCTACCGCGAGGCCATTCTGATCGCCGGCGGCCGGCTGGCCGACGACCGGATCACGGAAAACGGTCTGCTGTTCGACACCCGGCTGGAGACCTTCTTCCGCACCGATCTGCAGCTGCTCCACGGCCGCAGCCGGCATACGGCCACCGTGTTCGGCGCCGAGCAACGGCTGGTGCTGATCGCCGGCGGCACCGCCGCCGGCGGGCTGGTGGCCGCGGTGGAGCTGTTCAACGGAACCGACTTCCAGGCCATCAACCCGGCCGGGGCCGGTACCCGCGCCGCGCTGGCCCAGCCGCGCGTCGAGCACGTGGCGGCCGCCCGCGACGACGGCGTGCTGATCGCGGCCGGCTCGGACGGGCTGCGCTCGCTGGACGCGCCGGAGCGCTTCGTGTTCAACGCGCAGCAGGGCACCGGGGTGCTGGCGCTGGAGGTGGCTGCCGCCCACCCGGAGCACACCCCGCGCTCCGCCCCGCTGGCGGCGCCGCTGGCCGGTGGCGGCTTGCTGCTGGCCGGCGGGGTGGCCGACGACGGCTTCGAGCGCCGCCTGCTGAGCAGCGCCGAGGTGCTGACCACCCAGCCCGACCTGGCCCAGGCCGGCTTTGCCGAGGCGCCGCCGTTGCGCATGCCCTGGGCCCACGCGGCCGCGGCGCGGCTGAGCGGCGGCGGGGTGGTGCTGTGCGGGGGGCTGACCTCCGGGCCGGCCGGCGAGCAGGCCAGCGCCGCGGTCTGGTATTTCAATCCGGGATGAGCCGAGGCGGGCGATGGAGCGCTTTCGCGATTTCGTCAAGGTGGTGGCCACGCTGCAGCGTGGCGAGTACGTGCAGCAGTTCCCGCATCCCTTGCTGCTCTACTCCGAACGGCCCGGCGCGCTCGACGGTTTCGTCCACACCCGGCTGGTCGAGTCGGTCGCCGGCGCCGAGCACATCGATCGGTTCAGCGAGCAGCTGCAGGACTTTCTCGTCTTGCTGCCCAACCCGCGGCCCGGGCGCCAGTTTCCCCAGCGTGGCTTCGTGGGCCGCGACGCGCGGCGCGACTACGTGATCCAGCACTCCACGGTCTCGAAGCGCCACGCCTGCCTGTTCTACGACGAGCAGGCGGGCGACTGGCGGCTGGTCGACTCCGGCTCCACCAACGGCACCCAGGTGCGCGGCCGCACCCTGGTGCCCGGCCGGCCGGTGGCGGTCGGCGACGGCGACGTGATCACCTTCGGCAAGGTCGATTTTCTCTTTTTCGAACCGGCGGGAGCGTACCGGTTCATGAACCAGTACAAGCAGTTCCGCGATGCCATGCGGCACTGAGCCGGATGGCCGCCCGAGACGGCAGGAGGCGACATGGCCAAGATCGACATCGACCACGAGCACGGGCTGGACGAGCAGCAGGCGCACACCAAGCTCGAGGAGCTGGCCCAGCAGCTCGAGGCCAAGTACAAGCTGAAGTTCACCTGGCAGGGCGAGCGGGTGCAGCTCAAGGGCACCGGGGTCAAGGGCGAGCTGCGCTTGGATCCGGGCCGCATCGCCGGCCGCATCGAGGTGCCGTTCATCCTGAAGGGCAAGGTGGAAAAAGCGCTGAACGAGCGGTTGGACAAGGAGTTTCCCGCCTGAGGCAACATGGTTCCCCATTCGCTTCGGGCTGTCAACGCGCTCAGTCGGTCAGGTGGGCGCCCAGGGTCTGGCGGCCGACGGGCGTGTAGAAGCGGGTGAACTCGATGGCGAAGCCGCCCGCGCGCTCCAGCGCCCGGCTGCTCAGGCCCACCCGGCGCACCCGGCCGGTGACCATGACGGTCGAGCCCAGATGCGGCATGTCGATGCTCAGGGTGATGCTGTCGGTCAGCGCCGGGGTCACCGGCGCTACCGCGTAGGCGCCGCTGGCGCTCAGGTCGCGCAGCTCCACGTGGTGGAACTGGCCGCGGTACTTCATGGTGCCGTCGAGCAGGCGGCGGTCGCGCTCGGCGGTGCGGCGATCGGCGATGCGGCGCTTCTGCAGACGCAGTCTTGCCAGCGGGCGCGGCTTCATGGGAACCTCCGGGGCGGCGGCTGTGTAGCTCATAAGCCCACAGTATCCTACATTGTGGGATGGATCAAGTTTTTGGCCGGGGAGCGCGCATGGCAGAGACGGAGGCACAGCGAGCGGATACGGACGCGCGGGCGGTGGTGCTGCTCAGCGGCGGCATGGATTCGACCACCTGCCTGGCGCTGGCCGCCAGCGAGGGCCGCGAAGTATACAGCCTGGCTTTCGACTACGGCCAGCGCCACGGCTTCGAGCTGCAGCTGGCCGCCCGCCAGGCGCGGGCCTTCGACGTCCGCCAGCACCGGGTGGTGCGCCTGGATCTGGCCGGCATCGCGCGCTCGGCGCTGACCGACAGCGCCATCGCGGTGCCCAAGCACGAGCCGGCCGGCGGGGTGCCGCCGACCTACGTGCCGGCGCGCAACGCGGTGTTTTTGTCGCTCGGCGCAGCCTGGGCCGAGGTGCTCGGCGCCGGCGAGCTGTTCGTCGGCGTCAACCAGGTGGACTACTCGGGCTACCCGGACTGCCGCGGCGACTTCGTGGCCGCCTTCGAGCGCATGGCCAACCTGGCCACCCGCTCCGGCACCGAGGGCCGGCCGCTGCGCGTGCGCGCGCCGCTGCTGGATCTGGACAAGGCCGCCATCATCCGCCTCGGCCTCGAGCTGGGCGTCGACTACGCCCACACCCACACCTGCTACGACCCCACCCGCGACGGCCTGGCCTGCGGCGCCTGTGCGGCCTGCCTGCTCAGGCTGCAGGCCTTCGCCGCGCTCGGCCGCGCGGATCCGGCGCGCTACGCCGCGGTCGAGCCCGCCGAGGGGCCGGGTTGACGCCCGACGATCTTTTTTCAGTTGCGGCCGACCGGCGGCATCCCTATACTGCCGGTCCAACCGAAATCCGAAAACGAGCGCAGGAGGAACGCCGTGGACATGAAAGGCCGCTCCATCGTGTCCATCCGGGACTTCTCCAAACAGGAGATCCTGGATATCGTGGACAAGGCCCTGGAGGTCAAGGCCGGCCGGCACGCCGATGCCCTGGCCGGCCGGCTGCTGGCGACGCTGTTCTTCGAGCCCTCCACCCGCACCCGGCTCAGCTTCGAGGCGGCCATGGCGGGCATGGGCGGGCAGGTGATCGGCTTCGCCGACCCCAAGATCTCCTCGGCCAAAAAGGGCGAGAGCCTGGCCGACACCATCAAGACGGTGACCGGCTACTGCGACGTCATCGCCATGCGCCACCCGGTCGAGGGCGCCGCCCGGCTGGCGGCCGAGAAGGCCAGCGTGCCGGTGATCAACGCCGGCGACGGCGCCAACCAGCACCCCACCCAGACCTTCCTCGACCTGGTGACCATCCACGAGGAGTTCGACCGGCTCGACGATCTGACCGTGGGTCTGATGGGCGATCTGAAGTACGGCCGCACCGTGCACTCGCTGGCCGCGGCCCTGAGCCGCTTCGGCGCCCGGCTGGTGTTCATCTCGCCGCCCAGCCTGCGCATGCCCGAGTACGTCAAGGAGGAGCTGGCCGAGTCGGGCTGCGCCTTCGAGGAGGTGGCCGACACCCACGACAGCCCGGACCGGCTCGACGTGCTCTACGTCACCCGCATCCAGAAGGAGCGCTTCGCCGACTTCCAGGAGTACGAGCGGGTGGCCGGGGCCTACCGGCTGCGGCCGGAGTCGCTGGTCGGGCCCTGCGAGGGGGTGCGCATCATGCATCCGCTGCCGCGGGTGGACGAGATCGCCGAGCGGGTGGACGACACCGCCAACGCCATCTACTTCCGCCAGGCGCACAACGGCATTCCGACCCGGCAGGCGCTGCTGGGTCTGGTGACGGGAGCGATCCAGTGAGCCAGGACACGCCGCGCAAGGTCTACGCCATCGAGTCGGGCACGGTCATCGACCACATCCCCAGCCCGCTGGCGCTGAAGGTGGTCGACATCCTGGGGGTCAAGCAGGAGGGCATCCTGACGGTGGGCATCAACTTCCCCAGCGCCAAGCTGGGCCGCAAGGACATCGTCAAGGTGGAGAACAAGAAGCTCGACACCCGGGTCACCGACCGCATCGCCCTGGTGGCCCCGACCGCCACCATCAACATCATCGAGGGCGGCCGGGTGGTGGAGAAGCGCACCATCGAGGTGCCGCGCGCGATCCACGGCCTGCTGCATTGCCCCAACCCCAACTGCATCACCAACGTCGAGGCGGCCACCAGTCACTTCACCCGCGAGGGCGGCCAGCAGCAGTTCGCCGTGCGCTGCAGCTACTGCGAGCGCAAGTACAAGGACCCCAGCCAGCTGGTCGAATGAGCCGCCGCGCCTGCCGGGCGCGGCCCGGGCTCACTTGAGCAGGATTTTTTTCTTGGCCAGCACCACCGGCTTGTTGCCGCGGGGGTAGTAGACTTGCAGGGTGTGCTTCTGGCCCGGGGTCTCGGTGGTGTCGACCACGATGCGCGAGGCCAGGTTCCACTGGCCTTTCTCACCGCCCACTTCGGCCACCGCCACCGGCTCCTGCTTGGTGTCGAGCACCACCACGCCCATGGAGTCGGCCGGCAGGCTTCGGTTGAAAAAGGCCACGAAGTGCAGCACCCACTTGCCCTCGGCGTCCTTTTTGAAGGTGTCGCGGTCCTGCTTCTTGAGCTTCTTGACGAAGCCGCGGTTGGAGGTCGGGATGTCGATCGACTGCTTGCTGGTGATGATCTGGCCGCGCAGGGCCCGGGGCACCGCCTGGGCCCGGGCCGGGCTGGCCCAGGCGCCGGCGGCGGCCAGCGCCAGGGCCATCGTCAAACCGAACGTCCGAGAATGATTCATGGAATACCTCCCACCCTTACTACTGGAACCATAGCGCCGCCCCTGCCGGCTGTCAATTTCGCGCCGGCGCCCCCCGAGAGGATTCCGCTCGGCCGGGCGGGGTCGTTGCGGGAAAACGGCGAAGCGCTCCGTCCCAAGGGGACACCGCGGCCGATTGCGGCCACGGCAGAATTCGTTTGACAGCGGAGCAGCGCCGGTGATACTAAAATCGGCGGACAATCCCAACCCATTCCCAGTTCGATACAGGGGAGCAGAAGACCAGGAGGAGCCATGAAAATCGCTGCGGGAATCATTTTGATCATCGCCGCCATCGGCAACCTGATCGGCGGCGCGGGCTACTTGCTCGGCGGCGGGCTGGCCAGCGGCGCCGGTGCGCTCGTCGACGAGGCCGGCAAGCAGGCGGCCGCCGGTGGCCAGGTCAGCGCGGAGGATGCGGCCAAGGCCTCGGCCGCGGTATCCGACATGAAGGGAGCCGGCACCCTGCTGATGGTCTTCGGCGCTTTCCTGTGGCTCATGACCGTGCTGCAGATCGTCGGGGCCGTGTTCCTGTTCATCGCCAAGCACAAGGTGTTCATATTCGTGGTGGCCGCGCTGAGCATCGTGGCCGAGGTGATCGGGCTGATCAACGTCGGCTTCGTGTTCTGGCAGCTGTTCGGCCTGGTCGGTGGCGTGCTGGCCTTCATCGGCGCCGCCGGCATAGGCAAGGACCAGCCGGCCCAGGCCGCGCCGCCGGCCGCCCCGGCTGCATGAATCAGGCCTGAAATAGCAGGACTGCGACGGCCACCCCCGCAGGGGTGGCCGTTTTTTTAGTGCGCCAGGCATGGCGCGCAGCGCCGTGACTGGCGCTGTCAACCGGGGAGCGA
>CAYVQE010000165.1:0-12467 GCA_964454005.1 uncultured Myxococcales bacterium
CACGTCCTGGCCGAACAGGGTGGTGGCCAGCCGGAAGGCGTACTGCATGTTGTCGAAGCTCTCATCCGGCAGCCGCGGCTCGACCGAGCTGGTCAGGGTGGGCCAGCCCATGTTGGCGGTGAAGGCCTTCTCGGTGTGGATCTGGTAACGCAGGCTGGAGCTGGCAAAGGGCAGCCGATCGGACAGGGCCAGGCCCAGCGGCGCCGAGCGCACCAGCAGCGCCGGCTTGAAGATGGGCACCAGCACCGCCGACAGCACGGTGGAGTGCAGGTTATCCAGGAAAATGGGCACCTGGTAGTCCAGCCGGGCCATCACGTTGGCCAGCTGCTGGCCGAACAGCAGCACGTCCTCCAGATCCTCTGAGTTGAGGTTGTTGGTGGGGTTGAACTGGTCGGCCTTGCCCCACTGCACCAGTTGCTGGCCGACGCGCAGATCGAGCCCGTCGACCATCAGATCGGTGGCCTCGATGTAGGCCGCGTGCGCCTCGAGGTAGTAGCTGTCGACCCGGTTGCGCAAGGTCAGATCGTCGATCCCGGAGACCTCGAAAGGCTGGCCCAGCCAGACGAAGTCGATGTCGACCACGCCGGCGAAACGGCCGTAGAGGGCGTCGAGCTTGAGCTTGAAGATGTTCTCGTTGCGCCGGATGCCGGTCTCGAGCTGGTTCTCCTGGTAGTAGGTGTGATCCTCAAAATCGTAGCTGCGGCCGATGGACTTGGGCTCGATCTGGAAGCGGATGTCGGTCTGGACGCGCCCGCCCCAGCGCAGCTCCAGCCGTTCCACCTCGGGCAGCGACAGGCTGTCGGCCGGGGCCACCGGCGCCGCCTCGTCGAGTCCGGGTGGCGGTTCGAAGGGCTCGTCCAGGCCGGGCGGCGGCGTGAAGGGCTCGTCCAGCTCGGCCGGGCCGTCGGCCGCGGCCGCCTCTTCAGCAGCCTCTTCCGCGGCCTCGTTTGTCGCCGCGTCCGTCGCCCCTTCCGCTGATTCATCCTCGGCCGGCTGGGCCTGCACCGGGCCTGCTCCGGCGAGCCCCAGCCCCAGCCAAACCGCCAACAGCTGCGCTGCTCTGCGCATGGGGTCGATCCCGCCTAGCGCCGGCGCTGCAGCGAGCGGACGGTGAACATCGACTCGCCGATGCCGGTGTTGGGCTTCCACTCGCGCTGCACCATGACGCTCTTGAGATCGCCGCGGGTGTGGTCGAGCATGGTCATCTTGCGCGGATTGCACAGGTTCTGCTTGCACTGGAAGCCTTCGCGGGACTCGGAGCGCACCTTGACGCCCTTGTCGTTGTAGTAGGCGACGTAGCTCGGCTGGTGGATGTCCTTGCGGATCTTGACCACCAGCTTGGGATAGCTGTAGCTGACGTCGGGCTTCTTGGTCAGCTCCAGCGTCCAGGTCTGGTCGTCCTGGCCGACCAGCTCGCCGGTGAAGGTCTCGCCGAACTTGGTCAGGCTCATGGCGTCCTGGGTGTAGGCCGAGCCCATGAAGCCCTGCGACTTGACGTGCGAGGCCACCCGCCGGACCTTCTTGTAGGCCGGCATGTAGACGTACATCTGATCCACGTCCAGCACCAAAAAGCGCATGCCGCGTATGTCGCCGGGGGCCAGAAACTCGATGCGCCGCTTCTTGTCGCCCATGACGTAGACCTCGAAGCGCAGCACCCGCGGCTCCTTGCCCGGCTCGTAGGTGATGAGATCGTAGACGAAGTACTGGTCGCGGGCGCGGGTCATGGCCTCGTCGGTCAGGGCGACGACTTCGGCTCCCGTCTTCTCGCCGGCCGCCGCCGGGGTGGCCAGCAGGCCCAGCAGCATCGCGCCGCCGACTGCGCTTGCACCGATGATCCGTTCTGTCGTTCGCATGGTTCTGGTCCTCGCAGGGGGTTGGGGTTCAGCTCTTGATGGGCAGCGCCTTGTTCAGCACCGCGTCGACCGCCTCGGAGCTGTCCAGCTCATCCTGGCTGGTCGGGGCGTTGCGGTAGCGACTCTTGCGGGCCAGCACCGGAATGGCCAAAAATGTGGCCAGCGCGGCCACCAGCATGGCGGCCGCGGTCAGCCCGCCCACGTTCTGCAGCGGCCGGGCCTCGCCCAGAGTCAGCACGAAGAAGCCGCAGAAGATCATGATGGCGTTGGTCCAGATGGCCGGTCCGGCATGGTCGGCGGCGTTGGCCGCCGAGGTGACCAGCCCGCCGCCGTTCTTGGGATGCCAGGCGGCCACCAGGTGCACGGCGTAGTCGACGCCGACGCCCAGCACGATCGAGGCCAGCATGGAGGTGCCGATGTCCAGGTGCATCCGCAGCAGGCCCATGCCGCCGTAGATGATGGCCAGGGTCAGCAGGGTGGGGCTGGCGGCCAGCAGGCCGGCGGTGACGGAGCGGAACAGTACGCTGAGGATGACGATGATGGTCAGCACCGCGAACAGCAGGCTCTTGATCTGGTTGGCCTCGACCGAGCGCGACAGGCCCCGGTGCAACACCGGCAGGCCGTTGGCCTGCATCTTCAGCCCGCCTACGCCGGCTACGCCGGCTTCGGCGGGCAAGCCGGCTGCGGTGGGCAGCAGCACCTTGGGATTGTCGGCGTCCCAGAAGGCCGCGCCCAGCGTGGCCACGAAGCGTTCGCCCTTGCCGCCGGGCGGCACCTCGATGTCCAGCTGCTCGATCAGGTCGCCCGCCTGTTGGTTGGCGCGCACCCCGCGCCAGGCCTCCTCGAAGGGGGTCAGCAGCGACCAGGTCAGATCCTGGATCAGCAGGTCGTCGGCCGGGCGTTCGAGCACGTCGGCCAGCAGGCGGTTCAGCTCCTGCTCGTCGGGCAGCGCATCGAGGCCGGCCAGCTCTTCGGCCACCCGGCGCCGCGGGTCGGGTTCGGTGTCGAGATCCACCTCGAGCTCGGCCACCAGGTCGATGGCGCATTCCTCGGAGCCCAGAAAGCGCAGCAGCTCGGCCTCGAGCCGTTCGGGCGCCGGCGGTGGTATCGGTTGTTGGAGAAAGCGCCGCACCGGTTGCTCGACAGCCTCCGGCAGGCCGGCGCCGTAGAAGTCGGCCAGCGCCAGCAGGCGCCAGGTGAGCATGTCGCGCTTGCGGGCTTCGGCCTCGTCCCAGCGCGGGTGCCCGGAGCCGACCACCCGGTAGTCGCTGATCAGCTCCTCGGCCAGCACCTTTTCGCAGAAGGCCAGCACCGCCTCGAGCTGCTCGGCCTCGGGGGAGTCGACCTGGACGTGGATCAGGCCCTGGTCGTGCTCGGCCGACAGCAGCTGGGCCGCGGCCGGATCGCCGGTCATGAAGGAGTACAGCATGCGCACCTGGGGTTTGGTATCCGGGATGCGCTGCTGGCCCACCATGGCCTTGTTCGATAGCGCCAGGGCGTCGGCCACGTGGCGCACCGAGGTGACCCGGGGGTGGACGGCGATGCGGTCGCCGATCCGCCGCAGCTCGCGCAGCACGTGCGGGTCGTCCAGATCGCCCTCGACGAAGACCTGGATGAACTGCCCGCCGCCGAAGTGGCGGGCCATGAAGTCGTCGGCCCGATCGGGCGGGCTGCCCTCGGCGAAGAACGAGGTCTGATCCACGCTGGTGTTGACCTGGCTGACCCAGAACAGGCTGCCGCCGGCCAGCACCAGCAGCGCCAGGCCCACCGGCAGGCGGTGGGTCTGGGCGAATACGGTCAGGCGCACCATGGCCTTGCGCATCAGCAGCGACTCGCCCTGCTTGCGCTTGAGGTTGGTCAGCCGGACCACGGCCGGGATGAAGGTCAGCGACAGCACCAGCGTGGTCAGGATGCCCACCGCGGTGAAGAAGCCGAAGGTCCGGATGGGCCGGATGTCCATGAACATGAACGACAACAGGCTGGCCACCGTGGTCAGCCCGGCGGCCATGACCACCGGGCCGATGCCCTCGAGGGTGCGGGCGAGGGCCGGGCCGCTGTCGCACTTGTCGCTCAGGCTGTAGTAGCGCGACAGCAGGTGGATGCCGTAGGCGCTGCCGATGGCGAACAGGATGATGGGCATGGCCGACAGCACGATGTTGAACGGCACCCCGAAGGTGGCCATCAGCCCCAGGGTGACCGCGATGCCGATGCCGGTGGTCAACAGTGCCAGGGTGGCGCCCAGCCAGTCGCGGAAGGCCAGCAGGATCACGGCCACGATGGCCAGCACCGCCCAGGGGGTCAGCCGCCGCAGGTCGCGCTGGGTGGTCTCGTAGATGTAGGTCGACACGAAGGGGTTGCCGGCCCAGTAGATGGCCTCGTCGGGGAAGTGGGTGCGCACGGTCGACTGGATGCGGCCGGCCATGGTGCGCGGATCGGCGCTGTGGGTCAAAAAGTTGTAGATCAGCACCGCGCGGCCGTTCTCGGAGATCAGGTTGCCCACCACGTGATCGCGCGACATGACCTTGCGATCGAGCGCGGCCCGCTCGGCCTCGGTCTCGGGCAGGTGCTGGACCAGCGGGGCGGTGATCACCCCGCCGCGCTCGCGATCGGGAGTGAAGTCGACCACGTTGGTCAGGCTGAGCACGTGGTCCAGGCCGGGATCGTCCTGGAGCGTCTGGCTGAGTTCCTGCAGCTGGTGCAGGAACTCGGGATCGAAGGGATCGTCGGTCTCGATGCCGACCATGGCCAGCTCTAGACCGCCGAAGCGCTCGTTGATGTCGTGGAACAGCTGGACGTCCGGGTTGTCCTGCGGCAGGAAGGCCAGCAGATCGTCTTCGTTTTCGAGCTTGCGCGTCTGCAGCAGGGCGGCGGCGGTGAGCAAGCCGACCGCCAGCACGATGCCCCAGGCCACGTTGCGGTTCTGGATCCAGCGGGCCAGCAATTCCATGGTTCCGTCGTTCCTCGTCGCCGCGCCGGGTGGCCGCATTTGCTGGCCGGGGCACGTGCCGCCTGTGGGAGCAATGGACGCAAGCAAGTCACGTGCCATTCACGCCCCCGCCCCCCGTATCAACCCCTTGTGATGATAGCGTTATTCCAGTCCGCGGCGAACGAGATCCGATCGCCCCGTGCGAAATCGCACACCGGTTCGGATCCGCACGACGGGCCGGGCTGGGCCCGCTTGCTGACGGCTGCTGACGGCTATTTCTTGGTCGCGGGCTTGGCGGTCCGTTTGGGATCGCTTTCCTTCAGGCCGTGGCGCTCCATGCGCCGCAGCAGCTGGAAGCGGCTGATGCCCAGCAGCCGGGCGGCCTCGGTCTTGACGTGGCCGGCCTGCTCCAGCGCGTGGCGGATCATGCGTTTTTCCAGCGACTCCAGGGTGTCGACCCCGGGGCGGAAGTCGACCGGTACGGTGTCGGGCTGGCCGCGGGGACCCTCGTCGGCGGCCAGCACCCGGCGCGGCAGGTGCTGGCATTCGACCCGCTCGCCGTCGGCCATGATCACCGCCCGCTCGATGATGTTCTTCAGCTCGCGCACGTTGCCCGGAAAGCCGTAGCTCAGCAGCTGGGCGCGCACCTCGATCCCCGGCGGTGCGATCTGCTTGCCCATGCGCTCGGCGAAAAAGGCGCGGAAGTGCTCGGCCAGCAGCAGCACGTCGTCGCCGCGCTCGCGCAGAGCCGGGATCCGGATCGGGAACACGCACAGCCGCTGGTAGAGGTCGTGGCGGAAGCGGCCCTGCTCGACCAGCTGGCCCAGATCGCGGTTGGTGGCCGCGATCACCCGCGCCCGCAGGGGCTGCTCGCGCACCGAGCCCACCCGCGAGAAGGAGCGGCACTCGAGCACCCGCAGTAGCTTGCCCTGCAGCTGCTGGTCCATGTCGCCGATCTCGTCGAGCAGCAGGCTGCCGTCGGCGGCCTCGGCCAGCGCGCCGGCGCGGGTCTGGTCGGCGCCGGTGAAGGCGCCCTTCTCGTGGCCGAACAGCAGGCTCTCGGCCAGGTTGGACGGCAGAGCCACGCAGTCGATGGCCACGAAGGGCGAGCCGGCCGGGCGCGACATGGCGTGCAGCGAGCGGGCGGCCACCTCCTTGCCGACGCCGGTCTCGCCGGTCAGCAGCACTGTGGTGTCGGGCGCCCGGCGCACCTTGTCGAGCTGCTCGAACACCCGGCGCATGCCGGGCGAGCGACCCAGCAGCCCCTCCCGGTTGTGCTCGTGCCAGCCGCTGTCGTTGGCCCGGGCCTGGCGGTGGCGGCGCACCTCAAGCACCCGATCGACGATCGGCTCCAGGCTGGTCTCCTTGACGATGTAGTCCTCGGCGCCCAGCCGGATTGCCTGCACCGCATCCGGGATGGTGTGGTAAGCGGTCATCATGATCACCACCGCCTCGGACTGCAGCGCCCGCAGCCGCGGGATGATCTGCAGCCCCTGGCGGTCGGGCAGCCGGTGGTCGAGCAGCACGGCCCGGTAATGGTCCGGTCGGCTCTCGGCCAGCCGCAGCGCCTCGGCGCAGTTGCCGGCGACCTCGACCGGAATCCGCCAGCGCTCCAGCTCGTCGACCAGAGCCTGGGCGTAGAGATGCTCGTCCTCGACGATCAGGACCCGAAAGGGCTCTGCCATCACCCGCCATCTCCTCCAAGCCGACCGGCCGGCAGCACCACCCGGACGCAACAACCTCCGCCCGGGCGGTTGTCCAGCTCGAGCAGCCCGCCGTGGGCCCGGATCAGCTTGGCGCAGACCGGCAGGCCCAGCCCGGAACCGTTGCTCTTGGTGGTGAAGAACGGCTGCAGGCACCGGTCGGCCGGTACGCTTAGCCCGGGGCCGCGATCGGCTATCCAGACCGTGACCGTGCCGTCGCCGCGCTCGCTGCGCAGCTCCACCGTGCCGCCGGCCGGCGAGGCCTCCAACGCGTTGAGCACCAGATTGAAGAACACGTGCTTGAGGGTGTCGTGATCGCCGTGGACGCTGCTGCCGGGGGCGGTCTCGAGCGCGATGTGCTTGCCGGCCTCGTGCCAGGCGCCCGCGAGCAGGCGGTGGACCTCGGCCAGCAGTGCATCCAGGGGCGTGTCGGCGAAGACCACGTCGTCGCGGGCGGCCAGATACTTGCGCAGGATCATGTCCATGCGGTTGATCTCGCGGCCCACCGCATCCAGGGTGCGCCGCTGGCGGCCGTCGGCCTGGCGGCACAGGTTGTCGAGGGTGGCGCCGATGGCCACCAGCGGGCTGCGGATCTCGTGGGCCAGCTGGGCGGCCATCTCGCCCATGGTGGCCAGCCGCTCCTGATCCACCAGCTGCTCCGGTCCCGGGGCGGCGGCGTCCGGCCCGGTCGGGCGCAGCAGCACCAGGTAGCCGATGGCCCGGTCGCGGTCGTCGGCCAGCAGCAGCGCCTCGATGCGCACCGGTCGCAGGCTGCCCCCCGGCCGCCGGATGACCGCCTTGAGCGCGGTGGCCGGGGTGGCCGGGGTCAGCGTCTGAGCGGCCAGCCGCCGGCTCAGCTCGGCCGGCTCCCAGACCAGCCCGTCGATTGGCCGGCCGATGAGCTCGGCGTCGGACCGGCCGAACAGGGTCTCGGCCGCCCGGTTGGTCGAGGTCACGCCCCCGTCCGGATCCAGAAACAGCGCCGGTGCCGGCGCGCCCAGCGTCAGCTGCAGCAGCTGGGTCTCCAGCGAGGCGGTGCCGGCGTCGGCCGTCGGCGCCACCCGGCACAGCGCCGCCCGGCGGCCAGCCAGCGAGAAGGCCTGGCAGCTGATGCGGCGGCCGTCGGCCAGGGTGCCGCTCGGCGCCGGGGCGGCCGCGCCGGCGGCCAACCAGTCGCGCACCCGCTCGCCGAGCCGGCTGGCCACCGCGGCGCCCAGCTCGTCGTCGCCGCTGGTGCTGCCGGCCGGACGCCCGGCCTCGTCGAGCAGGACGCTGCCGAGTTCGGCTGCGCCGTCCGGGGCCAGCCGAGCCCGCTCGCCCATGACGTCGTCTTCCAGGATGGCGCCGATGCGCCGCGCGTAGCGCAGCAGCACCTCGCGCTGCTGCCGGGTGTAGGGCCGCCGGCCGGGCTTTTCGAACAGCAATACCCCATAGCGGCGCCGGGCGCCCATGGTCGGAGCCACCAGGATGCGCCGGTCGCCGGCACGCTGCTCGAACTGCTCGATGATCGCGGTCGGGATGGCGTTGCCCACCAGGGCTGCCAGGCTGGAGGTCTCGCGCAGGGCGCCGTCGCTCCAGACCTGGCCGATCAGGCCGTCGGCGGCGGCCTCGATCGGCACGCTCAGGCCGCGGAAGGACTGCCCGAGCACGCTCTCGAGTTCGGCCAGCACCGGGTAGTCGTTGGCGGTGGCGCCGATGCGCACCCGCATCTCGCGGGCCGACTCGTTGATCACCACCAGGTTGGTCGAGTTGCAGCCGACGATCTTGCTGACGCCGCGCAGCACGTTGCCCAGGAATTCCTCCAGGTTGTGATCGGCCGGATGCATGCTCCCCAGGATACCGGCAGCCCGCCCGCGATGCGAAGGGTTTCGCCGGCCGGCCCGTTCAGTCCATCAGCCGCCACAGCACCAGGGCGGCGCCGGCCACCGCCGTCGCCAGCAGCAGCCACAACCACAGGCCGCCGGCCCGGGCGGGCGGGGCGTGTTCACGGATGCGGTGCAGCTCGGCCAGCCAGCTTTGGCGATCGGCGGGGGCCTGTTCGGCCAACGCGGCCAGCAGCTGCTGGGGCGCGTAGGGCCGGCTGCGGTAGTGATCGGCGGGTCGGGCCAGCTTGCTGTGTTGCTCCAGGGCCTGGGCCTGCTCGGCGCCGGCGGTCAGCACCAGCTGGAGCCGCGACAGCACCGGGTGGCGGCGAAGCCGGTTGGCCAGCGACCAGCCGCGGCTGCCGCCGCGGTCGGCGGCCAGCACCAGCGCCGCCGGCAGCAGCAGCTCGGCCCGGCGCAGCGGATCCTCGCGCGCACCGACCCGCTCGACCTGCCAGCCGCCATCGCGGGCGGCCACGGCCAGCCGGTCGGCCTGGTCCTCGTCGGCCTCGGCGATCAGCAGCAGATGCGCCATTTTTTCCCGCCGTGTCGAACCACCGGTTTCGAAAGACAGAACCCGAAATGGAACCATCATTTCCCATCGACCCACACCCTTCTCGGGCGTGGAAGCCTCAGCCCAGCCAGGCGTCGACCTGGTCGCGGTCGACGCGCGTCCAGCGCGGGTTGCAGAAGCCACCGTCGCGGCGCTCGAAGTCCACCCGGTCGAAGGTCTCGCGGTAGATCTCGAGCTTGGAGCCGGTCTCGGGGCTGTGCTCGATGAACAGCAGCCGTTCGGGATCCAGCCCGCGCTCGGCGCACAACCGATCGGCCAGCGCGGCGCAGACCTCGGTCACCGAGGAGCCCGGGTTCTGATCCCACAGGTCGGTGGCCACCACCACGTGCCGATCGGGGTGCTCGGCGATCTTGAGCCCGCACAACGAGGGCGTCTGCCACAGGCCGGGGAAGTGGTAGACCTCGTCGACGTAGTCGAGCGCGAGCTTCATCGCCGGCCCTCTCCGCCCGCCCCGGCCGCGGGCGCGACCTGGCGGCCGAAGGAGCGGTCGATCAGATCCCGCCGCCGGCCTTGGTAGGTGCCCAGCGCCCGCTCGCGCTCGACCGCCTTTTTGAGCAGCTTGAACATCCTCATGTTCTGCGGCTCGTCGCGGTAGAAGGTCTCCCAGGCCCAATGGTAGAGCTCCTGCAGCCGCTCGGGCGCCATGTGCTTGGGCTGGTAGACCACGTCGGCGGCGGTGTAGCGCGACCAGTCGTGCGATAGGATGCGGCCCTGCTTGAGCAGGTCGTCGTGGCACTTGGTGTGCGGAAAGGGTGTCAGCACGGTGAACTCGGCCAGGTCGAGGTCGATCTCGAGCAGGAACTCGACCAGCCGCTGTATGTACTCTTCGGTGTGGTGATCCAGGCCGAGCAGGATGGTGCCCTCGACCGCGATGCCGTGGTCGTGGTAGCGCCGGATGCGCTCCTTGATGTAGTCCGAGGTGTCGAACACCGCCTGGTAGACGTACCAGGCGCCGGCCTGGGCGGCCAGGTCGAGCACCGCGGGATCGTCCTCGATGGTGTGCGAGCACCAGGTCTTCTTCATCGGGATCATTTCGCTAAACAGCTGCTTCTCCCACTCGCGGTCCTGGGCCAGGGAGTTGTCGACCACGAACAGGCGCGGGTTGTCGATGGTCTCGAGCTCTTCGAGCACCCGGTCGAAGGGCCGCGGCCGGAACTGGCGCCCGCCCAGAAAGGCCACCGCGCAGGGGTAGCACTTGAAGCGGCAGCCGCGCGAGGCGTGGAACAGGTCCACCATGCGCACGCCCTTGTGGTAGTAGCGGTCGCGGTCCAGGATGTCGCGCCGGGCCGGGCCCACCAGCTCGATCGGCGGCCGGTCGTTGAGGTGGTTGTACAGCGGCGCCAGCCGGCCCTGGGCGAAGTCGTCGAACACCCGCTCGATGCGGCCCTCGACCTCGCCCAGAAACACGCTGTCGGCGCGCTGCATCACCTCCTCGCCGTGGAGCATGGTGGCGATGCCGCCGCACAGCACCGGGATGCCGCGGGCCCGGTAGGCGTCGGCGATGGCCAGGCCGCGGTCGAGCTGTGAGCTGAGCATCATCGAGATGCCCACCAGCTCGGGCGCATCGTCCAGCGCCAGCGGTTGGACGTTCTCGTCGACGAACTCGACCTCCACCCAGTCGGGCAGCGCGGCGGCCATGACCACCGGACCGTGCGGGGGCAGGTTGAACTCGGTCTGCTGCGGCAGCTTGGGCCAGGCGGGGTAGATCAGCTTGAATCGCATCCGGCGGAGACCACCTTCCCGGCCGGTCACGCGCGGCGCACCACCGGCCAGCGACCACCTTGAATCAGCAGCGGCGGTTTTTCAAGCCGTCCGGATCAGGCGGGTTTGCCCTTCTCGACCCAGATGCGCATCAGCGCCGCCAGCACCTCGACCGCCTTGACCATGCCGCCCACCGGCAGCCACTCGTTGACCGAATGGAACTCGTAGCCGCCGGCCGACAGGTTGGGCGTGGGCAGGCCCATGAAGCTCAGCCGGGCGCCGTCGGTGCCGCCGCGGATGGCCAGGCGCTTGGGCTCGATGCCCACCCGGCGCATGGCCTCCTCGGCGTGCTCCACCGTGTGCGGGTGCTGGTCGAGCACCTGCTTCATGTTGCGATAGGATTCCTTGATCTCGATCTCGATGGCGGCCCGCGGCTCGACGCCCAGCACCTCGGAGCGGATGCGCTGCAGCTCGGCCTCCATCTGCTGCAGGCCTTCTTCGGAGAAGGAGCGCACCAGGCAGGTGATGGTGGCCTCGCTGACCGAGCCGCGGATCTGGAACGGGTGCAGGTAGTCCTGCGTGCCCTCGGTGGTCTCGGGCACCGCGTCGGCCGGCACCCGGGAGATGAAGTCGGCGGCCAGGCGCACCGCGTTGACCATCTTGTCCTTGGCGTAGCCGGGGTGGACGTCGATGCCGCGCAGGGTGATCACCGCGGTGTCGGCGCAGAAGGTCTCGTCCTCGACCTCGCCCACGCCGGCGCCGTCCTGGGTATAGGCCACGTCGGCGCCGAACTTCTCGACGTCGAAGTACTTGGTGCCGGCGCCCACTTCCTCGTCCGGGGTGAAGCCGAGGCGGATGCGCGGGTGCGGCAGGCTGGGGTCGGACTTGAGCAGGGCCGCCAGAGTCATGATCTCGGCCACCCCGGCCTTGTCGTCGGCGCCCAGCAGGGTGGTGCCGTCGGAGGTGACGATGGTGTCGCCGACGTGCTCGCGCAGCGCGGGCAGCTCCTCTGGGTCCAGGGTCTTGCCGGCGACGCCGGGCAGCGCGATGGGCCCGCCGTCGTAGTTCTCGTGCAGCACCGGCTCGACGTCCTTGCCCGAGACCTCGTGGTAGGTGTCGACGTGGGCCAGCAGGCCCACGGTGGGCAGGTCGGCCGCCGCCTGCACCCCTTCGGGGATGTTGGCCGGCAGGGTGGCCATCAGGTAGCCGTGCTCGTCGAGCTCGACATCCTCGAGGCCCAGCGCCTCACACTCCTCGGCCAGCAGGCGCAGCAGGTCGAACTGCTTGTCCGTGGACGGATAGCGATCCTCGACCCCGTCGGCGGACTGGGTGTCGATCTTGACATAGCGCTGGAAGCGCTCGAGCACGTCCTTCCGGATATCCATGCGCGACCTCCCGTCGTGGTTGATCGACCGAGAGGCTATCACGCGTCTTTCAGACCCACAACAGCCAGCGTTGCGGTCCGGCGGCGAAGCGGTGGGCTCAGTGCAGGCCGTACTCGCCGCGGCGGGCGTAGATGCCGTCCAGCAGGCCCAGTCCCTCGACCTTGAGCTTGAGCACCCGGCCGGCGTCGTCGCGTTTGACCGGCAGGGTCACCCAGTCGCGATCGACCCGGATTACGGGCTTGCCGCCTTTGATGCGGAAGGGGCCAGACTCGCGCCGCGACTCCGCGGTCGGGTCGTGGGGCACGTACTGCAGCCAGAAACGGTCATTGATGCCGAACATCAGCCGGTGGGTGGGGTGGAGCTGCGGGCCCTGGACCCAGGTGTCGAGGTAGGGGCGCTTGGGCCCGACCTGGCGGATGGCCTTGGCCAGCTTGGGGCCGTTGAGCGCCCGGCGGCCGCGGTA
>CAYVQE010000166.1:0-12235 GCA_964454005.1 uncultured Myxococcales bacterium
CACCTTGTACCGCGGCGCCCAGCGCCACCACCTCGTCCGGGTTGACGCCCTTGTGCGGCTCGCGGCCGAACACCTCCTGCACCAGCTTCTGCACCGCCGGGATACGCGTCGAGCCGCCGACCAGGATGACCTCGTCGACATCGCCGGCCTTCAGGTCGGCATCGCCCAGCGCCTGCTCGACCGGACCGCGGGTCCGCTCGACGATGGGCTGGGCCAGCTCCTCCAGCGTCGCCCGGGTCAGCCGCAGGTTCATGTGCCTGGGACCGCTCTGATCGGCCGTCAAGAACGGCAGGTTGACCTCGGTCTCCAGGGTGGAGGACAGCTCGATCTTGGCCTTCTCGGCCGCCTCACGCAGCCGCTGCATGACCATCTTGTCGCCCAGCACGTCGATGCCCTGGTCCTTCTTGAACTCGGCCGCCAGGTACTCGACCAGCTGCTGGTCGATGTCGTCACCGCCCAGATGCGTATCGCCATGGGTCGACATGACCTCGACCACCTTGTCGCCCACCTCCAGGATGGAGATGTCGAAGGTGCCGCCGCCGAAGTCGAACACGGCGATCTTCTGATCCTTCTTCTTGTCCAGCCCATAGGCCAGGGCCGCGGCGGTGGGCTCGTTGATGATGCGCTTGACGTCCAGCCCGGCCACCTGACCGGCATCCTTGGTGGCCTGGCGCTGGGCGTCGTTGAAGTAGGCCGGCACGGTGATGACCGCGTCGGTCACCTTTTCGCCCAAGTAGGACTCGGCCGCTTCCTTCAGCTTGCGCAGCACCATGGCCGAAACCTGCTCGGGCTTGAAGCGCTTGCCGCGCACCTCGATCTCGACCATGCCGTTGTCGCCCTCGACCACCTCGTAGGGCACCTGCTCGCGCTCTTGGGCCACCTCGTCGTAACGCCGGCCCATGAAGCGCTTGATGGAGTAGACGGTGTTCTCCGGGTTGGTCACCGCCTGCCGGCGGGCCACCTGGCCCACCACCCGCTCGCCGTCGGCGTTGACGGCCACCACGCTGGGTGTGGTGCGGCTGCCCTCGGCGTTGACGATCACTTGGGGCTCTTGCCCCTCCATCACACTGACCACGCTATTGGTGGTTCCCAAATCGATACCAATCATCTTGCTCATCTCGCACGCCTCCTATTGAAACCAAAGCGGTCGCTTTTGAATTTCCCCTGTCCGTCCGCCTCGTTATCTACCAAATAAGGTATATCGGGATCGGTTCCTGTCAAGGCGCGCTACGAAAAATCGCACCGGGCCGGCATCGAGAAAAGAGGCCTGGTTCCGGGGAGAAACCGGGATGGCAGGCAGTGCGGGGCGCTCAGCGGTGGGCGGCGAACTGGGCCAGCAGCCGGCGGCACAGCTCGCGCTCCGGCCCCTCGCCGATGCGGGCGAACTTTCTTAGAAACCTCTTCACTTTCGGCGCGTTGCCGGAACGGCGGGCCACCTCTGCGAAGTAGGCCTCCAGGGCTGGATCGGCCGCTTCGGCGGCTGCGGCGCGCGACTGGTTGAACACCGCGTTGGCGAAACGCTCCGGGCTGGCCTCGGCCATATCGTACAGCGCCCGGCCCAGCCGGGCCCGCAGGTCGGCTGGAGCGGCGGCTGCCGCGCGGTACAGGGTCTCGTTGACCGGTGGGTCGACGACCATGGCGCCCATGTTGGTCAGCTTGACCAGCATCTCCTCGAAGATGGCCCGGTCGGCCGCCCGCAGCGCCTGCAGCCCTTCGGCCGTGGTTGGAAACCCCTTGACGAAGCCCTCGTCGCTGCCGTCGATCTTGATCCGGGCCAGGCCCAGCCCGAGCCGCACGATCGGGTCGGTGACGCGTTTCTTGGCCCGGATGATTTCCTGGCGGTACTTGCCCTGGGCCAGGCCCACCGCCGCCCGCAGCCGCTGGGCCACCGGCGCCTGGTCATCGGCCAGCAGCATGCGGATGTAGAGCAGCGAGGGCTCGTCCGGCATGGCGGTCGGCGCACGGGCGGGCTTGCGGGTCCACAGCCCGCTGGCCGCGTCAAGATCGGCAAACCGGAGCTGCTCCTCCTCGCGCGCCAGCGGCAGGCCGGCCTCGCCGGCCTTGGAGTCGAGCACCAGCAGCGGGCCATCGGCGGCCAGCTTCAACCCCACGATCTCGGCTTCGGCGAACAGACCGGCCCGATTCTTGCGCCGGGCCGCGTCCATCTTGTCGGCGAAGGACTCGGGCGCGATGCGCGCCACCAGCGGCCGGGCGAACAGCCGGGCCAACAGCTCCGGCCGCTGGTCGGTCTCCTTCTGGCCCAGCAGCTGCAGATACTCGGTCCACAGCGCCCTGGCCTGCTCCAGCTCGGCCGCCGGCGCGTCTTTCAGATCGGCGTACTCGCTCTGCTCGCAGCCCGCCCAGCCGGCGGCGACCAGCACGACCCATGCGATGCCCAATGTGCGGACCATGCCACCCTCCCCTCATCCATTTGCTTGCCCATCGATGATAGCCCCGGGGCCACGCCGGCGACAAGCTCAGCCGCCGGCGCCGGCGGCGGCCCCGTCCTCGTTCTCGGCGTCCTCGGCTCCGTTGTCTTTCGCCCGCTCCGGCTCCGTCGGGCCTGCCGCCGCGGTGCCCGGTTTCCGCTCGCCGCCTCCCGCCGGCGGGTCACCGCCCGTGCCTTCTCCGGGCCAGCGGCGGGCCCGGCCGTGGCGCAGCACGCGCAGCAGGGCCCAACCGGCGGCGAAGAGCATGACGATGCACAGCCACTGGGCAGCGGTCAGGCCCAGGTAGCGGGGATCCACGTTGCCGTAGTCGGTCGAGCGCAGGAAGTCGAAGCCGAAGCGCACCGGGGCGTAGAGCAGCGGCACCAACGCCAGGAAGAAGCCGTCCGGCCGCGGCCTGCGTCCCAGCCAGCGGGTGACCGGGTAGAGCACCAGCAGGGTGAACAGGAACTCGTAGAAGCCCAGGTCGTGGCGCGCCCCGCCGGGGTACTGCACGGCCAGGAGGAAATCGCTGCGCGAGCCGGGGTGGTCGTGGGCGAAGGAGCAGCCCATGCGGCCGAAGACCCAGGCGGCCACGATGCCCCAGACGAACACGTCGGCATAGGCCAGAAAGGGCAGCTTGCGAACCCGGGTGTAGACCAGGCTGGTGATCAGGGCGCCCAGAAAGCCGCCCAGCGAGGAGATGGGCGCCCAGATGAACAGGATCTCCCAGGGGTTTTCCAGCAGGCGGTCCGGGAAGTAGAAGACCATGGCCACGATGTGGGCCACGGTGAACGAGCCCAGGATCAGCCACAGCGCCATGGTGTGGGCCTCTTCGGGGTCGAGCCCCACCCGGGCCGCCCGGCGCTTGCTGGAGTAGAGACCGACGATGCAGGCGGTGACCACCAGCACGCCGAAGGCGTCGATCACCACGAAGCCCAGATCCAGGCGCGGCAGCTCGATGAAAGGAACCAAGGCAGGCTTCTCCTCTCGCCGGGTCGTGGTCGCGGCTCGACCGCTTCCCGGATCAGGGTTTGCAGGTCGACGGGTGGTCGCTGATCAGCACCGGCTCCTCGTTGTTCGGGCCGATGACCAGCTGGCCCCGGGGGCTGCCGGCCTGGCGCTCGATGCGGCCCCGGCCGCAGACCGCCACCGTCTCACCTTCCTCGATCACGCCTTCCTTGTAGCGGATGGTCTTGTTGAAGCCCAGAAATCCGGTGCTGTCGTGGCCGTGGCGCGCCAGCAGGGCCTCGAGCTCGGGGGTGGCCGAGTTGAAGGTGCCGGAGCGGGCCTTGGCATCTTTGACCACCGCCGCCTTGGCGCCGACCGTGTTGACCACCGCCCGGCCGCTGCCGTCCTCGACCACGAAATCGACCACCCGCTGCTCGTCGACCAGGGTCACCCAGTGCGAGCTGCGGCCGGAGCTGCGCCGCTGCTTGACGATCAGGTGGTACTGGGCGCAGGGCCGGCCCGACATGGGCGCGGTGGTCTCGTCGATCACGCGCACCTGGCCCACCACCCGGCCGATCGTGCCGTCGGCGAAGTCCTTGACTTTGGTCACCGGCAGCTTCTTGATGGCGCGTCGGATGCGCGCGTCGCGCCTGAAGAACCAACCCAGAAAGAAGACGATGACGACCACCCCGATCAAAATGAAGAAGATGAAGTCCATCGGTCCTCCCGAAGAGGCTTGCGGCCGCGGTTTCAGTACCGGAGGCGGGCCGTGGCTCCTACCGAGCCGTTGCCGAAGCTCGGCTGCAGATCGAACGCCGGTCCGGCGGCCCGGCTGTGGTCGATGTGATCGTAGCGGCCCGGCGAATCGCCTGCCAGCCAAAAGTAGAGCGCGGTGCCCAGACAGGCCAGCCCCACCCCGCCGATGGCCCAGTTGGCGTTGTCGACGGCGTTGATCGAATCGGCCTGCGCGTTCAGCTTCTCGCCGTCACCGACCAGCTCGCTTTCGTAGCGTTCCTTGTCCTGGCGGTAGTCGCCCAGCCGGCCATCGTTCCAGATCAGCAGCCCGGTGGCCGTTCCGGCGGCGGCCAACGCCAGTCCGGTAAAGGTCCAGGCCAGAGCCCGGTAGGTGTTGGCCCGAGCGCGGTAGCGGGCCACGAAGTCCGGTGAGGGGATCAGCTCGACATCCAGCCGGGTGGTCTGCTCGGGCCGAACCAGCACGTCACGTCCGAACACGATGAAGCTGTCCTTCTTGACCTTGTCGGTCAGGCTGGCGGCCAGGTCGGCGTCCAGGCCCCGCGAGCGCAGCTCCAGCACCGCGATCGGGCGCTTGCGCGGCTGGTCGGCCCGTACCGGGGAGTGGAGCCCGGCGACCACTACCGCCACCGCCAGCGCCGGGATTCGTATCGCTCCGCTGGTCATCAGAAATCGCTCCGCACGCAGAATACTTCGTTGTCCCAATCCTTGAATCCCGATCCGACCATCCCCTCCCCCAGGAACACGGCATAGGCCGCGTCGGAGAACTGGTTGATGATTCTGGTCGCGGTGAAGAACTAGCCGGTGCCGGTGCCCGGGAAGATCTCGGGGTCCATCGCCGGCCAGTAGCGATCGAAGTCGACGATGGTCAGCAGCGCCTTGATCTGCGGCAGGCACCAGTCATCGTGCCCGGCCCACTGCAGGCCCTCGCAGTAGGCCAGCGCGTCGGCCCAGAGAACGCTCTCGCGGTCGCCCTGATCGCAGGCGAAACCGCGGCTGCCAGCCGGGCAACCCTGCCAGATCAAACCGCTGGAGCCGTCGGTGACTACGGGCTCGTCTGGCTGGGGCTCGGAGCGCAGGAAGCGGTTCGGCGGCGGCGGACGCCGGTTGCGCACGCAGCGGACCACCCCATCGCCCAGGCCGCGGTCGTGGGTCGCGGTGCGGCCCTGCATCAGTGTCCAGCGGAAAGCCAGGTTGTCCGGCTCCTCCTGGCCGATGGTGGCCGACCAGAATCCCTCTTCGGGCACGTTGGGAAAAACGGTCGAATCGATCGCGTAGTGCTGCTGGCCGTAGTCGGCGATGTGCTGCAGCTCGACGATTGTGGGCAGAAACCAGTCGTCATGGCCCGCCAGCTCCAGGCCCTGGCAGTAGGCCACCGCCTCGGCGTGATCCAGAAAATCCGGGCTGCCGCTGCAGCCGATCGGATCCTGGCCGGCGGCGCAGCGGGTCCACATCAGCTGGGTGAGCCCGTCGGTCACGGTGCCGTCGCCGTGCACGGTGAAGGCCGGCTGGTTATGGACGGAGTGGTAGTGGCCGTCCTGGCCGTGGTAGTCCGCTCCCGGCTGGATGGCGGCGCAGTCGATCACCAGCCACTCCCACTCGCCGTGATCGGCGCCCGCGGCGAAGTGGACGAAGGCGCCGGCGACCGGCTGTGATTCCGCGTCCACCAGGCGGAAGACCAGCGGGTCGGAGAGGGTCTCGCCGATCGCCCCCCACTGGTTCTGCCCGCCGGTGGCCCGCAGCGCGGCGGGCTCGCCGGAGATGATGGCGATGGTGAAGGTCACCGCATCCAGCGCACCGGCCGCCGCCTGGATCTCGACCAGCGATTCGTCCGCGGCGGTGTCGCGCGGCAGGGCTCCCACCGCGACCAGGCCGTGGCTGTCGGTGAGCTGCACCTGGTTGGCGGGCGGGCTCAGATCGCACAAGCCGGCGATCACGGTCCACTCCACCCCCTCCTGATCGACCGGATTGCCGTAGCCATCCTCGAGCCGCACCACCAACGGCTCGGGGGCCGCCAGGCCGAGCCGCGTCGTCTGGTTGTTGCCCGAGGCGATGACCAGCCGGTCGGCCGGACCGTGGTCGATATCGGCCTCGACCAACAGGGCCTCGGCATCGCCGGCGGTGACGGTCAGGGTCTGTTCGACGGCGCCCGGACAGGCATCGGTGCCCAAGGTCCAGCTGGTCTGGGCCCGGCCCGCTTCGTCGCTGGTGGTCAGGGCGGGATCGGTCTGGCCGTCGTCGGCCGGGCTGAAGCGGACGGCCATGTCGGGCACCGGATTGGCGTGCGCGTCCTCGATGCGCACGGCGATCGGATCGGCGAGGGTCTGACCGGCCAGGGCGGCCTGGTCGGCGCCGCTCTCGAGCACGATCGTACGGGCGGGACCGGGCACTCCCCGGGCGGTGAAGTCGACGTGCTCCTCCTGCAGCCCCAGAGCCTGGACGCGGATGCGGTTGCGGCCCACCCGCCGGCCCAGCACGTAGTGGTTGCGCACCTGGCCGTCGACATCGGTCGACATCCAGCCGGCTACCTCCATCTGGCCACCGTCGCGGTCCTCCAGGATCTGAAAGATGACCTGTACGTCGGACAACGGCTCAGCGGCCGAGTCGCGCACCTCGACCACGAAGGGCCCGGCCAGGCGGGTGGCCACCGCGCCGGTTTGCTCGGGATCGCCGTCGTTGGAGCCGCCGGAGATGTAAACGATGGAGAAAGGCACACCGGTCGGCTTGAGTTCGAGTTCGAAGTCCAGCTCGCTGACCAGGCCCTCGTTGAGCTGGACGAACTTGGTGGCGGTGAAGTAGCTCTCCTTGGTCGCGTCCACGTCGTACTCGCCCGGCGGCAGGCCCACCATCCGGAAACGGCCGTCCACCCCGGTGCTGGCCGAGTCGGTCACCGCAGCCTCGTCCCGCAGCCGTGCCACAACGGAGACGTTGCTGGGCTCCTCCCCGTCCGCCAACGTCACGCTGCCGGTCAGCACTGTCTGGCGACCCAGCTCCGGGTCGACCTCCTCGGCCCGCTGGCAGCCGCTCGCCGCGGCGAGCAGGGCCACCGCCACCGTCATGCCGGCCAGTCCACCGAACCTGCTTCTCATGGTGCTCCCATTCCGTCTGAACGATGGAAAGAAGATACCGGGCGCCCGGATCGGAGTCAACGCGATCGATCATGCGGCGATTGAAGCCGGACCGAGACTCCGATCTGGGATCTGGGGCGCTGGTTGCGGTAGAGTTGCCGGCCGATGCGAGCGCACTCGGTGCGGTGCCGTGGGGGCGCCGGAGCGGGGTGCACAGGAGGATGCGACCATGGAGGCGGTGGAGCCTCCCGAGCTGACGCCCTTGGCTGAACTGCTGCCGTCCGAGCCGCTGCTGTTGATGGGCGCCGGGCCGGTGCCCATCCCGCACGCGGTGGCGCGGGCCAACTCGGTGGTCATCAACCACCTGGGCGAGACCATGGACGCCGTGGTCCGGTCGCTCAAGCGCATGGCCGGTTACGCTTTTCAGACCCGCTCGGACAAGATCCTGGGCGTGGCCGGGCCGGCCTCGGCGGCCATGGAGATGGCCGTGAGCAACCTGGTCGGGCCGCACAGCCGGGTGCTGGCGCTGGTCAGCGGCACCTTCTCCGGTCGGCTGGCCGAGATGGCCGAAGGGGTGGGTGCCGCGGTGGAGGTGATCGAGGCCCGGGACGCCGAGCCGGTGCGGCTGGAGGCCGTGCGCCGGGCGCTGGCCGCCGGGCGCTACGACCTGGTCACCGTGGTCCAAGGCGAGACCTCCTGCGGGGTGCTCAACACCGAGCTGCCGGCCATCGTCGCGGCCGCCCGCGATCACGGCGCGCTGGTGGTGGTCGATGCGGTCTGCACGCTGACCACCATGCCGCTGCCCATGGACGCCTGGGGCATCGACGTGGCCATCACCGGCGGCCAGAAGGGCCTGAGCTCCATCCCGGGCGTGTCGCTGCTGGCCTTCTCCGAGGCCGCCTGGCGGGTGGTGGAGCAGCGCCCGGGTCCCCGGCCCCACTGGACGCTGGACGCCCGCCGCGCCCAGCACTTCTGGGGCCACCAGCAGTACCACTACACCGCCCCGGTGCCGGGCATCCTGGCGCTGCACGAGGCGCTGCGGCTGATCTGTGAAGAGACCCTGGAGCGCCGCTTCCACCGCCACGACCTGAGCTCGCGGGCGCTGCAGGCCGGCATCGAGGCCATGGGGCTGCACCTCTACGTCCCGCCTGAGCACCGGCTGTCCTCGGTGGTGGCCATCGCCGTGCCCGACGGCATCGACGACCGGGCGGTGCGGCGCAACATGTCGACCGTCTACGGCGTCGAGATCGCCGGCGCCTTCGGCCTGCCCATCGTGCGGGTGGGCCAGATGGGCGAGCAGTGCCGCTCGCACAACCTGTTCAAGGCGCTCTACGCCCTGGGCATGAGCTTCCGCCGGGCCGGGCTGGAGCTGACCGTCAGCCGGGGCATGGCCGAGCTGGAGCGCCACCTGGCCGCCGACGAGGAGCAGCTGATCGGCTGAGACGACGACCGGGCGGTCCGGTCGCCCGGCCTCAAGGGACGCTGACGCCCGGCGGCAGGTCGTAATACAGCGTCGCGCCTGGCCCCAGGGGTAGATCGAGCAGGATCCAGCCACTGATCAGAATCGACCAGCCGATGAAGAAGGCGATCGAGTACGGCAGCATGGTCGCGATGATGGTGCCGATGCCGGCCTCCTCGTCGTACTTCTGGAAGTAGGCGATGATCAGAGCGAAAAAGCTCATCATGGGCGAGATCACGTTGGTGACCGAGTCGCCGATGCGGTAGACCACCTGGGACAGCTCGGGCGAGAAGCCCATCAGCATGAACATGGGCACGAAGATGGGCGCCAGAATGGCCCACTTGGCCGATGCGCTGCCCATGAACAGGTTGATGACGGCCGCCAGCAGGATGAACAGGATCATCAGCGGGATGACCCCCAGATCCAAGGCCAGCAAGAGCTCGGCGCCGCTGACGGAAAAGACCAGTCCGAGGTGGCTCCACTTGAAATAGGCGACGAACTGGGCCGCAAAAAAGACGAGCACCATGTAGTTGGCGATCGTCTTGAGGCTGGCGGTCATGCCCGCGATGACGTCGGCGTCGTTCTTGTACTTGCCGGTCACCGCGCCGTACACGATGCCGGCGGTGCCAGCGACCACGAACAGGAAGGCGATGACGCCCTCGATCAGCGGCGAGGACAGGATGCCGCCGTCCGGCCCGCGCAGGAATCCTTCAGCCGGCAGAATGCCCCACAGGATCAAGCCCAGCCAGAACAGCATGCTGATTCCGGTCCAGCGCAGCCCCTTCTTCTCCAGCGCGCTGAGCGGCTCGACGGCCTCGTCGGCGAACCGGCTCGCGGCATGCTTGTAACGGGGCGCGATCAGCTTCTCGGTGATCCAGGTGCCCAGCGCGGCGATGACGACTGTAGACACCACCATGAAGTAGTAGTTGGCGGTGGGGTTGACGTGCGCCTCCGGATCGAGGATGCGCGCACTCTCTTCGGTCAGTCCCGCCAGGAGCGGGTCGATGGTGCCCAGCAGCAGATTGGCGCTGAACCCCCCGGATACGCCTGCAAAGGCGGCCGCCATGCCCACGAATGGATGGCGGCCGATGGTCGAGAAAATGACGCCGGCCAGCGGGATCAAGAGCACGTAGCCGATGTCGCTGGCGATGTTGGACAGGATGCCGGCCAGCACGACGACGAAGGTCAGGATCTTTTGCGGCGAGCCGAGAACCAGCTTGCGGATCAGCGCGCTGATCAGGCCGCTCTGCTCGGCGATGCCGATGCCCATCATGGCCACCATGACGATGCCCAGGGGCGCGAAGCTGGTGTAGTTGTGCACCAGCTCGACGATGATCCGGTTGAGACCCTCGACGGAGAGCAGGTTGACGGTCCGGATCGTCTCGCCGGTGGCGGGGTGGGTGACGCTCCAGTCCAACCAGGCACCGAGCGCCGAGAACACCAGCACGAGCAAGGCGAAGATGCCGAACAGGGAGGCGGGATGGGGAAGCGCATTGCCTCCCCGTTCGATGATGTTGAGGAACTTGTCGACCCAGGAGGTTTTCTTGCCAACCATCCGACCGAGCCTATGACCGAAGCGCTTCGAAGTACAAGAAGAATCGGGACGGCTCCGCGTTTCGTTCCACCTTGCTCCCGGCTGCCGGGCTGGTCAAGATGACCGCGCAGACCACTGCTGCGGACGCAACCTGACGGTTGACGTTAGTATCGCGTTGCGGTAGGCTACTCCGGATGATACGCTCATTTCGCAATCGAACGAGCAACTCGATCTGGGAGGGCCGGTTCACTCGCGGTTTGCCGCGCACGGTGCAACGGATCGCCAGGAGGAAGCTGAGGATGCTCAACAATGCGCAGAGCCTCGATGATCTTCGAATCCCGCCGGGCAACCGGCTCGAGGCGCTGCGGGGAAATCGCAGCGGGCAATACAGCATCCGAATAAACGATCAGTGGCGGATCTGCTTCCGGTGGTCGGCCGGCGATGTGTTCGAGGTGGAGATCGTGGACTACCATGGAAAGAGGTGATCGGGATGAAGGCCAGACGACTCGACAATATCCACCCTGGCGAGGTTCTCGAAGAGGAGTTTCTGAAGCCCTTGGGCATCACGGCCTACCGCCTGTCCAAGGCCATCGGAGTACCCCAAACTCGAGTCTCTGAGATATGCAAGGGACGCCGCTCGGTTTCCGCTGACACCGCACTTCGGCTTTCGAAGTACTTCTCCACCTCGGCCCGTTTCTGGTTGGGCCTGCAGCAGGACTACGACCTGGAGGAGGAGTTGCAAAAGCTCCACAATCGATTGGAGGAAATCGAGCCCCTGGATGCAGCTGGCTGACCAGGGTCTCCCGCCCGCCCCTGGGGCGAGTCCTGAATCCGTATTCTCAGACGAACCGGCGGCCCGGACGCCGGATGGAGGTGGAGCATGTTCGCCGATGTGGATCTTCGCCAGCTGGCCGAGATGAGCGCCGCCGAGCGGATTTTTCTGACCGTGTATTTGAGCGGGCCGCGTTCGGTGCGCTCGCTGCCGGGGCGCTTCGAGCGGCTGCGGCGCTTGCTGCGCGCCGGGGGCGATGAACTGCGCGACGAGCGCGAGCACTTCGACGAGAACGTGCGCCTGATCGAGGCGCACATGGAGCGCCGGCCGCTGGAATCGGGCGGGCTGTGCCTGGTGGCATGCTGGGCCGAGGACCTGCTGCGGGCCGTGGCGCTGCCGGTGCCGGTGGCCGACGGGGTGCACGTCGACTCCTCGCCCTTCATCCGGCCGCTGGCCGAGCTGCAGGACGAGTACGAGAACGCGGCCGTGGTGGTGGCCGACAACGCCCGCGCCCGCATCTTCCTGGTCAGCTCGGCCGCCGCCGGCGACGAGCGCCGGGTGCGCGGCGACATCAAGAACCGGGTCAAGAAGGGCGGCTGGTCGCAGCAGCGCTACGAGCGCCGTCGCGACGGCGAGCTGCTGCAGTACGCCCGCGACATCGTCGGCCGGCTGGCCGAGCTGGAGCGCGAGGCCGACTTCCGCCGGCTGGTGCTGGTCGGCGGCAAGGAGATCCTGCGCATCGTGCACGACGAGCTGCCGGAGCACCTGAAGCGGGCGGTTGGCAGCCGGGCGGTGGACCTGGGCCGCGGCCCGGACGAGCTGGAGCGCGAGATCTGGGAACAGTCCACCATCCTGGAGCGCCAGAGCGAGCAAGACCTGTGGGAACGCATCCGCGGCGAGGCCCTGCGCGGCGGGCTGGGCTGTACCGGCGCCGAGGATGTGCACGCGGCGCTGCAGCAGGGCCGCGTCGACACCCTGCTGCTGGCCCGCGACCACACCGCCGCCGGCCGGCGCTGCCGCGACTGCGAGCGGCTGGCCCTCGAGCCGGTCGCCGCCTGCCCGGCCTGCGGCTCTGCCAACCTGTTCGCCGTGGATGTGGCCAACGAGCTGGTCGAGATGGCCGAAAAGACAGCCGCCGCGGTCGACTTCGTCGACCCCAACCCCGAGCTGACCGCCGCCGGCGGCCTGGCCGCCCTGCTCAGGTGGTCGTGAGAACGGCGTCGAGCCGAAGAGCAGCGCCTCGACCGCACCGAGCCGGGCGAGGGCGATGGC
>CAYVQE010000167.1:0-9916 GCA_964454005.1 uncultured Myxococcales bacterium
CGGCCGCCCAGATCGGCAGCGACCAGCGCAGCCCGCTGAAGCGCGCCGGGCGCACCCGGGCGCCGGCGGCGGCCAGCGCGGCCGCGGCCCGGCGCTGGACCCGGCGCAGCGCCGGCGCCACCGGCAGCCAGCCGTCGCCGGCCACGTCCAGCACCCGCAGCCGCTCGAGATCCACCGCCGCCGGATCGCCCAGCGACCGCTGGCGGCACTCGGCGTCCTGGCCGTCCGGGCCGGCCAGGATGCGCAGCAAGGGCATCAGGTCGGCCGCCCGGCGGCACAGCGGGCCGGTGGTCAGCATGCGCAGCGCCTCGCCGCGGGCGATGGGGAACTGGCCGCTGTTGGGCACCAGGCCGCCGCTGGGCTTGTGGCCGAACACACCGCAGAAGAAAGCCGGCATGCGGATCGAGCCGCCCACGTCGGCGCCCAGGCCGAAGGGCGAGGCGCCAGCGCCGATCACCGCCCCCTCGCCGCCGCTGGAGCCGCCGGCGATGCGGCCCGGCGCATAGGGGTTGGCGGTGCGGCCGTAGACCCGGTTGGCCGCCTCCATCCACATGCACAGCTCCGAGGTATTGCTCACCCCCAGCACGATGGCCCCGGCCGCGCGCAGCCGGGCCACCCCGGTGGCATCGGCCCCGGCGATGGTGCGGCTGCGGGCCACCAGCCCGGCCGACCAGGGCATGCCGGCCACGGCGAAGGCCTCCTTGATGGTGCACGGCACGCCCCAGTAGGGCGGCGGCGGCTCGTCGAGCCCGGCCCGCAGCCGTTCGTCGACCCGCCGGGCCTCGGCCAGCGCGCCGGCGAAGCGCTGGCGCACCAGGGCCTTGAGGCGCGGGTTGACCGCGCGCAGCCGAGCGATGTGCGCCGCCACCACCTCGCTGGCGGCGAGCTCGCGGGCGCGGATGCAGCGGGCCAGCTCCAGGCCCGACAGCCGCAAAAGCGCTTCCATCCGAAAGCCTCCCGGGTTAGCGTTGGCGCCGACGCTACCGCCCCAGCCACAGCGGTGCAAGCCGCTGTCGGGTGGAGCCTGGAGGCACAGCTGCGACAGGAGGAACCGGGTTGAGAGGTCTCGTCGACAAGACCGTGGTGCTGACCGGGGCGGCCGGGGGCATAGGCCGGGCCGCGGCCGCGGCCTTCGCCGGAGCCGGCGCCCGGCTGCACCTGGTCGACCGCGACCCGGCGGTCGAGGCCCTGGCCACCGAGCTGGGCCCGGCCGCCCGGGCCCACGTACTGGATGTGGCCGATGCGGCCGCGGTCGAGGCGCTGGCCGCGCGGGTGGCCGAGCGCGACGGGCGGACCGACGTGTTGATCAACAACGCCGGCGTCTGCCGCGCCCGGCCGGCGGCCCGGCTGCAGCTGGCCGACTGGCAATTCCACCTGGACGTCAACCTGTGGGGCGTGGTGCACGGGGTGCAGGCATTCTTGCCCGGCATGCTGGAGCGCCGGGCCGGCCACATCATCAACGTGGCGTCGATGGCCGGGCTGCTGCCCTTCCCCGCGGTGGCGCCCTACTGCGCCTCCAAGTTCGCGGTGGTCGGGCTGAGCGAGTCGCTGGCCGCCGAGCTGGCCCCGCAAGGGGTGCGCGTCAGCCTGGTCTGCCCGGGCGCGGTGCGCACCGGCCTGCTCGACCGCGCCCGGCGCGACCTGGCCGGCGAGGCCGGCGCCGGCGTGGTGCGGCTGTTCGAGCGCAGCTGCACCTCGCCCGAGGCCATGGCCGCCCGCCTGCTGCGGCTGGCCGCCCGGCCGCGGGCGCTGACCCCGCTGCCCGGGCCCATGTGGCCGCTGTGGCTGCTGCAGCGCTCGTCGCGCGGGGGCTACAACCGCCTGTGGGGCCTGATCACCGCCGCGGTGCTGCGGCTGCGGGCGCGCCGGGCAGGCCCCGGAGGTGGGCCGTGAGAAAGCGCCCCCTCAATCTCGAGCCCATCGCGCTCGAGCTCTACCAGGCGCTCTGAGCGGGTGTGCGCCGTGCGGCATTGGGCACAGGCGATCATATTGCTGCTGGCGCTGGGCCTGCTGGCCGCGGTGCTGGTCGAGGCCGGCCGGCCGCCGCCGGTGCTGCCGCCGGACGGGGCTCAGCTGCTGGCGCCGCAGCCGGCGGCGGGCCCGGCGCCGGCGCTGGGGCTGGGCGACCGCAGCGGGGCCCGGCGCACCCTGGAGGGGCTGCGCGGCCGCTGGCTGCTCGTCAACTTCTGGGCCACCTGGTGCGCGCCCTGCCGCGACGAGCTGCCGCACCTGGCCGCGCTGGCCGAGTCGCTGGCCGACGAGCCGCTGGTGCTGGTGCTGGTGTCGGTCGACGAATCCTGGCAGCGGATCGACACCATGGCTGCCGAACTCGAGCGCGCCGCGCCCGACAGCGACCTGCCGCGGGCCTGGCGGGCGGCCGCCGAGCTGCTGCGCGCCGGGCCGGGCCCGGTGCTGCACCTGCTCGACCCCGCAGGATCCACCGCGGCCCGCTGGGGCAGCAGCAAGTTCCCCGAGACCTACCTGGTCGACCCGCGTGGCCGGCTGGTCGAGAAGTACGTCGGGCCCAAGCCCTGGGGCCTGGACCCGGCCATCGACTACCTGCGCCGGCGCTTGGCAGCGCCGTCCGAGCGGAAAAACGAACACGGGAGGGGACCATGACGCACAGCAAAACACGGATCGCATTCGCCATGCTGGCCAGCGGCTGGCTGGCTGCGGCGCCGGCCGCGGCCGGCGGCCTGCAGCTCATGAGCGGCGGTGAGGTCGTCGCCGACGACGGTTCGTGGCACATCCCGCTGAACTCGGCCTCGTCCAAGGTGGCCTTGTTCTCCGAGCAACGCGAGCAGTTCAGCATCCACAACACCGGCGCGGCACCGCTGAAGATCGAGTCCATCGCGCTCGAGCTCGGCGAGGGCGTGCTGGACGAGGAGTACGGCCTGCAGACCGCCGACCCGAAGCCGAAGCCGCTGGACCTCCAGTCTACGACGGTGGCGCCAGGCGAGAGCTTCGACTTCTACGTGCGCTACTACCCGGTGCAGTCGCGCACTGCCGAAGCCGAGCTGGTGATCACCTACGGCGGCGGCGAGAAGCACACCATTTCGCTGACCGGCAGCGGCCGCGACGCGGCCGTGCTGGCCGAAGGGCTGGACACCCGGGTCCACAAGCTGTTCGGCGGGACGGCGAGCGACGAGATGATCACCGGCATGGTGGCCGACGGTCAAGGCAATGTCTTTTTCGCCGGCCAGGTGACCGGGGTGGCCGATAAGTTCGCCTACGACCTGTTCTTCGGCAAGATCACGGCCGCCGGCGAGCTGGCCTGGGCCAGGCTGTGGCACGGGCCCCATCGCGACTACACCCGCGACCCGGGCCAGAACGACGCCAGCGGCGGGGCGGCCGCCGCCATCGACATCGATGCCGCCGGCGACGTCTACCTCTGCGGCTCGTCCAGCCCCAGCCGCTACAACAACAACTTCGCCGCGCTGGTGCTCAAGATCGACGGCGACGACGGCGCCATCGTCTGGGAGAAGCTGTGGCGGCCGGCCTGGCCCGAGCGCCTGCTGGCCAAGCACAGCGCCGACGCCTACGGGCTGGACGAGCACGACGGCCACGTCTACGTCACCGGCACCACCGGCGCCGCCCGCGAAAACGCCAACGCGCTGGTGCTGTTGCTGTCGCTGGCGGCGGCCGATGGAAGCATCGAGTTCCAGCGCGCCGTGGACCCCAGCCCCGAGACCACCGACCGCGGCTACAGCGTGCGCGCCGGCGAGCAGGGCCAGGTCTACGTGGGCGGGCTGAAGGCCAAGACCAGCCTGCTGCTGCGCTTCGACGGCGCCGCCGGCGACGCGCCCGAGCTGGCCTGGGCCAGGGCGCTGGAGACCGGCTGGGGCAGCAACATCAACGACCTGGCCGTCGGTGCGGCGGGGGAGGTCTTCGCCGCCATCGACCGCCGTGGCGCCCAGTGCTTTTTCAGCTTCGCCAAGCTGACGCCCGCCGGCGAGCTGGCCTGGGCCAAGACCTACCAGGGCGCAGCCGGCAACGAGAACAACAACATCGCCTTCGTCGAGCTGATCGACGATGCGCTATGGGCCGGCGGCCGTATCGGGCTTTCCGCCTACGACGCCCAGATGGGCGACGGGCTGCTGCTGGCGGTGGACGCGGCCGGCGGCGCGCTGCGCGACAGCTTCTTCTACTACAGCGGCAAGGGCCCGGACGAGATCGCCGAGCACCGCATCAAGGGCCTGGCCCGGCGCGGCCAGACCCTCTACGCGCTCGGCCAGGTCTACACCGGCAGCCAGAACGGGCAGCGCTACTGGGGCTACTGGTACGACGGGGTGAGCCAGCTGGCCGACTACCGGCCCGCGGTCAAACCGCTCGAACTCGCCGCCGCGGCCGTGCGCGACATCCCCGACGGCGCGGTTCGCGACGCCAGCGGCGCCCGCGAGCTGATCGATCTGAGCGGGCGGCTCGACTACCAGGACGCTCCGGCCAAGACCGACGGCCGCAGCCCGGACGCCGATCTGATCTACTGGCAGCTGGAAATCGATTAAGTGTTCAGGGGGTCTGTCCCAGACCCCCTCGCCCCCGAAAACGTAGTTTTCGGGGGCTCACCCCTGATGTCGGCGCGCCGTCGGCGCGCCGCGCGAGCGAGCCGTCGTTCGCTCGCGGCCAGCACTCCGTAGTATTTCACCCCACTTGGCCTGCACATCCCCTGGACGGTTACGAAATCGATTGAGCAGGGCTTTCGGTGTCACGGGGTTCAGTACTCCCGCCGCGGCCAGAAGAGGGTGGCCAGCTGGCCGGGGCCGTCTTCCAGCAGGGTGATGCGGGCGAAGTCGACCAGGATGCGGCTCAGGTCGCCGCGGGGGTGGTCGGCGAAAACGCGGCGGCAGAAGGTGCGCTGCAGGCCGTGGCGGCGCAGGCCGCCGGAGTGCTCGACCTGCACCGCGCGCCGGATCAGATCGGCCATGGGCTCCAGCCCGGGCAGCGGCCGCAGCGAATGCGTATAGCGCAGCATCCAACGCAGCTGCTGCTGCCGCGCGGGCTCCAAGCCCCAGCGCTCGGCGTGCGCTGCCACGAAGCGCCAGGAGCGGCGCTGGTAGCTGGGCTCGGCGCGATCGGGCACCAGCAGCCCGATGTCGTGCAGCCAGCAGCCGGCACCCAGCAGGTCGGCGTCGGCGGCCACCCCGCGCTGCGCGCCCAGGGCGCTGGCGAAGGCCAGGATGCGCCGGTTGTGCTCGGCCAGGGCCGGGCCCGGGTAGGGGTTGTGGGCTTCGAACAGGGCCCGGGCGCGTTCGGTCAGGCTGGTCGTGTTCACGGTGCCCCCGAAAGCCCCGCGCTCAGGCGATGGTGTAGCCGCCGTCGACGCACAGCGTCTGGCCGCTGACGAAAGAGGCCTCGTCGGCCGCCAGGTAGACGGCGGCCGGGGCGATCTCGTCCGGCTGGCCGTAACGGCGCAAGGCCGTATGCTCGGTGAAGTGCCGCAAGGCCTCGGGGCTGGACAGCAGCGCGCCGCTGAAGCGGGTCTCGACCAGCCCGGGGGCGATGGCGTTGACCCGGATGCCCGCAGGCCCCAACTCCACCGCCAGCGTCTGGGTCATCGACACCAGGGCCGCCTTGGTCATGGCGTAGACGCCCTGCAGCGGCGCCGCCCGCATGCCGACCACCGAGGCCACGTTGATCACCGCCGCCGGCTGCTCGGCCGCGGTCCAGCGCTGGGCCAGCCGGCGGGTCAGCTCGAAGGGCCCGCGCAGGTTGACCTCGAAGGTCTTGTCGAACATGGACGGCTCGATGCCGATCATGGGCCCGAAGTAGGGGTTGGTGGCCGCGTTGTTGACCAGCACGCCGGGCAAACCCAGCTCGCCGGCGCACCAGTCCACCAGGGCATCGAGCTGCTCCGGCTGGCCCACGTGGCAGGCCCGGGCGAAGGCCCGGCCCGGGTGGGCGCGCTCGATCTCGGCCGCCACCTCGTCCAGCGCCGCCTGCTTGCGCGAGACCAGCACCACCCGGGCGCCCTCGGCGGCGAAGGCCCGGGCGATGGCGCGGCCGATGCCCCGGCTGGCGCCGGTGACCAGGGCCAGCTTGCCTTGCAGTCGTTCGCTCATCTTCTGCGCTCCAATCCTGCGTTCCTGTTGTCGCTGCGGCCGTCACAGCCGCTCGAAGGTCATGCCAAAGGCGAAGGGCAGCAGGGCCGGCAGGGGCTCGTCGCCGCCCACCCCGTAGACCGCCTTGATCAGCGCCGCGGCGCCCTCGGCGTCGATGCCGCCCATGGTCACCACCATGTCCACCAGGGCCGGGCCGGAGACCTGGCCGGCGATGGTGGCCGCCTCCAGCCCGGCCAGCGCGCCGCCGTCCAGCGCCACATCCAGGCTGAAGACCGGCTCGACCACGTCCAGCAGCCCCATCTCGCGCCCGGCCGCATCGTAGACCACGAAGGAGTAGACCGGCAGCGTACCGCGCCACTGTCCTTCTTGCTCGGCCAGCGCCAGCGGCTGCTCGGTGGCCGGATCGGGCCGGTCGTTCTCGTCGGCGTCCTGGGCCAGCAGCAGCTCCAGCGCCCCGTCCCGCGGGCCGCTCAAGCCGAACAGCAGCCGCGGGATGAACCCGGCGATGGCCTCGGCGGCCATCTGGCTGTCGGGCACCAGCATCTCGATGCGCTCGCCGCCGGCGGCGAAGACCGCCTCCGGCTGGCCCTGCCAGCGCTGCTCGTCGGCGTGGAAGGTGCGCTGGATCAGCGCCGCCAGCTGCTCGTCGCGCCGCGTCCAGAAATAGGCGCTGGAGGTCTGGCTCAGGTAGCCGTAAGGGTAGACCGTGGGGCTGTGCGGCTTGTCGCCGCACAGCAGCTCGACCGGGTAGCGGTAGTCGGCCTCCATGGCCGAAAGCCGCTGGCCCACCGCCTGGCTGATGGCCCGGGCCGCGGCCAGCTGGGCCTCGGCCTGCTGCTCGGCCGCGGCGCGCAGCGATTCGTCGGGCTGCTCGCGCTGTTGCTGCTGGAACCAGGTGCGCGCGGCGGCCGCGCCGCGGTACAGCGCCAGCGCGTGGTCGATGCGCTGCACGTAGACCCACAGGCCGGTGTAGAGCTCGCGGTAGAGCTGGCGCTCGATCTCGCGCTCGCCGCCCGGCTCCGGATTGACCTTCTCCAGCAGCGCGCCGTACTCGCCGCGCATGCGCTCCAGCATGGCCAGCTCGCCGGCCTGCCAGGCGGCGAAACGGGCGTCGTCGAAGCGCACCAGGTCGCGGAAGGCCAGCTTGGGCCGCCGGGCCAGGATGCCGGCCACCGCGCCGATCTCATCCTGCGGCAGCTCGCCGGCCAGGTAGAAGTAGATCAGCGGCTCCTGCTCGTAGAAGTGGGCTTTCTGCAGCTCGGTCCAGGCGGCCAGCACCGACACCGCAGCGCCGCCGCGCGGGCCGTACAGGGGCCGGATCCACTCCAGGTAGGCCTGCCAGCTGAACGCCGCGTCCCAGGTGGCCCGGGTCAGGTAGTGATCGTACTGCCAGTAGGTCCACTCGCGGCCCGAGGTGAAGGTCACGTGGCCGCTGACCCGATGCTCGTCGACCAGCCGCTGGATGTCGTGCTGGCGCGACCAGCCGGTGATGGGCAGCAGCAGCGGCAGGTTGTTGTCGAAGCCCAGCCACCAGGCGGTCTCCGGGAAGAAGACCTGCTCGCGCTGCCCGTCGGCGGCCTCCATGAAGCCGAGCTGGTGGCCGAAGTCTTCGCAGTCGTAGACCGGGGCCGGGTGGCTCAGGGTGTAGAACATGGTGGTGTGCACCCAGGCGCCCAGCGCGGCCGGGGCCTCGAGCGGCAGGTGGTAGAACAGCCCGCCCTGCTCGGCGAGCAGCGAGCAGATGATGTGGATCCAGGCGTAGGGCCGGACCCGCCGCGCGCTCAGGTGGGCGGTGGCCGTCTCCAGCCAGCCCAGCAGGTCGGCGTCGGCCGGCTTGGTGAACTCGGACGAGCCGATCTGGAAGACCAAGAAATCCGGCCCGGCCGCCAGCAGCGCATCCAGCCCGGCCCGGATGCGCTGCGCGTCGCCGGGCCGCGCCTCGGGCTCGTCGAGCAGCTTGTAGGCGTTTTGCTGCTGGTCGACGAAGGAGACCGCGAAGCCCACCTGGATATGGTAGTCGTGGGCTTCGGCGATGGCGTCGGCCGCGTAGGGCAGCCAGGCCTCCAGGTCCACGCTCTTGAGCAGCATGAAGCTGGCCGCGTTCTGCCGGTTGCGCGCCAGCCAGCGCAGGTAGTGGCTGAGGTAGTCGCGGAAATCCTCGCGGCCCGGCCGCAGCCAGAAGTCGGACAGCGGGATGGGGTGCTGGGTGTGCTCGTGGAAGCCGCGCAGGGCGAAATCCGGCCGCTGCACCTGGTCGGCGTAGTGCCAGGGCAGCCGGGCGTAGGGGGCGTCCGGGTAGTAGGTCTGCTCCGGATGCAGGTAGCACACGCCCAGCTCGGCGGCCAGCGCGTAGAGGCCGTACATGGCGCCCTGCTCGGTCTCTGCCCGGACGAGCAGCCCGCGCGCCGGCGCCAGCCGCCGCCGGATGCGGTAGCCCTGGGCGCCGGTGCCGGCGTCCGGGTCGAGCTCCACCGCGATCAAAGACTCGTCGCCCCGGGTCGGCTCGACCGCGTGGACCACCGCGGCCGGCCCGGGCGCGCCGGCCATACGCCCCAGCGCGGTGGCCAGGTCCTCGGCCGCCGCCTGCAGACCGGCTCCGGCCGACTCCGGCACCGCGATGCGCACCTGCAGCACGCCCTGGTTGGCGATGCGCGGCCCGCGCGAGTCGATGCAGCCCTCCAGCAGCAACGCCACCAACAGCCCGATGATCACCGCGGCCCAGGTAATGGGATGATTGAACTGGTAAGCCCATCGCAGTCGCATCCAGCCACCTCCGCCGCACCAATCTACCAGCCCACCCCGCACCGACACAATCGAGCCCCGATTGGCCCGCCACCCTGCCCTTCAGCGACCCCGCGGCCGAGATCGAGCGGTTGGACCCGGTCGAGCTGGCACTCGAGGTCGGCCAGCCCGGCCAGCGCGAGCTGCACTTCCAGCACTGATTCGAGGCGCTCCCCCGCCAGAAAAGCGTGCCCAGCTGAAGTTTATTTGACGCCGGCTCCGCGCCGGGCGATACCGGAGGGGGAGTCCCGCGGGGGGAAACACTGGAGGCTCGATGGCACAACCGGGCATCCCGCTATCGGTCGAGCTGGCCACCGGCTGGAAGGCGCTGGGCCGCATCCGCCGCCACCTGGGCATGAAGGACACCGCCGGCGTGCTGTCGACCATCATGCTGGCCATGCGCCGCGGCGAGCCCTTCGGCGATCTCGACCCGCCGGCCGACCGCCGCGAGGCGCTCAGCCGCAAGCAGCTCGCCCCGGCCGTGCTGCTCTACCGCGCGCTTCGCGAGCGGCTCGAGCCCGAGCGCACCCTGGAGCTGACCCGCGAGGTGGCCGTGACCGGCGCGCGCATCTTTTTGCGACGCATGGTGGGCCTGCTCGACCGCCGGCGCTTCGAGAACATGGAAGCCGCCGAGCGCGAGAGCTTCGTGGACGACATCGGCCAGCGCTTCTTCAACGCCGAGCTGCGCTTCGACGAGATCTCGCCCGAGCGGCTGCGCTTCAGCGCCACCGCCTGCAAGTTCCCAAGCCTGTGCCGTGCCGCGGCCGCGCCCGAGATCGCGCCGCTTTTGTGCGAGGGCGACGAGCTGTTCTTCGGCACCGATCTACCCGACGTCGAGCTCCACCGCCCCTGCACCATCGCCCAGGGCGCCGAAGAATGCCCCTTCACCCTGCGCTTCACCGGAAATAGCTGAATGATGACCCATTGCCCGCTCCAGTCGAGCAAAAGCACCACTTTTGCTTCACGAACACAACGCCCTACACCTCGCACTTCACCGGAAATGGCTGAATGATGACCCATCGCCCGCTCCAGTCGAGCAAAAGCACCACTTTTGCTTCACGAACACAACGCCCTAC
>CAYVQE010000167.1:10016-11985 GCA_964454005.1 uncultured Myxococcales bacterium
ACCTCCCCCTGCCAGGGGGAGGTCGCTCGCCGAAGCCGGAGGCGAAGGCGAGCGGGTGGGGGTGAGCCACCGATGCCCCACGAAGTCTGCCCCCGCGTCCACCAGGTAGCCGGCCCCGAGCTCAGCCACCGGGCCGACTGCCAGTGCTACGCCGTCGCCCTCGGCCGCGGCGTGCTGATCGACTGCGGCAGCGGCCCGGGCTGGCCCCGCATCCGCGACCAGCTGCGCGCCGCCGGCCACGACCCCGCGCGGCTCGAGACCCTGGTGCTGACCCACGCCCACCTGGATCACATCGGCGCCGCCGGGCAGGTCAAAGCCGCCAGCGGCTGCACCATCTGCGCCCACGCCCTGGACGCCGAAGCCATCGCCACCGGCGACCCGCGGCGCACCGCGGCCGACTGGTACGGCCTGGCGCTCGAGCCGCAGCCGGTCTATCAGCAGATCGAGGGCCACCGCGCCAGCCTCGACTACCCCGACGGCCGGCTGGAGCTGCTGCACACCCCCGGCCACACCCCGGGCTCCATGGTGGCCTACTTCGACGGCGAGGCCGGCCGGGTGCTGTTCGGCCAGGACATCCACGGCCCCTTCCACCCGGCCTTCGGCTCGGACAAGGCCGCCTGGCGCCGCAGCATGCAGGCCGTGCTGGCGCTCGAGGCCGACATCCTGTGCGAGGGCCACTTCGGCATCTTCCGCGGCCGCGACCAGGTGCGCGACTTCATCGAATCCCACCTGGCCCGCCACCGCTAGCCCCCGGCCCCGGCGAGGCGCACCACCCATGAAGCCCTGGATCACCCTGGCCACCGCCCCCAGCCCCGACGGCCGGCTCGAGCTGCGCCGCCGCGGCGCGGCCGACTACCTGATCACGCTCGACGGCCGCGTCATCATGGGCTCCAGCGCCAACCGCTCCGAACGCGCCCTGGGCCACATCGCCGCCCGCTCCCTGCCGCCGGCCGGCGGCCGGCTGCTGATCGGCGGCCTCGGCCTGGGCTACACCCTGCGCGCCGCGCTCGACGAGCTCGGCCCCGCAGACCGCCCGGCCGAGGTGATCGTGGCCGAGCTCAACCAGGTGGTGGTCGACTGGAGCCAGCCCCCCGACGGCCCCCTGGCCCAGATCCACGACGACGCCCTGGCCGACCCCCGCGTCCAGGTCCACACCACCGACGTCACCCAGCTCATCGCCCGGGCCGCAGCCACGACCAGCACCGGAGCCAAAGCCACCGCCCCCGCCGCCGACACTCCCGGCACCCGCGGCCGCTACCACGCCATCGCCCTGGATCTGCACCAGGGCCCCAACCAGGCCAACCGCCAGGCCCTCGAGCCCCTCTACGGCCCCACCGCCCTCGAGCTGGCCCACCAGGCCCTCCACCCCGGCGGCCTGCTCGCCGTCTGGGGCGAAGACCCCGACCCCCCGTTCGAAAAACGCCTCCGCCGCGCCCGCTTCCAGGTCAGCCGCCAGCGCCCCACAGGCGGCGCCCGCCGCCACGTCATCACCCTCGCCCACCGCCGCTGAGCCCAGCAGCCCCAGACTTTCCCTTGACACCCACCGCTCAAAAGCAGTACAAATTCCGTCCCGCCGATAGGCGGAACGCTCTTTGCAGCACGGTCGATCCCCAGTAGCTCAATCGGTAGAGCGGGTGGCTGTTAACCACTAGGTTGGCGGTTCAAGTCCGTCCTGGGGAGCCATTCATTCGGCCCCACCAACCCGGTGGGGCCTTTTTTTCAACAGCAGCCCCGGTCCTCATCGGCCGGGGCTTCGTCGTACAAGGGCGGGACTACAAAGGACTTTCCGCCCGCGCCTATCCGGGCGCCGCTCTCGGCGACTGCGGGGCAGAGAACCCGTCGGGCCTTCCCGGAGGTCTTCTCCGGCCCGATCCGGCTCTCTGGATCGGAGAGCGGGGAGAGAGCACGGGCGCGTGGGCAACAGCCCGGCAGGCAAGAGAGCAAGTGGGCAACAGCGCCGTCACTGGCG
>CAYVQE010000168.1:0-11971 GCA_964454005.1 uncultured Myxococcales bacterium
TGAGTGTGACTTGTTTAGGGGGTGATTTTCGGATCGATGTGGCGGTCAGCTACACGTAGTCAACAAAGACTGGGAGCTGGGGCGCACCGGCCTCACGGGCCATTACCGCCATGAGCGTTGAATCAAGTCCACCGGAGACCAGAGTGACGAGCTGCATTCAGTACCCCCACCTCTGAGCAACCCGCATCACAACCCATATCGTCAGATCTATGCTACTCGCATCGTAACCAAGACTATTTGCGTACTCGACAAAGAACCGCTCATACCTCTCGTATTCTTTTAGCGAACGAGGAGCGCGTTGATCAGCTGGCACGCATCCACATGCTTTCATGAATCGGAGAACATGGCCGTCCAGGACGGCAAGATCTGACGCAAAGCCAATGTTTCTGAGGAACAGACTGGCCTGTTTTGGCCCAACCCCCACTGCGACGCCGCATACACGCCTTCTGGCGTCCAGGGCAGAGTTGCACTCAATAAGAAGGTCTTTCAGTCCGCGCCCTTCCACAAACAGGGCTACAGCTGTTCGGTGGGTGTAGGAGGCTTTTGTGCGTGGAAAACGATATCGCCTGGGGCCCGATGCACCGCCAACGCCAGTGATGGGTTGTGTAAGTACAGCTTCCACCCTGCAACAGAAATCGTCCGCGGCAAACAAACGTCGATTTATGTCTAGCAGCCCGTGCGCCTTCAACCTCCCTAGAGCAGCGACGCTCATCTCGTAGTCAACTTGGCTCCCGAGAACACAGCCCACCAACTCCTCCCATAACTGCTGCTCGGTAGAATGCCGCCATTCAAACCTAGCCTCGAAGTGGCGGACTACGTCCTCGTGCACGCGATGCATGACCGCTTCGACAATAGCCAAGGCTGTCATCCCGTCTCCTCAAGAGCGCTGACGATTTGCTCGGTAGCCTCGGGACCTGCGCAATTTTCGATCACATCAAATGCCCGGGCAGTCCCCCCAGCACGAAGCCCTCTCATCAATTTCTCAAAGTACAAAAGGTTGTGAGCAAGGACTGCGGCAGCAAACTGTCCCTTAGGGGCGAGCCCCACTGGCGTCTGATGCAAGAAGAGGTCTCCATGTTGGAAATGTGATAGCCGTCCTGAACTATGGTCGACCGCCGTTTGGCACCATTCGAGACCGTCGAAGGAATCGGCTCCAGCAACGGAAAACGTTGCGATTGACAGAGGGTTGCCGGTGCCCAGGATGTGGAGCGCCACATCCCTGCCGCTATCATCGAGCGCCGCCCGGATCTGCCGTACAGAACGAGTGCGCTCCAGGATGCCGTCTCCAAGCTCTCGTTCTGCCACGGCGATAAATTCGACTGATGTACGTTCCACGACGAGTTGGCATGCTCTGTCCAAATTGAGTGGAGTGCCATGTATAATCGGCGCAACAATACCTGGCGCGCTCACAGCGCTATCACGTTCGATATGCGCCACTACATCGGTGGCTATCTCCTCTGCCGTCTTTGGCGGATTTTGATTGTCGTAGGTGAACCTGAAGTCGCATTGGATGGTCGGCAGAATCTTGTGGAGACTTTCTACACTCCATTTGGCGTCGTGGTTCCAGTAGCTCTCGTAATTTCCTGAGTCTGTAAGAATTATTACGTTGTTGGCTCCGGCGTCGCCAATGAGCGCTTGAGTGTCGCTGCCTTCGGTCTCGGCTCGAAGTAAGTCATACGCCGATATAAGGAACTGCGGGTGGCCGATTTGCACCAATAGCCGAAGATACTCGAACGGAGAGAAGTTAGTCTTTATGCTTGAGATCGATGGGAAGAAAGCGGGCAACGACAGCCGTTTACCCCCGGCGCTAAGCTGGCTTATCCGTATCACTGATTCCCCCAACTTATAAATAAATGTCGCGGCGAGTCAGATACTGCGGAAGCCCGACCGCAAAACGGGGCAACTCCAAGAAAATGTCGATTCATTTGTGGCCTAACACCTTCGTGACCCGCTTCCGCGAGCACCTGAGGTTCCGGGCAAGTCCAGCACTCGTCAAGCCTTGGGCGACCCCGAGCATCGCCCAGCATGTGGCTGTTCTCTCCTTCGCTGCCACTCCGACGCGGCGCAGCGACTGTCCGGCTCGCCGCCGTCCGCCCGGCGACTGAAAGTAAACACCGAAAATTTTCAAGACCCGCCAGGCTCAATAGATCTCCTACTTGGAGAGCCATAGAGGGTATCGAGATATTTCCGTAGCCTTTTTTTGAAATCACCTCCAGCGCCGCATCCAATATGCGCTGCTGTTTGGACTCATCCAGTGTTTGACCTCTGACCATAACCATGAATGATCTTTGATTCATTCGGTTCTGTTTGTCAAGAAGAAGTTGTTTGGGAGTTCCCATGAACGATGGCGCTCGATCCCGTTCGTCAACTTCGAGAATGGTTGTCAAGGAGAGCAACCAGCAAGAAGTCGGACCTTCCAGGGATCAAAGGGGTTCTCGATGCTTGGGCAGTTTTCGCCCCACGTCCCATGCGGGAAAACAGTTCGAAATCCATCTAGAATCGGACGCTAAAAGACCTGCATCGTGGGCTGCACAAACACAGACCTGAAGGAGGAGTGCCTCAACGTCCGGATAACGACGGACCTTGCCATGGATCTGCGACTCCGGCGGTCGACGTTATTGACGTCGTGGGCGTCGGTGACCGTCTTCAGGTCGTCACGGTACATGGTCTGGATAATGGCCTTCTTGAGATACATGGCCGAGGGTTTGTAGTCCTTGCAGGGATATCCTCCATGTCTGTTTTTGAAAATTATCCTAATTCCTGCAATCGCTCTTGTCATTGATCGTCCTTTCAATCAAAGAAAAGGCATCGCTTTTAATAATACCAGTAATCTTTTCAGCCAATTTTTGTTTTAGACTAGTCAGTTCAGACAAACTATAAAATATATGTGGCAATAGGCGAAAGTCGAATGGAATACTATTTCGATCCTGGCATATCACCACAAAGTTTTTTTCTAGCGCCCTTGCATACCCAAGCTCATAGCAGACGTTTGGATTATGACCTGACAAATCAGCAATAATGAACCTGCTAACCATGATATCTTTGAAAACACGACTGACTGTATCATCGCTAAAATGTTCTTTATCCACACGTATCGGTATGAGACCTGCCGACGTGCAGACAGGTTCGATTACCAAGTTGTACACGTCAGATAAAGCATCAGAAAATGGCATCGCTATAAAAACAAATTTTCCTGAATCCATGTCGGCCTCCTTATCTACGCAGTCAAATTCATCCAGAAATGCTTCTATTTTCATTTTTTGTTGTTTGCTAATAATAACAGTATCAACTTTGCGTTCTCTGTCTAAGTCGTTTCTCAAAGACTCTGGTGTCACGTATAGATGTGTATTTTCCTCCAATCCTTCCTCTAGCTCTATAAGCAGTTTAGAGCATGCAAATTCATGCCATACTTGATGAAATGCCCAAGGAGAACATTTTTTATTTTGGTCTTCTGGTTCATCGCCTAACAGTATATTGAAACTTTTCTCTATTGCCTGTAGGCTTCTGGCGATTTCAAAGAACGCTTCTGATATATTCACAGTGATAACAAAAAAATGTTTTTTTTCCACTTCAGTTACAGCATATGATCTTGCCCGGAATCCAAACTTAGCTGGAGCTTTCGATTCGTCTATGACTAGTTTTCTTCCAGAGCAAGTTTTCCACTCAAAACCCTTAAGAAACCGTTCCATTTTATAAGTCACTCCCTTCTCAGAGTATTAGACGTTTACCTGTCGATCGCTCGCCCCTCTCTGCCCCAGCATCAGCCCGGCGACGATGCGTTCGAGTTCTAACTGCAGAAAGGCCACTCTCCTAGACGCGACCAAATTTACACAGTTCCTCAGGAAGGCGGGTTTCCCACAGTCATTGGTCATCTAAACTCTACTCCCACTGCTCTGTTCCACCTTGGGATCTTACAACAGGTCGGTTCCTGTCAATACCCATTCCAACCGACTGCATTCGAAAGCCAATCTATCCAGATAGTAGACAAGCTCCTCTTGGTCGAAAGTCTGCGCCAGCTGGTCTATCTTACCGACGACCCTTCCCCTGCCATCCAGCCCAAAACCCACCACATCCGCCTCTCGATTCCTCCCCCAGAGCCGCTCAGCAAGATCCTCCCACCCAAGCCCATCCGCACGGCGCCTGCCGATCACCGTCGAACTCAGCTCGTAGCGATCACCCACGCGCCTTATCCGCACCATCTGCTTGCGCCCATTGCGGAACCGCACCTCGATCCGCTGCCCCACCCGGCGCACGGCGGCCCCCGAGTCGGGCAGGCGGGTCGTACCTCGTAGCAGCTTGGCGATCTTATTCACGATCGCTCTCCCGGCAGCGCAGTGTTGCCAGTAGCTTACCAGGCTCCTCGTCGATGCCAAAGACTTCTTTTTCCACGACATCGGCACACCGCACCGCCCGCTCGATGGTGTGGCGGACCTCTTCGGGTTGGGTGGTGGCCGGGTGGAAGAGTATGTCGGCGTCGGCGGTCAGGTGTAGGCCGCCTCGTTGGGTGTCGCGGATGGCGCTGATCTTGGCGTGGTTGGGTCGGCGTTGGATGGAGAAGATGAGTTCGTAGGTCGCGGCTGGGGTGCCGTCGCGTAGAAAGCCGATGGGGCTGGTGCAGCGCAGGATCATGCGGCCGCCGCCGGTGGCGGTGCGCAGCTCGGCCTGGAATGGTTGTTTGCGGGTGCCGCGGCGGTCGGCGCCCGGGGGGATGGGGGTGTCGTCGCGCAGGTAGGTGGTGCCCTGGCGGATGTGGCTGCGAGGGCGTTGGAGATCGTCGATGCGGATCTTGGTGGCTGCCTGGGTGATGAGCTGGTCGAACAGTCTCAGCAGGCGCTGGGGCTGCTGGGGATCTATGGCCGGGGGGGTGCCTTTCTTCGGCAGCCACTTGGGGTCGATGTCGAAGGCGCTCTGCAGCGGCTCTTTTATCTGGGGTCTGGGGCGCTCGGTGGTCAGGATGTGGCGGCTGACGTCGAGGCGGCCGTCGCGGGTGGGGTCGGTGCCGAAGTCGCGGTGGAGCAGCTCGAGGAAGTGGTTCATGCGTTCCATCAGCCGACACACCTGCACCGACTCGTAGGTCTCGGCCAGGAAGGGATAGTAGACCTGCAGCAGGTCCTCGCCGGCGGCGCTGTCGCAGCGGGCCAGGCGGCGGTGGGTCTGCGAGCCGATGCGGTCGACGCGGCCGGTGCGCTGCTCCATGCTCGACGGCGTCCAGGAGATGCCGTAGTGCATCACCCGCGAGCAGAAGGTGTGCAGGTCCTCGCCCTCCTGCAGCACGTCGGTGGTGATCAGGGCGTAGGGGTAGCCGGGCATGCGGAACTGGCGCAGCAGGCGGTCGTTGACGCGGCCCCACATGCCGCCCACCGGGGTCTGGTTCGACAGGCTGGGGGCCAGGCCGGCGCGCAGCCGGGACAGGGCCTGGCCGTGGATGGCGGGCAGGTTGGTGTCCAGGATGAGATCGTAGTTGCGGCCGATGGCGGCCAGCTCGCTGTAGCTCGAGGGGCCGGGGGGAGCGGACGGCTCGGCGGGTCGGTGACCGGAGGTGGGCCCGTGCAGCTCGGCCCGGTCGCGCTGGTGCTCGAGCGCATCGAGATAGTCGGCGATCAGCTGCCGGCCGTTGCGGTCGCCGGCCTGGCTGCGGCCGGCCGCCAGCGAGCGGAGCTGCTTTGCGTACTGCAGCCACAGGTCGATGAAGGGATGGCCGAGGCGGATGGCGCCGGCCAGCAGCTCGCGGCGCAGCTCGCGCTCGCGCAGTGCCTCGCGAAAATCCAGGCTCGTGTCCGGCTGCGGCCAGAGCGCTTCGCACAGGCCGGGCCGCGCTGCCAGGGCGGTGAACAGGGTGCGGCGGTGCAGGGTGTGCTTGGCCTGGCCGGGGAAGGCGTCCGGGGTGGCCTGTTGACCCGCCGGCCGGTGGGGGTAGACCTCGTCGAGCAGCACCTGGGCCTGGCGGCCGAGGTCGCTGTCCATGGCGGCCAGCAGGCGCAGCGCGGCCTCCTGGTAGGCCATATAGACCCGCTGCAGGACGTAGGTGTGTTGGCTGGAGTCGCGCCGGAACAGCCGGTAGGCCTCGTCGCGCAGCCGGTCGCGCAGCGTGTCGGCGTCGAGGCCGGTGGCCGCGGCCAGCCCGGGCAGCGGCTCGGGGTCGCCGAGCAGCCAGACCAGGTGGTTGTCGAGCAGCAGGGTCGACAGGGCGCCGCTCTCGCTGTCGAGCCGGTTGCGGCGGAAGGCCGCACCGCTGAGCAGCTTGCGATCGTGCCCGGCGCCGCGGAAGAACCAGGCGAAGAAGGTGTCGCGGCCGCCGGCGTCGTCGCGGCCGTCCGCGCCGGGCCGCGGCCCGCCGCTGCGCAGCAGGGCCTCGGGCGTGGTGCGCCGGCGCCGTTGGTCGCGGTAGCGCTGGAAGGCCCGGTCGATCTGGGCGCGCACCCGGCCGCGGCTGTGGCGGTGCAGGTAGCCGTGCAGCCAGTCGTCGTAGCGCTCGCCGATCTTGTCGGCCAGCTCGGCCACGCTGGCGACGCGGCGCACGAAGACCAGGGTCTTTTCCCCGCGCAGCATGGCCCCGGCCGCGGCGGCGGCCACCGCGTCCATCTTGGGATGCGGCATGCTGCGGCCGAAGCGGCGCCGGTAGCCGGCGGCGATGCGATCGACCGTGGGCGTGTCCAGCCCCTCGCGCTCGAGCCTATCGTCGGTCTGGGCGGCGCCGTCGAAGGCGGCCGCGCCGTCGTCCGCGTCGTCTGCGTCGTCCGCGTCGCCGCCGGCGGCGCCCGGGCCGGCGGGCCGCACCTTGGCCGTCTGCAGGAAGCTCTCGAACGAGGCCAGCATGCCGATCTGGAAGCTGCGCTTGAAGCCGCGGCCCTGCCGGCGGCCCTGGCGGGCCAGCGCATCGGTGACCTTCTTCTGCACCAGGGCCACGATCAGCCGCTGGTGGTCGTCGCCGCCGGCCAGCGGCTCGTCGTGGCGCGTCACGCCACCGCCGCGCCACTCGCGCCGGATCATGTTCTTGGTGTGCTTGCGGCCGCCGATGTCCATCCGGGCCAAGCGGCGCACCAGCACCCGCCGGGCCAGCCGCCGGGCCGCGGCCGGATCCAGCTCCGCGTCGGCCAGCTGGCCCAGCCGGTCGCCGCAGCCCAGCACGTCGAGCTGGTTCCACAGCTCGACGAAGCGGCCCTCCAGCGGGGTGGCCGACAGCAGCAGCACCCGCCGCGCCCGCGGCCCGCCGCCGCGGTGCAGCGGCACCTCGGGGTCGGGCCGGCCCAGCGCCAGGGCCAGCACCCGGTTGCGCGCGGCCACCCGCGGGCCGTAGCCGTGCTTGAGGTTGTGGGCCTCGTCGACCAGCACCAGGTCGAACTCGGGCAGCACCGCGTTGAGCGCCCGGGCGTAGGCGTCCTTGAAGAGCTGCGGCCGGTGCACGGCCTGGCGCAGGTCGAGCTCGGCCAGCTCGCTCCAGGGCAGCTCGTGCAGCAGTGCGCGGCGGCGGGCGCGCAGCTGGCCCGGCGGGATGGCCAGGCTGAAGCTGGGCAGCCGCAGCAGGAAATCGCGGTTGGCGTTGCGCACCACCTGGTGCAGCAGATCGGCCAGGCTGCGGCACGGCACCGGCTCGGCGACCGGATCGCCCTGCAGCGTCTTGACCCGGTTGTCGCGCAGCCGCCAGTTGTTCCTGGTGAAGTTGAGCAGCTCCTTGTGCCACTTGCGCTGTATGTTCTCGCGCGGGGCGATGTAGAGCACCCGGGCGCCGGGCTGGAAGTGGCGCAGCAGGCCGACCACACCCAGGGCCACGTAGGTCTTGCCCATGCCCACCTCGTCGGCCAGGTAGGCGCAGCCCTGCTCGGCCAGCATGTTGTACAGGGCCACGGCGCCCTCGAGCTGGTCGCCGGCGAAGGCCCGGGCCGCGTCGGAACGGCCGCTGAAGTCGATCAGCCGGCCGGCGGTGTCCAGGTCGATGGGCGGCATGCCGTGCATCAGGGCTCGACCTCGCCGGGCAGGGGCATGGGTTGGCCGAAGGTCTGCTCGAACCAGCGGAAGAAACGCTCGCGGTCGATCCCCGGGCCCAGGTCGAGCGCGGCCTTGACGTCGGCCACGGCGGCCAGCTGCTCGCGCAGCGCGCCCAGGCGCCGGGCGTGGGCGGTGAAGAAGGCGGGGTGGGCGGCCTGCAAGCGGTCGAGCAGCTCGCGGGCGCACAGCAGGTGCAGGTAGCGCTGCACCGGGTCCTGTTTGGGATCTTTGACCACCTTGTCCACCAGCGAGGGCAGCGAGTCGAACTTGCGGCCCAGCAGGCGGTACTCGGCCTCGCGCCGGCGCGGCGGTTCGGCCTCCAGGGCGTCGGCCACGTGCTCTTCCAGGCAGGAGAAGGCGTGGAAGATGCCGGCGAAGCGATCGAACATCGAGCCGCCCGGCTCGAGCTGCACAAGGCCGGGGTCCTGCCCGGCGGCCGCGGCAAGCTGTCGTTCGAGCTGGCCGGCCAGGAAGTGGTCGCGCTGCTCGTCGGACAGCAGCGACCAGTACTCCAGGATCTGCTCCGGGCTCAGCTCGTGCAGCAGCGAGGGCTTGTGCGCCATGCCCGCCTCGCGCACCAGCAGCACCAGCGGCTCGGCGCCGGGCCGGTGCAGCTCGACCAGCGACGAGCTGCGCAGGTGGCGCCCCAGCGCCGCGGCCGCCCGCTGCGCCAACGGGCGCCAGCGCCCGGCGCGCGGCGGCGCGAGGGCGCACAGCAGCCGGCCGCCGCCGTGTACCTCGATGCGCCCGGGCGCCGGTTTCCCGGCCGGCGGCAGCCAGCGGTAGTCGGCCCGGGCGCCGGCCCAGTCATAGCGCAGCAGCAGGTCGCCGGCGGCCGTGCGGTCGAGCGCCTCGGGCGGCTGCAGCGGGTCGAAGGCCGGCCGGACCCGCTCGTCGGGCTGCAACCACCAGCGGGGCGCGACCGGCAGGTTGGCCTGGTCGACCAGCACCGCGCTCTCCAGGTTGCCCCGCCGGGCACCGCCGTGGGCGGCCGCGGTCAGGTTGACCGAGCCCGACACCAGCACCTGCCAGCGCCCTTGCGGGCTGAACAGGCGGTAGACCTTGGCGTGGACGAAGCGCTCGGCCGCGTTGCGGTGGTCGGCCGACAGGCGCAGCAGGCCGGCGGGCAAGGCGGCCCACCGGACGCCGGGCATGTCTTCGACGGCGTCGTAGTGCGCCTCGCTGCAGGCGGCCTTGCCGTCGGCCCGGCGCGGCAGCAGGATGCGGGTGGCCTCGGGCTGCAGCGTATCGATCAGCCGGCGCAGGGTGCGCGCGTCGTCGGTCTGGTCCAGAAAGGGCGCCACCACTTCCAGCCGGTAGCCGCCCGGGCCCACGTTGAGCGTCCGGCGCAGGAAATCGGGGAAGCGCTCGCGGCCGGTGTACAGCCGGGGATGCAGCTGGCTGCCGTGGCTGGCCTGCAGGCGATCGTAGGTCTCGTTTTTCAAAAAGCGGCGCACGGCCTCGAGCGCGCCGTGGTCGGCGCCGCCGGCGCCGGCGCGGTCGGCGTGCAGCAGGCGGTCGATCAGCCCCAGCGCACGGCCCCGCGACAGCAGATCGCCGCGCAGCGAGCTGCGCTGCCCGGCGGCGATCTCGGCGATGTGGGCCGTCTCCAGGTTGCGCCACCAGCCGGCCTCGGTCAGGTTGGCCGAGGTGGTCAGCACCAGCAGGCTGGGGCGGGTCGCGCCGGTCTCCGGGTCGCGGTCCTCGACCAGCAGCAGGGCGTTCTTGGCGTGCAGCACGCGGCCGGCCGGGGCCAGGCCGATGCGTTGGTAGTCGAGCCGGGCCGAGCCGTGGGTCGGCTCCAGGGCCCGGCGGTCGTAGTAGACGGCCAGCCGCTCCAGCCCGCGCAGCGAATCCTCGAGCTGCATCAGCCGCACCATGTCCTGCCGGCTGAAGGCGCGGTCGAACAGCAGCGGCAGCAGCTGGCGCTCGAAAAAGCCGGGGTCGAAGGTGTAGCTGGTGAACACGGCCGCGGCGACCCGGCGGCCGTCTATGGCCTGCTTCAGGGCCTCGGAGAGCACCTGGCGCCGCGGCCCGGAGTCGCGGTCAGCCACGGCGGCCTCCTGGGCCCGGCCCCGGGGCGCGGCCGCTGCCGCCGGCGGCGGCGCGTTGGAGCCGCTGTATCGAGCTGCGGAGCGCATCAGCCATGGTCGCGCCCCAGTCCCTGCACCTGCGCGCCGATGGATTTGAGCGCGCCCAGGAAATAGGAGTAGTGCAGGCCGTCGTACAGCGCTTCGGGCTCCGGCAAGCCGGCCTCGCCCGGCCGGTAGTCGACCTGCAGCCGCCCCGAGCGCAGCGCCACCCAGGGGCTGCCGCCGCGGTGCCGCATGACGAAGGCGTTCTGCTCGAGCAGGCTGCTGACGGCCTGCCGGTAGCGCCCCGCCGCCAGCGCGCGGGCCAGCTTCTCGATGGCCGCCACCAGCTCGGCCCGCTCGGCCTTGGCCAGCGGCACCGGCTCGGCCAGCGCCGCGGGCTGCAGCTGCAGGCCAGCGGCGGGCCACACCGCGGCCACCTCGGCCACCAGCTCGCGCAGCGTCAGCCCATCCGCGGCCAGCAAGCGATCGAACAGCGCCGCGGCCGCACCCAGCACCCGATCCAGCCGCCCGATTTGCGCCAGGTGCGCGGCCAGCTCTGCATCCCCACCCCCGCGCGCCGCCTCGATCAGCGCCTGCAGATCCGCCGCATCGAAGGGCCGCGACCAGCGCCCGCGGGCCCGCTTGAACACGCGCTGCATCAGGCCCCACAGCCGCTCCTGGCGCAGCCCCTCCCCGGCCCGGCCGGCCAGCAGCAGGTGCCGTTCGTAGAAGCCCCGCTCGTCGGCCGCCAGCCCGGGCGCGTGCAGCGCGGCCACCCGCGCGGCCAGCCGGCGATCCCGCCCCCGCGGCTCGAACAGCGCCTGGGGCCGTGCCAGCAGCCGCACCAGCTCCTCGCCCTGCCCCAGGCCCACCCGCTGCAAGCGGCCTTCGATGTGCTCGCGCGCCACTGGTGTCAACCGATGGCCCCGGGGCTCGACCAGCCCGCTGTCGCGCGAGGCCACCATGTACAGCCCCCACAGCCCATAAGCCTTCTGCTCGCTGAGAATCCGCTCCCGCCGTGCCCCCATCAACCGAACCCGCGGCCGCCGCTGCTGCAGCCGCCGCCGCACCCGCAAGCGACCCAACACCCGCCCGGCCGCATCCGCGTCAACCACCTCCCGGCTGAAAGCCGCCAACACCTCGGCCCCCAAAAACACCTCCAGCCGCTCCGCCTCGTCCCACCCCAACTCGTCCACCAGCTTCTCGGCCAGATACAAGCCCAGCATCACGGTGGTAAAACCCCGCAGCGAATCGGTGACCGTGGTCAGATTCGAAACCACCCGCCGCCCGAAGAACACCCAAACCGGCTCCAACCCCAAAGGATCCACCGACCCCTTGAGCCGCATGTCCGGATCGACCTCGGTCAGAAACGGAACCGAGTACTCGCGATCCACCCGCACCGCCATACCAGTCGCTCTCCGCTCCAGCCGCCAGAAAGTGGCCACATTCTATCGCCACCAGCTACCGAGTCAATCCGCAGCCACCCACGCCCAGCAGCGACCCGCCACCAGCCCTGCCCGCGCCTCAACACCCCGTAACCACCTAGAAACACTCCATCCACCAGCCAACCCTCCTTCCCTCTTGCTATTGCAGCACACAGGTGTGACAATCGCGGTCACTGACAGACAGCGCGGGCAGAATGCCATCGCGTGACAGCCGGTCTACGGAGGTCAAATGGCGTTACCTTCCTACGAGGAGTTCATCGGCCCCCTCCTGCATTTCCTGGGCAAGCGGTCCCAACCGGTACGCGCCCGCGACGCCTACGAGGCCGTGGCCGACGAGGTCGGCCTGACAGAAGAAGACAGGGAAGAGATGCTGCCGAGCAAGACCCAGCTTGTCTACAAGAACCGGATCAGCTGGGCCCAGGATGCCCTGCGCCGCGGTCGCTACGCGACATCGCCCCAGCGCGG
>CAYVQE010000169.1:0-8216 GCA_964454005.1 uncultured Myxococcales bacterium
GCCGGCGAGCCGCGCAGCCGCCTGCGCGCCGGCCGCCAAAGGCTCGCTGGACTGCGCCGGCGTCTGGACGCGGCCGGCCGCGACGCCGTCCGCCGGCGGCGCCAGCGGCTGGAGGCCCGCAGCCAGGCCCTGGCCGGGCTCAGCCCGCTGGCGGTGCTCGGCCGCGGCTACAGCCTGGTCACCGGACCCGACGGGCGGCTGCTGCGCGATGCCGGGCGGCTGCGGCCGGGCGATGCGCTCGGCGTGCGCCCGGCCCGCGGCCGGCTGCGCGCCCGGGTGGAGCAGGTGGAGCCGTCCGACGAGGAAACGAGCTGATTTCCAATACGTTATTACTGCAATCGGCCAGGCGGTTTTCCTTGACCGGGCCCCGGGCGATGCCGCAGACTACCCCCATCCGGCGGCCGCCGGCGCCGGCCGGCGGCGGACCGGGAGCGAGGCGCCATGACCGGCAAAGAGGCAAAAAGAGCGCGACGCACTGCGGCGAAGGTCGAGCCGCCCGACTTCGAGGCGCTGATGGAGCGGCTGGAGGTCATCGTCGAGCAGCTCGAGCAGGGCGAGCTGCCGCTCGAGCAGTCCATCGCCCTCTACGAGGAGGGGGTGGGCTTGACCAAGGCCGGCATGGCGCGATTGGACGAGGCAGACCACAAGGTCCGGCTGCTGCTCCAGCCCGACGGCGAAGGCGGGGGGCCACACGAGGAGCCGTTCGAGGTGGAGGACTGAGCGATCGAGTGGGTGGGGAGAGAGCCGAGGCGATCGCCGTGGAACTCGACAAGCGCACCGTCCTGCTGTTGGATTCCGACCCGCAATCCGAACGCCACCTGACCCACCGGCTGGAGGCGGCCGGTTTCGAGGTACTGGTGGCCCCCAACGGCTTGCGGCTGGTGAGCCGGCTCGACGTGGACGAGCCCGACGTGCTGGTGATGCACACCGCCAGCGCCTGGACCGACTGCTTCGACCTGTGCCGCTCGCTCAAGTGCTCCGACAAGTTCAAGGACGTGCGGGTGGTGCTGGTGGCCGACGAGGCCAGCGGCGCGGCCCGGGCCCGGGCCGCCTGCTGCGACCGCTGGGTGCCCAACGAGCGGGACGCCGAGCCGCTGCTGGCGGCCATCCGCGAGCTGTTGGAGCCGGAGGCGGGGGACGCGTGAGCCGGACCGGCCGATCGCAGCGGCTGCTGTTCGAGACCTTCCGCAACACCTGGGTCGAGCGCATCGACGATCGGCTGCGTGGCTGGATGGACGAGCTGGCGGGCCGGCCGGGCTGCCCGCCGCGGCTGGCCGAGGCCATGCGCTACGCCTTGCTGGGCCCGGGCAAGCGGCTGCGGCCGCTGCTGTGTCTGGCCGCTGCCCGCTGCGCCGGCGGTCGTGAGCAACTCGGTCTGGACGCGGCCGGCGCGGTGGAGCTGGTGCACGCCTACTCGCTGATCCACGACGACCTGCCGGCCATGGACGATGACGATCTGCGCCGCGGCCGGCCCACCTGCCACCGGCGCTTCGGCGAGGCGCTGGCCATCCTGGCCGGCGACGCCCTGCTGACCCACGCCTTCGAGCTGTTGGCCGCCGGCCTGCCGGCCGAGCGCGCCGGCGCCGGGGTGGTGCTGCTGGCCCGGGCGGCCGGGGCCGCGGGCATGGTCGGCGGTCAGGTCGACGATGTGGAGCCCGACGATGGGCACAGCGCGCCCGACGTCGAGCGGGTGGAGTCGATCCACCGGCGCAAGACGGCTCGGTTGATCCAGGCCGCGGTCGGTCTCGGCGGCCTGGTGGCCGGCGCCGACCGGGCCGGCCAGCAGGCGCTGGAGGCGTACGGCGATGCGCTGGGGCTGGCCTTCCAGGTGGCCGACGACCTGCTGGCGGCCACCGGCGACGAGGCCAGCCTGGGCCGGCCTACCGGCGGTGACGCCGCCCACGATCGGCGTACCTACCCGCGCGCGGTCGGCGTGGCCGCGGCCCGCGAGCGAACCGCAGCCCTGGCCGACCAAGCCGTGGCCGCACTGGCCCCCTTCGGCCGCGGCGGCGATGTGCTGGTGGGGCTGGTCGGTCTGGTGTCTGAGCGGGCCGGCGTCTGATCTCACTTGGGTTGCAGCGCCAGCACCGCAGCGGCGTCGCGTTCGAGTTCCGTCCAGTCCATCACCATGGGCGCGTACTGGCCGCGCTTCCACAGCCGGTGCTGGTCGCCGTAGTGCTCCGAGCAGGGCCAGCCCGAGCTGCCGGTGTCGATGATCCACCAGCCGTGGGCCGGATCGGCCAGGTCGACGATCATGCGATAGACCGGGCCGGCCACCGCGGCGAAGGGCTGCTCGGCGCCCAGGTCGAGATGCGATTTCCAGACCGCGTCGGGCCCGCCCAGCGATTCCCAGCGCGGCAGGTTGAACGCCGGCAGCTTGCCGCCAAAGGGGTGGCGCGACTGCTGCTGGTGCAGCCGGCCCCAACGCCAGCGTTCGGCCGAGCCGCCCTGGCTGGCGCGCAGCTGCTGTACCGCGCGGCGGAAGGCGGCCCGCAGCACGTCGCCGCGGCGTTCGCGGGCGGCGGTGCGCCGGTCGTCCCAGACCGGGTGATCGGCGTCGTCGAACCACAGGTCGACGGCGTTGATGAAGTAGCGCTGCGACAGCAGGTAGCCGAGCGCGCGCGCATCGACCTCGTCGGCCACGGCGGCGATGAAGGCCTCGCGGTAGGTGGCGAAGAACACCGCCGCCGCCGCCGAGCCGGCGCCGGCGCTGCCGTCCCATTCGGCCAGCAGGCGCCGGGCCGGATCCTCGCGCGGCAGCAGACCGCGCAGCTCGGCCAGGTCGGCCCGCAGCGCCGGCAGCAGCCGCCGCGCCCGGTAGAGCACCACGTCGCGCTGCATGCGCCGGTTGTGGGCCACGTCGACCCGCTCGGCGGCGCGCAGCAGGTCCTGGATGCGCTCGAGCCGGTAGGCCGGGGCCGAGTCGATCTGCAGCAGCACCGGACCGCGGGCCGGATCGAACAGCAGGCTGTTGCCGTGGGCGAAGGCACCGTCGTCTCCGGCGCTGAACATGGGCATCTCGGCGGGCGGAATGAAACCGTCCCAGTCGTAGGCCGGCACCCAGGCCGGCACCGGAAAGGTCCCCCGGTGGGCGGGCCGGCGCGGCAGCCGGCCGGTGGGGAACAGGGCGATGGTGCCGCTGCTGTCGGCCGCCATGATCGAGTTGATGGGCGTGACCATCTCGAGCATGGCTTGGCGCAGCTCGGCCACGCTGGCGGCCCGGTTGGCCCGCCGCAGCGCGGCGATGGAGTGCGCCACCCCGTCGCTGGCCCAGCGCAGGCTGACCCAGGGCGCGTCGTCCGGCAGCAGGCCAGGGTAGAGGTCGTTGACCAGCGGGCCGCGCGGGGTGCGCCGCACGGTGACCGGGCGCGCCTCCATGCGGTGGCCGCGGCGCACCAGGATGGTCATCTTCTCGGCGGTCAGCGGTTCGGGGCCGGCGGGGCCCTGCACCCGGCCGGGATCGTCGGCCAGCGGCCGCTCCAGGTAGAGGTCGATGGCGTCGCCCACCGCCGAGGTCAGGCCCCAGGCCACCTCGCGGTTGTGGCCGATGAGCACGTAGGGCAGCCCGGGCGCGGTCACTCCGATGACGTCGAGTTCGCCGCAGCGCAGGTGCTGCTGGACCATCAGCGAGGGCAGGGTGTGGGACATGTGCGGATCGTTGGCCAGCAGCGGCTTGCCGCTCGGGGTGCGCCCGCCGCCGACCACCCAGGCGTTGCTGGCCCAGGCGAAGGCACCGGCGGCCACGCCGGGCCCGGGGCGCGCCGCGGCGGCGCCGCGCGGCGCCGACCGGGCCGGGAACAGCGCCCGCGCCTCGGCCACCACCCCGGGCGGCAGCGCGCGGGCGGGCGCGTCCAGCTCCACCGCGGCCGGGCCGGGCCAGGGATCGTGCGGGTAGATGGCCGCCGCCCGCCGCCAGCCGCCGTGAACGGCCAGCAGCAGCCGCGACAGCTCCTGGCCCCAGTTGTGGCTGATGCTCCAGGCCACCAGCCGGCCGACCGCGAAGCTGTCGGCCAGGGTCCAGGGCGCCGGCTCCACGCCCAGCAGCCGGTACTCGATCGGCGGGTGGCGTCGGAGCGCGGTGTTGACGCCGTCGACGTAGGCCAGCATCAGCCCGCGGTGCTCGGCGTCGAGCGCGGCGGCGTCGTCGGCCACCTGGGCGTCGAAGCCCCAGCCGCGCATGGTGGCGTCCATGTCGACCGAGCTGCCGAACTGCAGCTGCTGCTCGCCCACCAGCTCGCTGAGCCGGCCGCGGGCGAAGCGGCGCAGGGTGTCCATCTGGAAGAAGCGATCGCGGCCGTGCATGAAGCCGACCGCCCGCAGCAGGTCGGCCTCGGTCTCGGCCTCGATGTGGAACACGCCCCAGTCGTCCAGCAGCACCCGCACCGGGCGCTCCAGGCCGGCCAGGGCGATGGCGGCATCCTCGTTTTCGGGGGCATCGGGCGCCAGCCGGTAGCCCACGTAGGACAGCGCGCTGCAACCGCAGGCCAGCGCGGCGACGGCCAGCGCCGCCATCGCCCGGCGGGCGGATCGCCAGCCCCGGAACCGGTACGCGTCGGTCTTCATGTCTCCTCCCTTGCGTCGTGGATCTCAACCGAGCAGATAGGCCAGCCCGATGCCCAGGTAGTTGCCCAGCGCATAGCCCACCAGGCCGCTGGCGATGCCCGAGAACAGCACCTCGCGGTTCTTGATGGCCACCGCCACCGGCCCCACCATGTGGGGGCCGAACACGGCGGCCGCCGAGGTGATGATGATGGTGTCGCGGTCCAACCGCAGCGCGGTGGCGGCGGCGAAATGGATGATCACCGCGCCGAACAGGGTCACCGCGGTGAAGGCGAACACGCCGGTCGGCGAGGAGAACAGCTCGCCGAAGTCGGTGGTGAAGCCCATGGCCACGCAGAAGACCAGCAGCAGGAACTGGCCCATGTCCTGGGTGCCCGGCAGCCGCCGGATCCGATCGACGGTGGAGGCGGCCACCGCGGCGCTGGTGATGACCAGGATGGCCACCGCGTCGCGGGCCGTCTCGCCCACCAGCTGGCGTAAGCCGAAGGCGGCGGCCACGATCACCGCGGTCAGGCTCAGCCCGATGCCCACCGAGCGCAGCGGCGGCACCCGGGCCACCACCGAGCTGGGCCCGTCCGGCTCGGCCTCGGCCGAGCGGCTGCGCGGGGTGGGCGGCACCAGGCGCCGCAGCAGGCGACCGGCCACCATCAGGATGAAGAACAGGTAGGCGAACGAGACCACCATGTCGGCTGCGTTGAGCAGGATGAAGGTCTTCGCCGGCACCTGCAGCGCGGTGCCGATGGCGGCCATGTTGGGCGTGCCGCCGGTGTAGACGCCCACCAGCATGCCCGCCACGTCGGGGCTCTGCTCGACCCCGGAGCCGAGCAGCAGGTGGGCGGCGGCCGCCGCCAGCATCACCGCCAGCATGCACAGGAAGAAGGAGATGACCGTGCTCTTGGCCAGCCGCAGCCAGGCCACGATGTCGGTCGAGTACAGCAGCAGCGGGATGGCCAGCGCCACCGTCACGTTGCAGGTGCCCAGCGCCACGTCGTCGTCGAAGGCCACCCAGGGCTGGTTGCCGAACAGCATGCCGACGCCGTAGCAGACCACCACCGGGCTCAGAAAGCGCACCACCCGCGAGCGGGGCTCGAGCCACAGCACCAGCACGGGCACCCCGAGGGCCAGGGCGATCTGCGCGACGGCGACCATGGGCGGGCGCAGCGCGGCGGTCACTCGACCCGCAGGCTGCGGGGGGCGGGGTTGTAGAGTTCGGCCGTGTCGCTGATATCCAGCCCGCTGCCGCTGTCGGTCAGCCCACCGCTGAAAAACACGGTGCCGTCTCCCAGCGGGGCCACCGCGTGGCCGGCCCGTGGCTCGAGCAGGGACACCGAGCGGGCGTCGATCTGTTTTTCATCGAAGGTCTTGGTCTCGGGCGAGAAGAACTCCACCCGTTCGGTCAGCTCGAAGGACTGGCTGCCCGGATCGTAGTAGGTGGCTCCGCCGGCCACCATGACCTCGCCCTCCACCGGCGAGCCGGGCAGGGCGCTGGCGGTATGGAAAGCGCGCGGGAAGCGCAGCGTCTCGTTGCCGGTTTCGACGAAGGACTCGTTCTGCGGCGCCATGTCGCACAGGCGGAAGGTGTTGAGGATGCGCACCCGGTTCGACAGGCTGTCGTCGTAGGCCTCGTCCACGATCATGCCGCCGGTGACCAGCACCCGGTTGGCGGCCGGGGAGGCGGCCGCGGCGTAGAAGGCCGGATCGCCCTGACTCGCCTCCGCGGTCAGCACGAACTGGGGCTGGAAGACGAACACCTCGCCGCCGGCCTCCTCGTAGACCACCTCGGCGAACGGACCCGGGTCGGCGCTGTCGGCGTGGTTGCCGCCCCAGACCAGGAAGGTGTGCTCGGCGAACTCGGCCACGGCCATGCCCTGGCGCGGGGCGTTGGCGGCGTTGCCGATGTCGCTGAAGCCGACCTGGTCGACCGCGTAGCGGCTGAACGAGTCCAGCGGCTGATTGGTGGCCGGGGCCAGGCCGTTGAGCAGCAGCGCGTCGCCGCTGGAAAAGCGCACCGCCCGGTGATCGGCGCGGGCGGTGGTCAGGTTGATCTCCTCGACGCTGTTGCTGGCCGGATCGATCAGCTCGGCCGAGTTGCCGGCCAGGCTGTCGTCGCCGCCCGCCCCGGTGTCGACCTCGATCACCGGCAGCGGCCCGTCGGGGAAGCTGACCCGCCAGATGGCCTTGGCCGCACCGCCGGCGATCAACACCTTGCCGTCGGGCAGCAGGCTGGCGCTGTGCAGGCCCCGCGGATGGATCAGCTCCAGGCCGCTGGACGGGTCGAACTGGCCGGTGCGCGGGTTGTAGATGTCGATCGAGGAGGTGGCGCTCAGGGTATAGCACGAGCCGCCGCTGCAGGCGGCCGGACCGGACAGGCTGGAGAACCCGCCGGCCACCAGCACCCGGCCGTCGTCCAACCGGGTGGCCGTGTGAAAAGCGCGCCGGTGCTGCATGCCGTTGCGCACGGCGGTGAAGTCGCTGCAGGCCGAGATGTACATGCTGACCGCAGTGGTCTTATCGCCCTTGACCTCGATCCCGTCGACCTTGCCGCACCAGCGCACGGCGTACTCGGCGCCGACGTCGTAGCCCTGGAAGGTCACGGTGCGGCCGGAGCCCGGTTTCAGCCCGCCCAGCTTGGCCCCGCTGGGATGATCGGCCCGGTTGAAATTCTGGCACTTGGGCTTGCTCATGTCCGGGGCCGAGACGCAGATGCGGTAGTCGGTGATGTCATCGGGCGCCGTGCCGTCCGGCGGCGGATCGTTGGAACGCAGCTGCTGGGGACCGTCGCCCGGGTTGTAGTGGATCTGCAGCGCCAGGCCGCCGCCGGACTCCGGCCCGCAACCGGCGAGCAGGACGCCGGCGCCGGCCAGCGCCGGCAGCATGAATCTGGTGACCATCGATCTCATGGTTCTCCCCGTATCCGGCGGCCGGCTGCGGCCGGCCGGAACAACCGTTGCGCCGTTTATTCGATGGGGACCGGAACCCCGTTGGAGAAGGTCAGCTCGTAGTTCTCACAGGTCTGGACCGAGCCCTCGCCGGCGTGGACCCGGATGTAGAAGGTCTTGGTATCGTCGGTGCACAGGTTCAACCCCTCGACGCTCTCGAGCGGATCGACCCCCTGGCAGCCGCACTGGCCCACCGGCTGGCCGCCCTGCATGTCGTTGAAGTCGTAGAAGTGGTTGAAGCTGTCGGCGTCGCGGCACTCGAGCCCCTCGGGGGCGCAGCCGTCGGTGTAGATGTCCAGCACCAGCGCCCCGGGGTTGCTGTCGAAACGGGCGGCGAAGTGGAACGAGTCGCAGCCGTCCTCGAGATCCTCGTTGACGTCGTCGTTGGCGGTGACCTTGTACCAGTCCTCGTCGTCCGGCGGCCACAGGTTGCCGATCACGGTCACCCGCGAGCCGCCCTCGACGTTGTCCGGCAGACCCCCCAGTTCCTGGGCCAGGGCGCAGGTGTCGGGGGCCTGGTCGGCCTCCAGGCCCTCGTCGGTCAGGCCGTCGCAGTCGTTGTCCAGCCCGTCGCACTGCTCGGCGCTGGACTGGTCGTTGGACCCGCCGGGCATGGTGTCGCAGCGCACGTCCAGGTCGCCGCTGCACTCGATCACCCCGGCACCGCACTCGCCCTCGCCGTCGCAAGCCAGGCCCAGGCCGAATCCGTCGTCGGTC
>CAYVQE010000169.1:8226-11920 GCA_964454005.1 uncultured Myxococcales bacterium
GCCGTCGCAGTCGTCGTCCAGGCCGTTGCACAGCTCGGCGCGCGGCAGCTCGCTGCCGGCGCAGCCGCTCCAGGCGCCATCCTCGCAGGTCTGCAGGCCGGAAGCGCAGTTGCCGACGTCCAGGCCGCAGGGGACCTGATCGCCGCTCTGGCACGGGCAGACCTCGTCGGTCAGGCCGTCGCAGTCGTTGTCCCTGTTGTCGCAGCGCTCGGGCTGCGGGGCGGTTCCGCTGCACACCCCCCAGCCACCGGAGTTGCAGGTCTGCACCCCGGCGATGCATTCGCCGATGTCGGTGCCGCAGGGCTGCACGTCGCCGTCCGCGCAGGCCGGGCAGCCCTCGTCCACCAGGCCGTTGCAGTTGTTGTCCACTCCGTCGCAGTACTCGTGGGCGTCGGGGTTGATCTGGGCGTTGAAGTCGTCGCAGTCCACCCCGGTCGGGGAGCCGTCGCCGTCCTTGTCGTTGGGGTCGCCGATGTCGACGCAGCTGCCCTGGAAGCAGGTCTGGAACTCCTGGCAGGCCGGGGTGCAGTCGTCGCTGCCGCCCGAGACGCAGATGTTGTTCTCGCAGACCAGGCCCGGGCTGCAATCCGCATCGGCGTCGCAGAACTCACCCAGCCCGGCCTTGCTGCTGCCGCACTGGACGACGGCGACACACCCCAGGCCGCAGATGGCGGCGATCGGCAACGCTCTGCGCAACATGATCATGGCTCCTGCACCCGCAGTATCGGGGCGTCCGGGTCATGCTAGCACGGCCGCAGCCGGCCAGGCAAGTCCCCGTATCCCGTTCAACCGCTTGATCCTTGGGGATTTGTGGCGTAATCTGACGCCGCCACGGCAGCCCGCTGGACGCGGCTGCAGCACACGCCGGGAGGCCTCCACCATGGCTCTGCTCGATCAGGTCGATTCGCCGTTGGATCTCAGGCGGCTGCCCGAGGGGCAGCTGCCCGCGCTGTGCCGCGAGCTGCGGGCCCGCATCATCGAGGTCATCACCGCCAACGGCGGCCACCTGGCCTCTTCGCTGGGCGTGGTCGAGCTGACCGTGGCGCTGCACACCGTGTTCGAGTCGCCCCGCGACGCGCTAATCTGGGATGTCGGCGACCAGGCCTACGCCCACAAGCTGCTGACCGGCCGCCGCGACCGCTTCCACACCATCCGCCGGCCCGGCGGCTTGAGCGGCTTCACCCGGCGGGCCGAGAGCGAGCACGACGTGTTCGGCGCCGGCCACGCCTCGACCAGCATCAGCGCCGCGCTGGGCCTGGCCGAGGCCAAGCGGCTCAAGGGCGAGCGCGGCCGGGCGGTGGCCGTCATCGGCGACGGCGGCATGACCGGTGGGCTGGCCTTCGAGGCGCTCAACCACGCCGGTTCGCTGGAGCGCGACCTGGTGGTGGTGCTCAACGACAACGGCATGTTCATCTCCGATCACGTCGGCGCCATGAGCAACTGGTTCTCGCGCAAGCTCACCGGCCGCGGCTTCAACCTGGCCCGGCGCCGGGTCAAGGATCTGCTGACCGGCTTTCCGCGCTGGGGCGACGTGATGCTCGACTGGATGCGCCGCGGGGTCGAGTCCAGCAAGGCCCTGCTGACCCCGGGGCTGCTGTTCGAAGGGCTGGGCTTCCAGTACGTCGGCCCGGTCGACGGCCACGATCTGTCCGCCCTGCTGGCCACGCTGCACAACGTCAAGATGCTCGACGGGCCGGTGTTGGTCCACGTGCGCACGGTCAAGGGCCGCGGGCTGTCGTGCGCCGAGCACGAGCCGACCAGGTTCCACGGCATCGGGCCGGCCTGTCCGGACAAGAGCGAGGACGAACCCGAGGCCGCGGCGCCCAAGAGCTACACCCGGGTCTTTTCGGAGACCGTGCTGCGGCTGGCCGCCGACGAGCCGCGGCTGGTGGCCGTCACCGCGGCCATGCCGGACGGCACCGGCCTGAACGCCTTTGCCGAGCGGTTCGGCGACCGCTTCTACGATGTAGGCATCGCCGAGGAGCACGCGGTCACCTTCGCCGCCGGCATGGCCTGCGAGGGCTACCGGCCGGTGGTGGCCATCTACTCGACCTTTTTGCAGCGCGCCTTCGACGAGGTGCTGCACGACGTCTGCCTGCAGGATCTGCCGGTCATCTTCGCGCTCGATCGCGCCGGGGTGGTCGGCGACGACGGGCCCACCCACCACGGCTTGTTCGACCTGAGCTACCTGGGCTGCATTCCGGGCATGACGGTGATGGCGCCGGCCGACGAGGCCGAGCTGGCCCGCATGCTGCGCACCTGCCTGGAGGTCGGCGGGCCGGTGGCGGTGCGCTACCCGCGCGGGGCCGGCTGCGGGGTGGCCGTGCCCGAGCGGCTGACGCCCCTGGCGGTGGGCCGCGGCCGGTTGGTCTGCGAGCCGGCGGGCGCGCCCGATGTGGCTGTGCTGACCATCGGGCCCATGCTGCAGCCGGCGCTGGTCGCGGCCGAGCAACTGGCCGAGCGCGAGGGGCTGCGCGTGGCGGTGGCCGACGCCCGCTTCGCCAAGCCGCTGGACCGCGGCCTGGTGCTGGACCTGGCCCGGCGGGCAGGGCGGCTGCTGACGGTGGAGGAGAACGCCCTGGCCGGCGGTTTCGGCCAGGCGGTCGGCGCCCTGGTGCAGGCCGAGGGGCTGGCGGCTCGGGTGGTCAACCTGGGCGTGCCCGACCGTTTCATTCCCCACGGCAGCCCGGCCGGACTGCGGGCCGAGCTGGGTCTGGACGCCGGCGGCATCGCCCGGGCGGCCGCCCGGCTGTGTCGGGTGCCGGCGCTGCGGGCCGACCGCAGCGCCTGAGCCGAGCCCCGCCCGCGTGGCCCGCCGAGCCGACAAGATGCGCCTGGATCGGCTGCTGGTCGAGCGCGGCCTGGCGCCCAGCCGCGCCCGGGCCCAGGCCCTGATCATGGCCGGCCGGGTGGTGGTCGGCGACCAGCGGGTGGACAAGGCCGGCACCCGGGTGGCGCTCGACAGCCCGCTGCGGCTCAAGGGCGGCGACCATCCCTATGTCTCGCGCGGTGGGCTCAAGCTGGCCCGCGGCCTGGATGCCTTCGGCATCGACCCGTCCGGCTGCCGGGCGCTGGACGTGGGCGCTTCGACCGGTGGCTTCACCGACTGTCTGCTGCAGCGCGCTGCGGCGCGGGTCTACGCGCTGGACGTGGGCCGCGCCCAGCTGCACCAGAAGCTGCGAGCCGATGCGCGGGTGGTGGTCATGGAGCGCTTCCACGTGCGCGATCTGCGCCCGGAGCACGTCGGCGGTGGGGTGGAGCTGGCGGTGTTCGACCTGAGCTTCATCTCGCTGCGCCTGGGCCTGCCGCCGGCGGTGGCTTGCCTGCGGCCGGGCGGCGCCATCCTGGCCCTGGTCAAGCCGCAGTTCGAGGTCGGCCGCGAGCGGGTGGGCAAGGGCGGCATCGTGCGCGACCCGGCCGCCCGCCAGCAGGCCGTAGACGACATCGCCGCCTTGGCCACCGACGAACTCGGCCTGACCCTCCTCGGCACCGTCGAGTCCCCCATCACCGGCGCTGACGGCAACGTAGAATATCTCCTCGGCGCCCGCCTAAGGGTGTCAGACACCGGCACTTGACACTTATTTGTCCAGTAAGAACAGAGAGACATGGGAACACCGGCGCGCTGATGCGCGCCGCACGAGCGAGCTGTCGTTCGCTCGCGGCAGTGTTTCCAGCCACTTGGCGATGGTTGCCG
>CAYVQE010000170.1:0-11895 GCA_964454005.1 uncultured Myxococcales bacterium
GCTCCTTCATGATGCGCGCCCACATCCGCCGCGCGGCGCGGAACTTGGCGATCTCCTCCAAGAACTGGTTGTGGCAGGAGAAGAAGAACGACAGCCGGCCGGCGAAGGCATCGACCTCCAGCCCGGTGTCGATGGCCGCCTGCACGTAAGCGATGCCGTCGGCCAGGGTGAAGGCGATCTCCTGGGCCGCCGTGGCCCCGGCCTCGCGGATGTGGTAGCCCGAGATGGAGATGGTGTTCCACTTGGGCATGTGCTCGCGGCAGTGGGCGAACAGGTCGGTGGTGATGCGCAGCGAGGGCCGCGGCGGAAAGATGTAGGTGCCGCGGGCGATGTACTCCTTGAGCAGATCGTTCTGGACGGTGCCGCGCAGCGCGCTGGTGTCGACCCCCTGGGCCTCGGCCTCGGCCACGTACATGGCCAGCAGGATGACCGCGGTGGAGTTGATGGTCATCGAGGTCGACACCTTGTCCAGCGGGATGCGATCGAGCAGCCGCTGCATGTCCTCGATCGAGGCGATGGACACGCCGACCTTGCCCACCTCGCCCATGGCCATCTGGTGATCCGGGTCGTAGCCCATCTGGGTGGGCAGGTCGAAGGCCACGCTCAGGCCGGTCTGGCCCTGATCCAGCAAAAAGCGAAACCGTTCGTTGGTCTCGCTGGCCGAGCCGAAGCCGGCGTACTGGCGCATGGTCCAGAAGCGGCCGCGGAACATGGTCGGCTGCACGCCGCGGGTATAGGGGTACTGGCCGGGAAAGCCGAGGTCGCGCTGGTAGTCCGCATCGGGCTTGTCCAGCGGCGTGTACAGCCGCCGGGCCTCGATGCCGGAGCTGGTCTCGAAGCGCTCCCGGCGCTCGGATCGCTTCTGCAGCAGCGGATCGACCGTGCCGGACTCCCAGTCCGCCAGGGCCTCGTCCAGGGGCTTGTTCTCGTCGGCCATGGGCTCACTCCTCCCGTCGGGTCTGCGCCCGGCACGCGCCGGACGACCACCCGTCTATAACGCCCGCCGGCTTCGAGGGCAAGCGGAGTCTGGCGGCTGGGCCATCAGGGAGGCGGGCAGTGGACGCCCTCGAGCAGGCCGCAGGCCTTGGCCGACACGCAGCCGCCGTAGTCCACATCATCGTAGAGTTCGCAGACGGTATCCGGACATTGCCCGTTGGCGTCGCAGGGCTCCCAGGTCACCGTGCACAGGTGGCAGTCGGAATCGTCCTGGCAGGGCAGGTTCGTGCCCATCATCGACAGCGTCGAACAGACGTCCATCATGCCGCAGGTGTCCTGCAGGCAGGTGTTCTCCGGGCAGGCATTGCGCATGTCCTGGGTGCAGGGGCAGAAGCCCTGATCCTCCTCCGGGCTCTTGAGACACGGCAGGCCGGCCGGGCAGTCGGCGTCGGAGTGGCACAGATCGCTCTGCTTGATGGTGATGACCGTGTTGCAGCGGAAGCCGTTGGGGCAGCGCTCGTTGCCCGAGCAGTCCGGCGCGCAGTACTCGTCGCTCTGCTGGGCGAAATCATCGCTCTCGTAGGGGTAGATCAGGCACGAGTTCTCGATGGTCCCGCAGGACAACAGGTTGGTGTTGTCGCAAGGCTTGCAGAACGGCGTTTGCTCGGAGTAGGCCGACTGGCACTGGCCCTGGACGCAGTACTCGGCGAAGGCGCAGAAGTCGTCCGCCTGGCAGCCGTCGACGCAGGCGTTGGACTGGCAGTATTGATCCAGCGGGCAGTCGGCGCTGTCCTGACAGCCCTCGATGCAGCGGTACTGGTCGCCGTCCAGCCGGCAGATGGTGCCCAGCGGGCACTGCATGTCCGAGGTGCAGGTGCCGTTGGGCACGCAGGTGCGGGTGTTGAAGTCGCAGTAGGTGTCCGGCACGTCGGCGCAGTCGGAGTTGTCGTAGCAGCCGGGCCGCGGCTGGCAGTAGCCGCTGGCGTTGCAGACCTCGCCCGCGTCGCAGCCGGTCTGGGCCTCGGGGTTGCACAAGCACTCGCCGGTGTCGACGTTGCAGAAGCGCCCGGCCGGGCAGTCCTCGTTCGACTCGCAGGAGGAGTTCGGCTGGCAGTAGCCGTGGACGTTGCAGAACTCGCCCTGCTCGCAGGCGGCGTCGGTCTCGCAGAAGCACTCGCCGATGCCGGTGTCGGCGCTGATGCGGCAGCGCCAGTCATCGGGGTTGCCGCAATCGGCGTCCAGGATACAGCCGGCTTTCTTCTGGCAGGAGCCCGAGGTATTGCAGAACTGGCCCTCTTCGCAGGCGGCGTCGGTCTTGCACAAACACTGGCCGGAGCCGGACTCGCCGATCTCGCAGCGCCAGTCGGCGGCGTCGCCGCAGTCGGCGTCGACCCTACAGCCCAGATAATCCTGGCAGTAGCCCGAGGCGTTGCAGAACTCACCATCGGCGCAGGCGTCGTCCGAGGTGCACAGGCAAATGTGGTCGGCCGAGCAGATGAAGCCGGGGTCGCAGTCGGCGTCGCGGCTGCAGTTGCCGGCGACCTCTTCATCCTCACAGCCGCCGGCGGCCAGCACCAGCAGCGCCAGCGGGGTGACGGCGAACTTGACGCGCTTCGAAATACTCATGGCGCAAGCCTCCTCAGCTGCCCGCACCGGGGCTGTAGACAGCGGTGATCACCGCGCCCAGCGGCGGCCAGTCCATCTTCTCAAAGCTGATGGTGTTGCTGTATGGCGCCGGCTCATCGGGGCCGTAGTAGAGCCAGCCCGGCGCCTCGGTCTGCTCGTCGTACCGCGGCACCAGGGTCTCCTGGTTGGGCCCCTCGCCGTCGGTGTCCATGGTGACCTCCAGCGTGCCCACCTGGGGTGTCTGGGACAGCGGGAACAACCAGCGCAGGTTGGAGTAGGTCACCTGCAGGTCGGCGCCGAAGGGCGGCACGTACTGGCCCTGGAACAGGATGCTGTTGGTCTCGGCGTGGAAGATCCAACCGCTGACGTCGTCGCGCAGGATGGGCCGAAAGCCGTTGCCGTCGTGGACGTCGATCTCGACCCTGAGCGTCTCGGGGTTCTCGACCGCGTTCGACAGGTCGAACGAGCGGTTGAGGTTGGAGTAGCTGATCTCGACCAGGCTGTCGAGCGGGGGCACGTAGGCGAAGGCGAAGACCACGCTGTTGCTCTCCGGGTCGTAGAGCCAATCCACGCCCTGCTCCATCTCGACGAAGTCGTCCGGTCCCTCCTCGCCGTCCGGGTCGACGCGCACCTCGATGGTGGTCGGATCGCCGCGGCCGCTGAGCTCGAACACGGTGGTGACGTTGCCGTACTCGACCTCGACGTCGGCCTCGGGCGGCGGCACGTACTCGCCGTCGAAGAAGATGGTCTTGACGTCGAGCTGCAGCCGCCAGCCGGTGTCCGGGTCTTGCGGGATCACCTGGAAGCCTTGGCCGTCGTGGGCGTCGACCCGCACCTCGACGGTGGTCGGATCCGGATCGCGCGACAGCTCGAACTTGCGCGACAGGCCGGCCACCGCCAGACCGAGCTGCTCCAGGTCGGTGGCGAACTGATCCGAGCAGATCGAAGCGGTGGTCTCGCCCCAGGTCTGGACCAGCTGGTGGTAGCGCTCGCCGTAGTCGGCGTTGCCGTCGGCGCCCGAGCAGCCGTCGGGCGCGTCGCCCACGATGGCGGCGATGATGACCTGGCGCTCGTTGCCGATGCCTTTCAGGGTACCGAAGAAGCGCTCGTAGTAATCGATGCTGCCGTAGGAGTAGTCGTCCTCGTCGCTGACGAAGATGATCGCCAGCGAGGCGTCCGCGCGCAGGAAGCCGGCGTTGGCGCCCGAGACCAGCGGCTCGCTGAGCGCTTCGTGCGCGGCCAGCAGGCCCATCTCGTTGCCGCCGCCCGAGGTGCCCACCTGCACGTTGGCCGCAAACGCCGCCTGCGGATCGGGCGTATCGACGTCGATCACCTGGGGGTCGCCCTGCAGCTTGCCGCTGTGGCTCGGATCGTCCATGTCGGTGGAGATGACCCCGATGTGGTAATCGATCAAGCTGGCGTCGATGAAGGAGATGAACGAGTCGAAGTTGTTGCCGAGATTGATCTGCTCCTCGGCCATGGACGCCGAGTTGTCGACCACCCACAGGATGTCGACCTGGGCCGAGGCCTTCTGGGTGAAGGAGTCGACCTGGTGGAACCCCGTCTGCGGGTACAGATCCACCTGGCTCGAGCCCTCCTGGGTGAAGAAGTCCGTGACCTCGTCGCCGTCCTGGCTGAAGGTGTCGACCTGGGTCTCCACCCCCACGAAGCGCGTCGAGTCACAGCCGGCGGTCACCGCCAACGCCAGCAGCCCCGCCAGCCCGATTGAACACAAACCGAATCGTCGCTGCCGCATGCTCGCCTCCTACCTTGCAACATGCCGATCAGTGGTCCGAAATCCGTTCCATTCCTACCAGACGGTCGGCCGGCATTGCAAATGCGATCCACAGGCCATCATTTCGTTTCAGCGCTCGGCTTGCAAACAGCCCGCGAGCCGGTGTATGGGTCGGGTCCGCGGCGCCACCGCCGAAGAGGGGCGATGCTGTGAACCTCAAGTTGAGCGACATTCCCGAGCTGCCGGCCGAGCCCCATCCCTATCACCTGCTGCCGGCCGAGCGGATCGAACTCGACGGCGGCGCGTCGCTGGCGCTGCGCCGGGCTGGGCCGGCCGCCGGGCCGGCGGTGGTGCTGCTGCCGGGCCTGTGGACCACCGGCTATACCTTCCGCAACCTGATCGACCGGCTGGCCGACCGGGCGCGGCTGGTGCTGTGCGAGCCCGACGGACTCGGCGACGCGACGCCGGAGGGGCCGGCCGGGCTGCGGCCGGCGGACCTGGCGCAGCGCATCGGCGCCTTGCTCGACGCGCTGGCGCTCGACCGCGCCGTGCTGGTCGGCTGCGCCGAGGCCGGGCTGGGCGTGCTCGAGCTGGCCCTGGACGCGCCCCAGCGGCTGCGAGCGGCCGTCTGCCTGGGCACCGCGCTGCGGCTGCCGCGGTCGGTGCGGCTAGGCGGCTGGTGGCGCGGCCGCGGCGAATCCTGGGCCAAGGCGGCCTTCGCCCAGCCGCAGCGGGCCGCGCTGGACATGCTGGATTACGCCGACCCGGCCGTGATCTCGCGCCAGGAGCTGCGCCAGCTGGCCCGCGGCTGGACCACCTGGCCGGCCGCCCGCCGCCGGGCGCGGCTGCTGGCCGCCAGCCTGCGGGCCGACTTCCGGGCGGCCACCCGCGAGCGGCTCGAGGCCCGGGCCGCATCCGGCGCGGGCCTCGGTGCCGAGCTGAAGCTGGTCTACGGCGATCGGGATCGCATCGCCCCGCCGGAGCAGGGCCGCTGGCTGACCAGCCGCTTTCCGGGCGCCGAGCTGCTGGTGGCCGAGGGCAGCTCGGGCGCGGTGCAGGTGGAGGAGCCCGAATGGACCGCCGCCATCATCGCCCGCGCCGCCGGGCTGCAGCCGCCGGCCTGAGCCGGCGCCGCCGCCGGCCCGCGCCGCCGGCCGCCGCGTTGGGGCTGGCCGGGCTATGCATCCTGGCCGCGGGGGCCGGCTGCCACCACAAGGTGATCCAGCACGGCCGGCTGGATGCGGTGGCGGTGCAGCGCACCGCCGAGCGGATCAGCCGGGTGCGCGGGCTGGCGTTTCTGCAGCCGGTCCGGGTGCGGCTGGCCGGACGCGGCGAGATCGAGCGACTGGCGCGCTCCGAGGCCGGCAAGCGCCAATCCGCCCGCGAGCGGCACCGGGCCCAGGCCTGGAGCCTGCTGGGCCTGCTGCCGCGGCCCGGCGCGCTGGCCGCCGGCACCGAGGCCCTGATCCGCCAGGCGCCCGTCGGCGCCTACCTGCCGCGGGTCGAACGGCTCGAGATCTACGACCGGGCTTTCGTCAAAAGCGAGGTGGTCGAGCTGCTCAGTCTGCTGCTGGGCCGCGATCTGACCTTCGGCGAGGTGGTGGCCCACGAGCTGGTCCACGCCCTGCAGCACCAGCACTTCGGCCTGCAGGCTCCGGTTCTTCGACCGCACAACAGCGATGCCGCGCTGGCTCACGCCGCCCTGGTCGAGGGCGACGCCTTTCTGGCCGGCTTCGAGCTGGGCCTGGGCGCGCTGCTGGCCGAGCCCGAGTCCTTCCTGCAGTTCGCCAGCCAGCACGCGCCGGATCCGGGCCCGGCGGTGCCGGCGGTGCTGCGGCGGCGCTTTCGCTTTCCCTACCTGGCCGGCGCGCCCTTCGTCCAGGCGCTGCGCGGCGACGACGAGGACTGGGCGGCCATCGACGCCGCCCACCACCGGCCACCGCGCTCGACCGAGCAGGTGCTGCACCCGGACAAGTACTTGTGCGGCGACGATCCGCCGCGGCTGCCGCGGCTGGACGCGGTCGATGCCGCCATGGCCGCCGAGCCGGCGGCCGGCTTTGCGCCGCTGTGGCAGGACACCCTGGGCGAGCTGGGCCTGCGCGCGCTGCTGGCCGAGCAGGACGCGGCCGAGCGCCGGGCGGCCGGCTGGGGCGGCGACCGGCTGGGGCTGTACCGGGCCGGCGCCGGCGGTGGGCTGGCCCTGGTGTGGATCGTCGACTTCGACCGCCCGGCCGACGCGGCCGACTTCTTCGACGGGCTGGAGCGCGAGCGCGACGCCCGCTGGGGGGCACCGCAGGCGGCCGGACCCGGCTGGGCCCGCTGGCTCGGCTCCGAGCGGCGGCGCCATCTGGAGTGGCACGGCCGCCGGGTGGTGCTGCTGGACGCGCCGGCCGCGGCCCACCTCTACCGCCCCCTGCTGGCCGCCCAGCGCGCCCCGGCCCCGGTCTGGCCGCCGGCGCCCACCGCGGCCCCCGCGGCCGCACCGGAGGATGGGGAGGATGCGCTGATTGGGGACGGAGCCGAGGATGGGGACGGCGAGGATGGGGACGGAGCCGTGATTGGGGACGGAGCCGCGCAGCCCGAGGCCCTGCCGCCGGCCGAGGCGGTGCGCATCGAGCAGCCCGCCGCGGCCGCGGCTCCGCGCGGCCCGGCGGTGCGGCTGGGCAGCGACAGCCTGGGCCTGACCCTGGGCGCGCTGCTGCAGGTGCGCGGGGTGCGCGGCATCGGCCGGCTGGACGAGGGCCTGGCGTTGCACGGCGCCCGGCTCTACGCCAGCGCCCGCGCCACCCAGGGCCTGGACCTGGGCCTGGAGCTGCAGCTGGCGCTGGAGCGCGAGCAGCCGCTGCGCGACGCCTTTATCCGGCTGGCGCCGGTCTCGCCGCACCTGCTCTACATCGGCCACTTCCTGATCGGCCGCATGCCGGTGCCGGCCTCGCGCTGGCGGCTGCGCCAGCGCTGGGCGCTGCCGCTGCACCAGCGCCCGCAGAGCGCCCTGGTCTGGGCGCCGGACCGCCGGGTGGGCTTCGCCTACGACGTGGACCTGGCCCGCCACGGCCTGCCGCTGCGGCTGCGCGCCGGCGGCTTCGACGGCTGGCCCGAGGGCAGCGGCCGCGGCCCGCTGCTGGCCGCCCGGCTGGACCTGGACCCGGGCGCCTGGCTGGGCGGGCGCTGGAGTGCGCAGCTGGGCGGGGCGGTGTTCTGGGACCGCGATCGCGAGCGGGAAGCCGACGGGGTGAGCGTGGCGCACCGCGGCTGGCTGCTCGACGGCCGGCTCGGCTGGGGGCCGGTCTGGCTCGAGGGCGAAGTCGGCTGGCACGATCGCGCCCCGGGCGGCGGCCACGAGCGCTTCGGCTGGGCGCTGACCGCCGGCGCCGAGCTGCTGCCCGATTTCCTGGAGGCCGTGCTGCGCTACGAGGTGCTCGCCGCCCCGGCCCCGCCAGCCGGCACCGCCGCGGCCGAAGCCGACCGGCTGCGCCAGCTCAGCGGCGGGCTCAACCTCTACTACCTGAGCGACCGCTTCGCCCTGCTCTACAACGTCATCTGGCAAGACTGGCGCGACGCCCCCGATCAGCTTCAACACGTGCTCCGCTTCCAGCTGCGGATCTGAGCCGATCGGACTCCGGTGCCGATTCAAGCCAGGTAATCGACCGCGTTGTGGAACAGGGCCAGGCCGGCGCCTTGCTCGGGCAGGTCGGGCCGGCGGGTCCAGCGGGGGTGGTGGGTGCGGTGGGTGTAGGCCTCGGGGTGCGGCATCAGGCCGAACAGCCGGCCGCTGGGGTCGCACAGCGCGGCCGCGCCGCCGGGCGAACCGTTGGGGTTGTGCGGGTAGGCCTCGGTGGGCCCGCCGTCGGGCGCGGCGTAGCGCAGCGGCACCAGCCAGCGCTGCTCCAGGTCGCGCCGGGCCGCCGCGTCGGGCGCCACCAGCTTGCCCTCGCCGTGGCGCACCGGCAGCGCCAGCCGCTCGAGCCCGCGGGTGAACACGCAGGGGCTGTCCGGGTCGACGGCCAGCTCCACCCAGCGGTCCTCGAAGCGGCCCGAGTCGTTGAAGGTCAGCGTTACCCGCTGCCGCGGCCGGTGCGGATCGAGCTCGGGCAACAGGCCCAGCTTGACCATCAGCTGGAAGCCGTTGCAGATGCCCAGCACCAGCTTGCCGGCCTGGACGAACTCCCGCAGCGCATCCCACAGCCGCTGCCCGCCGCCCAGGCGGGCGTGGCGGTAGCGGTTGGCGCAGGCCCGGGCCGCACCCAGGTCGTCGCCGTCCATGAACCCGCCCGGCAGGCACAAGAACTGGAAGTCGTCGAGACGCACCTCCCCGGCCACCAGATCCCAGATCGGCACCACCCGCACCGCCGCCCCGCCCAGCCGGCAAGCGTGGGCGGTCTCGCGCTCGCAGTTGGTGCCGTTGCCGCTGATCACCAGCGCCCGCACGCTCGCCATGACCGTCTCCTCCCAGCGCTCAGAAATCCAGCGGCCGCTGCCAGGCCGCCTCCAGGGCGTCCAGCGGCGCATCCAGCAGAGGCGCGCCGGCCAGGCCGATCAGGCCCAAGCGCGGCTCGGCGCACACCTCGCCCAGCAGCCCGCAAGCCAACCCGGCCATCAGCTTCTCGAACGCGGCCGCCCGCTCCGGCGCCACCGTGACCACGAAGCGACCCGGGCTCTCGGAGTAGAGCAGCAGGTCGTCCCGCAGCCGCGCTTCCCAGCGGTCCCCGCTTTCGGGGGACAGCCCGGCCGCGGGCGCCTGGCGCAGATCGAGGCGCAAACCCAGCCCGCCGGCGAAGGCGCTCTCGGCCAGCGCCACCGCCAGCCCGCCGTCCGAGCAGTCGTGGCACGAGGCCACCAGGCCGCTGCGCGCGGCCCGGTACAGTGCGCGGTACAGCGGCCGGCACTCGGCCGGTCGCACCCGCGGCACCGCGCCACCGCGGCCGCCGCACTCCAGGTAGTACTCCGAGGCGCCCAGCTCCGGCCGCGTCAGGCCCAGGGCGTAGACCCGGTGGCCGGGCGCCTTGACGTCCATGGTCACCGCGCCGGCCGCGTCGTCCAGCAGGCCCAGCAGCGAGAACAGCAGCGTGGGCGGGATGCTGATGCGCTCGCCGGCGATGACCGCGTCGTTCTTCATGCTGTCCTTGCCCGAGATGCAGGCGATGCCGTAGGCCACGCAGGTGTCGTACAGCCCGCGGTTGGCCCGCACCAGCTGGCCCAGCTTGAAGTCGCCGTCCGGGTTGGCCGCGGAGAGCACCGGGTCGCACCAGCAGAAGTTGTCCAGCCCCACCATGCGGTCCGGGTCGGCGCCCACCGCCACCGCGTTGCGCACCGCCTCGTCCACCGCCGCGGCCGCCATGGCGTAGGTGTCGCGATCGCTGTAGCGCGGGCAGATGCCGTGGCTGACGGCCACCGCCCGTTCGGAGTCCAAGCGCGGCCGCAGCACGGCCGCGTCGGCCGGACCGTGATCGCGCTCGCCCACCAGCGGCTTGACCACCGAGCCGGCCTGCACCTCGTGGTCGTACTGGCGCACCCAGTAGGCCTTGGAGCAGATGTTCAGCCGGCCCAGCATGCGCTCGAGCAGCGCACCGTGATCGGCCGGCGGCGGCGGGGGCTGCTCGGCATCGGCCGGCGGCGCCCAGCGGGCCTCCAGCTCCATGCGCGGCAGGCCGTGGTGCAAAAACTCCATCTCCAGCAGACCCACCGTTTGCCCGCCGTCGCGCACCCGCAGCCAGCCGCTGTCGTCGAAGCGGCCCAGGTCGGTGGCCTCGACCTGATAGCGCGCGGCCAGGCGCATGAAGGCCGGCAGCCGCGCGGGCGGCACGGCCAGGGTCATGCGCTCCTGGGCCTCGCTGAGCAGGATCTCCCAGGCGGCCAGGCCTTCGTACTTCAGCGGCGCGTCGGTCAGGTCCAGCTCGGCCCCGCCGGGCTGCTCGGCCATCTCGCCCACCGACGAGCTCAGCCCGCCGGCGCCGTTGTCGGTGATGGCCCGGTAGAGCCCGGCGTCGCGGGCCTGCAGCAGAAAGTCGGTCATGCGCTTCTGGGTGATGGGATCGCCGATCTGCACCGCGGTCGACGGCGAGCCCTCGTGCAGCTCCTCGCTGGAAAAGGTGGCGCCGTGGATGCCGTCGGCGCCGATGCGCCCGCCGACCATCACGATGCGGTCGCCCGGCCGGGCCGCCTTTTCGTGGCCGGGCTGGCCGTGCAGCCGCCGCGGCAGCAGCCCGCCGGTGCCGCAGAAGACCAGCGGCTTGCCCAGGTAACGCTCCTCGAAGACCACCGAGCCGTTGACGGTCGGGATGCCGCTCTTGTTGCCGCCGTGCTCCACGCCCAGCCGCACGCCCTCGAGCACCCGGCGCGGGTGCAGCAGGCCGGCCGGCACCGCCTGGTCGCGGAAGGGCCCGGCGAAGCAGAACACGTCGGTGTTGAAGATCAACCGCGCGCCCATGCCGGTGCCGAAGGGGTCACGGTTGACGCCCACGATGCCGGTCAGGGCACCGCCGTATGGATCCAGCGCCGAGGGGCTGTTGTGGGTCTCGACCTTGAACACCAGGCTCCAGTCGTCGTCGAAGCGGATCACGCCGGCGTTGTCCACGAACACGCTCAGGCACAGGTCGGCGGCGCCCTTGGCTTCGCGCACCCGGGCGGTGGCCCCGCGCACATAGGTGTCGAACAGCGAGTCGATGTGCTCGACCGGCCGGTCTTGCTCGCGGTAGGCGATGCGGGCGTTGAAGATCTTGTGCTTGCAGTGCTCGGACCAGGTCTGGGCCAGCGCCTCGAGCTCGACGTCGCTGGGCTCGGGGCCCAGCCCGGCGGCGGCGCGGGCGGAGCGCACGTCGCCGCGGCGGTACCAGTCGCGGATGGCGTACAGCTCGGCCAGGCTCAGCGCCAGCACCCGCTCGCGCGACAGCGCCTGCAGCGCGGCGTCGTCGCGCTCCAGCGACAGGCTGACCACCGGCGGCCGGCCGGCGCCGGCCACCCGCGGCACTTCCACCGCAAAACCGCCGCCGGCAGCGAAAGCCGCCCGATCCAGCACCCGGCTGCGCTGGATCAGGGGGTTGGCCAGCAGCTCGGCGGCGATGCGCTCGACCGCGGTGCGGTCCAGCGCCCCCCACAGCCGCACCTGGCGGGCGTGGTAGACCGCCTCGCCCAAGCGCAGCCGGCGGCCGCAGACCAGCTCCACCGTCTCGCCCGCGGTGCGGCCGACGTTGTCGGTCACCCCGGGCTTGAGCGCCACCTCGATCGCCCAGTCGAAGTCGTCGTCGCCCACCGCCAGCGGGGCGTCGACGCTGGATCGCTGCACCACCGGATCGCACAACGGCTCGCCGGCCAGGGCGGCCAACTCGGCCGGGGTGAGCTCGGCGTCGAGGGTGTAGACATCGAGAGCGCGGGCGCGTTCGAGCGCGATGCCCAGCTCGGCGCCCAGCCGTTGCCGGATCTGCTCGCCCGGCGCGTCGACGAACTGCGCAGCGAAGCCGACCTCGATGCGGTGTGCCATAACACCTCCTCGGTCTTGTTGGCGTTATCCCCAATGGACCCGAGCTTGTCAATCGGTGTCTCGCCCGCAGCCCTGACGCACGTCCGCGGAAGCTGAATCCTCCCGGCTGGTTCTAGCGCGA
>CAYVQE010000171.1:0-11885 GCA_964454005.1 uncultured Myxococcales bacterium
GACGGGCCGGCGGAGGCCGGCGCCGGTGCCAGCGCCGAGCGAGCCGCCGCGGCCGACACCGAGGCGGCCGGCGAAGCGCCCGCACCGCCCGCGGCCTCGGACCACCACACCGACGCCGATCGCGCCGAGCTGGATCGCCTGATCGAGTCCAGGCTCCAGCAGGAGCAGGGGGATGGCGAAGCCGCGCAACAGTAGCCTCCCGCGAGGGCGCTGGGCGGGCCGGCTGTGGACCGGGGTGCTGATGCTCTGCGGCCTGGCCTGGCTGGGTGCGAGCGCCGACGGGGGCCGGCCCGCGCGCATCTGGCTCGATCCGCCGGCCGCCGGCGGGCAGCAGGCGGCTGGCATCGCCGGGCTGGCCGCACTGATCGAGCGGGTGCGGCCGGCGGTGGTGGCGGTCCACAGCGGCGGGCTGGCCGGCGCCGACGAGACGCCCTTTCGCTACGATCCCTGGCGCTTGCTGCCGGAGGTGGCACCGGAGCAGCGGCTGGCCGGCATGGGCTCGGGCTTCATCATCCACCCGGACGGCTGGGTGGTGACCAACCACCACGTGGTCGAGGGGGCCGAGCAGGTCTGGGTGCAGCTGCGCGGCGACGGGCGCCGCCTGGCGGCCGCCAGCGTGGGCAGCGATGCGCGCAGCGATCTGGCCCTGCTGCGGATCGAGGCCGACCGGCCGCTGCCGGCCCTGCCGCTGGGCAGCTCCGGCGCCTTGCGGCCCGGCGACTGGGTGGTGGCCGTGGGCCACCCGTTCGGGCTGGCCCACGTGGTCACCCACGGCATCGTCAGCGGCAAGGGCCGCGCCCTGGGCGATCTGGCCCGGGGGCGCAGCGGCTTCTACGATTTCATCCAGACCGACGCCGCCATCAATCCGGGCAACAGCGGCGGGCCGTTGCTGAACCTGCGCGGCGAGGTGGTCGGGATCAACACCGCCATCAACAGCCGGGCCCGGGGCATCGGCTTCGCCGTGCCGGTCGATCTGGTCAAGGCCGTGCTGCCCCACCTGCGGCGCCGGGGCCGGCTGGTCCGGTCCTACCTGGGGATCAAGGTCGACGATCTGAGCTGGGAGGTGGCCCGTTCCTTCGGGCTGGATCATACCCGAGGCGTGCTGATCACCGGGGTGCGGCCCGACACCCCGGCCGCGGCCGCCGGTCTGCGCCGCGGCGACGTGGTGCTGCGGCTGGGCGAAGCCCGCATCCGCCGGCGCGCCGAGCTGGCATGGCGCGCGGCCACCCGACCGGCCGGCCAGCCGGTGGCGGTGGTGGTCTGGCGCGACGGCGAGCGGCGGCGGCTGGAGGTGGAGCCCGCGCCGCGCGCCGCCGACCGGACCGCCGAGCGGCCGGAGCCGCCGCCGGCGCCGAAAGAGCCGAAGGGCGGGCCGCTGGGCTTGCGGGTGGTGGCGTTGGAGGCCGATGCGGCCCGGGCGGCCGGGCTGCAGGCGGCGGCCGAAGGGGTGGTGGTGGTGGCGGCCACGGGTCTGGCCGCGGCCAGCGGGTTGCGGCCGGGCGACGTGATCACCGAGGTGGACGGCCGGGCGATCGATGGGGTGGCCGCGTTCGAGCAGGCGCTGGCCGCCGCGGCCAGCGGCTCGATGGTGCGGCTCTACGTGCTGCGCCAGCAGAGCGCCCTGTTCGTGGCCCTGCCCAAGGTCTGGCGCGGCTGAGCGGGCCTCGGGGCCGGACCGGGAGCGGCTGCATGGAGCTGTACAACGACTATCGCAAGCTGCCGGCCGATGCGGCCGAGTGCGCTGTGGCCATCGGCTCCTTCGACGGGCTGCACCTGGGCCACCAGTTGCTGATCGAGCGCACCCGCGCCATCGCCCAACAGCGCGGGCTGCGCGCGGCGGTGCTGACCTTCAAGCCGCACCCGGCCCGCGCGCTGGCGCCCGGCCTGAGCCCGCCGTTGCTGATGCCCTATGCGCGCAAGATCCAGGCCCTGGACAACCTGGGCCTGGAACGGCTGCTGGTCCAGCGTTTCACCCGCGAGTTCGCCGCGCTGAGCCCCAGGGCATTCGCCGGCGACGTGCTGCGCGACGGCCTGCGGGCCCGGGCGGTGGTGATCGGCGATGACTTCAGTTTCGGCCACCGGGGCCAGGGCCGGCCGGCCGACCTGGCCGCCCTGGGTCGCCAGCTGGGCTTCGAGGTCGAGGTGGTCGAGCGGCTGGCGGTCGAGCGCTTGATCGCCTCGTCGACCCGCATCCGATCGTTCTTGCTGCAGGGCCGGGTGCGGGCCGCCGGTCTGCTGCTGGGGCGCGCCTACACCATCGCCGGCCGCGTGGTCACCGGCGCTGGTCGCGGCCGCAAGATCGGCTGCCCGACCGCCAACCTGGCCACCGACTCCGAGCTGCTGCCGGCCCGCGGGGTGTATGTCTGCCACGTCTGGGCCGCCGGCTGGCCCGGCGGCCGGCTGGCGGTGACCAACGTCGGCACCAACCCCACCTTCGGCAATGGCCCCCAGACCGTCGAGACCCACGTGCTGGAGCTGGACGAGCAGCTGGTCGACCGCAACCTGGCGCTGGCCTTCCGCGAGAGGCTGCGCGGCGAGGTGAAGTTCGGCTCGGCCGAGGAGCTGGTGGCCCAGATCGAACGCGATGTGGCCCGGGCCCGCGAGCTGGCACGGGCCTACCCGGACAGCCCGCGGATCGACCCGGCCTGCGGCATCGAACTTGACACAGAGCCGCCCGGGCAAGGATAATTCTCCACCTGGGAGCAGGGGTCTGGTGCGACGTTGCCGGCGCTGCCCGGAGCGTGTCCAAGCCCCTAGCAATCGAAGGGAAGGCAGAGTCGCACCGGAGGTTGGTGCGAAGCGAGGGTCTGAATGGCCGGAAGACTCGGAGAACTGCTCGTCCGCGAGAACGTCATCAGCGCCAACCAGCTCAGGAAAGCCCAGGATTCGCAGCGCAAGGAAGGCGGCCGCCTGGGCTCCAGCCTGGTCAAGCTGGGCATGATCGAAGAGAGCGAGCTGACCTCGTTTCTGTCCAAGCAATACGGGGTGCCCGCGATCAACCTGTCCGATTTCGAAATCGACCGCGAGGTCATCAACCTGGTGCCGCGCGAGGTGGCCGAGAAGCACTCCCTGGTGCCGTTCAACCGCTCCGGCTCGACCATCAGCGTGGCCATGAGCGATCCGTCGAACATCTTCGCCATCGACGATATCAAGTTCATCACCGGTTACAACGTCGAGGTGATGGTGGCCTCCGAGGAGGCCATCAAGGCCGCCATCGAGCGCTACTACGGCGAGCAGGTCACCTACGAAGACGTGATGGAGGACTTCGACGAGGGGGAGATCGATTACGGCGAAGAGGAAGAGGACTTCGACGTCGTCGATCTGGAGAAGAGTTCCGAGGAAGCCCCGGTGGTCCGGCTGGTCAACCTGGTGCTGATCGACGCCATCAAGAAGGCCGCCTCCGACATCCACGTCGAGCCCTACGAGAAGGAGTTCCGCGTCCGCTACCGCATCGACGGCGTGCTCTACGAGGTGATGAAGCCGCCGTTGAAGCTGCGCAACGCCCTCATTTCGCGGCTCAAGATCATGAGCGAGCTCGACATCGCCGAGCGCCGCCTGCCCCAGGATGGGCGCATCAAGCTCAAGCTGGGCAAGGGACGCGAGATGGACTTCCGCGTCAGCGTGCTGCCCACCCTGTTCGGCGAGAAGGTCGTGTTGCGGCTGCTGGACAAGAGCAACCTGCAGCTCGATATGACCAAGCTGGGCTTCGACCCAGAGCCGCTCAAGGAGTTCAAAAAGGCCATCCAGAGCCCTTACGGCATGCTGCTGGTGACCGGGCCCACCGGCTCGGGCAAGACCACCACCCTGTACTCGGCGCTGAGCGAGCTGAATCAGCCGACGGTCAACCTGTCCACCGCCGAGGATCCGGTCGAGTTCAACCTGCCGGGCATCAACCAGGTGCAGATGCACGACGAGATCGGGCTGAACTTCGCCTCGGCGCTGCGGTCCTTCCTGCGCCAGGATCCGGACATCATCATGGTCGGCGAGATCCGCGATTTCGAGACGGCCGAGATCGCGGTCAAGGCCGCGCTGACCGGTCACCTGGTGCTGTCGACGCTGCACACCAACGACGCGCCGTCGACCATCAGCCGGCTGCTGAACATGGGTGTCGAGCCCTTCCTGGTCACCGCCTCGGTGCTGCTGATCGTGGCCCAGCGGCTGGCCCGGCGCATCTGCCCCGAGTGCAAGCAGCCGGTCAAGGTACCGGAGCAGAGCCTGGTCGATCTGGGCTTCAAGCCGGAGCAGGCCAAGGGGATCACCAGTTACAAGGGCGTGGGCTGCCGCAACTGCGCCGACACCGGCTACAAGGGTCGGGTGGCGCTGTACGAGGTGATGCCCTTCTGGGATCCGCTCAAGGAGATGGTGCTCAACGGAGCCTCGACCGCCGAGCTCAAGATGGAATCCATCAAGCTGGGCATGAACACGCTGCGCATGGCCGGATTGAACAAGTTGAAAGAAGGCATGACCACCATCGAGGAGGTGGGGCGGGTCACCGCGGCCGATACCATGTAAGGCCGTATCGCCCGCGCCGGCCGCGCCCGGCGCGGTGGCCCGCAGACCGTGCCCAGCCGAGAGGAGCCCATCGATGCCCAATCTGCACCAGTTGCTCAAGGCCATGATCGAGAAGGGGGCTTCCGACCTGCACGTGACCACCGGTTCGCCGCCCCAGCTGCGCATCGACGGTCGCCTGGTCCCGCTCAAGACCCCGCCGTTGACCCCGGTCGAGACCCGGCAGCTGTGCTACTCGGTGCTGACCGACGCCCAGAAGCACCGGTTCGAGGAGGACAACGAGCTCGACCTGAGCTTCGGCGTCAAGGGCTTGAGCCGCTTTCGCGCCAACGTCTTCATGCAGCGCGGCGCGGTCGGCGGGGCCTTCCGGACCATCCCGTTCAAGATCCTTTCGTTCAACGAGCTCGGGCTGCCGCCGGTGGTGGCCGAGCTGTCCAAGCGCCCGCGGGGCATGGTGCTGGTCACCGGGCCCACCGGCTCGGGCAAGAGCACCACGCTGGCGGCCATCATCGACAAGATCAACTCCGAGCGCCACGAGCACCTCATCACCATCGAGGATCCGATCGAGTACCTGCACCCGCACAAGAACTGCCTGGTCAACCAGCGCGAGGTGGGCGCCGACACCCAGAGCTTCAAACGGGCGCTGAAGTACATCCTGCGCCAGGACCCGGACGTGGTGCTGGTGGGCGAGATGCGCGACCTGGAGACCATCGAGGCGGCCCTGGTCATCTCCGAGACCGGCCACCTGACCTTCGCCACCTTGCACACCAACACCGCGGTGCAGTCGATCAACCGCGTGCTCGACGTGTTCCCGCCCTACCAGCAGCCCCAGGTGCGCGCCCAGCTGAGCTTCGTGCTGCAGGGCATCCTGTCGCAGCAGCTGATCCCCAAGGCCAGCGGCCAGGGCCGCTGCCTGGCGGTCGAGGTCATGGTGCCCAACCCGGCCATCCGCAACCTGATCCGCGAGGACAAGGTGCACCAGATCTACAGCCAGATGCAGGTCGGTCAATCCAAGTTCGGCATGCAGACGATGAACCAGTCGCTCGTCATGCAATACCAGCGCAAGCTGATCACGCTGGACGAGGCCCTCGGGCGCAGCACCGACGTCGAGGAGCTGCGCAACATGTTGGCCGGCGGTGGATCGAGCCCGCAGCAATCCGGCCGGCCCGAGGGCCAGGGCCAGCGGGCGGTCCGCCAGGGCGGACAGCGGTAAGGCGCGGCCGCCGCAGTGTAGTCACGGTTCGTGAAAGGGAGACGCTATGGCCACGTTCACCTGGGAAGGCAAGACCCGCGCCGGCGAGCTGCGCAACGGGGTGCTCGATGCCCAGAACGAGGAAGAGGCCATGCAGAAGGTCAAGGCCCAGGGCATCACCCCGTCGAAGGTGAAGAAGAAGGCGCTCGAGATCAAGATGCCGACGCTGGGCACCGGCGTCTCGCTCAAGGACCTGGTGATCTTCACCCGGCAGTTCTCGACCATGATCGACGCCGGCCTGCCGCTGGTCCAGTGCCTGGAGATCCTGTCGACCCAGGCCGAGTCCGAGGGTCTCAAGAGAACCCTCAAGGACGTCAAGGAGGTGGTCGAGGGCGGCGCCACCTTCGCCGACGCGCTCAAGCGCCACCCCAAGATCTTCGACGAGCTGTACGTCAACCTGGTGGCCGCCGGCGAGGTGGGCGGCATCCTGGACACCATCCTGTCCCGGCTGGCGACCTACATCGAAAAGAGCATGAAGCTGCGCAAGAAGGTCAAGGGCGCGCTGTTCTACCCCATCTGCATCTTGATCGTCGGCATCGGGGTGCTGCTGATCCTGCTCTACTACGTCATCCCGGTCTTCGAAAAGATGTTCGCCGACTTCGGCTCCAGCCAGTCGCTGCCGGCGATGACCCAGTCGCTGATCGACCTGTCGAACTGGATGCGCGAATACTGGTACATCGTGTTCGGCACCCTGGGCGGCGTCATCATCGGCACCCACTACTTCAAGAAATGGCCCAAGGGCCGCTACCTGTGGGACAAAGGCGTCCTCAAGCTGCCGCTGTTCGGCTCGCTGCTGCGCAAGGTGGCGGTGGCCAAGTTCACCCGCACCCTGGGCACCATGGTCTCGTCCGGCGTACCCATCCTGGATGCGCTCGACGTGGTGGCCAAGTCGGCCGGCAACAAGGTGGTCGAGGAGGCCATCTATTACACCCGCGAGAAGATCAGCGAGGGCAAGACCATGGCCGAACCCCTGGCCGAGTCGGGGGTGTTCCCGGGCATGGTGGTGCAGATGATCGCCGTCGGCGAGAACACCGGCGCCCTGGATCAGATGCTGAGCAAGATCGCCGACTTCTACGACGAGGAGGTGGACGTGGCGGTGGATACGCTCACCTCCCTGATGGAGCCGGTGATGCTGGTCTTTCTCGGCGGCATGGTCGGCTACTTCCTGATCGCCATGTACCTGCCCATCTTCAGCCTGGCCAGCGCCGTCCAGGGCTGAACCGACATCGTGGCCAAGGCGCAGTCGGCCGAGACCGGCGGTGACCACCACCCCCCCCGCCGCCGGTTGTTGCTGCTGCTTGGGGTCCGCGCGGCGGTGGTTACCGCGCTGCTCGGCTCGACCCTGTTCTTCGCGCTGCGCGACGATCGGCCCGGCCTGGCTTCGACCCAGTGGATCGTGTTCGTCCTGGCCGGGCTGGTCTACCTGCTCAGCGCGCTCTACGCCCTGTGGCTGCGCCGGCCCCGCGGCCCGCTGGGGCTGCACCTGCAGATCCAGACGCTGTTCGACGTGCTGCTGGCCAGCGTGCTGGTCTACATCAGCGGCGGGATCGAGAGCCCGTTCACCTTCTTCTACGCCCTGCCGATCATCACCTCGGCGGTGTTCTTCAACCGCCGCTCCGCCATGGTCACCGCCGGGCTGGCCTGTCTGCTGCTCGGCGGTCTCTACGTGCTCGAATCCCAGGGGCTGATCCCGCTGGATCTGGAGGGACGGCTGCACACGCCCATCAGCGCCTTCAAGGTGGTCTACCTGCTGGCGGTCAACTACGCGGTGTTTTTGCTCATCGCCTGGCTGGCCGGCAGCCTGGGCGAGCAGCTGCGGCGCACCGGGCGCGAGCTGGAGCAGTCCGAGCAAGAGGTCGAGGCGCTGGTGGCGCTGAACCGCGACATCGTGTTGAGCCTGCGCTCGGGGCTGGTGGCGCTGGATGCGGCGGGCCGGGTCTCGCTGCTCAACCCGGTGGCCGAGGAGATCCTGGGCTGTGCGGCCGATGCGGCCAGCGGCCGGCCGGTCGAGCAGGTCTTCCCGGCGCTGGCCGTGCTGCCGGCCGAGCAGAAGGCCGAGGCCGCCAGCGAGCAGGCCGGCCTGCGGCGCTTCGAGCTGGACCACGAGGGCCCGGACGGCCGGCGGGTGCCGGTGGGCTTGACCTTCTCGCCGCTGACCCGGGCCGACGGCAGCCCGGTCGGCACCCTGCTGCACATGCAGGATCTGACCCGGTTCAAGGCGATGGAGGAACAGATGAAAAAGGGCGAGCGGCTGGCGGCGCTGGGCGGCATGGCGGCCGCGTTGGCCCACGAGCTGCGCAACCCGCTGGCCTCGATCTCCGGCTCGGTGCAGATGCTGGCCGAGACGGCCGGCGCCGAGGGGGCCGAGGCCCGACTGCGGGAGATCATCCTGCGCGAGGCCCGCCGGCTCGACGCGCTGCTGAGCGATTTTCTGACCTATGCCCGGCCGCGGCCGCCGCGGCGGGCGAGCACGGCGCTGGACGAGCTGGTGGCCGAGACGGTGGATCTGTTCGAGAAGCGCAGCGGCGCGCCGGCGCGGGTGGAACGCCACCTCGAGAGCTTGCGCGCGCTGGTCGATCCGGACCAGCTGCGCCAGGTCCTGCTCAACCTGCTGCTCAACGCCGAGCAGGCCGCCGGCGAGGCGGCCATCGCGGTGGAGCTGCGACCGGCGCCGGAGTCCGGCGCCGGGGCGGCGGTGGAGATCGCGGTCCGCGACCAAGGGCCGGGCGTGCCGGACGAGCTGCGCGAGCGGGTGTTCGAGCCCTTCGTCAGCACCAAGGAGCAGGGCACCGGTCTGGGCCTGGCCATCGTGGCGCAGATCGTCGAGGCCCACGGGGGTGCCATGGTGTTGGAGTGCCCGGCGGACGGGGGGAGCCTCTTTCGGATCCGGTTGCCGCAGGAGGACGCATGAGCCAGATCCTGGTGGTCGACGACGAGCGGTCGATGCGCGAGTTCCTCGACATCCTGCTGACCAAGGAGGGCGAGACGGTGCGCACGGCGCGCAACGCGGCCGAGGCACTGGAGCGGATCGAGGAGCAGCTGCCCGAGCTGGTCATCACCGACCTGCGCATGAAGGGCGGCTCCGGGCTGGATCTGCTGCGGCGGGTCAAGCAGCAGCACCCGGAGGTGGAGTTTCTGGTCATCACCGCCTTCGGCACCGACGACACCGCGGTCGAGGCGCTCAAGATGGGCGCCTACGACTACGTGACCAAGCCCTTTCAGGTCGACGAGCTCAAGGTGGTGGTCCAGCGCGCGCTGGAGCGCCAGCGGCTGTTGCGCGAGAACGTGTTCATGCGGGCCGAGCTGTCCTCGCGCTACGACTTCGGCAACCTGGTGGGCAAGAGCCCGCGGATGCAGGAGGTCTACCGCCTGATCGAGCAGGTGGCACCGACGCGGGCCAACGTGCTGATCACCGGCGAGAGCGGCACCGGCAAGGAGCTGGTGGCCCGGGCGCTGCACTTCCGTTCCGAACGGCGCGACCATCCCTTCGTGGCCATCGACTGCGGCTCGATCCCCGCAACGCTGATGGAGAGCGAGCTGTTCGGCCACGCCAAGGGCGCCTTCACCGGCGCCACCAGCGACCGCCGCGGCCTGTTCGAGCTGGCCGCCGGCGGCACCGCCTTTCTGGACGAGGTGGGTGAGGTGCCGCTGGGGCTGCAGGTCAAGCTGCTGCGGGTGCTGCAGGAGCGCTCGCTCAAGCGGCTGGGCGACGGTCGCGATCGGCCGGTGGACGTGCGGCTGGTGGCGGCCACCAACCGCGACCTGGAGCAGCTGATCGCCGCCGGCGGGTTCCGCCAGGACCTGTTCTTCCGGCTCAACGTCATCCGCATCCAGCTGCCGCCGCTGCGCCAGCGGCGCGAGGACATCGCCGAGCTGGTGCGCCACTTCGTGGCCAAGATCTGCAAGCAGGAGCAGTGCCCGGCGCCGGTGGTGCTCGGCGAGGCGGTCGAAGCGCTGCAGGGCTATTCCTTTCCGGGCAACGTGCGCGAGTTGGAGAACATGGTCGAACGCGCGGTGGCCCTGGCCGGCAACCGACCCATCGGGCCCGAGCTGTTCAGCGAGTCCATGGCGGCTGGCGCCGAAGCGGCCGCGGGCCCGCTGGCCGCCGAGCAGGACTTCCCGGAGGGCGGCGTGGATCTGGACGATCGGCTGGCCCAGCTGGAGCGGCACCTGATTCGCCAGGCGCTGCAGCGCTCCGGTGGGGTGAAAAAGGAAGCCGCCAAGCTGCTCGGCCTCAGCTTCCGCTCCTTGCGCTACCGGCTGGACAAGCTGGGCATGGATTGAAGTGGCTGGGCAGCCATCGGGTCTGCAAAGCTTGCGGCTTGTGAAAAGTTTTCAGGTGTCCGGGCGAGCACGGGCCGCGTCCCTGCTGGCGGACCGGTTCGGCAAGGGGGCCGGTTGCAGTAATATCGTTGTTTTTCGATGGCTTGAGTGATAAAAAGGAAGTGTTCGGGCGCGGTCGCCGGAGCATGCGGTGGCATGAAACCTGCAGCCCGTTTGTTGGATTCGAGGGCGGACCATCGCTTGGCCCCGACCGTTCGGAATCGTTCAGGAGGATTCGCATGAATGATCAAGTCCAGCGCAGCGGCTTCGCCAAAGGGCGTTTGCGGAATGGTCGCCGGACCTACGGTTTCACCCTGATCGAGCTGATGATCGTGGTGGCGGTCATCGGCATCCTGGCCGCGGTGGCGATCCCGTCGTTCTCGAGCTACATCACGCGCTCCAAGGCGTCCGAGGCCTTCACCGTGCTGCAGGGCATCCGCGACCGGGAAGAGGCCTACTTCACCGAGTTCAAGCGCTACACCGAAGACCTGCCGCCGACCCCGGCCGCGGCGCCGCCTTGCGGCGAGAACCGCCACTGGGATCCGGGGGTCATCGACCCGGGCTGGCTGGAGCTGGGCTTCACCCCGGATGGGCCGACCTACTACCAGTATCACGTCGATACGAGCTACAGCGCCGGTGTCTACGACGGCTCTGCGCCGCCCGCCACCCCGGGCACCTCGCCCGGCTGGAGCGCTCAGGCCCGGCCCTGGTTCGTCGCCGGCGGTACCGGCGATCTGGACTGCGACGGCACCCCGGCCCATTTCTGGATCACCTCGGCCTCGCGCGACGCGTATCACGAGGAAGCCGAGGAAAGCCAATACTAGGCTGTCACTGGACGGGTGGCTCGGGCTGCGACCGGAGGATTCATGGTCGAACAGGTGCGTTCGAAAAGGCATGGGCAAGAGGGCGTGACCCTGGTGGAGCTGCTGATCGCGGTGGCCATCGTCGGGCTGCTGGCCGCGGTGGCGGTGCCGGCGCTCGTCGGCTACATCAAAGACGCCCGGCTGAACGAGGCGGTGACCAACATCCAGGGCATCCTCGAGTCCGAGGAGGCCTACTTCGCTCGTTTCGATCGCTATACCTATGACCTGGGCTACTGCCCGCCGACCCTGCCGGCCGAGGGCCAGAACTCCAAGATCTGGCCCGAACCCTGGACCTCTTGCAATGCGCCGCCCGGCTCCGGCCACGGCTGGGAGCTGCTCGGCTGGCAGCCCGACGGGGCGGTGCGTTTCCGCTACCGGGTGCTCAGCCACAACGACGGCGCCGGCGACATCACGCGGGTGCCGGGCGCGGTGCTGCCCGAGCCCAACACCTGGGCCGTCGACTGGACCGCCGAGGGCTTCGTGGCCGGTCCGACCTACCAGCCCTGGTGCGCGGTGGAGGCCGAGGGCGACACCGACGGCGATGGCGAGCTGGTCTTCTTCCGCGGCAACTCCTACAACAAAAAGATCTACCGCCACTCCACGGTGGGCCACGATACCTGGTAGCTGGGGGCTCGGTCAGAAGGCGGCCAGGCCGGCGGCCGCCAGCGCCAGGCCCAGGGCTGCCAGCCCGAGCCGGGTCGCCGGTGCCGGCCGGGCCCCGGCCAGCAGCGCCAGCAGCCACAGCCCCAGCCCGGCCGCCAGCATCCAGGCCAGCCCGGCCGCCGCTGCGGTATCCCGGGCCGGCGGGCGCGAAATCGAATCGGCCCGCCCGGCCGCGGTGGCCGGGCAGCGCGGTCGGGCGCTGTTTTCGCCCAGGCGGCGGGCCAGCTGCGCCACCCGGCCGTCCCGCGGGCAGGCGCAGCGCGCCGCGGCGATGG
>CAYVQE010000172.1:0-11859 GCA_964454005.1 uncultured Myxococcales bacterium
GTTCTTCGTTCTTGGTTCTTCGTTTCACCGGGCTCTTGGGGCTCATGGTCGGCCCGGGTGGCGGGCGATGGCCTCAGGGGCCAGCAGCGCGACCAGTGGACCCCCGAAGAGCGTCAGCCGTCTCTTCATACCAGATCGGCGTGTCGTCCAAAAACGCGAGCAGTCGGCCGCGGCCGGCCTCGTCTTTGCTCCAGCCGTGCTTTCGTTTCGGCTTTTCACCGGGATCGTAGATCCAGCGTCTCGGCTGGCAACCTTCACCGTTCACGGCGCATCCTCCCCACGACAATCCGCCCCTCGCTCGTAGGCGTCGAGCCTGGGCTCGCTCTCCGCCTGCGCCCACAGCTCATCGGTCCTGCTCCGCGTCCCGGACGCAGTCGATGCAGCGGGTCAGCGTCGGCTCCACCTCCAAGCGGGCGGCGCCGATGTCGGCACCGCAGACGAAGCAGGCGCCGTAGGTGCCGGCGTCGATACGGCGCAGGGCGCCCTCGATGCGCCGCAGCTGCTCGGCGCGGCGGCGCTTCATGGCCAGGTGCATCTGCTGCGCCTGCATGGCGTCGACCCGCGACAGGCGCCCGACCGCGGCCTGGTCGAGCGCCACCGGCTTGGAGACCTCGCGGGCGCTTTCGGCCTGCGCCTCGAACTCCTCCACGGCGCGCAAGAGCATGTCGCGAAATCGCTGCAGGGTCTCAGCGTCCATCAATCGCGCTCCGGCTCGAACTCGTCCACCATCTTCTCCAGCGTTGGCCCCAAGCTCCCCCCGCCCTCCGGCCGGGGGGACTTCGGGTCGGCCCGACCGGGGGTTCGCGGGGCCCGGGCGTGCGCGTCCATGCGCCGCTGGATCATGTCGACGATCATCTTTATAGCCTTGTCGTTGGGCTGCGAGGCGGGCACGATGATGTCGGCCTTCTGCTTGCTGGGCTCGACGAAGGTCTCGTGCATGGGCCGCACCGTGTCCAGGTACTGCTGCACGGCACTGTCGAAGGAGCGGCCGCGCTCGGTCATGTCGCGCTCGAGCCGGCGCAGCAGGCGCAGGTCGCTCTCGGTCTGGACGAACAGCTTGAGGTCGAAGCGCTCGGCCAGCGCGGCGTCGGCGAAGATCAGGATGCCCTCGACGATGATCACCGGCGTGGGCTCGACGTCGTGGCCGCCCTGCACGCGGGTGTGGGTGACGAAGTTGTACAGCGGCGCCCGGATGGGCTCGCCGGCGCGCAGCCGGCCGAGGTGGGCCACCAGCAGGTCGGTCTCCAGCGCCCGGGGGTGGTCGTAGTTGATCTGGTCGCGCTGCTCGCGGGGGACGTCGGAGCGGTCGCGGTAGTACCAGTCGTGCTGGATCACCGCCACCCGGCCGCCGAGGGCGTCGAGGATCTTGCGCGTCAGGGTGGTCTTGCCCGAGCCGGTGCCGCCGGCGACACCGATCAGGAACGCGGGCCTGGGCGCTGCTGGGCCGCTCATGGTCGCTCGCTTTCGCGGCCGGGCTCGGCCGGCTGTAGCTGGACGTCGAGCTGGCTGACGCCCTGGAAGGGCACCTGCACGATGGCGATGAAGTCGCGGTAGCCGGCGCGCTCGATGCGCAGGCTGTGGCGGCCGGCGGACACCGACTCCAGGTTGACCTGCCGCGGGGCGTTTTTGAGCCGTACCCGGCCGTCGAGCCGCACGGTGGCGCCGGCCGGCGCGATGCGCAGCGCGATGCGCCCGACCAGCCGCTCCGGGAACAGGCAGCCGGTCAGCAGCGCGGCCAGCGCGGCGCGGCGGCGGGCGGGGTCGCCGCCCAGGCTGCGGCTGACGTGGCGCAGCCGCTTGCCGCTGCCCATGTCGAGCACGTCGAGCTCCAGCGCCACGCCGGCTTCCAGCCGCTCGGCGGCCAGCAGCAGCAGCAGGTTGAGATCCAGCATGCGGCCCAGCCGCAGCCGGCAGTCGGGCTGGTCGCCGCAGCGCTCGCGCAGCGCGGCCACCCGCTCGGCCCGCTTGCCCGTAAGCGCCTCGAGGCGCACCAGCTCCACGCCCTCCAGGCCGTCGAGCACCTCGGCCACCAGCCCGGCCACCTGCGGCGCCGGCCGGGCCTCGCCGGCCGGGTCCACCGGCAGGATGGCGATGCGGATGCTCGCCAGTACGAGCGCCGCGTTCACCGGCTCGCCTCGCGGTCGGTCGTGCCGTGCAACCAGGTGTGCAGCGTCTGACAGGAGCGCTTCACGGGTCTGCCCTTGGCCCTGGATACGATGCGCAGAACGAGCCCCCGCCGGTGCAGACGCTTGCGCCTTTGCTGCTTGAGCGACAGTCCGCGCGCCGAGATCACCAGGCCGAGGACCCTGCCGTCGTGCGCAGCGACGTCGATTCGACCTCGGCGCAAGACGCGGTGGCCCCGGCTTCGGCCCTTGCACATGGCGTCGGCCGACCACTCGATCTGATCGATTGCTCCCGTGGTGTCGGTGCCCTTGAGTTCGACGTAGACCGGCGTCATGCGCGCTTCGCCCTCCGGGCGGCACAAAAACAGGCCGTCGCAGCGCCGGCCCGCGCCTGCTCGCCGGACAGGGGCGTCCAGGCGAACCCCGACCACCTCGTCGCGGCGTCGTTTCTCGATGGCGAAGGCTCGGCCCATCTCGCGGATCCGGTTTCCGTCGAGCGGCTCCGCCTCCGGGGCGAAAACCGCCAGCGCTTCGGCCAGCCCGCTCACCGCAGGTGCTCCTCTGCCAGCAGCGCATCGAACTCGCCGCCGAGTTCGTCGGCCACCCGTTCGAGCTCCTCGGTGTCGATCAGGCCGGTGCTGCGCCGATCGAAAATCGCGCCCGGCTGTTCTCCCAGGCGGTAGGCACTGACCGCTTCTGCGGGAATCGCCAGCGGCGCGTCTCTTCCGGCCTTGGCTGTGGCTCCGGCATCCCGGTTCATCGCCCGCTGCAGCAGATTGTTGAGCCGGTAGAGCAGGTAGGGCGAGTGGGTGGTCATCACCACCCGGCTGCCGCGCGCGATGAGCAGGGCGATGGCATCCATGACCGCCACCTGCGCCACCGGATGCAGGTGTGTCTCCGGCTCCTCCAGATAGTAGTCCGCTGCGATGCCGCGATCGAGATTGGCCTCGGCCACGGCGAAAAACGGCCAGGCCTCCATCTGTCCGGAAGCCACCGCCTCGATCGGCAAGATCTTCGCCCGGCCGCCGTTGCCGGTCTTCCACTTCCAGTCGCGCCTGCCGCGCTTGGGCACAAACGCCGCGCCCCGCAGCGCCCGGCGTTGCAACTTGCGCAAGGTCTGGTTGGACGGGGCCTCGGCGTACCGATCCAGTGCGGCCTGCAGGCTGTTGGCGAACTCCCGCACCGGCAAGGGCTGGAAATCGGAGAACAAGATCTTGGGCTGCTTCTGAATGAAACGGGTAAACAGAGAGCGCTCGGTGGGGATGAAGACCTGTGGGCGGCCGGTCGGGCGGAGCTTGCCGGGATGGCGCTCCCATTCCTCCACCCAGCCCGCCATCTCCCTGCCCAATACCCGACCCGTGCCGACCCGCCGGTTGGCCTCGTAGACCTTGACCGTCCATTTCGAATCGCGGTCGGCTCCTCGGTAGGCGATCTCGGCCGTCCCATTGGCGAAGTAGCCGAAGGAGACGCCGCGCAAGTCGTCGAGCAAGCCCCGCAGCATCTCCGCCTTCCAGCCCTTCTGCCTCGTGATGCCCGGCTGGAAGCTGCCGGTCAGATGGTCGCGAAGACCACGGAACAGGTAGAGCAACTGGGCGAGCAAGGATTTTCCGGTGGCCTGTTCACCGGCGATAACCGTCAGCCGGCGCGGCTCGATGGCGAAGCGGCCGATCGGACCCAGATCGCTTATCGCGAGGCTCTCGCGGTTGACACCCCTGTCCTTCACTTTGCCCATCTTCGCCTCGTTCTTTCCCGTCCGTGGTGTTGGCGCAACATCATACCAGCCAGTGCGCCTCCAGCCCGGCGGGCAGGCCGGCGGCCTCGGGCTCGCAGACGATGACCGCGTCCGGGGCCACCGCGGCCAGCTGCTCGACCGACAGCGCCTGGGGGTGGCGGCCGCTGGGGTCGATCACGCCGACCACCTTGAGCGGGGCGTCGGAGCGCTTGAGCACCCGCAGGCACAGCTCGGTGATCTCGGTCGCGCCCCACAGCACCACCCGGCGCACGCCGCGGGCGGCCATCCGCTCGACGCTTTCGGCCACCCGATCCTCGACCGCGGCGTACTGGCGCAGGGTGCGCTGGACGAAGTGGTAGGCCAGCCGGCTCTTGGCGCTGACGCCCTCGGGGGTGAGCAGGTAGAGGTAGCGCCGCTTGTGCGGGTTGGCCTTGACCCGCTTGAGCTTGACGTAGCCCTTGTCCACCAGGGCGCGCAGCACGAAGTTGACCTTGGCCAGGTTGAGCCCGGTGCGCTCGGCGATGCCCCGCTGGGGCAGATCGGCCGCCTCGCTCAGCGCCTCGAGCACCGACAGGGTGGATTGGTCTTCGGTCACGCGCTCACGATCTCGGCCCTGCCGGCCGGCACCGCGTTGCGGGTGTCGACCACCAGGGCGGCGTGCTCGGCCACCAGGGCGTAGTCCACGTCGCGGTGGTGGGTGACCACCAGCACGCAGTCGACCGCCTCCAGCAGGTCGGCGGTCAGCGGTGAGGACTTCAGGTCGAAGCGGTACTTGCGGCTGGGCGCCAGGTGGGCCACGTGGGGGTCGTGGTAGAGCACCCGGGCGCCGCGCTCGGCCAGCAGGGAGATGATCTTCAGCGCCGGGCTCTCGCGCATGTCGTCGACGTCCGGCTTGTAGGCCACGCCCAGCACCAGCACGCTGGAGCCGTTGAGCGCCTTGTGCTGGCGATTGAGCCCGGCGGCCACCCGGTCGATGACGTGGTAGGGCATGGCGGTGTTGATCTCGCCGGCCAGCTCGATGAAGCGCGTGCTCAGATCCACCTGGCGCGCCTTCCAGGTCAGGTAGAAGGGGTCGATGGGGATGCAGTGGCCGCCCAGGCCCGGGCCCGGCCAGAAGGCCTGGAAGCCGAAGGGCTTGGTGGCCGCGGCACGGATGACCTCCCAGACGTCCATGTCCAGCCGCTCGCACAGCAGCTTCAGCTCGTTGACCAGGGCGATGTTGACCGCGCGGTAGATGTTCTCGAACAGCTTGACCATCTCGGCGGTGCGCGTCGAGCTGACCGCCACCACCTCGTCCACCGCGGCGGCGTACAGCGCCCGGCCGGCCCGCTGGCAGTCGGGGCCGAGCCCGCCGACCACCTTGGGGATGTTGGCGGTTTGGAAGTCGGCGTTGCCCGGGTCCTCGCGCTCGGGCGAGTAGACCAGGAAGAAGTCGCGGCCGGCGACGAGCCCGCTGCCCTGCTCGAGCAGCCCGCGCAGCAGCTCGTCGGTGGTGCCCGGGTAGGTGGTCGACTCCAGCGCCAGCAGCATGCCGGCGCGCAGCCGCGGCGCCAGCGTGCGGGCGGTCTGCTCGATGAAGCGGGTGTCCGGCTCGCGGCTGTCGGTCAGCGGGGTGGGCACGCAGATGATCAGCGCGTCGCACTCGGCCGCTTGGGCGAAGTCGGTGGTCGCCGCCAAGCGGCCGGTCTCGACGTGGCCGGCGAAGCGCGCGGCCGGGATGTGGCGCAGGTAGGAGCGGCCGGCGGCGATGGCCTCGGGCTTGGCCGGGTCGACGTCCAGGCCCAGCACCGAGAAGCCGCGCTCGGCGAAGGCGATCGCCAGCGGCAGGCCCACGTAGCCCAGGCCCACCACCCCGATGCGCGCCGAGCGCGCCTCGATGCGCTCCAAGAACTCGTCTATCGCGGCCATCTCAGGCCCTCCCCATTCTGCCCCCACCTCAATCCTCCCCCAGCGCGAGCGGTGCCAGAGGAGGCAATTCGCCGGGGGAGGAGGCTGGTTTTTTCGATGGGGTGCTGTACGATGGAGTGCGGTGAAGGGTGCCAGCCACCTCCCACGCAAGCTTCCACGAGCGCAGCGGGCGGGCTCGCCCGCCGAAGCTTTAGCGAAGGCGGGCAGCCTCCGGCCCCCTCGGTTACATCGCGCTGTTCGACAGCCGATGACCGACCGTGCTGAATCGAGTTGTGCCCCGCGTTGCCGCAAGCTGGTTGCCGTCTTCGACACACCGCGTAACTGCTTGACTCAGCAGTGTGTTTAGAAACCAAACGCAGTTTACGCCCCCCGGCTGGGGGCGTCAAACCTTTTTTCGCCGAGCTGGGCGGCTGGAACGGCCTGGGATGGCGCCGTGACGCCCGCCGGCCCCGGCGCTGTGGCAGCTCACCGCTCGGACCCTCCCGGGGCGGCGCCATTTCTCAAAACCGGGCATAGGGTCCGTGCTCCAGGATCGCCGTGCAGATGAGATCCAGCACATCATCCTGCCCAGCCGCCAGTCGAGCCAATGCCCCCAGGCGCAGGCTCCGCTGCGCCCGCGGAAAATCGACCACCCACGGGAAGGGCAGTTGGTAGCGAAAGAAAAACAGGTAGGCGTATCGCCGCGCCAGGGCACGTTGGCGAGCCGTGGGGCGGTCTTCTCCACCGAGCACCCCCGATAAGGTCTCGGCATAGGATTCGGCTGACCAGACATCCGTGGTGAAACCCTTGTCGCTGTAGTGGGGCCTTCCGGCCACCACAACCGGTTTGCCGCGCACAGCCGCCTCCAGCCCGATCGTCGACGCATAGACGGCCACCGCGTCAGCGATCTCGAGCAGGCTGTACGAGCTGGTCGGATCCTCGGGACCGATAACTTGCACATTGGCCGGCAATACGGGCCAGCCACTGCGCAACCGATCGACGACCCGATCCCGCGAGGCCGCCATCGGTAACCTGACCTCAGCGGGATGCACCCGGATGAGCAATTGCCACCGAGGATTGCGCGCGAAGACGGCGATGGTGGCCCGAAGCCAGTCGAACATGCCGGCAAAGGCCCGATCCCGCCGATACAGCGATGTGTCCCAGAGGATATTGGTGAACAGGGCCAGCACCGGGCGCCGGGGTGGCAGCCGCAGCTGTCGCCGTAGCTGTGCGACGTCGTTCTGCATTCGCGGCCACAATTGCTGGATGCCAACATACCCACCGGCCCGCTCCTGCAAGTAGCGGTCCAAGTCCCGTTCCTCATCTGGCTCGAGCGCCTGCTGGCTGGCTCGGGTCCAGTAGGGATCCGTATCAAACCAGCAGACCGGCTTGTTTCGCGCCATCACGATGGTCTGAGGCCGCATCCCGCGCTCGTAGGCGATCACCTCGATTCCCCTTCTGCAGGCCAGGTCAAGCGCGATGCGCTCCGCGAAGAATAGACCATTCGACAGCACGACGCGGTCGGGCGCGAACCGTTCGAGCAACCGTTCGCACGCATTGGCCTGGATCACCGCCGCGTAAATATAGCCGCGGACAATCTCGGTCGACCGGGGATCGTCCGGAATGTCACCCCGTAGCAACGAGCGTTGCACCGAGGCCTCGACGCATTCGTAAAGATTCAAACCCCGGTATTCCAGCTTGCGAAGCGCTGCCAGATCGCGACCCTCTGTCAGCCCGGTGGCCTCGTTGGTCACGGTCGGTGTGATCAGATCCGCCGTGGTATCGAAGGAAAGCCCGAGGGCGGCGAGTAGGCGTGTCGGCAATCCCGTGCAGCGCCAGCACAGGGGCTCGGTGACATGGGGATCGGTGGCCGGCTTGAAATCGCATTGTGGTAGGCCGCCCCCGCAGAGATAAAAGTGGGCCTTCGCCCCTCGGAACTGCAACGCCTTGGCCAAGATCGCTTCGCTCGCGACATGGATAAACCACCCGCGCACCGTATAGAACAGGACCTTCTTGCGAAACGGCCCCCGAGACGAAAAAGCCCGCTCGCTTTCCGCCGCGCGCAGTTCGAGCCGTCGGGCCTGCGCGATCACCCGGGTATGCGGATGGCGCTCGCCAAGCGCCACCTCCAGCGCGCGGTATAGTGCGTAGCTGACCAAGCGCAGCGGCCCGGTCAGAGATGGCACACGCCAAGCAGCCGCATGGGCTGCATCGACCTGCTTGAGCGCGTCGAAATCACGCTCGGCGATCGCTCTGATGAGGCGGATCAAGTCCATGAGATCATCCGTCTTTGCTCCGGCTGATGCACAGGCAGAGCGTTGTCTTGGTAATGCACATGGCGCCCATGGCGATCAGCATCGCCCAAGCCCCACCCATCACACCCCATCGCGGGATCAGGGCGAGCCCGAAGCCTACCGTGGCACCGAGCAGGACAGCGCCTCCGGCGGCTATGGCGCGGTCGGCACGCCGTACATACAAACCGTAGTGCGGCAACAGGCTCGCCACATACAGCGCCATGGCAGCCAGCAGAATCCACAGAACCTGCTGGTGGGCTGAGTAGATCGGTCGATCGACCAACAGCAGCACGATCCGAGACCACCACGGGCTGCTCGACCCGATCACCACCAGAGCCAACGCGGCCGCTATCGCGAAGTGACGCATGTGCCTGCGGTAGGCGGACGGATCGCGGCGGAAGGTTTCGACGATACGCGGCAAAAGCACCGCCGCCACACCGGCCTCGACCAGCAGCAGCATCACCCGGGAGATCGAGAAAAAGAAGGTGTATACCCCCACTTGCTCCTCGCCGCGGTAGGCGGCGAGGAGGTACCGGTCCACGGTGAAGGCGCCCCAGATGCAGGCCGCCGAGATCAAGAAAGGCAACGCCGTCCTGGTCCCCTTGCCGATCCAACGCCAGTCGATCCGGGGCGTCCGGGGCTGGCGGACGCAGGGGACGAAGATCCATCGGACCGCCAGCCCGAGCGCCAGCAATCCGCCAGCCAGCCAGCTGATCCAAATCGCCTCCAATGTGGCTGCCGCGGAAGACGTTAAGGCCGCTGCTATCCAGAAGTAAGTCCACAGGGAAGAGCGGGCGAGCAGAATCCAGCTGGCCCGCAGCGGTTGCTTCAACGCGATCAGCACGCGGCTCGACTCGTTCGCCAGATGCTCGACAAGCAAGATCGGGAAGAACCAGTACGCATACTGTGAGGCCAGTCAATCGCCCCAGAACACCCCCCCCAAGACAGGCAACACCACCACGGCCACCAAGCCATGGAACACCAGCTTATCCCGCAACATTGACGCCCGTTGGGCTTCGCTGGCTGAAACCAACTCCCGGGTGGCGAAGGCGTGAAACTCCATGCCCAGGAGTTGAATCGAAAGCATGATCGTCGACAGCATCAGGCCCAGAATCCCCACCTCCCCCGGACTGAGCAACTTGGCCACCACGATCAGAAAAACGAAACGGCTGGCCGCGTTGAGCGAGCGCAGCCCGGCGTTGGCCACCATGGTAAAAAACAGATGCATCAGATCAATTCGCCAACGGGCCAGCGCGGCGCGGCCATTTCGGCCAGCGGCAATATCGGAATGGCAGGGGAGCCGACATCAAAAAGCAAGTAGGCATTTTCGCAATATTTTCTTCGGTTTCACTTCCTTGTCAAGCGTTAGAGTCTTGATCCGAAAGGCGGCCCCACACCGGGCCAGCGGGAAGGTGGCAGCGGGAAGGTGGCTGGCACCTGACCGGAGCACCTGACCGGAGCGTTATTGCTCCACCGCGCGGATGGTCTCGCGCATGGAGTGCTGCGGCTGGTAGCCGAGCACCTGCTCGGCGCGCTGGCCGTCGACCAGGCACTGGTAGCGCAGGTGGGGCAGCTCGCCGGGGGGGAAGCCGGACAGGCCCAGCTTCCACAGCCGCGGGTAGATCAGCTCGGCCAGCGGATGGGGCACGGGGACGGGGTCGCGGTCGAGTTCCTCGAGCACCCGGCTCAGCGGCGCCTCGCCCGGACCGGTGATGTTGAACACGCCGCGGCGGCCGGGCTCGAGCGCCAGCTGGATGGCCCGGATCAGATCGTCCTCGTGGACCAGCTGTATCATGGGGTCGAAGCCCAGCATGGTCGGCGGGAAGCGCAGCCGCAGGTAGTTCGACGGCGCGTTGCGCACGTTGGGCCCGACCACGTGCACCGGCCGCAGGATCACGGTCTCGATGTCCGGGTGCTTCCAGAAGAAGCTCTGGGCGTACATGTCCCACTCGATCAGGGCCCGCATCTCCGGGTAGCCCCGCTGGCCGGTCAGCGGCGCGTCCTCGGTCAGGAAGTTGGAGTTGTTGGGCCGCGCGCCGTAGACCTGAGCGGTCGACAGCAGCACCACCTTGTCCACCCCGTAGCGCTGGCAGTACTCGAGCAGCTTGATGGTGCCCAGCGTGTTCCACTCGCGGAAGTCGCCCTGGTCGGGGCTGATGCGGTGGACGAAGCCCAGGTGGATCAGGGCCCGCACCGGGTTGGCGCGGAAGATGTCCTCGGCCTTGCGCCGGCGGGCGTCGATCCGGTGGTGGATGACGTCCTTGGGCTTGTTGCGGAAGGACCGCTGGTCGATGCCGATGATGGAGTGGGCGGTGTGCAGCTGCTTGGTGATCAGCTGGCCGAGGTTGCCGGCGATACCGGTGATCACGATCGGGTCGGTCATGCGCCGTCGCTTCGTGCGCGGCGGCCGGGCCCGCAGCCGGCGCCGGGCCCCGGGGTGCTCGGTCCGCTGGCGCACCGCCTTGGCCTGGGCCGTACCAGCGCCCGGGCCGCCGGTCTTGCGTGCCGGCTTGCGACCGGCTCGACTGCCGCTCTTCTTCGCGGTCTTCTTCGCGGTCTTCTTCGCGGTCTTCTTCGCGGTCTTCTTCGTAGAGCTCTTGGCGCTCTTCTCTGCCGCCTTCTTCTCTCCGGCCTCATTCGCGCCGGGCTCGGGTCCGGCCCGGCCGGCTTGCGCACCGGTCAGCCGGGCGAAAGGATCGCGGGCCAGCACGCCGGTTTTGCCCTTGTCGTCGGATTCGCCTCGCGCCATGATCCACCTGCCTCGTCTGACTCGTCTGACTCGTCTGCCTGGTCTGCCTCTTCCGCCCCGTCCGCCCGGCTACCAGAACACGTGCTCGCGCGCCTTCAGCCCGTCGTGCAGCATGCGGCTGACCGCGCCGCGCACCCGGTTGACCATCTTCTGCACGACCGAGTCCTCGTCGTCCGGGTCGCCGGAAAAGCGCAGCGGCCGGCCGAAATAGATGCGGTACTTGGTCGGCAGCGGCAGCATGGCCAGCGGGCCCAGCAGCGGCATGCTGGGCGTGATCGGCATCCCGGGCATGCCCAGGTACTTGCCCATGGACTTGGCGTTGTAGAGGTTGATGGTCTGCTCCTCGGCGCCGATGACCGCCACCGGCACGATGGGCGCGCCGGTCATCAGCGCCAGGCGCATGAAGCCCAGGCCGAACTCCTGCAGCTGGTAGCGCTTGGAGAAGGGCTTGTTGATGCCGCGCACCCCCTCGGGAAAGGCCAGGATGGCCTCTTCCATCTCCAGCAGCCGGCGGCAGTTCTCGCGGGTGCCGACGATCTGGCCCCAGCGCGGGAACAGGTACGACAGCACCGGCAGGCTGGGTACCCAGGTCTCGACCATGGAGCGCACCATGCGCGGCGGCACCGCGTCCATCAGCATGGCCGAGATGATCATGGCCGCATCCACCGGGATCTGGCCCGAGTGGTTGCCGATCAGCAGCAGCCGGCCCGGCGGCACCCGCTCGATGTCGTGGGTCTCGACCCGGAAATAGTGGCGGTAGAAGAAGTGGACGAAGGGGGCGGCGTACTTGACCATCTGCGGGTCGAAGCCGAACGGGTCCACCCCGTACTCGTTCAGGTTGGCCTGCAGCGTCTCGAGCCGCTTGCGCAGCAGCGGGTCCGAGATGGACTCGACGTAGCGTTCGGCCCAATCGCCCAGGCGCTGCTTGAGCTGGTCCAGCATGACGGCGGTCCTTTCGCGAATGCCCTGCAAGGTAGCACGTCCTTCCGTCTTCGCCAAGGGAACGCGACGGGCAGGCGGGGGGCGTTTCGTTGCGATTGCGACGGGCAGACGGGGGGCATTTCGTGAAAATTG
>CAYVQE010000173.1:0-11493 GCA_964454005.1 uncultured Myxococcales bacterium
ATGCTCGAGATCTTATGCCGGGGTGACGGTTATCCGACTGCGAAAATCGGTGTTGGATCGATTGTGCCACGTTGAGCGCAACCGGGTCGTTTGGTACGCTGGCTGAATTGGGAGGCGACATGCGTTGCTTCGGCCTGACACTGGTGGGGCTGGTGCTGGCGACCTCGGTCGCTGCGGCCCGGGACTGGCACGTCGTCGAGGGCGGCAGCGGCGACGGCAGCGACGCGTCGCCCTTCGGCCGGATTCAGGACGGCATGGACGCGGCCTGGGCCGGCGATGTGGTGGTGGTCGGTGCGGGGACCTACGCCGAGCAGGTACGTTCGCAGAGCGACGGGGTCACCTTGCGCGCCGCGCCGGGTGCCCAGGTGCTGGTCACGGCGCCGGGGAGACCGCTGCGGATCGATCACGCTTCTGTCACCGTCGAGGGCATCACCTTCGACGCCCAGTACGCCGATCAAGAGGTCGTGGACGTCAACGCCGAAGCCGACTTCCTGACGCTGAGGGATCTGGAGATACGCCGATCGAGCAAGAACTGCGTCAACATGGGCGATCCCGAAGGCGTGCGGATCACCGGCTGCCTCATCCATCACTGCCTGAAGACCACCGAAACCGGTCAGCGCGATGACGCCCACGGCATCACCGCCACGGCCGCGAGGGATCTACTCATCCAGGACACCGAGATCCACACCTTCTCGGGCGACGCCGTCCAACTCGACGACGGCCGCACCGAGCCCGGCTGGGATCGCCTCACCCTCCAGGGCTGCCACTTCTGGCTCGAGCCCTTGCCCCAGGCCGTAAATGGCTACGCCGCCGGCGACGTCCCGGGGGAGAACGCGGTGGACACCAAGACCTGGGTGGACGGGCCGCGGGCGTCGATCCGCATCGTGGACACGGTGGCCCACGGGTTCCGCGGCGGGTTCATCGACAACATGGCGGCCTTCAACCTCAAGGAGAAGGTGGACGCATTCGTGGACGGGGTCACCGTGTTCGACTCCGAGATCGCCTTCCGGCTCAGGGGGCCCGGAGCGCGCCCGGGTGCCTGGGTGCACATCCAGAACGCGGTGGTCTACGACGTGGACGCGGCGGTGAGATACGAAGATGACATCGAGAGCATCGGCATCGTGAATTCCACCATCGGCCTGGACGTGGACCGGCCCTTCCGGGAAGAGCAGGCGGACAACTCGGTGGTCGACGTCCGCAACCTCTTGGTGCTGGCAGACGCGCTGCCCGCAGAAGCGCAGGCAGCCAGCAACCTGGCGGTCGGAGCCGGCGTGTTCGTGGACGCTGCCGGCAGCGACTACCACCTGCTGGCCGGAACCGCTGCGATCGATGCGGGCGAGACGATCGCGGAGGTGGTGACGGATCGGGACGGGGTACAACGCCCGCAGGGTGAGGATTTCGACGTCGGGGCGTACGAGTTCGTCAGCGGGTCGGTGGACGCAGGGCTTGACGCCGGGGAGGAGGATGCGGGGGAGGATGCCGGGGTGGATGCCGGTTCGGATCCGGGAGCTGACCCGGGGGCGGATCCGGGAGCGGATTCGGGCTCGGTCCCGGCCGACACGGACCCGCTGGAAGACTCGGACTCGAATTCGGGTGTCAGTGGGCAGTGTGGTTGTGGCGGCGGGGCGGGTGCTTCGGGCTTTATCTGGATCCTCCTGGGTGCGTCCTTCATGTATGGCCTGCGCTGTGGTGGTAGATTCTCGTCTCACCGCACCTGAGCCGCAGCAGCCAAAGGTGCTGTGCTCGGCTTGCGCACGCTCAGCCACCGAGGAGAATCGACTGCATGCGAAAAACCAAGTGCCAGGCATGTGGCAGCCGCAGGCTGTGCCATCTCGAGCGGCTGCACGAATTCCTGCGCGACTGCGAAGACGACCCGTGGGATGGAGATGGGGTATGGGTGGGTCGTCTGCCCTACGACGGGCCGAAGCTGCTGCGCTTCGTCGGCGGCGCCGAGGTCGGCGAGATATCGGCCATCGTTTGTGCCGATTGCGGCTATGTCGATCTGTACGTCAAGGAAAGCTGGTGCGTCCCGTGGGACGAGCTGGTGAAGTTTCGCAGGCGCCCGACCGAGAAGCGGTGTTTCCGCTGCTCCGGCGGCCGGACGGGATGGTTGTCAACAGCGACCATGTTTCAGCCGAACCTCGGCTTCGTCCCCGTGCGGCGGCCGCGCTATCTGTTCTTTCTGCCCCGCATGGTCGAACCCGTGGGCCGACTGCTCGGTCTGGTCTGCTCGGATTGCGGCTATCTGGCTACCTTTGCCGACGAGCCCGACCAGATCCCGTGGCATCGACTGCTCGACTTCCAGCGGCTGAAAGAAGCGGCCGCCGGTCCATGCGCGGCCTGCGGCGGCACCGCCATGGGAAGCCTGTCGCCGGTGGGACACGCTCACACGACCCTCGCCATGGCGCGGGGCAGCCGTTTTCACCGCAGAGGTATCGGGGAGTTGAGGGGCATCGTGTGTCAGAGATGCGGCCACCTGGAGACCTTTGTCCGCGATGTCGACGAGATGCCGTGGTCGGCGCTGATGCACTCGAAATGGCTGTGAGCTGCCACATCGACGGCGCCCGGGGCGAAGGCGGCGGGCAGGTGCTGCGCAGCGCGGTGACGCTTTCCATGGCCACCGGCCGGCCGCTGCGCATCGAGCGCATCCGGGCCGGCCGGCGCAAGCCCGGGTTGCGGCGCCAGCACCTGACCGCGGTGGCGGCCGCGGCCGAGGTGTGCGCGGCGCGGGTGGCGGGGCTGGACATCGGCTCGACGCGGCTCGACTTCGCGCCCGGCCCGGTTCGGCCCGGCGACTACCGCTTCGCGGTGGGCTCGGCCGGCAGCGCCACCCTGGTGCTGCAGACGGTGCTGCTGCCGCTGTGCACCGCCGCCGGGCCCTCCAGCCTGCGGCTGGAAGGCGGCACCCACAACCCGTGGGCGCCGCCGGTCGATTTTCTGCAGCGGGTGTTTCTGCCGCTGCTCGAGCGCATGGGCCCGCGGGTCGAGCTGGCGCTCGAGCGCCCCGGGTTCTATCCGGCCGGCGGCGGTCGCTTCCGCGTGGGCATCGAGCCGGTGGCGGCGCTGGAGGGGTTGGAGCTGATGGATCGCGGCCCGCTGCTGGAGCAGCGCGTCCGCGCCCTGTGCGCCCGGCTGCCGCGGCACATCGGCGAGCGGGAGGTGCGGCGGCTGGCGCAGCGGCTGGACCTGCCGGACGCGGCCACGGCGGTCGAAGAGGTGGTCGACGCGGCCGGGCCGGGCAACATCGTCATGCTGGAGCTGCACCACGCCCAGGTGAGCGAGCTGTTCTGCGGCTTCGGCCGCAAGGGTGTGCCCGCCGAGCGGGTGGCCGACGAAGCGCTTGCGCAGGCCGCGGCCTACCTGGCCGGCGAGGTGCCGGCAGGGCCCTACCTGGCCGATCAGCTCATGCTGCCCATGGCCCTGGCCGGCCGCGGCCGCTACCGCAGCCTGCCGCTGACCCGCCACGCCCGCACCAACCTGGACGTGATCGGCCGCTTCCTGGACCTGGCCATCCGGGTGACCGAGCCCGCGGACGGCGAAGCCCTGGTGGAGTTCGGCGCTGGGCAGTCCCCTGCCCGCGCCGGGTGAGAAGCGCCGGGGTGCTCTCCGGCGGTAAAGCCCGCCTGTTCCATGGCCGCGGCCAGTATGGGCTCATCCACCAGACGAGCAGGATGTAGGGCCACGTCTGCATCCTGCGTAAAGGGCGCCACTGCGAGTTCGGATTCGCCGGTGTGGAGGTATACGGCCTGGGCACCCACCAGTACGACCGCATCGCGCTGGGGGCCGAGGGCCTGCAAGGCATCGAGCAATACCTTTCGGGCGGCGATGTAGATCGGATCAAATTCGCCAGTCATTCTCGTTTTCCCGCATCCACGCGATCAACGCCTGGCCCTGAGCGGGCCAGCGACCGGGTCCGGTGAGTAGATCGACGGCGGCCTGACTGGGAGCGACCGCGACCAAACCGTCGATCGTGTTGTTTCGCTCGAAGACGACCGGATCGAAGGCCTCGGCCAACAGCACGTTGGCGCCCGATTCAACCTCGGTCAGATCGAGGGCCCGTTTGGCTCGGGGGAGATCGTCGACGAACAGGGCCACAGCTCTCTCGCCGGCCACCCGTATCTGATGTCGAACCGCGGCAGGCCCGGTCAGGGCGTAATTCAAACCGGAGGCTGCGAGCTTTTCGAACAGGGCTTGAGTTCCCCTGGCCTCCAAGCACGAACGCACCGGGTTGGTCTCGGCGAAGGCGTAGTCCGCGCTCCAGCGCTCGAGGATCCCGACCCAGTCCACCTCGGTGACCGGCCCTCGCTTGGCGCGCTCGATGAGCCCATCCGAATCGAGAACACCGAGCACCCGCGAGACCACCGGCGCCGAGGCCCCGGACCGCTCGGCCAGATCGTTGACCCCATAGGGCGGGGAAATATCGCACAGCGCCCGCACGACCCTGGCGCTGGCCGGGCCCTTCAATGATGCCAGGGGACGCCTTTCGGGCCAGGGGTTGGTATGGGCACCCACGGAAGAAACCGTGAACGATGAGTTGGCCGAAGCCAGCGTCAGCTCGGTCGTCCCGGTGGCATCGGCATAGCCCAGGTCGGCTTCGCTGAGCCTGGAACGAGCCAGCGGGCTTACATAAGGGGCCATCACCATCCTGTGGGCTTCGCCGGTCCCGAACCGTTCCAACTGCTCTGCGATACGCTTCACATCGCGCGGCTCCAGTCGCTTGCGTACGGCCACCAGGACCTCGAGTTCAGCGCCGGCCGGTGGCGAGACGACCACCCGGGCATCCGGCTCACCGGTGTTCGCTTGGTAGGCACGCTCGAGCCGCAGCTTCCACCCGGCGGGCAACTTCTCTCGGAGCATGCGCTCAAGATCGTCCAGCAGCTCTATTTCGCTTTTTTGCCTTTTTCTCGTCACGCGAAATATTCTATTCTGAGAAAATTTTATGTCAAGTCCCGGATCGGCCGCTGGAAACCGTTTGCCGGGGCTTTGGCCACAGCAGCCCCTGCAGGCTACGGCTCAGCGCACCGGTTGCAAACCGGCGGCGGCCACGGTGGCCTCGCAGCGGGCGATGTGGTCGGCGCTCATCCAGGTGTCGCAGGTGTAGGGCAGCTCGAGGCCCAGGCTGCGGCGCTTGGGCAGCCAGGTGGGGTTGTAGGGCAGCAGCGCCAGCTGCTCGAAGCCCAGCGCCGCCACCCGGGCGGCCAGCGCGCGCAGGTTGTCGTCGCCGTCGGTCAGCCCCGGGATCAGCGGCACCCGCGGCAGGACCTCGACCTTGGTCTCGCTCAGGGCGCGCAGGTTTTCGTGGATCTTCGCATTGCCGACGCCGGTCCAGCGCTGGTGCGCGGCGGGATCGTCGATCTTGAGATCGAAGTAGATGGTCGAGAGCTGGGGCAGCAGGTGTTCGGCGAAGGGGCCCCAGGCGAAATGACCGCAGGTCTCGAGCAGCACGTGGACCCCGGCGGCGTGCAGGCGGGCGGCCAGCGCGCCGACGCGCTCGGCGAACAGGGCCGGCTCGCCGCCCGACAGCGTCACCCCGCCGCCGGAGCGGCGGTAGAAGGGCGCGTCGCGCAGCAGGCGCTCGGCCAGGGCGGCGGTGTCCAGCGGCTCGCCGGCGATGCGCCGCGCCGCGGACGGGCAGGCGTCGACGCAGGCGCCGCAGGCGCCACAGCCGGGCTGGGCCTCGCCGGCCGGCCGGGCCAGCGCCTGCGGGCAGGCCGGCAGGCAGGCGCGGCAGCCGACGCAGGCGGCCTCGTCGCGCAGCAGCTCCGCGTCGGCGCGCAGCGACTCCGGGTTCTGGCACCAGACGCAGCGCAGCGGGCAGCCCTTGAAAAAGACCACCGAGCGGATGCCGGGCCCGTCGTCGAGCGCGTTGCGCTTGACGTCGACGACCAGCGGTTTGCCCGCGCCGCCCATCAGCCGTTCAAGCTGTGCTCGGCCCGCTCCACCAGCTCCCGCTGGATGTCGCGGTTGAGCTCGACGAAGTAGGCGTTGTAGCCCGAGATGCGCACCAGCAGATCGCCGTGCGCCTCCGGGTGCTCCATGGCGTGGCGCAGCACGTCGGTGCTGGTGACGTTGAACTGCAGCTGCATGCCGCCGAGCTCGAAGTAGCTGCCGACGTAGGCGCTCATGCGGTCGACGACGCGCTCCGGGGTGTCGTTGCCGCCGGGGGTGACCTTGACGTTGAAGGCGATGTTGTTCGCCGTCTCGTCGTCGTCGAGCGCGGCCACGGTGCGGATCTGGTCGGTCAAAGCGGCCCGGGCCAGGTGCGACGGCGTCAGGCCGGGGGTGAAGGGCTGGCCGCGCAGCCGCCCGCTGGGCAAGCTGCCCGACAGCAGCCCGAAGGCCACGTGGTTGGACATGCTCCAGTAGCCCGGCAGGTAGCGGCCGCCGCGGTAGTGCGGCTGCACCTGATGGCGCTGGCGGATGAAGCGCATCAGCTCGGCGGCCATGCGGCCGGGCCGCTCGCGGTCCTGGCCGAACTTGGCCACCTTGTTGAGCAGGCGCAGCTGGAGATCGCCGCAGCCCGCGAAGTCGGCGTCGAGCGCCGCCACCAGAGCCACCAAGGTGACCTCGCGCCGTTCGAAGACCAGCGTCTCGATGGCGCACAGCGAGTCGACCACGTCGGTCAGCCCGATCATGGCCGTGCCCGAGGTGTTGTAGCGCGCGCCGCCAGAGGTGACGTCGCGCCCGCTGTCCATGGGCCCGTCGAACAAGGCCGACAGCAGCGGCGTCGGCTTGACGGCCTGGTGCGCGCGGCCGAGCGCATTGTTGGCCTCGACCGCGCGGTCGAACAGCCAGGCCAGCTGCGTCTCGTAGGCGGCCAGCAGCTGGTCGAAGGCGGCGAAGTCGGCCACCGGCCCGGTGTGGGGCCCGACCTGCTCGCCGAGCACCGGATGCACACCGTCGTTGAGCGCCATCTCCAGCGGCGCCACCAGGTTGAGCATCATGCAGTTGGTGTGGCCGAAGTGGCGGCCGCAGCTGGTCGGCTCGACGCAGCCGGTGGCGGTCCAGTCGCGGGCGTCCCGCTCGGCGAAGCCCGCGTTGCGCAGCGCCGACACCACCGCGGCGTCGTTGTGCAGCGACGGGGTGGCCGCGGTGAGCAGATTGACCTCGCACAGCCGCCGCAGATAGGCCTCGGAGTTGACCCCCGGGGCGAAACGGGCGTTGACGTTGGGATCGCGCAGCCGCAGCATCTCGGTGGCCTTGAGCAGCAACCAGGTGGTGTCGCAGACCGCCGAGTCGCCGTCGCGGGTCAGGCCGCCGAGGGTGATGACGTGGTTGTCGCTGGAGCCGCCGAAGAGCCGGTTGCCGACATCCGGCACCGTGGGCAGGTGGTCGGTGAGCTTGAGCATCAGCGCGCAGCACAGCTCGAGCGCGCGCGTCACGGCCGCGGGCCGGTCGGCCGCAGCCACGTGCTGCAGGTCGCGCTGCAGGTAGGGGTCGAGCCAGCTATCGAGCCGCCCGGCCACCATGCCCGGACCCATGGTCTCCTGCAGCTGGCAGACGAACAGGATCCAGAAGGCCTGTATGGCCTCGTGCAGCGTCTCGGCCGGCCGGGCCGGCACCTTGTCGCAGATGCGCGCCATCTCGTCGAGCTCGGCCCGGCGGGCGCTGTCCAGGCCGGGGCGGGCGGCCAGCGCCCGGGCCTCGCGGGCCAGGTGGGCGGCGTAGCGCAGCACCCCTTCGAGCGCCAGCTCCAGGGCGCGGTAGAAGCTGCGCTGCCGCTCGTCGTCCGCGGCGGCGGCGCACTCGCGGGCCTCGCGCTGTATATCCAGCAGGCCGCGCGACAGGGCGCGCGGCAGGTCGATGACCGTGTGCGAGATGGTCTGCGTCTTCCACATGAAGTACAGCACGAAGCGCTCGTCGAGCTCGAGCGGCAGCCGGTCGGCGGCCTGCGCCTTGGCCCAGTCGCGGATGTTGTCCTGCATCCAGTAGGGAAAGACCTCGCGGTCGAGCGCCGCGATGGTCTGGGCGTCGATGTCGTAGGGGTTGAGCTCGCGCGCCGGCAGGGTGAGCAGCTCCGGCCACAGCGCGATGGCGCCCAGCTCGGGCATGATCTGCACGCCGATAGGCTCGGCGGTGACGCTGCCGGCCAGAAGGTCGTCGTCGCGGATGATGGGCTGTTTGTGGGCCAGGATGTGGTGGATGGCCTCGGCCTGGCGCAGCACCGGGTCGGCGGGGGTGGTGCCGGCCTGCTGCGCCTGCAGCTTGTACTCGGTCAGCAGCCGCGCGCGCTCGGCGCATACGGCCGGCCGCGTGGTGCGCAAGCGCCACAGCAGCCGCTTGATGCGCGGCAGGTCGTCGAGCGTGGTGTCGGCCAGGTGGGGATCGTCGAGCCGGCGCACCTCGCCGGGCGGCGGCGCGCTGCAGGGCGCGCCCGCCGGCGGCGCCGGCATGGCGCGCCAGTCGCGCGGCCAGTGGTCGTGCAGCGAGGCGCTGGCCGCGCGGGGCTTGCCCTTTTGGGCGATGACGGTCGACATGTGGGCGAACTTGAACAGCACGCTCATGTTGCCCTCGAGCTTGAGGGTGTTGTCGAGCAGCATGTTCATGGTGTCGCCGCCGGCGAAAAAGGTGCGCATCTGCTCCGGACTGCGAAAGCGCACCGTGGTGTCGGCCCGCGCGGCCGGGCCCCGGCGCACGCGCATCTTGCCGTCGCCGAAGACCAGGTGCAGGCCGCGCCGGCCGTCCCAGGAGACGAACTCGAGGCTGGCGTCGAAGACGAAGGGCACACCGGTCGGATGCCGATCGCGCAGGTGATGGCGCAGCGCCGGCAGGTGGTTGAACAGTGCCGCCATGACCTCGAGCTTGGCCAGCGCCACCGGCGCCGTCGTCCGATCGCGAAGCAACCCAGCGGCCCGCGAGATGGTCCTGGTCGCCCCATCCATGCCGCACCTCCCTGACTCGGATCCACCGAAGCCAGCGACCGGCCGCCGCCCGACACACCCCTATCCGGCACAGCGCCGGCGGGGCCCGGTCGAGTGATCAGAGTGCCAGAATAGCAGCCCGGCCGGGTTCAGGTCACGCACGAGCGAGTCACCCGGGTCGTCGTCAAGTTCCGATCTAAAGACACTTGACAGCATATTCACTTGGCTGCATCATAGAACCATGGTCGAGGTCATTGCCACAGATGAGTTCGCAACCTGGTACGAGGGTCTCGACCAGGCCGATGCACAGGAGGTTTACGTCAAGGTCGAGTTGTTGAGGGCGAAAGGAGTTGCTCTGGGTTCTCCGCACAGCTCAGCGATCGAAGGTTGCGAAGTGGCGATGAGGGAACTCAGAATACAGTCCAGGGGTCGGCCGCTAAGGGTTTTCTATGCCTTTGATCGAAAACGCCAGGCTGTGTTGCTCATCGGAGGCGACAAAACGGGTGACGATCGGTTTTACGGGAAATATGTAAATAAGGCGCAAAAAATCTGGTTTACCTACCTGGAGGAAACTGAGAAGGAATAACTGATAAACATTTCAGTGCGTAATAATGTCGAGATTGGATATAAAATGAAAATGCTAAAATGGAAAGACGTCAAGGAGCGGGATTTTACCGGGAAACAGCTCGAGGCGCTCGACGAACGGGTCGCAGATGAGCTGCTCGAGATGAGCATCAGGGACCTTCGGGATGTCCTCAGCCTCACCCAGGAGGAGTTGGCCGAGCATATCAGGATGACCCAGTCAGAGGTGTCCCGGCTCGAAAGGCGAAGTGATCACAAGATTTCCACCGTGCGGCGGCTGGTCGAGGCCCTGGGGGGAGACCTGGAGATCATCGCCAACTTCGGCGACAAACGCGTTCGCTTGCATATCGAGTAGCCTATTCATTCTGCATGTCCCACCCCGGCTCGGTGGTTTCCAACCGTCCCCGACTTTCGTGGGACGCACCCCAGGGCACTGAAAAAAACGCCGCGGCTCGCCACATCGGGTATTCCAGAGCGGATCCGCGAGACTTCATCATCAGCCAATTCGGCCACTTGGCAGTGGCATGGGGATTGCTTGATTATCCGCCGGTCCTTGGTTCGATTTGCTCGCGCAAGGGAGGCTCCATGAAGGCTCGTGCTTCGCTCTGGCTCTCCATCGCCGCCGCGTCCCTGCTGCTGGCTGCCGCCGGGCCGGCGCGGGCGGGCTCCTGCCCGGGCGGCTGGATCGACACCGGTGACCTGCTGGCCGAGGTGCACCGCAAGTGCGGCGATCCCAGCTACTGGGACCAGCGGCTGGAGGAGTTCCGGGTGACCACCCCGCGCGGGCTGCAGATCGAGCGCTCGCGCACGGTGGACGAATGGACCTACGACCGGGGGCCGGATCGGCTGGTGCAGATCCTGACCTTCCACGACGGCCGGCTGGTGCGCATCCGCAGCGGCGGCCACGGCGGGCTGGCCGGCCGGGCCGGCGGCGACCGGCCGGCGCTGGTGTCGGTGGGCGACAGCAAAGCCTCGGTGCTGCTGCGCTGGGGCGAGCCCACCAGCTACGAGGACTACACCAAGACCCGCAGCCACACCGGCCCGCGCGGCGGGTTGATCCAACGCACGGTGCGCATCGAGCGGCTGACCTACGACCTCGGCCCCCGGCGGCTGATCCGGGTGCTGACCTTCGTCGACGGCAAGCTCGAGCGCAAGCGCACCGCCGGCCGCGGCAGCCTCGACGAGCGGGACGACTGAACGATCTGCCGAATCGGAACCACCACCACTCGGCCGATCACCGGTGCAGGCGTTCAGGCTGCAGGCGTTCCGTGTCGCCTCGCATCGCCGCTTCAGACCAGCCCGAACTCGCGGCTGAGGACGTGGAAAGGCAGCACCCGCACGCCGGCCTTGCGGTAGTCGCGCCGGCCGAGGTGGACCTGGTAGAAGGCGGGGATGGGAGTCGTTTTGCTCATGAGTATTTTGGAGTCAAGGTCAAATTACCAATGATCGCCCGTTCAGGCGCTTACCAAGGGCCCGGGGGGTTGCTATGATGGCCGCTGAGGACGAGCGCGACGGCCTTGCGCAAGGGAGGTCCCATGGCCGCGACCAGACCCGGCGAAGCGCCCCGCAAGCGGGTGGCGCTGGTGTGCACCGATTTTACCATGCAGAGCGCCTTCGGGCTGCTGATCCTGGCGCTCAACTCGGCCCGGCTGGGCTACGAGACCCTGGTTTACTTCACCTTCGAAGGGCTGCACCTGATCCGACCCGGCTACCTGGAAGGCCTCAAGTACTACCCCACCTCGGCCGACGTGACCGAGGCCGACGCCGGGCGCATGACCGAGGAGCTGCGCCAGGTGATGGACCGGCGCGACATCCAGTATCCCGAGGACATGCTGGAGATGGCCCGGCTGGAGGGCGTGCGCCTGCTGGCCTGCAAGACCTCGGTCGACCTGTTCGAGCTCGAGCAGAGCGACTTCATCGAGGGCGTCGAAATCATGCTGGCCGAGGACTTCCTCAAGGTCGCCACCACGGCCGACCTGCACATGATGGTCTGATATAGGGTAGCCGGGGCGGTCACCCGCCCCTGGCTCCCACACCACCGTACGTACGG
>CAYVQE010000174.1:0-11469 GCA_964454005.1 uncultured Myxococcales bacterium
CAGAAAGCCCAGGTACTGCACCGCCAGCCAGACCTGCAGCTCGTCCTGGTCGGCGCCGGCGATGTCCTGGCTGGTCTTGGCGATGATCCCCTTGGTGGGATTCATACGCTTGAGAAGATTCACGGCGAAGCCCTTCTCCCGGAAGCCCTTTTTTGGGTCGTTATCCCTGGCGGCCTGGTACTCCACGAAGAGCTCGATCTGCTTCAGGCAGCTCGAGCTCTTGGCGGCGTTGATCAGATTCGACAGCTTGGTCTTGAAATCCGCATTGCTGTCGTGGATGGGGCTATCGTCGAGCAGCTTCTCGGCGTCCTTGATGAGCGGGCTGAACTGCTTGCGGGCCTGTTTTTCGATTCTGGCGTCGATCATGGCGATCCCCTCTATTTCGACTCGTTGTTCAAAACGGAATGTCGGTGATGAAAGGGCCAGGCGACCACCACGCCGCCCAGGCCGCAGGCGCGATCCTCGTCCGCGGCGGGCTCCGGCAGCAGGCCCTGCTCCTCGGCCCGCTCCAGCGCGGCCGCCAGGCCGGCCTGCTCGGCCGCCCGCGCCTCGAGCACCACGATGCCGCCGGCGCCGATGGTCGGGCGCATGCCGTCGAAGCCGCCCTTGTAGCGGCCGCCCTCCAGCCGCACCGGGTAGCGGCCGAAGCGGGCCGAGCGCAGCCGTTGCAAGAACACCTTGGCCCCGCCCAGGCCCGGGCATGCCGCCAGGTAATCGGCGGCGTCCCCGTGGTCGATCAGGGGCCAGTCGCTGGCGACCAGCAGCGGCACCAAGACGCGGTCCGCGTCCCAATCATGGCCGACCCGCCGGCACAGCCCCTGCCAGGCGGCCATGAAGGCAGCGATGCGTTCGCTAACGGAGGGCTGCCTGGGCGGCGGCACCGTCCGGCAGCGCACCCGGCCCAGGCCCTTGGAGGCCCCCTTGCCCACGTACACGGGCAGGCCGGCCAGGAGCTTCGGCAGGGCCCCATCCGCCCGCCGCACCCGGCCGCGGAAGACCTTCCCGGTGGGCTCGATCTGCTCGAAGGTGTAGAGCATGCCCCGGGCGGCCCGGCCCCGCCGGCGGTCGAGGGCCACCCGGGTCATGGCCGTGGTGTTGAGCCGGTGGCGCTCATAGGCAGCGGCGGTCTCCACCAGGCTCTCCCCGGAGGCCTTCTGCATGCGGCCCTCACACTCCGGGCAGCGGGTCAGAAAGGGCAGCGGCCGCTCGTCGCTGCCGAGCGCCTTGGCCAGCAGCTGGCCAAGCAGATCGTCGAACAGGCCGTGCTCCGGATGGCCCTTGCACTCCAGAGCGCTCAGCGGTACCGGCCAGGTGGCGACCACTCCATCGGCAGCGCCCTTGGGCGCAGCGTGCAGGTCCTCGAAGCGGGCGGCCTCGGGGCCGACGAACAGCGCCTGGAACAGCTCGCTCTCCGGGGCCACGCCGCTGCGCAGCATGGCGTGGGCGATGGCGCCGCGGGCGGTGGAGCCGGGGATGGCGGTGCGGGTGGGTTGGAAGTCGGAAAAGCCCTGCGCGCCGCCCAGGCACAGCGGTGTCTCGGGATCCAGCTCCAGCAAAAAGTCGGCCCGGTCGCCGGCCGGCTGACTCTCCACGGCCGGCGTTGTCTTTCGTTCGAGCTCGAACGCCAGCTCGACCCTGCCCTGGCCGCTGGAGCGGCCCTGGCCGATGGCCAGCACGGCCCGGCAGAGATGCTCGAGCAGCTCGCGGTCGTCCTCCCCGGCGCCGGCCAGCTCCACGTTGGCCGTAAACTCCAGCTCGGAGAAGGGGGCCAGGCACTCCTGGTTGAACAGCCGGCCGACGGCCCGGGAGCGCTTCCTGCGGTCCACCGAGACGTGGTGCACGCTGCTCCAGTGCCGCTCGGGCAGGAAACGTTCGGCGCTGTCGCCGAGCAGCACGCCGTCCTCGATGCGCAGCCGGGCCGGGACGGGCGCGCCGGGCGCGCCGAAGATGCGGCAGACCGGGCATTGGGCGCTCTCGTCCTCGCCCTCGGCCGCCCCGGCCTGCTCCGGCGAGATGCAGGCCGGGCAGACCTCGCCAGCCCTGTCGCTGCCGAGCAGCAGGCGGGTGTAGGTCTCGCGCAGGGCGCCGCGCAGCGCGCTGGCCGGGATGAAGGGCCAGTCCCCCTCGCCGCCGGCCTGGCGCTCGCCGGCCAGCGGGTTGGGCCGGCGGGCCGTGCCGTCGTCCACTCCGGGGACCGAAGGCGCGAAACCGCCGATCATCAGCCGGCCCCGGGGGCGGATCTTGATCGTACCACGCAGGTTCATCGCCCCGCCTCCTTCCGCCCGCCGTCGTGGATGCGCGGTCGCAGCTCCAGCCAATCCAGCAGGGGCGTGGCCAGCGGCCCACCCTCCTTGCGCCGGCGCCAGGTGGCCAGGCCGGCGCCCTGCTTGGGGCTGTCGAACAGGTACCGGACAGCAGACTTTTGGTGCGTGGCGCTGAGCTCGCGGCAGAAGCGGCGCCAGGCCGTGGAGCGCGCCAGCTGGTACTCCACCTGCAGGCTCCCGGACTCGGGGGTGTCGAGCAGCAGGGCGCGCAGGTCATAGACCTGGCTGGTGGGCATCGCCTGCAGCAGCCGCACCTCCTCGAGCAGCAGGCGGGCCTCGGCCAGGCTGTAGGGGCGCTCGGTCAGCCGCGCCGGCTTTCCGTGGAGCTCGGTGCTCAGCCGGAGGGTGCGGTCCTCATCCAGGGCCGTGCCCACGTGGGCGCCCTTGTCCACGCAGGCGAAGTCCACGTAGCTCCTGGCCTTGGGCTCGTCCTTCTCGCCGTGGGCGCGTCTCTTGGCCGTCTTCAAGCATTCGCTGGCGTAGCGCAGCATCATGCGGATGGGAAAGGAGGGGGCGGCGAAGACCACGCCGGCCGACAGGCCCACCTGCTCGACCACCTCGCGGGCCGGAGAGTCTTTCGGAAAGGCCCGCCACAGGTCCTGCCCGGACACCTCGTCGCCCGGGGTGAAGGCCCGCTCCACGTGCTGGCAGAGCTCGCAGGCGAAGTCCAGCGCCACCGGGCCGGGCAGCAGCAGCATGGCGTCGTCGCCGCCGACCAGCAGCTTGATGAAGTGCTTGCCTTCGCGGAGCCGGTCGAAGCTCCGGCCGACCTGCTCGACCCCATCCTGCACGGCCCGGTCCAGAGCCCGGCTGAAGGTCTGGAACTGCTCCAGGGTGGCCAGCTTTTCGATCACCCCGCCGATGTTGTTGCCGTCGGCGTACAGGATGGCCAGGCTCTGGGTGCGCGGCGCCTTTGGCTTGAAGCCCTCGACGATGGCGGCGAAGTCTTCCGCCTCACCGTCCTTCAGCCCTTTGGCGAACCGGTACCGTTCGGCGCAATCAGGGCAGATCAGCTGCTGGTCTGGCGCCCGGCTGCCCTCTTTGGCCTCTCGTGTGCGGCACCAGGCGCAGCGCTCGCTGCCGGCGTCGATCTTCGCCGAAAAGGCGGGTGGCCGCGCCGCCTCCAGTTTGGCGCCCAGCCGCTGGCGCAGCAGGGCCATCGGCGGCATGCCGGCGATGCCCAGCACCTCGGCCTGCTCGGCCGGCAGGCCACCGCCAGCCTCGATAATCTCCATGGGCCTGAAGCACAGGTGGGTGCAGGCAAGCCCGGTGAGATTGTTTTGCTCGAACCCGGCCGCGATGGCCTCTTCGACAGCGGTGGCCCGGCTGGCGGGCGCCAGCACCACCCCCTGGCCGCCGCCCGAGAAGATCACGCAGACCGGCGGCAGGCCGACCGCCTCTTCTAGCTTTTGGCTGACCTGCCGGCACGCCCTGCTGATCATCTCGCTTGTGGCACGGATGACGGGGCGCTTGCTGGTGTCGAAGATGCGCCCCTGTATGCCCGGCAGGTCGAAGCCCACCAGGCACAGGCTCGGCTCGTCGCAGCCGGGCAGCTCGCGGCACAGGGCGGCAGCCACACCGGCATCACCGCCCGCGCGGCTCAGCGCGGCTGCCAGGTCGCGTATCTTCCCATCACCTGCATCCCTGTTGGCTGTCACGGCCAGGCAATGGGCCAGTCCTTGTTGGACCTCGGGGATACCATCCATCGTGATTCCACCTCCCGGTGATCAACCGCTCGGAGTGCAGGACGTGAGGCCGGTGCCTTTCTGACAGACCCCCTGTCCGGCGCCCGCTTGGTCTATCGATTGGTATAGAGACCATAGCAAAACAACGCGCGCAGTAAAGACCAAAATAACCTCGACCGCATGTCACAATAAAACCGGCAGGTTGAGACCGGCGACGACCCGGCTCGGCGTCAGATCGGCCGGCGCGGCGCGTCTCACCATTCGGGCGGCCGGCTCCGCCGGCGGCCCGGGAGGTGGCGATGCGCAGGCGACGCGGAGGATTCAAGGTGCTGCCCGGCTCGATGACGCCCCAGGAGCGGCGCCTGACCCAGGTGCGGCTGGTCACGGCCACGGTGTGCGCCGTCGGGGTGCTCGAGACCACGTGCTTGGCAGACGGCCCCTGTCCGGAAGGGGACGCGAAGCCCATCAATACCGATATCGACCGCATCGGCACCTTCCTGCTCAGCGCACCGTCCGGCCTGGCCGAGTGCTGAGGCGTCTTTTTCACGCAGCCTCCAGGTCAATGCACGCCATCGCGGGCACCATGGCGGACGCGCCTTCCCCGCGCCGGGCCTCAACCCAGCTCGTGGACGAACACGCCGGGGGCGGCGTCGAGGGTCTGGGCCAGCTCGGCCACTTGGCGGTGGTGGGTGAACAGCAGCACCTGGGTCCTGGCGGACAGCTCGGCCAGCACCTCGAGGGCGGCTGCGGTGCGGCGGTCGTCGAAGCCGATCAGGATGTCATCGACCACGAAGGGCATGGGCTTGCTGCGCTCCAGGTGGCTCTCCAGGGCGCTCAGGCGCAGGGCCAGGTAGAGCTGGTCGCGGGTGCCGTCGCTCATCTGCTCGACGGTCAGTGAACGCCCGTCCGGCCGCAGGCCGAGCAGCACCGGCCGGCCTTCGGCATCCAGGTCGTCGCGCAGCCCGGCGAAGGAGCCCAGGGTCAGCCGCTGGAACAGGGTGCTGGCCCGGCCGAGCATGGGGGCCTGGTTTTCGCTGCGGAACTGCTCGATGCGCTGCTGCAGGATCAGCGCGGCCGCCCGCTGGCGCAGGTAGCGGCGCAGCAGGTCGCGGATGGCGGCGGCCTGCTGCCGGGCCCGGGCCCCGGCCTCGGCGGCCGCGGCCGATCCGTCCATGGCTTCGAGCTGCTGGCCCAGAGCAGCGCGCTCGTCCGCCAGCGCGTTGCGCCGCTGCTCGTGCTCGGCGATCTCCTCCCGCAGCCCGGCGCTACGCGCCGGCAGGGCGTCCGGGTCCTGGCCGGCGATCTGGCGCTCGAGCTCGTCGACGGCGATGCCGTCGCCGGCGGTCGCGATCTGGTCGTCGAGCGCAGCGAGCCGCTCGCGCAGCGTGTCGAGCTGTTCCGAGCGCTGCACGGCGGCGTCCAACGCGCCGTCGTCGCCGGCCCCGGCCCGCTGCCGCAACCGCTCGAGTTCGCGATCCAGGCTTTCGGCCCGCAGGCCCACCTCGGCCAGCTCCTGCTCCAGCTCGCCGATGCGCTCGTCCAGCTCGGCCAGCCGCGCCCGGGCCTGGCCGGCGGCGACGTGCTCGGCGTGCAGCGCCTCGATCCAGGCCACCGCGTCGCCATCGCCCCGCTCGCGGCCGATGCGTTCGGCGAAGGCATCGACCTGCTGCTCGAAGCGCACCGACACCAGGTCGATGCCGTGCAGCCGGCCCTCCTCGTCGGTGACGCGCCGGGCCTGGCTGCGGATATCCTCGAGCTGCGCCAGCGCCTGGGCGACCACGTCGGGCAGGGCATCGGCGCCCATCTCCAGCTCGGCGATCGCCTCGGCCCAGCCCCGCCGCCAGTGCTCGCGCCGGGCCTCGAGCTCGTCGGCCTGCTGCTGCAGCCCATCGCGCTCCCGCTCGGCCGCGGCCAGCTCAAGCTCCAGCTCGTGGCGGGCTTTCTCCTGCTCGGCGATGGCGTCGGCCAGGCGCCGAGCGGCGCGCAGGGCCGGGGCCAGCCGGGATCTGCCACGGTCCAAGGCCTCGTCTTGCGGCGCGGTGCCGCCGGCCGCGGCACAGGCCGCGGCCAGCCCGGCGCACAGCGCGCGCCGGCGCTCCAGCAGGGCGTCGCACCGGTGCTCCAGGGCCTGCTGCTCGGCCAGCCGCCGCTGCAGCGCCGCGGCCCGCTCCAGCCAGGCGCGCATCTCGACCGGCGACAGCGGCTCCACGCCCAGCGGCGCCCAGACCGCGGCCCAGTCGCGCCGGGCCGCGGCCCGCTCGGCCGCGGCCTGCTCGGCCCGGCGCTGCAGCACGCCCAGCCGGCGCTCGAAGTGCTCGATCTCGGCGCTAAACGACTCGTGCTGCTGCACCCGCTCGGCCTCCAGCCGCAGCCGGTCGGCCAGCTCGTCGGCCTCGACCACCGCGCGCTCGTAGGCCGCGGGCAGCTCGCGCTCCGGGTCGTAGTCCGCGGCCTCTCGCTGCAGCCGCTCGCCCTCGAGCCAGGCGCGGCGCACCAGGGCCCAGCCCGCCTGCCGGTGGGCGCGGGCCTGATCGAGGTCGGCCAGCGCGGGCAGCTCGCCCGCGCCCAGAAGCTGGTCGCGCTCGGCCCTGGCCGTCTCGATGCTCTCGGCCACCTCGAGAAGCCGGCGCTCGAGGTCGCGCTGCTGCTCGGCCAGCTCGGCGAAGCGCTGCTCGTGCAGCGCTGCGGTCTCGCGCGCGGGCAGCGCCCGGCCGGCCAGCTCTTCCAGGCCCGCGGGCCACAGGCCCAGCGTATCCAGCTCGGCCTGGCAGGCCCGGCGCTCGGTCTCGATCTTTTCCTCTATCTCGTGGATGGCCGCGTCCAGGTCCCCGGCGTCCTGGGCCGTGGCGATGTGCTCGAGCAGGTCGGCCCGGTCGGCCGGCGGCTCGGCCTGCTGCAGCCTGGCGCGGCCCTGCTCGACCGCGGCCGCGCGGCGCCGGATGTCCTGCTGGAGCTGCTGCTGCTGGGTGTCGAGCTGGATGTGCTCGTCCAGCAACCGGTCGATGGCCTTGCGCCGGCCGAGCACCGGGAAGAAGCGCGCCACGCTCTCGATGGTCTCGCCCGGGCGAAAATCGGCGATGGCGGCGCGCAGATCGGACTTGAACCTGCGCAGCCTGGCATCCTGGCCGACCCGATCGCGGCGCGCCTTGGCCACCGCGCCCATCTCCCGGTACAGCCGCTCGATGGTCTCGGCGTGGGGCAGCAGCGTCTCGTCCAGCCCGATCGCGTCCCGCTCCGCGACCAGGCGGTCGCGCCTGATGCGCGCGGCCTCCGCGGCCTCGGCGCCGCGGGCCAGCTCGCTCTGGAGCTCGCCCACCCGCCGGCGCTCGTCCGCCGCCAGCTCGGCCCCGTCGCCGAGCCGGGCCAGCTTTTGCAGCACCCCGCTTCGCTGGTGCAGCGGCGGCAGCACGCGCTCCAGGCGCTGGAGCCGCGTCAGCTCGCGCCGCGCCGCGGCCAGCGCGTCGTCCAGCCGCTGCTGCTCGGCCAGCTTTTCTTCGTAGGCCCGGCGGGTCGCATCCCATTGCCGGGCCGAGAGGCTGACTTGCCCGGTGCGTTTGCGCAGGGCGCGGTGCTCGGCCAGGGCCTGGTTGAGCAGGGGCTTCTTGCCCTGGGCCTTGAAGATTTGCTCGGCGTCTTGCTCCAGCGCGGCCAGCACCTGCTGCAGCCGGGCGCTGCCCAGCGCGGCCGCGAACAGGGCGCTGCCCAGCTCGCCGCGCTGCTCCAGGATGGCCCGGGCGCCCTCGGCCAGCGAGCCGTGGTCGATGCCGTAGAGCGAGCGGAACAGGGCCTCGTCCATGCCGCCGACGAAGGCCGCCAGCGCGGCATCGTCGAGCATGGCGTTCTCGTCGCCCGGTTCGAGCAGCGTGCTGGAGCGGCCCTTGCGCCGCACCACCTCGAGCACCTCGCCGTCGGCGCGGCGCAGCCGCCCGCCCAGGCGCAGGTCGGGCATGGCGTGGCGGTGGGCGTCGCCGGTGCGCTCGGGGATGCCGAACAGCCAGCCGATCAGCCCGCGCAGGCTGGTGCTCTTGCCGGCCTCGTTCTCGCCGTGGATGACGTGCAGGCCCTGCGCGCCGGCCGCCAGGTCGATCGAGGTGTCGCTGAAGGGCCCGTAGGCGATCAGGTCGAAACGGTCGATTCTCATCGCTCCTCGTCCTCCTGCTCGAGCAGCCGGGCGACCAGCAGATCGCGGGCCTCGGCCACGATGGCGGCTCGGGTCTCGGCCACGGTGGGATCGTCCTCTTCGTCCAGCCCGACCTGGGCCAGCCTGGGCCGCAGCGCGGCGATCTCGTCGTCCAGCCCGGCGACGTCCGCCGCCTCCGGCTGCAGCCCCTCGATGTCGCGCAGCAGGGCGCCGACGGCCGTGTCCTCGGCCAGGGCCGCAGCCAGGCTGCGCCGGGCGCGGGTGGCCAGCACCACCTTCTCCAGCCACAGGCGATCGGCGGCCACCTCCAGGCCCAGCTCGCGCACCTGCTGCGTCCAGCGCTCGGGCTCGGCCCGCAGCCGGGCGTGGAAAGGGCAGGCCCCCTCGAGCACCACACGCATGGCCAGCGGCCGGTCGCCGCAGGGCGCGGCCGCGTCGTCCATGGCCGCGCGGACGGCGTCGAGCAGGCCGCGTTCGTCCTCCACCCCGGACAGATCCACTTCGCAGCGCACCCAGCGCAGCACGTCGAGCGGGCGGTGCTCGAGCGCGACCACGGCGCCGTCGTCCACCGTGACCAGGCAGGCGCCTTTGGGGCCGGTCTCGCGGGCGTGGCGGCCCTGCAGGCAGCCGGGGAAGACCACGTGGGGCGCGGTGGCGACCACCTCGTGGGCGTGCACGTGGCCCAGCGCCCAGTAGTCGTAGCCGTGGGCGCACAGGCCGTCGAGGCTGCAGGGGGCGTAGGGCGCGTGGCCCGGCCGGCCGTCGAGACTGGTGTGCAGCAGGCCGATGTTGAAGGCCCCGGCCTCGGGTTTCGGCAGACCCGCGGCCATATCGTCGCTGACGGCCGGGGCGGGGTAGCTCTGGCCGTGCACGGCCACGCCGAGCTGCTCCAGCCGCCGGGTCTCGGGGCGCCGGGCCGACAGCAGGCACACGTTGTCCGGCGGGTGCAGCCGGGCGGTGATGCTGCTGGCCGCGTCGTGGTTGCCGGCGACCGCGAACACCGGCACGCCGGCCTCGGCCAGCCGGGCCATCTGCCGGCAGAAGAACAGGCCGGTGTTGTAGTCCTTCCAGTCGCCGTCGTAGAGATCGCCGGCGATCAGCAGAAACGCCGCCTGCTCCTCGAGCACCAGCTCGACCAGGTTCTCGAGCGCCCGCCGTCCGGCCGCGCGCACCTGCTCGACCGGGGCTCCCTCGTAGCGGGCCAGGCCCAGCAGGGGGCTGTCCAGGTGGATATCCGCCGCGTGAACGAAGCTGAACATCGGTCTTCCTCCTCCCCCCCACGACGCAGCACCGCCACGCTTCTGACGGTCCAGCGCCGGAACCGCCGAAAAAATACCACCCGGTCGTGTCAGGTAAGGTCACAGCGCCGTGACAGGTTCGGTCAAACCGTCCGCCGCCAGGCCAGCAGCTCGCCGCTCGTGGGGCAGAAGGCCATCTGCTGCTCGGTGGCCTCGTTGCGCACCGGCTCGGCCATCAGGCCGCGGGCCGCCCGCCGCAGCGACCCGGCTCGGCCGGCGCGGCGCAAGCGCCGCTGCAGGGCCGCGGCCCGGTCGCGGGAGTACTCGAGGGCGGATGGCACGACCCACACTTGGCCGTCTTCATACCACTCACCCCGGCACTCATCCTCGTACTCTCCATCGGTCTCGGCCCCACCATCGGCCATCAAGGCATTTCGCGGTGCGAGCTCGGCGGCCAGGTGGTGGTTGGCCTGCACCAGGGTCTCGCCGCGCATCGCGCGCACCACGGCCCGCTCGGGCAACCGCTCGATCACGCAGGCCTCGCCCTTGCGGCGGCCGCAGACGACGAAGAACACCGGGCTGGACAGAGGCGTATGCTCGAGCGCGGCGACCGCCTCTTCGTAGGTCGGGCAGGTCTCGAGCACCTCGCGCAGCAAGAACAGCGGTCCGAAACGGAACCGTGGCATGCGCGCGGCCGGGGCCCAATTGATGGTGGCCGAGTACGCGCCGGGCACCATGCCCGACAGCACGCCCACCAGCCCGGTGATGCCCACGGTGACGAACGCGTGCTCGCCGGCGTGGAAGCGAAACAGCCGCGTGGCCGCACCTAGGCCCGGCAGGTCCCAATCCATGTTGCGCAGGTGCACCATGCCGAGCCCGCGGACCCAGCGCACCCCGGCCGTGCAGCCCAGGCCCATTCGGCTGCCCACGTGGGAGCCCTCGTACGAGCAGTTGAGCATGGTCGCGCTGGAGGCCGACACCCCCAGCGCCCGCGCCCAGGCGGCCATCTCGCCCCGGTAGCGCCCCCCGGACAACCGGTAGGCCACCCTGAACAAGGGGCCGACGGCCCTGGCCAGCCGCCGTGCGGCAGGGCTGAGCTGACCGATGGCGTTCGCGGTCAGCGCCCGGGCCACGTCGGCCTCGCGCTCGATCACCTCGGCCCAGCGCTGCTTCTCCGGCAGCCCCAGGTCGATGTCGTAGGTCCGGATTTGATGCGTATACATCGCATGCCTCCCGGGCGCAGCGGTGCATCAGCAGAGCTGGACACTGAGCATCGCCAGCGGCACAAAACGCGACCCGCACGCCCCCGGATCCGTCGCGGCCAGGGTGGCAGGCCGTGTGCATGGGGACGCAGGACCGGCCGGGATCTGACGGCGGGCCTGGGGTGGCCGGACACCGCCGTTCACTCCACCTGCACCAGCTCCATCTCGGGGTAGCGCAAGGCCACCAGCTTCCCGGTCGCGTTGACCGAGAAGTCCACACAGGCCGCGTTGTGCCCGCGGCCCAACAACCGCGGCCGCTCCACCGGCTGGCCCTTGGTGTTCCAGGGGAACTTGTAGTGGCCGAACACCACCACCGGCGCATCCGGCGGATACTCCTGCCACCAGGGCTCGCGGCGCCGGCGGTCCACGCCGTGCAGATCCACGGTGCCCGGTCCGGCCGGCTCCTCGGGCGCCTTGAGGCAGCACTCGACCAGTTCGCAGAGCGGATCCCCTTCGGTGACCATGCGCCGCAAAGTGGCCTCGTCGCCGATACACGCCGGCATCCGGGGCGCCTCCAGACCCTGCCAATTCCAGCAGGCATGCACCACCCGCAAGCGACCGCCGTCGAGCACGGCGTGGGTGGGACAGCGCATCAAAAACCCCCGCGCCCGCTCCCAGCGCCCCGGCGAGTCCTCGATCTGGCGCAATGTCCGCTCGAACTGCGCCCGATTCTTCTCGCTGGGCTCCCGCAGCCCCGCCATCCACAGCAAGGCATTGAGCTCATGATTTCCCAAGACCATCCGCCCCGCACCCCCCGCGACCATCCCCATCATCGTCTCCAAACACCCCAAGGGATCGGCCCCCCCATCGAACAAATCC
>CAYVQE010000175.1:0-11403 GCA_964454005.1 uncultured Myxococcales bacterium
AGAACTCGCCTGGCTCGAAGTGCGGCCTGCTGGACCAGGCCATCACCGGCGGCGAAGCCCCGCTGCTCCACCCCCGCGACGAGGCCGAGCAGAACCGGGCCGACGCCAGCGCCAAGAAGCTCCACCGCCACCTGGGCCAACCACGAGCCCCCAGTGCCCCAAAAAACCAAGAACCAAGAACGTCGGGCTGGGCGAGGATGTCACCATCCATCGGGCACTGAAAACCTCATTGTTCTCGAAGAAGCCCGCTGCCGTGTGGCAAGAGCTGGCGCTGAATTGGGTACTGGATCCGGAAATTGGGTAAAGCAAGCGGTACCAAGCGCAAGCCATGAAAACGCTGGAGCTTTTTAATTCAGGCCTGCCCGCCGTGCCCACCGCCACGGCCTGGTACCTGTCCGAGCTGGGCCACTCGCTGGGCCGGCAGGAACTCTTCACCCGCCAGTCGCCCGAGCGGATCGAGAGCCTGCGCCAGCACGCCCTGGTCGACAGCGCCGTGTCTTCCAACCGGATCGAAGGCGTGGAAGTGGACGCCGCCCGGGTGGGCACGCTGGTCTTCGGCCAGGCCGCCTTCCGCGATCGCGACGAGGAAGAGGTGCGCGGCTACCGCCGGGCCCTGGAGTGGATCCATGGCGATCGTGCCCATATCCCCATATCGCAAGACACCATCAAACGCCTGCACTCCCTGTGTCGGGGGGAGATCCGGGACGCGGGCCAATACAAGACCCGCGACGGGGACATCATCGAACAGTATGCCGACGGCCGCTCGCGGGTCCGTTTCTCGACCGTGCCGGCTGAGCAGACCCCGGCGGCCATGGCCACCCTGGTGGACCTGGCCCGGGCCTGCCGCGAAGAGACCCGGCTCCCCCCGCTGCTGGTAGCCGCGGCGGTCGACCTGGACTTCCTGTGCATCCACCCCTTCAGAGACGGGAACGGACGTGTGTCGCGCCTGCTCTTTTTGCTCCAGGCCCATCGCGGCTCCGCCGCAAACAAAAGACGGGCCGCGTTGGAGTTGACGCAACCCGAGTCGAGGCATGGAAACATCAACGCAAGATGCGAAGAATTTGCATACCAAGACTCTACCACGCCGGCTTCGAGGTCGGCCGCTACATCAGTCTGGAGCGGCTCATCGAGCGCGAGAAGGAGCGCTACTACCAGGTCCTGGAGCAGAGTTCCCAGGGCTGGCACGAGGGCCAACACGATCCCTGGCCGACCGTCCACTTCCCGCTCTCCATCGTCCGCGAGGCCTACCGCGAGTTCGAACTGCGCCTGGGCGAGACCAAAGCCCCCCGGGGCACCAAGACGCAGGCCGTACTCCGGGCCATCGAGCGCAAGCTGGCGCCATTCTCCGTGACCGAGCTGCGCCGCGATTGCCCGGGGGTCAGCGTGGATCTGGTCCGCAAGGTGCTCAAGGCCGAGCAGAAGGCAGGCCGGGTGGTGTGCACCGGGCGGGGGCGGGGGGCCAAATGGAGGAAAGGTTGAATCGCCCGTGGAGCAGCGGCACTGGAGCGCCGGCATGACCCGGGCCGCGTGCAGTCCGAGCTGGGCTGGGCGCCGGAGCACCGGGACCGATCCCATGAGAAGCTCGCTGCCTGGTGGCAAGGGCGGGGGCTGAGAGGACCGGCCCCGAGTCCCGGAATGACGAACGGAGCCCAAGCATTTCAATCTGCACTCGTTACGGATAGGATGCCAAGAGGCGTGTTTTTCATGGAGGCGCGATGCCGGTGACCATGGGACGGGAGCCGCTGTCTCACGAGCAGCGCATCGAAAGCCAAGCCGAGTCGTTGGCGGGGCTCCTCGCAACCGGGCGCGGGGGCCCGGCCGCCCTGGTCAACATCACCGGCGGCTACACCGCTGGCAAGACCTCCCTGCTGCGCGAGCTGGACCGGCGCCTGTTGGCCGAATCGAAGAAACCGATCATGGTCAGCCCCCCCCCCCCCCCCCTCCCGCGAGCTGGACGCAGGTCTGATCGCCTTGCTCCAGCTGGGCACCGGTTTGCGCCGGCACAACATCATCGACGGTCAACTCGACGAACTGGCCAGCCAGGAGTCGACCTGGTCCGATAAGCTCGAACTCGCCAAGACCTGGCTGTCTCGGTGTGCTGATGAAAACGAGGTCGTGTTGTTGCTGGACGAGCCTCAGACCTGGCCCTCGCGCGCGGGTGAAGACACCCACTTTGGAAGGTCGGCCGAGGACATGGCCAGCCTGTTGTTCAACCAGGACGGACTCGCCCGCGTGGTCACCGGCCGGCTGCCCGAATACCTGGCCGCTACCCGTCCCCACCGGGCGGACCTGAGCGGGGACCGGGCTCGCTGGCTGCTCGACGCGGACAGGTGGGGAGCCATGGCCGACGCTGCCAGCCAGGTCGCCAGCTTCGGTGCGGCACTCGAGGCGCGGACCCCGCTCGAGATCCGCTTGATGGTGGCCATCCAGTGGTGCGGGCGGGGTGAGCGCCTCCGCCGCCTGGTCGCCCGACCGTCCAGCCGGCGGCAGGTCTCGGAAGAGCTGCGCCGCATCCTCGGCGCGAGGCAGGAGTTGTGCGAGGTCCGTCGGATGTGGGCCCGAACAGCCCTGGTCCGGGGCGAATTGACGGCCTCCCTGCTGGGCTGCCTGGGCTTGATCTCGCTCGCCGGGGACCAGCGTGACCTGGTGCGCTATTGCCTGCTCTACAGCGAAGGCGATCGCTGGTTCATGCACGAGACGTTGCGCAGGGACGTGCAGCAGTGCGGCTGGATCGATGACGCAGCCCAGACCCATCGCCAGATCGCCGAGTACTACCGGGACGAGTTCCAGCAGACCGACTCCGAGCTGGTCGCCGAGGCCGAGGCATACCATCACGCGACGCAGGTGGGCGACCGGGAGTTCGCAGAAGGTTTCAGGGTGTTCTTCGCCGAGCAGCTCGACGCGCTGGGTAAGATGCTGTCATTGGAAAAGCAATACCAACAGGCCGTGGCGGTCTATGAGCGCGCGATCCAGTGGGACCCCGACGACGACTACGCCCACCACTACCTGGCCTACAACCTCGACTTCGAGGGCCGTGACGCGCCCCGGGTCGAGCGGCACTACCAGAAGGCCCTGGAGATCGAGCCGGCCAACGCCTACTGGCATTCCAGGTGGATCACCTACCTGATCACGCGCTCGCGGCTGTCGGATGCCCGCCGGGCCTGGGACGAGGCCATGGACGCCCTGGGGCTACCCGACGACAGGCGGGACGGATGGGTCTACGAGAACGTCCACATCTGGGTGGCCCGGCTGCTAATCCACCGGGGACAGCTGGACTTCGCCCGGGACGTGCTGCAGTCGATCCCGCTCGCTGTCCGGGAGCGCAACCTCGGCATGAAGGCCCTGGCACGCAGGCTGGAAGCCCTGCTCGAGGCGCAGCGGATCGGGGCGGTCTTCCCGCTGTGGGTGGCGCCCGACGACTGGTGGCGGGGACCGCACCTGGCGGCCCCGCTGAGCGATGATGGGCGGCAACTCGAGACCTGCCGCCTTTGCTGCTCGACCCGGCCCGGTATATGAGGGCCGATGGGTGGATCGAATAGTTGGAAGACTTCCAGTTCTCGGACGATCGCCTCTATCTGTACGTATTCGGCCCGGGCTTCGGCGAGAGCATCGTGCTGCGCTTCCCGGGCGGCACCTGGATGATCGTCGACGGCTGCCGCATCGCGGGCCGCAGCCCGGCCGCGGAGCTGCTGGATCGAGAAGGCGCCCTCTGGTCCTGCGTCGCGCTGACCCACCCTCACCTGGACCACGCAGCGGGCCTGGACGTGGTCCTCGGACTGCCTGGTGAGGGGCCCGTGGGCTGTGCAAGCCCCAGGCTGGAGGACCCCGGCCTTTGGTCCGGCTCGTCCGACCCGGAGCGCCACCTGAGAAGCGGCGCCCTGGAGACAGTCATGGCCGCCATCCACGACCGCTGGAGCACCGACCCGGATTCCAGGTGGCTCCTCAGGCGTGGGGACGAGCGGCAGGTGGGGCCGGCTCGGGTTCGCGTGCTACATCGCGGCCGAACTCGGCGCTGACGGTGGGATCATTGCGATCAACCACGGACCGGGAGCGGTCGTCGTCGATCGGTAGGCTTCGCCAATCCCCCTCGAGCCTGGATTCTGAACCCGGATGAAGAGCAAACCGAAAAAACGAAAGCAGCGCACGAAGCAGCAGCAGCGCGAGCGGCGCCGGCGCGAGGCGCGGACAGACCGTGACCAGGGCCAGCGCGCCAAGATGTCGGCCATCCTGTCCGATCTGGGAAGGCCGTGGATCGAGCGGCTCGGAGCGGATCCGGACCTCGGATGGGTCAACGTAATATACAACGCCTGCGCGCTGGCCTGGAACGCGAGCCGCATCCAGGACCCCGCGGAGCGCAGCGCGGCCTTCGCCAAGGCGACCCGGCAAGTGGTCGAGCCGGCGGAAGAGGAGATCAGGGGCGAGATCGCCATGATGATGGAGCGCACCTGCCGGCGGGCCGACGGTTGGTTGCCCGAGGAGCGGCGGAACATCGTCAGCCTGAGCGTCAAGAAGAGCGGCCCGGGGCAGATCTATCTGACTGTGGCTGGTATCGGAATGGAATGACGAATACGAAGCCCGGCACCAACGCGCAAGCCGAGAGTCCGACATGCTCCAGATGCGCATGGACCACCACCAACCATGACGCCTACCCATCGACCCGACCCCCCCCCGCGCCGCGCACGGACGCCGTCACCGGCCAGCCGATGCGGACAGCGGGGTGCACCCGGGATCCGATGTAGGGGCGCAATTCATTGCGCCCGGTCCAGACCGGCACGATTCAGCGGCGCATGGACCGCCACAACCAATAACCCGGAACCCGGAACCAACCAAGCCCAGCAGACAACGCCCAAGCCACCAGGCCCCACCGACCCCGACGGGACCGACAGGCGATCTGAGGGCCGCCCGACGATGGGAGCGAGGCTGACGTAAAGCATGGCGAAGATCGGTCGAAACGATCCCTGCCCCTGCGGCAGCGGCAAGAAGTACAAGAAGTGCTGCCGGGAGCGCGACGAGCAGGCCGCCCGGCAACGCGCCCGCGCCCAGGCACTTGGCGGGCCGGGCCCGGCATCCGGGCCGATGCCCGCCTGGTTCAAGCCCCCGGAGGTCGCCGCCGGCGCCGGCATGTCCGCCTACACCGCCGCCAGGCTGTTCGAGCGGTCGGAGCGCTTCGCCCGCATGCTGCGCGACGAACCCGGGCGGGCCCAGAAGCACTGGACCCCCGCCCGGCTGGCCGCCCTCGAGACCGACGACATCCTCTCGCGCCTGCGCGCAATCGGCGTCGACGGCCGGCCGGAGGCCTTCTTGCCCCTGGCCCAAAAGACGACCTGCGCCTGGGACGTCTCGACCGCCTGGCGCCAGGCGCTGGCGGCCGACGGGCGCGAGCTGGATCGTTACGCCGACGACTTCCTCGGCCTTTCGGCCTGCGAGCTGTGGAAGCGCACCTGCCCCGAGCGCCCCTCCCAGGAGATGCTCGACGACTGGATGCAGGCCGGCTACGGGCTGTCTATGATGCGCAAGGCCCGGCGGGCCTGCGACCGCTGGCTGGAGGTCTGGGAGGTCATCCGCTCGCGCCTCACGCCCGGGATGCGCACCTGCGAAGACGCGGAGGTGATCTTCAATGGGACCCAGTCGATATTCAACTGGGTCCAGGACTTCGCGGCCGAGCTGCTCAACGCCGCCGCGGAGGATCCCCGCTACGCGGCCCGCGGCGCCGAGGTGTGCGAGCAGGTGCTCGCGCAGTTTTGCGACCAGGGCGGGCTCTTCGTCATCAACTTTCGCTGCGACCTGGGCGAGCTGCTGTTCAAGGCCGGCCGGGCCGAGCAGGGCGAGCGGGTGCTGGTCGGGCTGATGGAGGATCACCCCGACCACCCGGCCGGCTACCAGCGGCTGGCCATCATGCTGGGCTTCAGCTCCCGGCCCGAGGAGCCGCCCAGGGATCGCGCCCGGGCCATCGCCCTGCTTCAGGAGGCCCTGGCCCGGCCTGTCGAGGACCCCGAGCGGTGGGGCGTGCGCGAATGGCTCGCGGACCTTACGCAGTCCGACCCCCCGGCACCCGAAAACGGCCCGGACCGGGCTGGATCGAAGCGCGATGGGTGAAGCGCTGGAAGCCGAACGGATCAGAGAGCCCGTCGGTAATGGTGGACGAAGGCCCAGTGGACGAAGCAAAAGCTACCAGGCGCCATCCCAACCCGGAACCCGGAATCCGGAACCAACCAAGCCCCCGCAGACGAAGACCAGCCCCGAGGCCAACAAGTGGGTACTGGATTCGAAAAATGGGTAAAGTAAGCGGTGCCAACCGCAAGCCATTAAAACACATGAACTTTTCCATTCTGGTTTGCCCGCCGTGCCCACCCCCATGGCCTGGGCACGCCTGCCCGGGCGTCAGCGTGGACCTCATCCGCAAGACGCTCGAGGCCGAGCAGAAGGCCGGCCGGGTGCAGTGCACCGGTCGGGGGCGCGGCGCCAGGTGGAGGAAGGTGTGAACCAGAAGGCCGCTGAGATGATCCTGGACATGATCCACAAGCGGATGGAGCGCCATGGCAAACGCTGACACCAACTCGCCAGGCCAAACCGCCCCCGCCTGGCTGCGCCACCTCCTGGCCGTCTGCGTGCTGCTCCAGGGGCTCAGCGGCATCGCCGGGGGCGTGGGCCTGACCCTCGACCCGACGGGGAAGTCGTTGCAGATACCCATCGAGTGGCTCGCGGGCTCGCCCTTTTCCGACTTTCTCGTGCCCGGCTTGATCCTGGGCCTGGTGCTGGGGGTCTTTCCCGTCGTGATCGCGGTGGGTCTGTGGATGCGAAAGCGGTGGGCCGGCTGGGGCAGCGTCCTCGTCGGCCTGGGGCTCATCATCTGGATCCTGGTCGAGGTGCTCATCATAGGCTACCAGCCCGAGCCACCCCTCCAGGCCATCTACGGCACCCTCGGGGTGGTCATCCTCGCCCTCAGCCTGCTGGTCCGCCCGTGGGACCGCGGCGGGAAAGCGGTGGCATGACAGAGGCGGCGGCGGGTGCTGGCAGCGTCTCGGTGGTGATGGCGGCCTTCAACGAGGCTGACCGGATGGGTCCCATCCTGGATCGATCGCTTGCGCGGGTGGCAGAGTGGATCGCCGTCGACGACGCGATCCTGGCCGCCACCGTGGACTGGTACCTGGAACACAGCGCCGTCGACATGCTCCAGCGCTCCATAACAGTTGTTATTATCCAAAGTATAATACTTGAGATAATATGAAAGCCGCGTTTCACGACAGGCAGGCCGAGCTGGCGTTCTTCGAGTCGGCTTGGCAGCGCGAAGAAGCCCAACTGCTGGTGCTCTACGGGCGCCGCAGAATCGGCAAGACCTCGTTGTTGCGGCAGTTCGTCACTTCCCGGCGGGCGTGCCACTACGTGGCCACGCGCCTGCCCGAGCAGCAGCAACTCGTCGAGCTGGGCCGGGCCCTGGGGGCTGCGGTCGATGAACCGCTGCTGGTCGAGTCTGGCTTTGCCAGCTGGGAGCAGGTCTTTGGCTTCTTGTCCCGGCTGGGTGACCGCCTGGCCCTGGCCATCGACGAGTTCCCCTATCTGGTCGAGGCCAACCCGGCCTTGTCCAGCCTGTGGCAGCGAGCCTGGGACGAGCGCTTGTCCGACTCCAAGGCCTTCGTCGTCCTGTGTGGATCCTCCATCGCCATGATGGAGCGCGAGATCCTCGATCAGGGCGCCCCCCTGTTCGGCCGCCGCACCGGCCAGCTCGAGCTGGGGCCGCTGGGTTTCATCGCCGCCAGGGCCTTCTGGCCGCGCTACGGCTTCACCGATCAGGTCAGGGCCTTCAGCCTGACCGGCGGGGTGCCCTACTACCTGCGCCTGGTCGACGACACCCGCCCTGTCATGGCCAACGTCGAGGCGCGGCTGTTGGCCCTGGGCGCCGCCCTGCGCGACGAGGTCGAATTCCTGCTGCGCCAGGAGCTGCGCGAGCCGCGGATCTACTTCGGGATCCTGCTGGCCATGGCGGGCGGCAAGCGCAAGCCGTCCGAGATAGCCAACGCCACCGGCCTGGCCGCCACGACCCTGAACAAGTACCTGTCGGTCTTGCGGGGCCTGGGCCTGGTGGAGCGCGAGGTGCCCGTCACCCAGACCAGACCCGAAAAGAGCAAGCTGGGGCTGTACCGCATCTGCGATCCCTTCGTGCGTTTCTGGTTCCGCTTCATCCTCCCGCAGCGCGGTCTGCTCGAGACCGGCCGGGGGGCGCAAGCCAGGGCGACCATCGCCGCCGAGCTGGACGCCTTCGCCTCCCAGACCTACGAGGATATCTGCCGCGCCGAGGTCCGCCGCGGCTTGTTGGACGAGATCACCGGCCGGCGCTGGCTGCGCTGCGGGCGCTGGTGGGATCGCCAGGCGGAGGTGGACCTGGTGGCCACGGACGCGGACGGCTCGGCCGCCCTGTTCGGCGAGTGCAAGTTCAGCCGGCGCAAGCTCGGGGTCAATGTGCTGCGCGATCTCCTGGCCGCCGCGGACCGGGTGCCGCTCCACGCCACCGAGCGACACCTGGCCCTGTTCTCCCGAGCCGGTTTCACCGACGGCCTGCGCGCCGAGGCGCGCAAGCGCGACGACTTGCACCTGGTGGAGGGTCTCGAACCCGGGCGGGGTGAGGGGTGATGGGACCCGGCAGGTGGTCGAGCCAGCGGACGAGGGAATCAGGGACGAGATTGCCATGATGATGGAGCGCACCTGCCGGCGGGCCGACGGCTGGCTGCCCGAGGAGCGGCGGAACATCGTCAGCCTGACCGTCGAGAAGCGCGGCCCGGGACAGATCTACCTGACCGTGGCCGGCATCGGCATGGAATGACGAATACGAACCCCGCACCCCTACCGGCCTGATCCTTGCTATACCATTCCTCAGCAGAAACTGCTTCGATGGCGTATACAGCTCTATTGGAATGGTACTGCTCTTGGCTTTGGTTGCGGCGGTAGCAGCGCTGTGATCGACTCGGCCGCCGGTTGAAACGAGGGAGAATCACGATGGCGAGTGCACGCGAACTCCTGAAAGAGGCCATGAGCCTGCCGCCCATTGAGAAAGCCAGGCTCATCGAGCAACTCCTCCACAGCCTCGACCAGCCGAGCGCCGAGCTGGACGAGCTGTGGGCCGAAGAGGCAGAGAGCCGAATCGAGGCCCACGAAGGAGGACGGATCGAAGCGGTCACCCTCGAAGAGGTGCTCGAGAAGTACAAGTGAGGCGGCGTCATAAAATAACCTGGTCAATCGATCGTCGTCCGAGGCCGCCACAAGGGCCCGTTCGCACTTGAACTGCAGGGGTTATTTCGTGACGGGCCCTGAACCCGCCGACCTTGTTTTGCCGCGGCAAACCAAGGCATCCCGAAATGGGCTGACGAAAATCCGCACCATCCGGTCCGACCAGGACAACAAGCACGTCCCTTCGATCCCGCAAGGCGCGAGGTGCCCACGATGAGGATCAAGTTCCTCGAAGTGGCCCGCATGGAGCTGGATGAGGCCGTTGAATACTACAACGCCGAAATGCAGGGCCTGGGCGAGGCGTTCCTGGCGGAGGTCATCTCCGCACTCGAGAGGATAGGGTCGCTTTCCGAAAGCCTGGCATCCCTGCTCGAAGAGGACGAGACGCTGTCGGACGCGCAGATTTCCGTTTGGTCTCATCTACCAGATCAGACAAGACGAGATCCTGGTGGTCGCTGTAGCGAACCTGCACCGCAGGCCGGAATACTGGCGAGATCGGTTGGAATGAGACCCATGATGATGGAACGCCATGGCAAGAGCTGACGCCAGCCCAGGCCAAACCGCCCCCGCCTGGCTGCGCCACCTCCTGGCCGTCACCGTTCTGCTCCAGGGGCTCAGCGGCATCGCCGGGGGCGTGGGGTTGATCCTCGACCCGACGGGGCGTCGTTGGGCATCCCCATCGAGTGGCTCGCCGGCTCGCCCTTCGGCGACTACCTGGTGCCGGGGTTGATCCTGGGCCTGGTGTTGGGGGTGTTTCCCGTCGTGATCATCCTGATTCTCAGCCTGTTGAATCGCCCGTGGTATACTCTGGGCAGGCCAAAAATGGGGGCGGTTGGCATGCGGCACCTCGATCGAATCACCACCGGGTGAGTTTTTCATGGACCACTTGAATCGAATCACGAGAGATCCCACTGTGATGGGCGGCAAGCCGTGCATACGCGGGCTGAGGGTGACCGTCGGGCTCATCGTCGGCCTGTTGGCCGCCGGCAAGAGCGAGCAGGAGATCCTGGCCGCCTACCCCTATCTGCAGCCCGATGATCTGCGCGCAGCCTTGGCCTATGCGGCCTGGCGGGCCGAGGAAGTCGAGGTCAAGGTAGGGCTGGGTTGAGGCTGGTCCTCGACATGAACTTGCCCACTGCGCTCTGCGAGCCCCTCGGGCATGCGGGCCATGATGCGGAGCACTGGTCGCGCCTGGGGGATCCAAGGGCGACTGACGCGACGATCATGGAGTGGGCGGCCAACAACGACGCTGTAGTCGTCACCCATGATTTGGATTTCTCGGCGATCCTGGCTTCGACCAGGGGTACGTCCCCGAGTGTCGTCTAGATACGGACTCAGGACGTCTTGAGCGATCGATTCATGGATATCCTGAACTTGGCACTGGAGCGCTTCAGCGACATGCTCGCAGCCGGCGCGATCGTGGTCGTGGACGAAAGCGGTCAGCGCGCAAGGGCCTTGCCCCTGAAGTGGCAATGCACCCGCGACCACCCGAGCGCCCCACAACCCGGAACCCGGAACCCGGAACCCGGAACCCGGAACCCGGAACCAACCATGCCCAAGAAGACGAAGCCCAAGCCCCAGCCCCAGCCCCTACACGACCTGATGTCCAGGTGGCCCGAGAGTTGGAAGCGCTCGGAAGAGGACCTGTCGACAGGCCGGGCCCTGGTGGCCGAGTTCCTGCCCTTCGTCGACCACCTGGTCGCCAAGGGCCTTTCGCCAAGAACGGTGCGCAGGCACGTGGACAATCTCTGGATCATCGGCGGCGAGATCATCAGCGAACTCGATACGTACCCCGAAGACCGCGCCTTTACAGCCCGCGAGCTACTCCGCAAGGCCATCATGGGCGGCGAGGCCCCCTTGATCCAACCGCTCGACGAGGCCCTCCAGCGCGCCTGTGACGCGACGGCCCGGAAGCTGGGCAAGTGGATGGGGGAGGCGCGCGGCGCGCATCAGCGCGCCGACATTGGGGGTGAGCCTCGAAAAACCACGCTTTTTCGAGGCGAGGGGGTCTGGGACAGACCCCCTGGACACTTACACCATTCCTCCGCAGAAACTGCTTCGATAGCGTATACCGCTCTATTGGAATGGTACTGCTCTTGGCTTTGGTTGCGGCGGTAGCAGCGCTGTGTCACCTGCTGATCGATCGCAATAGAGCTTTGCCGTTCGCCGAGGTTCTTGGCG
>CAYVQE010000176.1:0-11336 GCA_964454005.1 uncultured Myxococcales bacterium
TCGCTTCTTGCCCAAGGAGGTTGACACGGACCGACCGATTCATAGAAACACTTACAACACGCGAAGCTGCAGCCTCCGTCGGCAACGGCCGTCCGGGTCGAGGACGTCGCCGACGTCCAGGGCAAGCAGCTCGTGGGACCGCAGCCCGGTGGCAAGGGCCGTCGCGATGATGACGTGATCCCGGAAGCCACTGTGGTGCTCGCCGGTGGTCTTCAGAAGGAGCCTCTGCTCCCGATCGGTCAATGTCCTCGGTGCCGTGTTGATGCGGTCGGCGTAGTGGGCCATGGCAATTTCTTCCTTTTTCGCCTTCTCAGACGTTCTTCATCCAGGCATGGGACACGCCATAGCTCAAGAGCTTTGTCGGAAATCACGAGACCTCACGAGTAGTTGCCAGACTCGGGAGCACGGTGCTCTCAGTGCTCTCAGGGTTGACGCGCAGGAAGCGATCGTCTTATACCTTAGCCGCAGATATACTCATGCCGCGAGGAAAAGATGCCAGAGCAAAGCACCGAGAGGAAGATTCACATCCGGGTCGAGGAAGGTCTGCACCGCCGGTTACGGATCCGCTGCGCCGAGCTCGACACCACCATCCAGGACTTCGTGGTCAAGCTCCTCGACCGGGAGTTGGTGGACGACGGCGCTGCGAAACACAACGGCACCCGCCAGGAGGAGCAAGACCGATGACCCGAAAACGACGCCCCCAGGGCGATCCCATCGAGCACGAAATCGAGCTGGCGCTCAATCCGGGGGCCTTCATTCCGTATGGCGCCTCCTTCTCATTCGTGAGCGACCTCGACGAGGTTGCCGCCAAAATCGCCAAGCTGATCAGCAGCGACCCGGCCCGCGCCACCGCCCTGTACGAGACCTTCCTCGCAGCGTGCTACCTTAAGATCGAGGAGCTCGACGATTCCAGCGGCAGTTTTGGCCAGTTCGTCGACGAGCTCTATTGTGGGTGGATCAAGGCGCGCCAGGCCAACAAGGCCGATCCCAACGAAACCGCCAAGCAACTGCTGACCTGGATAGACCAAGACGACTACGGCTTCTGCTACCGACTCGAGATGGACGCGGTAAAGGTCTTCAACAAGGCCAACCTCGCAGCCTTCGTGAGCCTGGTCCGGGAGCGGTTCGACGCGGCAGGGAAAAAGGCGGCCCAAAAAGATGAAAAGATTCGGGAGCGTCCCGACTACCTCCGCCGCCGCTGGGGCGAAGTCCTGCGCACGCTCTATGCAGCCCAGAAGGATGTCGCGGCCTACGTGGCGCTCGCCGAGGAGACCGGTCTCACAGCGAAGGACTGCCATGCCATCGCCACGCTGCTCGTTTCCAAGCGTAAACCCGAAGAGGCCCTCTCCTGGGTGGAACGCGGCTTCGAGGTCGACAAACAAGATCCGCACGGATCGATGTCAGACCACGATCTCGCCAAGCTCAAACGCGACCTTCTGACCAAGCTCGGCCGTGGTGATGAGGCGCTCGATGCTGCCTGGGCCGACTACCGCAAGCACCCGAGCACCTACACCTACGACGACCTCATGAAGTATGTGCCCAAAGGCCAACGGAAGCAGTGGCACAAAGAAGCCATCGAGGAAGCAATGGGCGGCGACCTCCATTCCATCATGGATCTGCTCCTCAAGACCAAGGAGCTGGACCGCCTTGCCGAGTTCGTCCGTCAGGCAAAGGACGATGATCTGGAGGACTTGAGCCACTACGCCACCGAGCCCGTGGCCAAGAAGTTCGAGAAGCCCCACCCCGATCTGGCGGCACGGCTCTGGCGGGCCCAGGGCCTGCGCATCGTCAACGCCAAGAAGAGCAAGTACTACGGCGCCGCGCTCTCCAACCTCGAAAGCGCCAAGCGCTGCTTCGAGCGGGCCGGGCAGCAAGACGAATGGAGCAAGACCGTGCGCCAGATTCGCTCCGACCACCACCGCAAAAGCAGCTTCATGCCGGGGTTCGAGCGCCTGGTCGAGGGAATTGGACCGAGCGACGAGCCCTCGTTTCTCGAGCTCGCCAAGGCACGGTGGAGCGCGAAAGAGCGGAGAACCCGATGAAGAAGAGAAGCGACGAAACGACAGCGCAGGATCTGGACAGCTTGATCGAAGAGATCACCACAGACGCCTACGGAGACGACGAGCAGATCTGGGCCTTTCACTGCGCCTTCGAGGACGGTATCGAGCTGCCCTGCGACGCGTTTGTCATTGGCGAGCCTGTTTCGGTGATCGGGTTTGACTACGACGGAAACCAGAGGCGCGGGCTGGTGGCCCGATGCAGAAGAGAAGACGGCTCGGAGCACACGGTGTCTGCGTCCGAGGTAGCGCTCGCGGAGCAATCCAAAGGCGGTCATCTCATCGCCGCCTACCGCAAATGGTCGGGACTCGATCCTTGGCCTGAGCAAGCCGCCCCTCCCCCTCGCAAGAAACGCCGGCACAAGGTTGCCGCCACGGACCTCGATTTGAGCAGCCCGATCGAGCTGGTCGTCCTGTCCGTGAAGGAGAAAGCCGCCAGGTGCCGCCTCGTCGCCAGCGACCGAGTTATCACATTACGAGCGAGCAGGCTGTGGGACATCGTGCCGGGCGAGATCGCGGTGGTGAAACCGCGCAAGCAGTGGACCTACGCAGGACACCCTTACCTTTCCGGCGAAATCGAATCTTCGCGCCTCGACGTCGACGCCCTGGGGCTGGTTCCGTTGAAGCTTGAGGACCAGGGAAACTGGACACCCGAGGAGCACTACTGGGGCGAGGACGACGAGCCGATCGAGGAGTGGGCCAAGCCGATCATCGCCCGCGGTCCGAGACCGTCGTTCGAGATGGAGCAGGTCGTGCCGGGCCGAGACCTGGATGATTTCGATTCCGATCCGATCTACGAGTCCAACGACCTGAAGGATGGCGGCGATCCTGTCGCAGCGAAGCAAATATTGATGGAGCTTTGCCAAGCGGATCTGCGCTGCCTCGACGCCCACGCTCACCTCGGCAACTTCGTCTTCGATAGCTGGGCCAAGGAGGCCATACGACATTACGAGGTCGGCGTGCGCATCGGGGAGCTCTCCCTCGGGCCCGACTTCGACGGCCTCTTGCCCTGGGGGCACATCGACAACCGACCCTTCATGCGTTGCATGCACGGTTTCGGGTTGTGTCTGTGGCGACTCGAGCGCTTCGATGAGGCAGAGCGCATCTTCGAACGGATGCTCTGGCTCAACCCGACAGACAATCAGGGCGTGCGCTTCTTGATCGACGATGTGCGTGCCAAGACGGCCTGGGAAGACCGCGAAGCAGAGTGAGGCGGACGATGAGCGTGAAGAAACGAGAACACAATAGCCATCGGCAGGTGCAACCAACGTCGATGATGGAGACAAAATGAGACGATATTACTCCGACGGGACGATCCCCACGCTCGATGCCGCGCTCATCGAACACATGAACGCCGACGACCTCAAGAAGCTGGCCAAACACACCAAGCAGAAAATCCCGACGAGGAAGGCCGACATCGCCGCGGTGATCAAGAAACACTTGGCCGGCGACCGGCTGAAATCGGTCTGGCAAGGGCTCGACGAGCTGCAGCGCGCGGCAGTGGCCGAGGTGGTCCACTCGAGCTCGACCCAATTCCTCGCCGACCGCTTTGCCGCCAAGTATGGTCGCAGCCCCAACTGGGGGACGGCCGACAAGTACGGCTACCGCCGAGAACCGTCTCCGTTGGCGCTTTTCTTCTACGGTGGCGTGATGCCCGACGACCTCAAGGAGCGGCTCAAGACATTCGTGCCGAAGCCAGCGGCGGCCAAGATCAAGACCATGTCCGAACTTCCCGCCGCCTACGACCTGCCGTGGTCCAGGTGGAACTCGAAGACGAGGACCGAGGAGAAGGGCACGGAGGCAGTCCCCCTGGAAGTTCACCAAACGGAATTGACCGCTCAGCGGGAGTTGCTCTCGGTGCTGCGCCTTATCGATTCGGGCAAGGTATCGGTGAGCGACAAGACCCAGCGTCCATCTGCTGCGACCGTCAAGGCGATCACCAAGATTCTGGAAGGCGGCGACTACTACCCGGTTCTCCCGGTCAAGAGCAAGTGGCACGACGAGAACACCGGGCCCATCCGCGCCTTTGCCTGGCCACTGATTGTGCAAGCCGGAGGGTTCGCGCAGCTCTCGGGCTCGAAGCTGCAGCTCACCAAGGCCGGACGAAACGCGCTGGCTCAGCCCGCTGGCGAAACTCTGCACAGGCTCTGGACCAAGTGGATCGACACGACGATTTTGGATGAGCTATCGCGGGTCGATTGCATCAAGGGGCAGACCGGCAAGGGCAAACGGGGCCTGACCGCCGTGTCGTCCCGGCGAGATGCCATCGCCGACACCCTGGCCGAGTGCCCCGCAGCTTCATGGATCTCATCGGAAGAGTTTCACCGTTTCGTCTGCGCCTCCGGAAACGACTTCACCGTCTCTCGCAATGCGTGGGACCTCTACATCTGCGAAAAGCAGTATGGATCGCTGGGGTACGAAGGCGGTGAGAAGATACTCGATGAGCGCTACCTTCTCGCCTTCCTGCTCGAGTATGCGGCCACCCTCGGGGTGATCGATGTCGCGCTCATCCCGCCTGCAGGAGCGCGCTACAACTACGGTGGCCTCTGGGGCACGGACGAACTCGTCTACTTCAGCCGATACGACGGATTGATGTACTTCCGCATCACAGCGCTCGGCGCCTATTGCCTCGGCGTCGAGGCCGAGTATCAGCCCGCCCCTGTAGAAACAAAGCCGGTGCTCAGCGTACTCCCGAATCTCGAAATCACGGCCATCGGCGCCGAACTCGAACAGGGAGATCGCATCGCCCTCGACACCTATGCAATCCAGGTTTCGGATCTCGTCTGGCGGCTGGATCAATCAAAGCTGCTCGCCGCGGTCGAAGAGGGACGACCCATCGACGAGGTCCGAGAATTCCTCAATGCGCGCAGCAGTGTCACGATCCCAGATACGGTCACACGCCTTCTCGATGATTTGGGGGAGCGCAGCACCAAGGTCCGGGACCAGGGTCTGGCCCGGCTCGTCGAATGCGCCGATCCCGCTTTGGCGGCGCTTATCGCCAACGACTCGCGGACACGCAAGCATTGCATGTTGGCAGGTGACCGACACCTCGTGGTGCCGGCCTCCTCGGAAGCCGCATTCAAGCGCACGCTGCGAGAGGTCGGCTATCTGGTAGCCATGGGCGAGGTCAAGACGGCCAAACCTCGCCGAAAGGCTTCAGCCAAGAAGTCGGCATCGCAATCGGTTGGAGCCTGACAGCATGGGCATCTCTCCCGACAACGCACTGGTGGTGCAGAGCGACTGCAGCGTCTTGCTCGAGCTTCACTCGGCCCGCGCAGAAGAAGCCCGAGAAGCCATCGCCCCATTTGCCGAGCTGGTGAAGAGCCCCGAGCATGTTCACACCTACCGCTTGACGCCGCTTTCCATCTGGAATGCCAGGGCGGCGGGTCTCGCGGCAGATGAAATGGTGGCCGCCCTCCATGAACACTCTCGATATCCCGTGCCCGAGAACGTGGACCAAACCGTCTTCGACCTGGCGGGACGCTTTGGTCGCGTCGTCATCACCCTCGACGATGGGATGCTGCGATGCACCTGCGGGGACGAGGTTATTGCCGAGCTTTTGAGCCGCGATCGGAAGGCTGGGAGCTACCTCAACGACCGAATCGACGGCACCAGCTTCCGCGTAGCCCCCGGATACCGAGGGGTACTCAAGCAAGCGTTGGTTTCAGCTGGGTATCCGGCCGAAGACCTGGCCGGCTACGTGAGCGGCGACGCTCTGGCCCTGACGCTTCGATACCGAACGTCATCGGACAACCCCTTTTCCGTCCGCGACTACCAAAGGCAGGCAGCTGAGTCGTTCTACGCCGCGGGCTCGGCTCGCGGTGGTAGTGGCGTGATCGTGCTTCCCTGTGGAGCGGGCAAGACCATTGTCGGTCTCGCCGCCATGGAGATGGTCGGACAAACGACCCTGGTGCTCACAACGAGTTTGACCTCGGTCAAGCAATGGCGTCGTGAGATCTGCGACAAGACCAATTTGCGGCCCGACGAAATCGCGGAGTACACCGGAGAGCAGAAGAGCACCGGCCCCGTGACGCTCACCACCTATCAGATTCTAACGTGGCGCGCGGATCGCGAGAGCGAGTTTCCACATCTCGAGCTGTTTCGGACGCGTTCCTGGGGCCTCATCATCTACGACGAGGTTCACCTGCTACCTGCGCCGGTGTTTCGCGCCACCGCAGACCTTCAAGCCCGTCGCCGATTGGGTCTCACTGCCACGCTGGTCAGGGAGGACAACCGGGAGGGCGACGTTTTCGCGCTCATCGGGCCCAAACGGTTCGACGTACCGTGGCGAGATCTCGAGCGACAGAACTGGATCGCCAGCGCCTCTTGCGTGGAAGAGCGGATACCCATGACGCAGGAGCGGCGTATGGAATACGCCCTTGCGAACAGGAGGGCCCAGTTTCGTCTTGCCGCCGAGAACCCGGCGAAAATGACCCGTCTGTGCCAGCTGCTCGAAGAGCATAAAGAAGGTCGCGTGCTTGTCATCGGAGAGTACATCGCGCAGGTTGAAGCCATCGCCAAGGAGATCGCCGCCCCCCTGGTCACTGGAAAGACACCACAGGCCGAGCGCGAAGAGATCTATGATCGATTTCGTCGAGGGGAGCTGCGTTGCATTGTGCTCTCTAAAGTCGGGAATTTCGCCATCGACCTGCCGGACGCGGACGTGCTCATTCAGGTGTCCGGGATGTTCGGCTCAAGGCAAGAGGAAGCTCAGCGACTCGGCCGTATCCTTCGGCCCAAGGCGGACGGTCGCGCAGCTCACTTCTTCACTCTGGTTTCGCGCGACACCCGCGAGGAGGAATTCGCCCACCACCGCAAGCTCTTCCTCACCGAGCAGGGATATTCCTACCAGGTCGTCATCGCCGACGAACCATGACCATCCAATTTTTCGAATGATATGGAGGCGCTCGGTTGCTGTCGCTCATATGTATCTTCAAGTTGGCCGTTCGTTGTTTTACTTGGCTGGAACGGATCGTCGACGTGGCCGCCTACGCGGCTGGTGTCCATCCTGACGTTCTCATCGTCACCTGACCTTCCGCCAGCGTCATCACATCCTTTCCGTCCGGAGTCGAGTTTCAATCTCGACGTGCTCTCGGCACTGGAAATTGTGGCCGCGGGTTTCTTGGGGAGCCACCCGATTCGTTGCCGGACTCGGTCCGTCGAATGGCGGTTGCATTTAGAGCCAGACGTTAGTATTCTCCAAACGGAACGCGTGGAGCGAAACCTTGGAGCGAACCCTCTCCCAGAACGAGGCCAGGGTCGTCCTGGACCTCGAGTGGCGCGGCCAGAAGACGGTCACGCTGGCGGACGTCCGCGCGGCGCTCGACGCGACGGACGAGTACGCCCGGTACGTGGCACACCGCCTCGTGAAGAAGGGATGGCTTGAGCGCCTGCGCCCGGGGCTGTTCCAGCTCGTCCCCGCAGAGCGTGGGCGAGAGGGCATCGCAGACACGCATCCCTTGACGGCAGGGGCGGTGCTCGTCGAGCCCTACTTCTTCTCGTTCGGCACCGCCTGCACCCACCATCGGCTAACCGAGCAGTCCTTTTCCGAGGTCTACATCGCCTGCCGTGTCCGCCGCCGGCCTGAGACGATCCGAGGCAAGCGCTATGTCTTCGTGCAACTCCCCGAGGAGAGGTACTTCGGCCACGAGGAGACATCCGTGCTCGGCCACGTCGTTCGCATGGCGACGGTCGAGAGGGCTCTCCTCGATGCCCTGGACCGTCCTCGCTACGCAGGAGGGATCGGCGAGGTGTCACGCATGGTCGGACGGGGCGCAGCGCGGCTGTCGTGGGACCGGCTGCTGGAGTTCGCGGGGCGATGGGAGCAATCGGCCATCGTACAGCGGCTCGGCTACTTGCTGGACGTGCACGGCGCGGAAGTGCCGTTGGCCGTCTGCGAGCAGCTTCTCGGGCTGGTCAGCCCCAAGGCCAAGGTCCACCTCGGATCGCGCCGGCGGTTCAGCACCGCAGGCAAGCTCGTGCGCCCGTGGAACGTGGTCGAGAACGTACCCAGGGATGTCCTGCTCGAGGCCCGTGACCATGGGCGGAGACCGGTATCGTTCGGGTCCGGGAGCAAGAAACGATGATCGCGGACAAGTTCGTCGATCTCTACGCCCGGAACAGCGGACTTCGAGACAAGCTCGTCGCGGAGCGCGACGTGGTCCTGACCTACGCGTTGCGCGCCCTGGTCGACGCCGGCGTCATGGATCACCTCGCCTTCAAGGGCGGCACCTGCCTGCGCAAGATGGTCTTCGGTTCGGCCGGCCGGTTCTCCGAGGACCTCGACTTCACCATCGACAGCGAGCTACCGGAGGACGACCTGCGCGTCCGGCTCGTGGAGGTTCTCAACCAGGAGCACCACGGGATCGCATTCGAGCTGGACGAGTACTACAAGACCGACGGCGACACCTCCTTCGGAGGCGATGTCCGCTATCGGCACGACTGGAACGAGGCCGGCTGGTTCCGGCTGCAGGTGAGCCTGCGGGAGCGCCCCACGCTCGAGGTGACCGCGCTGCCGATGCAGCCCCAGGCGTACTTCGCGCACCTGGAGTTCGACCTCTTCGACGTGCGGTCGTTGGAGACCATCGAGATGGTGGCCGAGAAGGTGCGGGCTTCTTACCAGCGGTCGAAGGTCCGCGACCTCTACGACCTGTACCGCTTCGCCACGACACCGTTCGATGGTGAGGTCCTCCGCCGCCTGGCCGTGCTGAAGCTGTGGCAGGTGCAGGACCCCCTCGACCCGGACCGGTTCTTCGAGCGGCTCCGAGGTGGGAGCTACGACTGGGCCGATCTCCGGCGACTCGTCCGCGCCAGCGAGGGGCTCGACCCGGATGCCATCCTCGTACGCATCGAGGAGCGGTTCGCCGTCCTGCAGGAGCTCACCGAGCTGGAGCGCGAGGTGATCGCCGACGCCAAGAGCGGCTGGAACGCACCCCTCGCTGATCGTCTACGCGCAGAGATCCAGTCCCTCGCACGGTGACGCCGGTGGTCAGTTGACCACGCGCGTCGTCAAGCGGGCTGCAGCGCCCGCCAGGCCTTACGCTGCTCGGCCCAGCTCTGGTGCCGCACGACCTCGCGAAGCGCACGCTCGGTGACCGGCTCCTTCCCCTCCACGGCCTCGAGGAACAGGATCTCCTCCTGGATGTCCGGCGCCAGCAGCGCGAGATCGAGCAGGCGCGTGAGCTTCGTGGGCGTGAGGCCGAGCTCGCGCGCCAGCGTCGCCTGGTCCCGGTGCTCGCCGCGGTCGAGCTTGTTCTGCAAGTCGTTGGCGAGCGCCAGCAGGCGGGCGACGCGCGCGGGCTGGCGCTTCGGGACGGGCTTGGGCGGTGGCGGGGTGATGCGCGTCATGGGCTGGCGCCGGAGGGCCGCGAGCGGGAAGGACAGCACGCGCTGGCCCTTGTCGTCCCGCGTCTCGACGCCGGGGATGCCCATGGGGTCGACGAAGGTGCGGAGGATCGGTGATCCGTTCGGGCCCGGCTGTCCGATCACCGCGTTCTCGAAGTCGAAGATCTCCTTCTTCCTGCTTGCCTTGGCCATGATCCACGCCTCCTGATGCCAGAGAGAAGCGCTGCGGCTGGGTCCCAACCGCGGCGCCTACCCTACTTCTGTAGAGCGGGCTTTCAGGTGGCGTGGGACAGCCGAGACGCTCTTTCCTACGCCTCGGGCGGCGCGAATACATCGGCGACCCCGAGCCTTCGGATCGCAACTTTCGCCGCCGTCAGGGTTCGAAGCTCACCGGCTGTGAGCCGGGCCTCACCTAGGTGCGCATTCGACATTGCGTCTTGCAAACGCCACAACAATGACGTATTGACAGGTGGTCTGGAGAACGCCGAGAGAACGGAGGCGAGGACTTGGCCAGCAAGACGAAGCGCCGCCCCATCGCAGACGAGCTCGCCGAGAAGACGAGCCGGCCGCACTCGAGCGTGAACGGCTGATGGGCCAGCGCTCCCTGGATCGCGCCGCCCAGGGCGGCGGCGAGACCCTCGTTTGTCGGCTGACGCCGAGCGGCCGCATCGACGTCCAGCCCGGAGCGCCCGAGGACGGCCCGCTGCTGCCGGCCAAGACCGCCGGGCAGATCATCGAGGCCTTCGGCGCCGGTCGTGGAAATGGCGTGTTGCACCTCGGCGCGGCAGAGATTTCAACCGATCTTCCCCCGTCGCTTTCCTACTGGCGCGATGTCGGCCGGGCCTTCGTCGGCTGGGTGTGCGGCGTGCTCGATCCGACGGATCCAAAATCACTCGTCATTCCCGACCCGGACCCGGACGAGATCTCGACCCTGGTCCAGGCGGTGCCCCCCATGCAGGGGGCCGAGCTTCTCGATGCCGCGCTCCTCGGCGACATCTGGTCCGACATGGGTGCGGCGCTTGCGAACGAGGCCCAGGGCTTCAATGACGGTGTCCAGGGGTACCTGAAGAAGCACAGCTCGGTCTGGAACGTGGTGGGCCGGGTCTGCTTCCACCTCGCCGAGAACAAGCGCGACCCCGCCTATCCCTTCGCCTTCATCGCCACCTACGTCCACAAAGTGTCCAGGCAGGCCAAGCCACAGCACCTGCCGCTGGGCCGCGCTCTCAAGGACTACGCCGGCGTCAAGAACAGGCAAAAGCTGCTCGCCTTGCTGGCGCCTCTCTCCCGCGCGGCCGAAAAGAGCGAGCTCATCCGCGAGCTGGTCGACGCCGACGATATCTACCACCCGCTCTCCTGGACCCCCGGGGAGGCTCACCGGTTCCTGTGTGAGATCGCCCTGTACGAGCAGGCCGGGCTGGTGGTGCGCATGCCCGACTGGTGGAGCGCCAGGAACAGGCCTCGGCCCAAGGTCTCCGTGTCGGTGGGCGGCAAGGCGCCCTCGGCTCTGGGCATGGATGCCCTGCTGGACTTCGATGTGGGTCTCACCCTGGACGGAAAGAAGCTCACCGAGCGGGAGATCGGGGAGATCCTCGCGTCCAGCCACGGCCTGGTGCTGATCAAGGGCAAGTGGGTCGAGGTGGACCGCGACAAGCTCTCGCAGGTTCTCGACCAGTGGCGCGACGTGCAGAAACAGGCGCAGGCCGGCGGGGTCAGCTTCGGCGAGGCCATGCGCATGCTCTCCGGCGCCCGGCTCGACGGTGATGACGAGGGCATGGAAATGGAAGACGCGCGCCCCGAGTGGTCGGAGGTCATCGCCGGAAAGTGGCTCTCCTCCAGGCTCGATGCGCTCCGCTCGCCCGAGCTGCGAGCGAATGTCGAGTCCAACGCGGGCCTCGATGCCGATCTGCGCCCCTACCAGAAGCACGGCGTCCAGTG
>CAYVQE010000177.1:0-11164 GCA_964454005.1 uncultured Myxococcales bacterium
GGCGGCCCCTCGGGCGGCTGCCTGCCCGAGTCCAAGCTCGACCTGGCGGTCGATTTCGACACGCTGACCGAGAACGGCTCCATGATGGGCTCGGGCGGCATGATCGTGATGGACGAGCGCAACTGCATGGTGGATGTGGCCAAGTACTTCATCCACTTCCTGATCAACGAGTCCTGCGGCAAGTGCGTGCCCTGCCGCGAGGGCCTGGTGCAGCTGCACGAGATCCTGCAGCGCATCTGCGATGGCGAGGGCCGCGAGGACGACATCGAGCGGCTGCGCAGCCTGGCCCACACCATCGAGGTGGCCAGCCTGTGCGCGCTGGGCGGTACCGCGGCCAATCCGGTGCTGTCGACCCTGCGCTACTTCGAGGACGAGTACGTGGCCCACATCCGGGACACGAAGTGTCCCGGCGGCGTCTGCAAGCCCTTGATCACTTACACCATCAACGACAACTGCAACGGTTGTTTGCTGTGCATCAAGGCCTGCCCGGAAGACGCCATCACCGGCAAGAAGAAAGAAAAGCACGTCATCGACACCGAGAAGTGCACGCGGTGCGGCGCCTGCGAGTCGGTGTGCAACCAGGACGCCATCACGGTGGAGTGAGGCCATGAAGCTGACCATCGATGGAAAAGAGTGCGCCGCCAAGCAGGGCGAGACCCTGCTGGAGGTGGCCCGCCGCAACGGCATCGACATCCCCACCCTGTGCTACCACAAGGCGCTGGAGGCCCGCGGCGCTTGCCGGCTGTGCCTGGTGGAGATCCGCAACCCGCAGTGGCCGGGCTGGAAGAAGCTGGTCACCGCCTGCGTCTACCCGGTCAAGGAAGGGCTCGAGGTCCAGACCAACACCGAGGAGATCCAGCAGGTGCGCCGCACCCTGATCGAGTTGCTGCTGGCGCGCTGCCCGGAGACGCCGGAGGTGCAGGCGCTGGCCCGCGAGTACGGCATCGAGCACACCAGCTATGCAAAGCGCGAGCGAGACGACAACTGCATCCTGTGCGGCATGTGCGCCCGGGTATGCGAGGACGTCATCGGCGTCTCGGCCATCGGGCCATACGGCCGCGGGATGTACAAACAGATCGGTCCCGCTTTCGACAAGGCGGCCGAGGCCTGCATCGGCTGCGGCGCCTGCGCCCACGTCTGCCCGACCGACTGCATCCAGATCATCGACGAGGGCCTGACGCGGCGCATCCCGCGCTGGCACGTGGAGTTCGAGCTGGTGCCGTGTCGCATCTGCGGCAAGCCGGTCTCGACCCGCAAGCACATCGACTTCGTCCGCAGCCGCATCGCCGTGGGTCCGGAGGTCCTGGAGACCTGCTCCGATTGCCTGCGCGAGCATTACGGCGGCAAGATCGCCGCCGAAGGACATATGTAAACGACCTCGGGGGAAGGTTAGGAGTAGACAATGGCGGACGGTAAGAAATTCAAAAGCGTCGATGAGTCGGTGAGCCGGATCTTCGCCGAATGCGGCGAGGAGCAATTCACCACCAGTTGGGATAGGCTCGAGGCCCAGCAGCCGCAGTGCGGCTTCGGCATCACCGGCCTGTGCTGCCGGCATTGCTCGATGGGCCCGTGCAACATCAACCCCTTCGGCGGCGAGCCCAAGTTGGGCGTGTGCGGGGTTGACGGCGACACCATCGCCGCGCGGCACTTCATTCGCATGATCGCCGCCGGCGCCTCGGCCCACTCGGATCACGGCCGGGCGGTGGCCGAGACCTTCCTGGCGGCGGCCAAGGGAGAAGCCCCGGGCTTTTCCATCCAGGACGAGCAGAAGCTGCTGCAGGTGGCCATGGACCTGGGTGTCGACATCGGTGATCGCTCCAAGGAAGACATCGCCATCGACGTCGGCAAGAAGGCCTTCGGCATCTTCGGCGAGCAGCATGGCCCCATCCCCTTCGTCAAGCGGGCGCCGCTGAAGCGCCAGGCGCTGTGGGAAGAGCACGGCATGACGCCGCGCGGGGTCGACCGCGAGATCGTCGAGATCATGCACCGCACCCACATGGGCGTGGACCAGGATCCGGTCAACCTGATGCAGCAGGGCAGCCGGGCGGCGCTGGCCGACGGCTGGGGCGGCTCCATGCTGGCCACCGAGCTGCAGGACATCCTGTTCGAGACCCCGGTGCCCATCCGCGCCCGGGTCAACCTGGGCGTGCTGGAAGAGGACCAGGTCAACGTCATCATCCACGGCCACGAGCCGCTGCTCAGCGAGATGATCGTGGCGGTGGCCCAGGACCCGGCCATGTTGGACAAAGCCAAGAAGGTTGGGGCCAAGGGCATCAACCTGGCCGGCATCTGCTGCACCGCCAACGAGGTGCTGATGCGCCACGGGCTGCCCATCGCCGGCAACTTCCTCAACCAGGAAGCGGCCATCGCCACCGGGGCGGTCGATGCCATGGTGGTCGACGTGCAGTGCATCATGGACTCGCTGCCCGACGTGGCCCACTGCTTCCACACCAAGGTCATCACCACCAACTACCGCTGCATGATGGGCGGGGCCGAGCACATCCAGTTCGAGGAGCACGACGCGGTCAACACGGCCAAGGCCATCGTCGAGGCGGCCATCGACAACTACCCCAATCGGGGGCAGAACACCCGCATCCCGACCGGTGCCGAGAGCGACCTGATCGCCGGCTTCTCGCACGAGACCATCAACTACCTGCTGGGCGGCGTGTTCCGCGCCTCCTACCGGCCGCTGAACGACAACATCGCCAACGGCCGCATCCGCGGCATCGCCGGCGTGGTCGGTTGCAACAACCCCAAGACCACCCACGACGAGGCCCATCTGGCCGTGGTCCGCGAGCTGATCGCCAACGACGTCATCGTGCTGCAGACCGGCTGCTCGGCCATGGCCTGCGCCAAGGACGGGCTGCTGCTGCCGGAGGCGGCCGCCAAGCACGCCGGGCCGGGGCTGGCCGAGGTGTGCGAGACGGTGGGCATTCCGCCGGTGCTGCACATGGGCTCCTGCGTGGACAACTCGCGCATCCTGATGGCGGCGGCCGCGGTGGTCAAGGAGGGCGGCCTGGGCGACGACATCAGCGAGCTGCCGGCCGCCGGCTCGGCGCCGGAGTGGATGAGCGAAAAGGCCATTTCCATCGGCCAGTATTTCGTGGCTTCCGGGGTCTACACCGTGTTCGGCACCACCTTCCCCACCCTGGGCGCCAAGGGGCTGACCAAGCTGCTGTTCGAGGACTACGAGAAGATGGTCGGTGGCAAGTGGGACTTCCACCCGGATCCCATGGTGCAGGCGCGCAAGATGATCGACCACATCGATCAGAAGCGCCAGGCGCTGGGCCTGGACAAGAAACAGGAGCGCGTGTTGATGGACATGGACGCGCGCCGCGAGTTCGAGAAGCAGTTCGAAGAGTCGGCTGGCTGAGCCCGGCTCCACGGGAGGTGACACGACCATGTCGAAAATCATCGCATCCGCAGGCATCCGGGGCGCCCACGCGATCTTCGAGCGGGTCTCGAAAAAGTACGAGCAGGCGATGGACGAGTTCGGCGCCAGCCAGGAGGTGGGCTTCCCGAACACCGGCTATTACCTGCCGATCATCTACGGCATCATGGGCCACAAGATCGAGAAGCTGGAGGAGATGAAGCCGGTCTTCGACCGCTGCCGCAGCCTGATCCCGCCGCCGGTGCACGAGCGACACCACCTGCCCTACCTGGCGCCGGCGCTGGACGCGGGCATGGCCACGTTCTTCCTCGGGGAGATGGAAGAGGCCATCCGCTACCTGAAGGAGCCGGACTTCTACCTGACCGGCGAGGACGTCACCGAGGACAATATCTGGCTGGGCGCGGCCGACGATGTCATCATGCGCAAGCGTGGCGTCGAGTTCGTCGACGGCACGGCGCCCGGCTTCGCCGCCATCTTGGGCAAGGCGCCCACCGATGAGATCGCGGTGCAGATCGCCCAGGAGCTGCAGGAGAAGAACCTGTACGTGTTCATGGCCACCGGCCAGCAGGGCGAGGGCTTCGCCGACCAGCTGGTGCGCTCCGGGGTGCAGATCGGCTGGCCCACCCGGCTGGTCAGCTTCAGCCCGCACACCAACGGCGCCATCTTCGCGGTCGGCTTCGCCACCCGGGCGGCCATGAGCTTCGGCGGCATCGAGCCCGGCGACTTCCGCAAAATCTTGATCTACAACAAGGACCGCGTGTTCGCCTTCGCGCTTACCTTCGGCCAGGTGACCGACGAGTGGTACGCCAACGGGCTGGGCTGCGTCAACTACGGCTTCCCGGTCATCGCCGACACGCCCATCCCCGAGGTGCTGCCGACCGGCATCTGCACCTACGAGCACGTGGTCTCCAACGTGCCCTACGACAAGATGGTGGCCCGGGCGGTCGAGGTGCGCGGGCTCAAGGTCACCGTGACCAAGGTGCCGGTGCCGGTCTCCTACGGTCCCGCCTTCGAGGGCGAGCGGGTGCGCGGCGACGACATCTACATCGAGGCCGGCGGACCCAAGGCCGACACCGCGGTCGAGCTGGTGACCAGCGCCGAGATGGACGACATCGAGGACGGCCAGTTCGAGGTGGTGGGCAAGGACATCGGCGATCTGGAGAAGGGCTCGCGCATCGGCATGGGCATCCTGGTCAAGGTGGCCGGTCGCACCATGCAGCCCGACTTCGAGCCCATCCTGGAGCGTCAGATTCACCACCTGATCAACTACGCCAAGGGCATGATGCACATCGGCCAGCGCGACATCGCCTGGATGCGCATCGCCCAGGAGGCGGTGGACAAGGGGCTCACCTTCGAGGACATCGGCAAGATCCTGCACGCCAAGATGCACCAGGATTTCGGCGGCATCTGCGACAAGGTGGCGGTGACCATCTACACCGAGCCCGAGGAGGTCGAGAAGCTGCTCGCAATCGCGCGCAAGAAGTACAAGGAGCGCGACAACCGGGTCGAGGGCATGAAGGACGAGGACGAGAACACCTACTACTCCTGCACCCTGTGCCAGTCCTTCGCTCCGACCCACGTCTGCGTGGTCACGCCCGAGCGGCCGGGACTGTGCGGCGCCTACACCTGGCTGGACTGCAAGGCCTCGTTCGAGATCAACCCCACCGGCCCCAACCAGCCCATCGAGAAGGGCCGGGTGATCGACGCCGAGAAGGGCCAGTGGGAGGGGGTCAACGAGTACGTCAAGAAGGCCTCGCGCGGCAGCGTGGAGTCCTACAACGCCTACTCCATCATGGACAACCCGATGACCTCCTGCGGCTGCTTCGAGTGCATCAGCGCCATCGCGCCCATGTGCAACGGCATCATGACGGTCGACCGCGACTATGCCGGCATGACCCCTTCGGGCATGAAGTTCACCACCCTGGCCGGCAGCGTGGGCGGCGGCGCCATCACCCCGGGCTTCGTCGGCCACTCCAAGTTCAACATCACCAGCCGCAAGTTCATCAAGGCCGAGGGCGGGGTGAAGCGCATCGTGTGGATGCCCAAGCGGCTCAAGGAAGAGGTCGCCGGCAAGTTCAACCAGCTGGCCGAGGAGGCCGGCGTGCCGGATCTGATCGAGCGGGTGGCGGACGAGACGGTCGGGGTGACCGAGGAAGAGATCCTGCCCTGGCTGACGGAGAAGCAGCACCCTGCTGTCGAGATGGACCCGATGATGTAATCGAGCGCCCGAAAGGAGGCAATTCCGATGGGCATGACAGGCATTCAGATATTTCAGCTGCTTCCCAAGACCAACTGCAAGGAGTGCGGGGTCCCCACCTGCCTGGCCTTCGCCATGAACCTGGCCGCCGGCAAGGCTGAGCTGTCCGAGTGCCCCTACGTCTCGGATGAGGCCAAGGCCAAGCTGGCATCCGAATCGGCACCGCCGATCCGCACCGTCGCCATCGGTACCGGCGACGGGGAGGTCAAGATCGGCGGCGAGACGGCGCTGTTCCGCCACGAGAAGACCTTCTTCAACCCCACCGGCCTGGCCATGGCGGTGGCCGACGACGAGCCTGACGATACGGTGGCCGCCAAGCTCGAGCGCTTCAATACGCTGAGCTACGACCGGGTGGGCCTGACCCTGGAAGGCGACGCGGTGGCGGTGCGCTCCAAGACGGGGGACAAGGCCAAGTTCGGCGCCTTGGCCGAGAAGGTCAAGTCCGCGACTGAGGGCGGCATCATCCTGATGGCCGACTCGCCCGAGGTGATGGCCGCCGGCATCGAGGCCTGCAAGGACCGCCGGCCGCTGCTCTACGCCGCCAACAAGGACAACGTCGACGGCATGGCCGAGTTGGCCAAAGAGCACAAGCTGCCGCTGGCGGTGCGCGGCGAGGACATGGAGAGCCTGGCCGAGCTGGCCGGCAAGCTCAAAGATCAGGGCCTCGAGGATCTGGTCATCGATCCCGGCCTGCGCAACATCAAGCAGGCGCTGGAGGCCTCGATCCACATCCGCGAGGCCGCCATCCAGAAGAAGTTCGAGCCCTTCGGCTTCCCGACCATCACGCCGGTGTTCGAGATGGCCGATGAACTGGAGCAAGAGACCGTCTACGCCTCGCTGCTGCTGGCCAAGTACGCCGGCCTGTTGGTGCTGTCCGACTTCCAGGGCCACAGCCTGTTCAACCTCTTGCTCGAGCGGCTGAACATCTTCACCGATCCGCAGCGGCCGATGCAGACCGAGCAGAAGATCTACGAGATCAACAACCCGGGCCCGGACGCGCCGGTGCTGGCCACCTCGAACTTCTCGCTGACCTACTTCATCGTCTCGGGCGAGATCGAGAACTCCAGGGTGCCGGCCTACCTGGCCATCCTGGACACCGAGGGCCTGAGCGTACTGACCGCCTGGGCGGCCGGCAAGTTCGTCGGCGATCTGCTGGGCGAGTTCATCAACAAGTCGGGAATCAAGGACAAGCTCGACAATCACAATGTGATCATCCCCGGCACGGCGGCCATCATCCAGGGCGACCTGGAAGAGGAACTCGGCGATGACTGGAAGGTGTACATCGGTCCTCGCGAGGCCGCCTACATCCCCGGCTACTTGAAGCAGAACTTCTCATAGGTCGAACCAACGCACCCTGCCGTCCCACTCCGTCCGCCGCGCAGTCGGTCGGGGTGGAAGCGGGGGATCAGGGAGAATGCCATGTTCAAGGTGATCGCTGAGAACATCAACGTCATGTCCAAGAAGATCGGCGCGGCCATGAAGGACCGCCAGGCCAAGCCGATCCAGGAGATGGCCGAGAAGCTGGCCGCCAACGGCGCCGACTACCTGGACATCAACCTCGGTCCGGCCCGCAAGGGCGGCGAGGAGTTGATGGAATGGGTGGTCAAGACCGTGCAGGATGTGGCCGACAAGCCGTTGTACCTGGACACCTCCAACGTCAAGGCCATCGAGGCCGGGCTCAAGGTGCACAAGAACTCGGCCGGCAAGCCGGTGGTCAACTCCATCTCGGCGCGGCCCGAGCGTATGGAGGCCCTGCTGCCGCTGGCCAAGGAGTACGACGCCGGTTTCGTGGCCTTGGTGCTGGGCGTGGAGGGCATCCCGCGCGACGAGAACGAGCGGGCGGCCAATGCGGCCATGATGATGGCCCAGGCCGATGAGCTGGGCTTCGCCCCCGAGGACGTCTGGATCGATCCGATCGTGGTGCCGGTGTCCAGCCAGCAGCAGCAGGTCAAGTCGGTGACCATGTTCATGCAGATGATGCCGGAGATGGCGCCGGGCTACGCCAGCACCTGCGGGCTGTCCAACGTATCCAACGGCTCGCCAGAGAAGCTGCGGCCGCTGCTGAACCAGTGCTACCTGCTGATGCTCAAGAAGGCCGGGCTGACCGGGGCCATCCTGGACGGCCTGGACACCGAGATCATCGAGCTGTCGCGCGGCTCGCGCCCGGACCTGGAGAAGGTGGTCGGCGAAGTGATGGACGGCAATCCGCCGGACGTCAACGCCCTCGGCGAGGTCGAGCGCAACTTCGCCAAGACCACCCACGTGCTGCAGAACGAGCGACTCTACTCCGACTCCTGGCTGGATCTGTAGCCGGGAGCCGCGGCCACCCCTCCCATGGCCGACCCCGACAGCCCCAAGAAGTCGGCCGGCGTGTTCTTCGCCGATGCGGCCGAGGGACCGACCAAGGCCGAGGCCGCGAACTACGCCCGGGCCCGCCAGGAAGCGGTGGCCGCCTGGTCCGAGCGCCATCCCGGGGCCCAGGCTGCGCGCTGCGGCGCCCGGGTGCTGGAACGCGGCGAGGGCCGCGCCGTGGTCGGGCTGCGCTTTCTGGGCCGCGACGTCCGGGTCTCCTGGCCCGACGGCCAGGTGAGCGATGCCGCGATCGGCGCCGAGCTGCCACTGTGGGAACAGGTCATCGTCCTGCACTACCTGAGCGGCACCGGCGAGGTGCCGGTCGGCGGCAAGTGGATCGGATTCGTCCAGGTGCCAGGGGCGGCTTTCTACGCACCGGCCTTCCAGCAGCGAACCCACGTACCGCTGGCCGAGGCCTTCGGTGGCGAGCCGAAACGGCTGCTCGAAGCTGGCCGGCCGCTGGACGCCGAGAGTTATGACCTTGGCGATGCGGCCCTGATCATACAGGTGCTGCCCAAGCTGCCGGTGGCGGTGGTGGTCCACGGCGGGGACGAGGAGTTCCCGGCCGACGCCAAGCTGCTTTACGACATGACGGTCAGTGATTACCTGGATCTGGAGGATATCGCGGTGCTCGGCGGCCTGCTGGTGGGCCGGCTGATCCGCACCGATCCAGGAGGAGAGCGATGAGCGACAAGCCCTTGAAGATCGCCATCTCCGGCAAGGGCGGGGTGGGCAAGACCTCGCTGGCCGGTCTGTTGGCGCGGTTTCTGGCGGAATCCGGCCGCCGGGTGATCGCGGTCGATGCGGATCCGGTGGCCAGCCTGGGCGCTGCACTGGGGGTGCCGGACCACGACGAGATCCAGCCCATCGTGCGCATGCGCGACCTGGTCAAGGAGCGAACCGGCGCCGAGCCGGGCCAGATCGGCAGCTTCTTCAAGATGAATCCCAAGGTCGACGACATCCCGGAGCAGTATGCGGCCAAGCACGGCAACATTCACCTGCTGGTCATGGGCACGGTCGACCATGGCGGTTCGGGCTGCGTCTGCCCGGAGAGCGTGATGCTCAAGGCGCTGCTGACCCACCTGGCCCTGTTCCGCGACGACGCGCTGGTGATGGACATGGAGGCCGGGGTCGAGCATCTGGGCCGGGCCACCACCAAGGGCATCGATCTGATGGTGGTGGTCGTCGAGCCCGGGGCGCGCTCGATCCAGGCGGCGGGCATGATCCGCCGCCTGGCAGCCGACATCGGGCTCGATCAGCTGGTGCTGGTGGCCAACAAGGTGCGCGGTGAGGCCGACGAGCAGGCCCTGGGCAAGGCCCTGGCGGACTTCGATGTCCTGGGCTTTTTGCCCTACGACCCGGCCCTGGTCGAGGCCGATCTGGCCGGCGAGCTGCCGTACCGCGATGGCTTCCCGCCGGCCGTCGAGAAGGTGCTGCAAGCCGTGGTGGAGCGGGCGGCAGCCGAACACTGAGATGCCTGAGCGCGACCAGCCAGGCAAGCGGTTGGCCGGCCGCGACAGCCGCCGCGATCTGCTGCGCGAGCAGAAGATCCTGCGCGCCAAGGGCAAGCTGGGAGAGCTGGACGCTGGAGACGCCGAGCGGCTGGAGGAGCTGGACGCCGCCCTGGCCCAGCCGCCGCCCCTGCCGCGGCGCCGGACCGAGCCGGGAGACGATCCGGCAGATCCGCCGGACCTGTCGGCCGCCGGCGACCAGGAAGAGGACGCCGCGGCCGAGGATGAGCAGGCCACGGTGATCCAGAACGCCTCCGCGGGTTTCGAGCGTGGGCCCAGCGGGACGATCGAAGGCGACCGGGAGACAACGGATCCCGGCGCCGAGCCGGGTGCTGGTGACCGGGATTTCAACACTGCGCCCAGCGTGATGATCGACGCCTCGCTGACCGCCGGGCCGGGAGCCGACCCGGCCAACCTCGACAGCGGCGAAGCGAACCGCCCCAGGGCCGCCGGGGAATCCGAGCCGGCGAACCCGCCTGAGTTCGAGGCCGAGGACGACGATAGCAGCGGTGGGGCGCTGGACGACGTGGCTGGGGTGGAGCGTTTCGAGGAGCCCGCCGAGCAGCGGGCCACGGCGTCGCTGGATGACGTCACCGGGGTGGAGCGCGTCGAGCAGCCGCTGGACGAGCGGGGGCGTGCGGCTCTGGACGACGTCACCGGGGTGGAGCGCTTCGAGGATCTTGCACAAGAGCAAGCACCGGTCGCGAAAGCCGAGGCGAAGCCGGTGGATTTTTCGGAGGAGGCGTTGTTCACCGAGTCGGTGGTCATGTCCCGCTCGGCGGTCACCGGCGCGCGTCCGGTCTCACTGGATGGGTCTGCAGCCGAGGGGCAGCCCAACGACCTGAGCGGGTCACGCTCGGTGGTGGTGCAGTTGCTCGACGGCCTGTCGCACTCGGGCAAGCTGGAGCAGGTGGAGCTGGCGGCCGATACGGTTCTGCTGCAACAGCCGCGAGGCTCGGACGAGCCGGCGCGCGAGTTGCCCATCGGCCGCATCCGGTCGATCCAGGTCATGCTGCCCCGGCGCCTGCGCAAGCCGGAGGCCGCCGGCCGGCCCCTGACGGTACACTTCAAAGACGGCCGGCCGCTGAGCGGCCGCAGCCCCGATCGCGATCAAAACCTGCCTGCCTTTACCGTATTTCCGGACGAGGAGCGCTTCATCGAGCGGGTGATCGTCTACCGCCACGCGGTCGCCGCGATCGAGTAGACGGGAGATTCCCCGCCCGGCGGGCGGGGAAAAGCGAGAAGGGCTGTGAGCCCGTCGTCTACTCGGGCTTGGGGCGCGGGTGCAGGCCGGCGGCCTGCATGATCTCGGGCACGCGGGCCTCCCACTCGATGGCCATCAGGTGGATTCCGGCCACGCCTTCGATCTCGCGCACCTGCTGCATCTGCTCGACCGCGATCTTGATGCCCTCGGCGGCCTTCTGGCCTTTGGGCGCGCCCTTCATGCGCTGGATCAGCTCCTCGGGCACCTCGATGCCGGAGACGTTCTTGGCCATGTAGCGCGCCATACCGACCGACTTGAGCGGGGTGATGCCGGCCATGATCTTGCATCTCTCGTGCAGGCCGCGGTCGACCACGCCCTTCATCCATTCCTTGAACTTGTCCATGTTGTAGATGCACTGGGTCTGGATGAAGTCGACGCCGGCCTCGACC
>CAYVQE010000178.1:0-10992 GCA_964454005.1 uncultured Myxococcales bacterium
CCGCCGATGTTGACCAGGGCGTCCTTCTTGGCGCTCATGGTGCAGCCGTCGGCGTGGGAGAACATCTCGCGGGCGATGGCGAGCGGGGTCGCGTCGGCGTAGCCGGGATCGCGCAGCTTGATGAAGTAGGCGTTCTCGGCGAAGCGACAGGCGTCGAAGAACAGCGGGATGCCGTGCTCGCGACACACCGCCGAGACCGCGCGAATGTTCTCCATGCTGACCGGCTGGCCGCCGCCGGAGTTGTTGGTCACCGTCAGCAGCACCAGCGGGATCCGCTCCCGGCCGCGTTCGGCGATCAGCGTCTCGAGCTTGTCCACGTTCATGTTGCCCTTGAACGGATGTTCGGAGGCCGGCACGGTGCCCTCGTCGATGACCAGATCCAGCGCCTCGGCGCTCTGGTACTCGATGTTGGCCCGGGTGGTGTCGAAGTGGTTGTTGTTGGGGATGACGGTGCCCTCGCGGGCGACCAGCGAGAACAGGATCCGTTCGGCGGCCCGGCCCTGGTGGGTGGGGATCAGGTGCTGGAAGCCGAACACCGCGTGCACCTGCTCCTCCAGCTCGTAGAAGCTGTGGCTGCCGGCGTAGGACTCGTCGCCGCGCATGATGCCCGCCCACTGCTCCTGGCTCATGGCAGCGGTTCCCGAGTCGGTCAGCAGGTCGATCAGCACCTGCTCGGAGTGCAGGTTGAACAAGTTGAAGTGCGCCTGCTCGAGATAGGTGCGCCGTTGCTCGCGCGTGGTCATCCGGATGGGTTCGACACACTTGATCCGAAACGGCTCGATGATGGTCTTCATCCACATGTCTCCCGTGGCGTCTCTCGGGTCGTCGCCGCGCTCCCGCGGCCGTCGGGAAAGCTACCACCGGCGGCCGAGGTGGTCAACGCGGCGCTCACAACCGTTCCCAGACCGCAGCCGCGCTGCGGCGGGCGCGCTCGGCGACCGCCGCCGGATCGCTGCCCAGCACCCGGCCGTCGCGCAGGCGCAGCCGGCCGGCGACGGCCACCGTCCGTGCCGGTGCGGCGTACAGGCCGAACAGCATGTGGCCCAGGTAGTTGTCCGCGTGCAGCGGCGTGGGCGGCAGGTAGTCGAACTCGACCACATCGGCCGCCGCGCCGGGCTCGAGCACGCCCAGGCGGCAGCCGAACAGGCGCGAAGCGATGGCCCGGTTGGTCTCGAGCAGGGCGCTGCTCTCGGCCCACATGGTCCGCGGATCGCCGGTGCGGTGGTGGCCCAGCAGGAAAGCCGCTCGCAAATCCTGGCGCACGTCGGCCTGCATGCCGTCGGTACCGATGCCCACCGGCACCCCGGCCGCCAGCATGCGCTCGACCGGCGCGGCACCGACCGCGTTGTTCATGTTGGATTGGGGATTGTGTACGGCGAAGGCGCCGGCGCGGGCCAGCGCCGCCCATTCGCGCTCGCTGGTGTGGACGCAGTGGATGGCCAGCGACCCGGCGGGCAGGGCCCCCGACCGCAGCAGCCGGTCCAGGGCGCCCTCGGCGCCGCGCTCCCGGGCGTCGGCGGCATCCGACTCGGCCTCGGCCACGTGGACGTGGCAGGCCAGGTCGGCCTCGGCGGCCGCCGCGGCGCAACGGCGCAGGCTGTCGTCGGACAGGGTGAACGAGGCGTGCAGCCCGAACATGGCCGCCAGCAGGGGGTCGCCGGCGGCGCGGCGCGCGAAACGCAGGTTCTCGGCCACACCGGCGGCTAAGGCCTCGGGCCCGTCACGATCCGAGACTTCGTAGCAGGTACACAGGCGCACGCCGAGCCGCCCGGCCACCTCGGCCAACACATCCAGCGAGCCGTCGATGGCCGCCGGGCTGGCGTGGTGGTCGACGATGGTGGTCACCCCGGCGCGCAGCGCATCGGCCAGCGGCAGCTCGGCCGTGGGCTCCAGATCCTCGAGGGTCAGCGCCTTGTCCAGCCGCCACCAGAGCCGTTCCAGGATCTGATTGAAGTCGGCCGGCGGGGCGTCTTTCAGGGCCATGCCCCGGGACAGGGTCGAGTACAGATGCATGTGGGCGTTGATCGCGCCGGGGGCGATCAGCCGCCCCTGGGCGTCGATCGTCTCCGCGCCACCGGCCGCTGCGGCCAGCTCGCCGTCGCTGCCAACGCGTTCGATCGCCTCCCCGCGGCAGAGCACGCCGCCGGCGATCACCCGCGGTGCGGCACCGCCGGTGTAGACCAGGCCGTTGCGAATCCAGAGCGCATCCATGGCTTCCTCCTCCCGCTTGGCGACGTCGCCATGGTAGGGCCAGCCGGGCGCCGGTTGCAAATCCGCCGGGCCCGGCGCTAGAGTGCAGGTGAAGCCCAATGGGGGCGGACATGTCCATATCGAGCTTGCTCGAGGCCTTCGAAGAACTCACCGCGCTGCGGCGTTCGGGGCGCGCTTTGGGCGATGGCGACCAAAAGCGTTGGCGGGCCCTGCGCAGCGAGTTGGAGCAGGTGTTGTTCCAGCAGCCGGAAAACCCGGCCGGCGATCGCCGCGAGCACCTGCGGCTGCCGGTGGCCATGCGGGTGAGCTACTGGTCGCGCAACGAACTCAAAGATCGCTACGTGCGGGTGCTGGGCGAGGGCGGGCTGTTCGTCGCCAGCGATGACCCGCTGCCGGTGGGCACCCGGCTCGAGCTGGCCATCGATCTGGTACGTCGCGGGCTGACCCTGCGCCTGCCGGCCGAGGTGGTCTTCGTGCTGCCGGCGGAGCGGCCGGATGGCCCGGGCATGGGTTTGAAATTCGTCGATCTGAGCTACGAGCAGAAGGCCGCGCTCTACGACCTGGTCGACGACAACCTGCGCCAGCAGCTGCTCGAGCGGCGCCGGGCCACCCGGCTCGACAGCCGGCTGCAGGCGCGCTTTCTGGGATCGGCCGGCAGCTTCGTGCTGCCCACCGCCGACCTCTCGGCCGACGGCTTGTACGTGACCACCGACCACCTGCTGCTGCCCGGCGAGCGGGCCAAACTGCTGCTGATGGTGCCGGGGCGCGAGCAGCCGGTGCGGGCGGTGGCCGAGGTGACCCGGGTGGTCGAGTCCGATCTGCCGGGCATGCCTGCGGGGCTGGGGCTGCGGTTCGTCATGGTGGATCCGGCCGGCCGCCAGGCCATCCTGGACTACATGGTCGGCCGGGTGTGCAACCGGTTCGGCCCGGCCGACCCGCACCACGAGCTGCGCGCCAGCCCGCGCATCCACCGCCGGGTACCGGTGCTCTATCGGATCCGGACGCACGAGGGCTTGAGCTACAGCCGCGACCTGTCGGCCTCGGGCCTGTTTCTGCAGACACCGGATCCGCCGGGGCCGGGGACCGGACTGCGGCTGGTGGTCAGGAGCCCGCTGGACGACATGGAGCTGCCGCTCGACGGCCGGGTGGTGCGGGTGGTGGCCCCGGATCCGATCCATCCCCACCGGCTACCCGGCGCCGGCATCGCCTATGGCGAGCTGACAGCACCGCAACGCGAACGGCTGACCCGCTTCATGAAGCAGTTCATCCTGCTGGGCCGTTGAGCCCAGGGCGGGCGACCGCGGATTTGAGGCCCGCCAAGTCTTGGAGTACCATCGAGAAAGGACGCTGCCGCCGCGGTGCGGATCGCCGGCGGCCGGACTTCCCCGCGAGGACGCTTCGGTGACGACGCAGTTTGGAAAATACCGCCTGTTGCACCGCATCGCGATCGGCGGCATGGCCGAGATCTTCGTCGCCAAGCACGTCGGCATGCAGGGCTTCTCGCGCAAGATCGTGATCAAGAAGATCCGCGAGCACCTGTCCAAAGAGTCCACCTTCGTCAATATGTTCCTCAACGAGGCCAAGCTGGCCGCCCAGCTCAACCACTCCAACATCGGCCAGATCTACGATCTGGGCCGCATCGGCGAGTCCTACTTCATCGCCATGGAGTACGTCCGCGGCCGCGACATGCGCGCCGTGGTCAACAAGACCGAGACCAAGGGCATTCCCTTTCCACTGGAGTACGCGCTGAAGGTGGCGGCCGACGCCTGCGAGGGGCTGTACTACGCCCACCGGCGCAGCGACGACGCCGGAAACCCGCTGCACATCGTCCATCGCGACATCACTCCCGAGAACATCGTGGTGTCGTTCGACGGCGAGGTGAAGATCCTGGATTTCGGCATCGCCAAGGCCGAGAACCTGGCCACCGAGACCCGGGTGGGCGAGATCAAGGGCAAGCTCGGCTACATGAGCCCCGAGCAGGTCACCGGCAAGCAGCTCGACCACCGTTCGGATCTGTTCAGCCTCGGGGTGCTGCTCTACGAGTGGCTGACCGGCCACCGCCTGTTCACCGGCAAGACCGACGTGGAGGTGCTGCGCGGCGTGGTCGAAGGCAAGATCTATCCGCCGACCTACTTCCAGCCCGACCTGCCGCCCGCGGTCGAGCAGCTGGCGATGAAGGCGCTGGAGCGCAACCGCGAGCAGCGCTACCAGTCGGCCTGGGAGTTCCAGTTCGATATCCGCCAGTATCTGGCGCAGCACGAGTTCAACCCGTCGAACATCCACCTGTCGAATTTCATCCGCCAGATCTTCGCCGAGGAGATCCGCAAGGACGAGGCCATCCTGGCCGAGGCCGAGGCGGCCGAGGCGGCCGCGGAGACGGATGAGCCGGAGGGCGAAGCGACCGCCGCCTTCGCCGTCGATCAGACCCGGCCCGAGGCTGGCCCGGACCGGGTGCGCCGCACGACACCGGCCAGCGGCCGGCGCAAGGTCAGCTCCAGCGTGCGCCGGGCCCTGGAGTACAAGGATGGCCACGGGCCCGAGCGATCGCAGTCCGCGGCCGACCCGGACCCGCTGGTGGCCGAGCTGTTGGCCTCGCAGGAGGGCCACCTGTCTCTGGACCTCGAACTCGAACGCGGCCAATACCAGAAGCTGCACGAGCTGGCCGAGCGCAACGGCCTGAGCATGCCCGAGTTGATCCGCCAGCTGCTGGGCCAGGTCACTCGGTTTCTTTAGGCCGCCCGGCGGGAGGAGCCCATGAGCGACGCGCAACTGTTGCGTCAGGTGTTCGCCCAAGCCACGCTGCCCCGGCCGAACCTGGGTCGCCGCTGCTGGATGGCGCTGTGGCTGATCGGCGGGTTGGGGTTGGGTGCCTGCCAGGACAGCGTCAGCGGGCAACGGTGCGCCATCGACGCCGATTGTCCAGACGGCACATACTGCGCCGACGGCCGCTGCCGGCCGGTCGAGCAGCCCGATGGGGGCTGGCCGGACGGGCGCGACGGGGGCGGCGGCGATCGCGGCGACCTGGGCTCCTGGGAGATCGGCGGGCTGGTGCCCTGCGATCGGCCGCAGGACTGCGCCGCCGGCGAGATCTGCCACAACGGTTACTGTGTCGACGTGCAGTCCGATCCCGACTGCCCGACCGGCGACGACGATCGTTGCGGCAACGACACTTACTGCGAGCCGCAGCTCGACGGTTGCGTGCCCTGGGAGGCCCACGGCGACGACCCGGCCCGCTGCGAGCACATCCCGCCCGAGGGCGAGTTCACCCCCACCGAGCAGTGGGTCTGGGAGGCGCCCGCCGAGGCGCCCGAGTGGGACGAGGTGATGATGACCCCGGTGGTCATCGACCTGACCGGCCAGGCGGCGCCTGAAATCTTCGCAGTGCCGGCGGTGGTGTTCAATTCCTTCCGGGCCGACGAAGGCTATTCGGCCGAGGGCGTGCTGCGCGCGGTACGCGGCGATACCGGCGAGCCCATCTTCAGCGTCACCGATCCGGCGCTGCGGACCCACCCGGTGTCGAACATCGCCGCCGGCGACCTCGATGGCGACGGCTTGCCCGAGATCGTCACCGGCGCCAGCGGTGGCCGCGATCTGATCTGCTTCGATGCCGCTGGCGGCTTGAAATGGCGCACCGAGACCGGCTCGCTGGTGGTGGGTTGGGGCGGTCCGGCCATCGCCAACGTCGACGGCGAGGGGCTGCCCGAGGTGGTGATGGGCGCGGCGGTGATCAACGCCGACGGCACGCTGCGCTGGCAGGTGACCGGCGGCTCGCGCGGCGACAACTACCGCCAGCGGGCGACGGCGCCGTTCTCGGTACCGGTGGACGTGGACGGCGACGGCAAGCAGGAGATCGTCTGCGGCGACACGCTCTACGATCACGCCGGCGAGGTAATCTGGGACACCGGCTACGGCGACGGCTTCGTGGCCGTGGCCGAGTTCGGCTCGGGCGGGGCGCCCGAGATCGTGGTGGTCAGCCGCGGTACGGTGCGCGTCCAGAGCGCGGCCAGCGGCGAGATCATCTGGCTGCGCACCGCGGCCGAACTCAATGCGCTCGAGGCCTGCGACCCCAACTGCGGCCTGCTCGGCCCGCCCACCGTGGCCGACTTCGACGGCGACGGCAAGCCCGAGATCGGGGTGGCCGGGGCCGATGTCTACATCGTGCTCGATACCTACGGCCAGGTGCTGTGGAGCGCAGCCACCCGCGACAGTTCGTCCAACATCACCGGCAGCGCGGTGTTCGACTTCGAGGGCGACCACCGGGCCGAGGTGGTCTACGCCGACGAGGTGTCGCTGAAGGTGCTCAAGGGCGCCGACGGCAGCGTGCTCTACGAGCGGCCCCACTCCTCGCTGACCGCCTGCGAGTACCCGGTGATCGCCGACGTGGACTCCGACGGCAACGCCGAGATCGTCATCGCCCAGAACGACCTGATGGCCGATGCACCGCAGAAGTTCAAGGGCGTGCGGGTGTTCGAGGACGCGGCCGACAACTGGGTCAACACGCGGCGCATCTGGAACCAGCACGCCTACCACGTGACCAACGTGGCCGAGGACGGCACCGTGCCCGAGCGGGCCGAGGCCAACTGGGAGGTCGCGGGTCTGAACAACTTCCGCCAGAACATCCAGCCGCTGGGCGTGTTCGACGCGCCCGACCTGACCGCCCGCGGGCTGGGCTACGCCGCCGGCGGCTGCGCCACCGAGGGCATCGTGCTGTATGCGGCCGTGTTCAACCGCGGCCACCAGATGGTGCCGCCCGGTGTGCCGGTGGCCTTCTATCTCGGCGATCCGCGCAGCGGCGGCGAGTTGTTGGGCGTGGCCGAGACCGGCCGGGTGCTGACGCCGGGCCAGGCCGAGGTGGTCGCGTGGCTGTGGCCCGACCCGCCCATCGACAGCCCGGTCGACATCTTCGTAGTGGCCGACGACGCCGGCGGCGGCGCCACCCCCGCCGGCAACCACTCCGAGTGCCGCGAGGCCAACAACCTGGGCTGGATCCTCGACGTCGCCTGCCGCCCCGAGACCTGAGCGCGGCTGCGAGTCCGTTGTTCCGACTTCGATTTTCCCGAAGGTTCCCGGTGCTGGCGGCAACCCATGGAGCGGTCGACCAAGAGGGGTACGGCAGGGATCATCTCGGCCCCGGGGCCGCTCGGGGCGCGGCGCGTTGGAGGCTTGTCATGGGCGGTGCCCGCACTCCAGTCATCTGTTTGATATTCTTCATGGTTCCGGCCTTGGCGGCGGCCGGGCCGGGCTTTCCGGAGCTGACCGGGGCCGAGCCGGCCTGGGAGCAGGGGCCGGAGGGGGCCTTCCGGCCGCTGGCCGGCGGGGTGAGCGGCCGCGACTGGGTGGTCGACGGCGCGGCCGGCGACGACGGCGATGCGGGCACGGCGGATGCACCGCTGGCCACCATACAGCGGGCCCTGGAGCGGGTGGCCGCCGGCGACCGCATCGTGGTGCGCGCCGGGGTCTACCACGAGCAGGTGGCCCCATCCGAGCTGGCCACGCCGGCCAGCCGGGCCAGCCCGGTGCGGCTGCTGGCCGATCCGGCGGACGGGGAATCGGTGATCATCGACGGCGACGGGGTGGTGGCCGAGCTGGAGGGCAACCTGGATGCACCGGCCGGCATCAGCCTGGTGCGCGACTCCGGCTTCCAGGTCGAGGGCTTCGCGGTGCGCAACTGGTCCGGCTACGGCCTGGCGGTGGTCAACGGCTCCGACGTGCAGGTGCGCGGCTGCCGCTTCGCCGACAACGGCGCCGAGATGGCCGACTCGGTGGATGTGGTGCTGCTCGGCAGCCGATCGGCGCGGGTGATCGGCAACACCTTCGACTCGGCCACCGAGCGCGGCCTGGACGACCGCGGCATCGACTCCTGGATCGCCCACAACATCTTCGCCGGCCACACCTCCAGCGCCATCAAGATCGGCCCGGCCCCGGCCGGCCGCGGCAGCCGGGTGGAGCACAACCGCTTCGTCGACAACCCGGCCACCCAGGGCGTGATCCTGGCCCGCGAGGTCGAGGGCGTCACCGTGCAGCGCAACCTGCTGCTGGGCGGCAACCTGGTCGGCATCACCGTCGATACGGCGGCGGAGTCGCGTTTCTTCTGCAATACCATCGTCGGCTTCCACGCCGGGCTGCAGCTGCGCGATCTGACCGGCTGCCGGGTCGAGGGCCAGGTGCTGGCCGGCAACACGCTGGGCATCGAGTTCTTGTCCCAGCAGATGTTCGGCACCACCGTGGACGGCAACCTGTACCACGACAACACCGCTGCCAGCGACGGCGGCGACCCCGGCCCCAACGCCGTGTTCGGCGACCCGACCTTCGTCGATGCGGCTGGCGGCGATTACCGGCTCGACGCCGGCTCGGCCGCGCTGGATGCGGGGCCGCCGGATCTGCCGCTACCGGTCGACGGCGGCGCGGCGGTCGACGCCGGGGCCTTCGAGCGCGGCGCCGGCGATCCGCCCTACCACTACACGCCAGCGGCCGCGGTGGCCGACCGCAGCCCGGCCTTCAGCTGGCTGTTCATCCACGCCGAGGCCGGGGCCGAGCAGGCCGGCTACCGGGTGCAGGTCGACCGCCGGTCCGATTTCGACTCGGCGGACCTGGTCGACTCCAACTGGCGCTCCGGCGCAGAGGCGCGCTGGATCGTGCCCACCGCCTTCGCGCTCGAGGCCGATCGCTGGTACGTGCGGGTCAAGACCCGCGACGACGCCGGCCGCGAGGGGCCGTGGTCCGACGCCCACCGGGCCTATGAGGTCGGGCCCGCGCCGGCCTGCGCCGACCAGGGAGGCGTCGCCTGCCAGCCGCTGGACGCCTGCAGCGGCGACTGGCTACCGGCGGCCGATGCGCCGCGGTGCTGCAGCGGCGACTGCGTGGCCTGCGCCGATGCCGACGGCGACGGCTTCCAGGACGAGCAGTGCGGCGGCGCCGACTGCGACGACGGCGATGCGGCGGTCAACCCGCAGGCTGAAGAACAGTGCGACAACGGCATCGACGACGACTGCGACGGCGATACCGACCTGGGCGACGATGACTGCGGCTGCGTAGATCACGACCAGGACGGCTACGGGCAGAACTGCGAAGCCGGCGAGGACTGCGATGACACCATCGCCTCGGTCCACCCGGGCGCCGAGGAAAAGTGCAACTACGTCGACGACGACTGCGACGGCGAGACCGACGAGGGCTTCGACACCGACAGCGATCCGGACAACTGCGGCGAATGCTTCAACGCCTGCCGGGCCGACGAGGTCTGCGATCGCGGTAGCTGCGCCGCCGCTTGCGGCGGCGGGCGCAGCAACTGTGATCGTTCCTGCGTCGACACCGACAGCGACGCGGACAACTGCGGCGGCTGCGGTCGAGTCTGCGCGCTGGATCACGCTAGCGAGCGCTGCTCGGACGGCCGCTGCGTGCTGACCGCCTGCGAGAGCGGCTGGGTAGACGCCGACGGCGATGCGGGCAACGGCTGCGAGTATGCCTGCACCATCAGCGGCGACGGCAGCGAGGACTGCGGCAACGGCGTCGACGACGACTGCGACGGGCAGACCGACGAGGATTGCGACGGCGGAGGCGGCGGCTGTGTCACCGCGCCGGGTGCTACGCCGGCGGCGCTGGTGCTGTTGCTGCTGCCGTTCGCGCTCAGAAGAAGGCCTCGACGCCGAAGTAGCCCAGCGGCTGGAAGACCCAGATAGGCCCATCGTCGTCGCCTAGGTCGAACTGGAATTTGCTGCCGATGCCGATGTTGAGCGCCACGTGCTGGTTGAGCTGGATCAGGATGCCGATGGGGATGGACAGCAGCAGACGGTACTGGTCGCCGATGAACTCGTCGTCCTCGGGAATGTACATCTGGAAGCCCAGCATGCCGCCCACGTAGGGCTTGACCACCGGCACCATGTGGAACACGAAACGCATGCCGAGGTTGAGGCCGAGGTTGACATCCTTGTTGTAGAGGTCGCCGAAGCCGAAGCCGAAGTTCAGCCCGGCCGTCAGTTCCAATCCGCGGGCGACGAAGACGCCGAACTCGGGCGCCAGATCGATGGCGAAGCCGTACTCGTCGTCGCCCTCTTCCGGCATGCGGGTATCGGCGTGCAGCAGCGCGCGGCCGCCGAGCTGCATGGTGCCGGGCTCGAGCAGCAGCGCCTCGCCCGAGTCGGCCCTGGCGGTTTGCCCGCCGAACAGGGCCAGCAGCAAGGATGCAACGGTCGCGAATGATGACAGGCGTCTCATCTCCCACCCTCCTCGATTGAATGCAGCTCCCCAGTGGCGAAATGCCCCATCCGAATGGGCATTTTCTACCACCGGTCGTGGAGGAAGGGAAGCGTTTTGCGCCTGCCGCCTTGCCCGCCGTCAGGGCTGGATCGCGACCACACCGGGCTGGCCGGCCAGGCCGTCGTAGCCCGGATCCTCGCGGCTCGCGCCGCCGGCGCCCGGGGCCACGTCGCAGAGGCCCTGCTCGGCATTCACCTCGCCGCCGCCGGCGTCGATCAGGATGCGGCCGCCGCCGCCGCCGCCGCCGGCATCGCCGTTGTCGGCCGGTCCGCCGTCGCCGCCGCGGGCCGACAGCGTGTCCTCGATGCGGATCAGGCCGCCGGCGGTGGTGACCGTGATGCGGCCGCCCGAGCCGCCGCCGCCGCCGCCGGTGCCGTTGTAACCGTCGCCGCCGGCGCCGCCGTCGGCGTACAGGGTGCCCTCGATCTCGATCTGGCCGCCGGTGGTGGCGATGACCAGCACGCCGCCGCCGCCGCCCCCGCCGCCGCCGCTGTTGGGCCCGCAGGTCGAGCCGCCGCCGCCGCCGGT
>CAYVQE010000179.1:0-10982 GCA_964454005.1 uncultured Myxococcales bacterium
CGAAGGGCCCCTTCTCCAGCGCGCCGCTCAGCTCGATCTTGTCGACCGGTTCATCGCCCCCGCCGCCGCTGCCGCAGCCCGTCCCGACCCCCGCCAGCGCCAGCATCAACCCCCACGCCATCCCCCGCCACGACCGGTTCCCCGTGGTCATCGTCATCCCGACAGCCTCCCTTTCCTGGATGATTTCAAAAATAATAGAGTTGATAGGATACTCCAACCAGTCCGAAAAGAATAGACAAATGTTGACTTTCCTGGCGCCACACCCCCGGAGAGTGGCCGCCACGGAAGGTGGCTGGCACCTTTCGGGGCGGCTTCGGAAGGTGGCTGGCACCTTGGGGGACATCGGAAATCGCTGTCCGGCTGGAAAACGGGGGGCGTTGATTCCGGATTGCAAGGCCCCGGATGCGTGGTACAGTCGCGGCAACCGGAGGCTGTTTTTTTGGGGCTCTCGATCCCGGTGGGAGGGGACATGGACTACGCTTCGCCTGCTGATGACGGTTCGGCCGTCAGCGACTACAACGATCCGGAGTGGATGGCGGCCAAGAAGGGGCTGGTCAACTACCGCCGGGCGCTCATCTTCCAGATCATCTTCAGCATCATCGCCGGCGTGGTCGGCGTGGGTATCGGGATGTCGGGCGTCGGCGGCTCGGTCGAGGGCATCCTCACCTTCGCCTTCATCGTCGCGTTGATCGGCGCTGTGCTGACCGCCTGGATGGTCTACGGTCTGGGGCTGTTCGCCAAGGTGCCGGAGGAGACCGGCGGCCGCGGGCTGGCCACGGCGGCCATGGTCTTCGCCGGCATCGGGCTGCTGGTGCAGCTCTACGCCACCTACCAGCTGAGCCGGCTCGCCTTCGGCGGTGGGGTCGGGATGCAAGAGCTGATCGAGATGGGCGAGTCGAACTGGACGACCCTGTCCCGGCTCGGCAGCCTGATCGGCTTCATCTGCCTGCTGGTGGCGCTGCGGCGGGTGGCGGTGCACGTGGGGGCTTACCACGTGCGCGACATGATCGGCTCCTTCGTGGTCATCGTGATCATCATCATCGGTCTGGCGCTGCTGACGGCCCTGGTGCCGCTGGCCCCGATCGTGCTGCTGGGCGGGCTGGCCCTGCTGGTGCTGGCCATCGTGGCCCTGGTCAAGTTTTTGCGCATCATCGCGGCGCTGGGCAACGCCATCGGCGGGCTGGACGTCAGCAAGGTCTTCGACTGAGCCGCGCCGCCGGTGGCGCGAACCGGCGCTGCCCGGTCCGGTCCGCGGTGAGCCGGCGCCGCCGGTGCCGGGCGATTGGGGGTGCGATGGACACAGCCGACAAGACCGGTGACGCCGCTGTGGCCGATGCGGCCTACGACCTGAAGCCCATCGCCGCTCCGCGGCTGGCCGGCACCGCGCTGCGGGCCTTCACCGGCCTGCTCGAGAGCCGCGCCGGCGGCAGCCTGCTGTCGCGCAGCCTGCTCGAGCGCGCCGGGGTGGCCGACCTGCGCCGGGCCGCCGTCGAAGCGCCGCATCCGCTGCGGCCGCCGCTGCCCGGGCCGTTCCACACCGAGCCGGCGCCGCCGGTACCCGCCGCTGCGTTGGCCGCGCTGCCCATCCCAAAGCCGGTTCCCGACCAGGCGGGCTTCGCCTTCGAGACGGCGGCTGACTTCACCATCGCCTACCGCGAGCAGCGCACCGATCCGCTGGCGGTGGCCGAGCGACTGCTGGCCGCTTGCCAGCGCACCGAGGCCCACCAGCCGCCGCTGCGTATCCTGATCGCCCAGGATCCGGCCGATCTGCTCGATCAGGCCCGCGCCAGCAGCGAGCGCTGGGCCGCCGGCCGGCCGCTGGGGCCGCTGGACGGCGTGCCGGTGGCGGTCAAGGACGAGCTGGACCAGCTCGGCTACCCGACCACGGTGGGCACCGCGTTTCTGGGCCGCCAGCCCGCGGCCGAGGACGCCTGGGCGGTGGCCCGGCTGCGCGCCGCCGGGGCGCTGCTGCTGGGCAAGGCCAACATGCACGAGATCGGCCTCGGCGTCACCGGGGTCAATCCGCACCACGGCGCCGCCCGCAACCCCTACGATCCGTCGCGGGTCACCGGCGGTTCGTCCTCGGGCCCGGCCGCCGCCTGCGCCAGCGGCCTGTGCCCGATCGCGCTGGGCGCCGACGGCGGCGGCTCGATCCGCAACCCGGCCGCCCTGTGCGGTCTGGTCGGGCTCAAGCCCACCTTCGGCCGGGTGTCCGAGCGCGGCGCCGCCCCGCTGTGCTGGAGCGTGGCCCACGTGGGTCCGCTGGCGGTATCGGCCCGCGACGCGGCGCTGGCCTACGGTATCATCGCCGGCACCGATTCCGGCGATGCCAACAGCCTCGGCCAGCCGCCGCCGCAGGTCGACGGCTTCGGCCGCGCCAACCTGGACGGCGTGCGGCTGGGTGTGTACGCGCCCTGGTTCGAAGACGCCGAGCCGGCGGTGGTGGCCGCCTGCCGCCGGGCGCTGGCCGCGCTGGAGCGGGCCGGCGCCGAGGTGGTGCCGGTGACCGTGCCCGAGCTGGCCCTGCTGCGGGTGGTGCACATGGTCACCATCGTTTGCGAGATGGCCGCCGCCCACGCCCAGCACGTGGCCGCCGATCGCGGCCGCTACGGTCACGACACGCGCATCAATCTGCAGCTGGCCTCGCGGCTGAGCGCGGTCGACTACATCCAGGCCCAGCGGCTGCGGGTGCACCTGTCCGGTCATTTCTATCGCTTGCTGGAGTCGGTCGACGCCATCGTCACCCCGACCACCGCCTGCACCGCCCCGGCGGTACCGGCCGACGCGCTGGCCACCGGCGAGTCGAACCTGGCCGGTCTGGAGCGCATCATGCGCTTCGCCCCGGCGGCCAACCTGACCGGACTGCCGGCGATCTCCTTTCCGGCCGGATACGACGAAGCCGGACTGCCGGTGGGGCTGCAGGCGCTGGGCCGGCCCTGGGAGGAGGACACCCTGCTCGGTCTGGCGGCGGTGGCCGAGCGCAGCCTGGCCCGCCGCCGGCCACAAGTCCACCAGGGGCTGCTGGACCAGGGGTAGACCGAAGTGCCCCGGAGTACGTCTGATGCGGTGAACCGGAACGGTCCCTCGGATCTCGATGGAGTCCGGGCGTCACGATCGGCGGGAGAAGGCAGCCAGAAGAGGAGCGAGAACCATGGGCAAGACCGCCAACACACTGCTGAGCGCCTTGCTGGGTCTGCTGCTTGCGCTGCCGGCCGCCGCTGGTGAGCGGGGTCAGGCCCGGCGGGCGGCCGCCAGTAGCAATGCCTTCGGGCTGGGCCTGTACGCCGAGTTGCGTTCCGAGCCCGGAAACGTGTTCCTGTCACCGGCCAGCATCGAGCTGGCGCTGGGCATGACCGCGGCCGGGGCGCGCGGCAAGACGCGCGCCCAGATGATCGACGTGCTCGAGCTCGAGCGGCTCGGTCGCCGGCACCAGGCGGCGCTGGGCGCGCTGAACCGCACCCTGGGCGAGGGCCGTGCCGGCGTGGAGCTGAGCCTGGCCAACGCTCTGTGGGGCCAGCGCGACGAGCCCTTCAAGAAGCCATTCCTGGCCGCGCTGCGCAAGCGTTACGGCGCAGGGCTGCGGCTGTTGGACTTCCGCACCGCGGCCGAAGCCGCCCGCAAGACCATCAATACCTGGGTGGCCGACAAGACCGCGCAGAAGATACAGGACCTGCTGCAACCCGGCGACGTGGACGATGCCACCCGGCTGGTGCTGACCAACGCCATCTACTTCAAGGGCGAGTGGAAGGTGCAGTTCGATCCCAAACGCACCATGAATCAGCGCTTCCGTCTGGGCGAGGGCGAAAAGGTCCACGTGCCCATGATGCGGGTGACCGAGCGCTTCGCCTACGCCGAGCGCGGTGGCCTGCAGCTGCTCGAGCTGCCCTACCGCGGCGGCGGGCTGGGCATGGTGATCGCGCTGCCCGCGGAGGTCGACGGGCTGGCCGCGATCGAGGCCGAGCTGGACACCGAGACTCTGGCCGATTGGTTTTCCGCGCTCGACAGCCGGCCGCGCAAGGTGCGCGTGATGCTGCCACGTTTCGAGATACAGGCCCGCTACCAGCTGTGCGACAAGCTGACCGCGCTCGGCATGCGGCTGGCCTTCAGTTCGGCGGCCGATTTCAGAGGCATGAGCAAGCTGGCCGGGCTCTACATTTCAAAGGTCATCCACAAGACCTTCGTCAAGGTCGACGAGAAGGGCAGCGAGGCGGCCGCGGCCACCGCGGTGGTCATGACCCGCGGCATCGGGGCCAAGCCGCAGGCACCGCTGTTTCGGGCCGACAGGCCCTTCCTGTTCCTCATCCGCGACCGGGCCAGCGGCGCGGTTCTGTTTCTGGGCCGTCTGGCCAACCCCGCAGAAAAGGCCTCAAACCGCTGAATTCCGGGCGGATCGTTTGAATGCCGGGCCGCCCGGCGTCGTCGAATCCCGATCGAGGCGGCGGTCTGAAATGCCGTTTCGCCATGGAACGCGTGGTGATATGCTGGACTTCGGGACCGGAGCGGGCCGTTGGTTGCCCGCCAGTGAGCAGGAGGTCGACAGGATGAGGCGTGGGAGTCGATGGAGCCCGACGGCAGCGGCCTTGCTGGCCGGCGGCCTGTTGCTGGGCCCGGCCGCCGGCTGGGCCCAGCAACAGGCCGATGAGCCGATGATCGTGGCCGTGTTCCTGATGGAGTCCAAGGGCTCGCCGCTGAAGGCCGACGAGGTGGTCGGGCTGACCGACTACCTGGCCACCAAGCTGGGCGAGGACGGCCAGTTCCAGATCATTCCGCGCGACGAGCTGAAGAAGCGCATCGCCAACGTCAAGAACCAATCCTACGACAAGCGCTTCGACTCGGCCTTCCAGATCGAGATCGGGCGCGAGATGGCGGCCCAGTACTCGATCTCGTCGACCGTGATGAAGCTCGGCTCGCAGTGCCTGGTCACCGCCCAGGTCTGGGATCTCAGGCGCGCCATCCAGGTGCGCTCGGCCTCGGAGCGCACCGGCTGCAAGCCCGAGAAGCTGATCGACGCAGTCGAGCTGATCGCCGGCAAGCTCGAGGCGGCCATGACCGGCAGGCCCATGCCGAAACGCCCGCAACCGGCCGCCGCGGCGGCGCAGCCGGCGCCCGCGGCCCAGCCGGCGCCGGCGCCGCTGGCCGCGCCCGACCCGCAACCGGCGGTGCAGACCACGCCCGCCAGCGCGGTGCGGGGCAAGTACCTGGCGCTGGCCAAGGCGCGCTATACCCCCGACGAGGTGGTCGAGGTGCGCTGGCACGACACCACCGGCAGCCGTTACGACTGGGTCGACGTGGTGCCGGCCGACACGCCGGACGACGAGGCCGGCGACCGGCTGCAGTACCTCGAGGGTGAGGATGGCGCCTTCCGGGTCGGCGATCTGGGGCCGGGCACCTACCACGCCCGCATCTACCTCGACTACAGCGAGAAGGGCTACCAGGTGGCCGACGAGCTGACCTTCGAGGTGGTGGCGCCGCAGCCGACCGGGTTGGGATACAAATCCGAGCACCTGGGCCTGGCGCGCAAGATCTTCCGCGCCGGCGAGGAGATCGCCATCCACTGGTTCAACACCAAGGGCGACCGCTACGACTGGATCAACGTGGTGCCGGCCGGTACCCCCGACGACGAGGCCGGCAGCCACTACGATTACACCACCACGCCCACCGGTTCGTTCACCGTCGAGGGGCTCGAACCGGGCCAGTACGAAGTGCGCGCCTACCTGGATTACAACGACAAGGGCTACGAGGTGGCCGACCGGCTGCCGTTCACCGTGCGCTGAGGTCAGACCAACGCACCCTCCAGCGGCGGCCAGCGGCTGCTGACCGGCTCGGCGGCCCGCTCGCGGGCTTCGCGCAGCCGGCGCACCTCTTCCATGGGCAGCAGCTCGCCCTGCAGCCGGTCGACGTAGAGCTCGCCGTCGAGGTGGTCGAGTTCGTGCTGCCACAACACCGCGTCGGGCCCGTTGGCGCGCACCTCGCGCCGGCGACCGGCCGCATCCTGGTAGGCCACCCGCACCCAGCGGTTGCGCCGCACCAGCCCGCCGACGCCGGGGATGCTCAAACAGCCCTCGTAGCCCAGCCGGCAGTCGTCGGAGCGCTCCAGCAGCACCGGGTTGCGCACGAAGATGGTCTGTGGCGCATCGGTCTTGTAGCCGATCACCAGCACCGCCACCCGCAGCCCCAGGCCCACCTGGGGCCCGGCGATGCCCACCCCGCCGGCGGTCTCCATGGCCCGGCGCATGCGCGCCGCCACCCGATCCAGGTCGAGCCCCTCCGGCACCGGCCGCGCCCGGCGGCGCAGCACCCGGGCGGCGGCGCCGTCGCGGGTGACCACCGGCAGCGCATCGCCCGCTGAATCCAGCCGGTCGCGCTCGGCCGGCCGCCAGTCGAACCCCCGCCCGCGGCCGGCCGCGCAGCCGCCCGCCAGCACCAGCGCCCCGGCCCCGCTGGCCAGCAACCATCCACGCCGCGTCATCTCGCCCATGGCTTGGCTCCTCGCTCAGAACACCTTGCTCAGGTTGAACGACACCCCGTGATCGAAGTCGGCCCCCTCGGACGTTAGCCCCAGGCCGTAGTACAGATCGAGCTGGAACAGATCCAGCACCAGGGCGTGGAAGCCCAGCCCGAACGAGTCGGCCACCCGCGGCGTCTCGTCGCCGCTGGCCGGATCGAGCTGGCCGAATAGCGCCAGGTCGTGGAACACCGAGATCTTGTACAGGTCGCGGGCCAGCGAGAAGCGGAACTCCAGCTTCAGATCGATCACCCGCTCGACCCAATAGCGGTTGCCGAACACGCCCCGCAGGTGGCGGCCGCCCACCGGCTCCTGGTCGTCGAAGGTCACCGCACCCCAGACCCAGGCGCCCGCGGTGCTCATTATCAGATCGTGCCAGCCGAAGCCGAACACCTTGCGGTAGCCCAGCTCGGCCAGGCCCAGCTCGTCGCGGCCCTGCTGCCAGGCGTGGCGCAAGCGCAACTCCAGCGCGTGTTGGCGGTCGGAGCGCGGCTGCTCGGGATCGAACACCAGCTTCAGCCAGCCCTCCACGAAGGGCCGCAGCCAGTCACCCTCCTCGACCGGGGTGGTGGCCGCATCGGCCATCTCCACGCCGAACAGCAGCCGGTACTCGTTGCCGCCGCCGATGCCGGCCACCATGCCGGGCACGAACTCCCAGGACAGAAACAGCGCCGTCTCCAGGCTCTCGCGGTAGTAGATCTCGACCTCCCGGTCGCGCCGCTGCCGCGAGCGCAGGTCGCTGACCAGCCGCAGCGCCGGGCGCAGGCCGTCGGCGCCCAGCGAGGGCGTGGCCCACCAGGCCTCGGCCGCCGCCTTGGACAGGGCCGGGTAAGTGCTGTCGTCGTCGATCCGGTTGCGCAGCTGACCGCTTAGCTCGCCGCCGCTGTACCAGCGGTCGCCGTCGAACAGCAGACCGGCGCCGCGGTAGCCCACCTGCGCCCCCAGGCCGTCCGGGAAGTCGTAGTCGGCGCCCAGGTGGATGCCGGTGCTCCAGCCCTCGCTGCCGAGGTGGATGTGCAGCTCGTACTCACCCGGCGGCGGGATCAGTGCCTGGCCCTCAAGCGTGCCCAGCGTGCCCAGCTGCGGACCCCGGTGCTCGACCCGATCGCAGCGCACCAGCTCGTAGCGCACCGACTCCAGGCCGTAGCGCTGCTCGAGCTCCTCGATCTGGCGCTCCAGGTCGGGCCGGTTGAACACCCGGTGCGGGATGGCCAGCTGCAGCTTGATCTGTATGGCCCGCAGGCTGCCGGTGCCGAGGAAGATCACCTTGCTCAGCCGGCCCTCGTCCACCCGCAGCACCAGCTTCTCGCCGCGCTCGGCGATGGGGCGCACGTCAGATTCTTGAGATGACCTCATCCGGCGCCCCGCGAACCTCCGGCCACCGCTACTGACCGACGTTCCCAGAAGTCCTCGAAGCGGCCGCTGAGCTTACAGCAGCGCAGGGAGATGATGGCGTCGGCACCTGCGACGGTCCAGTGCATGCCCGCACGCTTGCAGCGGGCTCCGATGGCCGTCTTACAGCCGGCTTCGACCACGCCGGTTGACACGCACAAGCCCTGAGCGCTGAACTCGGGATAGCGCATCCGATCACGGTTGTTGGTCACGTAGTCCAGGCACTTGCGCGCCTCGTCGTTACTCCCGGCGTGGACGCGGAGCGCGGCGAGGATCTCGTCGATCCTGCCCTCGTCCAATTCATCACGCCGTTGCTTGGCCCACTGCTCTCCGAGGTCGCTGTCCGCTCCGTAGATATCCTTGGCCACGTCCCAGAGATGACCCTTGGCGTGGAAGAGGTCGACGATCTGGACAGCGCCGGGGAACTGCTCTTCGGCCAGGTTCCAGATCCACGGCGCTCCGTCGCCAAGCACGATCCGGCGCTCGGCGCTATCGAAGCCGCGCCGCGTGGCCTCGCGCTGCACACGCGATGCGAACTTGCTCGGCTCCTTGTCGGTGTCCTTTTGTGCGGCGCTCTCGATGGCAGCCGAGTAGGTAATCGACCCAGTGTCTCGCACAGGGATCCCTTCCTTGTCACGTCCCTCGGCAGTCCAGACGGTGACGAGTTTCACCTCGCGCGTCTTGGCTGAGCCGTCCGGCTGTTTGCCCTCGCGCTGCTGGAGTTCCGAGACCCGCATGGGCACGCCTGTGCCATCCATGCCCAGGTACATCGTCGGCGCCGAGGGCGGTTCGGGCTCGACTGCAGTCTGCTCATCTCGGGCTATTTCGCGCCCCAGCGCTTCGGCCGTGCGCTCGACCTGTTTGGGATCGACCGGCACGCTCGCCAACTCGCCCATCAACTCGCTGGACTCCACGAAGCTGTCCATGGCCGCCGACAGACCCACCATGCGGGTGGTCGCAGGCGACAGCAAAGTGTCCGCCAGTCCCAGCGCTTGGTCGCGTGGAAGGAAGCCGCTCTTGCACGCAACGCAGTGGTAGTAAGCCCGTGAAAGCGTCATCTTCCCCAGCGCCGTCGTAAATGTCTTGGACGTTCGCCCGGCGTAACGAGCAGGCTCGCCGCATCTCGGACACGGCAGCGTCGGCCCCGCGTGGTCCGACTTGTCGGCGTTGAGCATCCCGGCGACGGCGCGTGCGGCCACCTGCAGCGCCCGGCGCCGCGCCGCCGTCTCGATCGCCTCGAAGTCCAGCCCGTCGACGGCCCCTGGGCCTATGAGCGCCTCGATTTCTGAGACGACTTCCGCGTCGAAGACTCCTTTGAAGCCCCCTTTTTGGCGGCGCCCGTTTCGGGAGCCGCCTCGGGGGCTTCGAGCTGGGCATCAGCCCATCTCTCGCATGCCTCCCAATACTGCTCGACCTGGTCGCGTGTGCTGGTTGCGGCACCGCAAAGCGCTCAGACCCAGCCTGGTAGCTCGATCTCGGTTTCGTCGATTGCATACAGATCGCGTTCGACACGATGGAGGTTCTTCACGTACTGCGGGATCTCGATCGCTCGCGCATCCAGACCGAACCAGTCCACTGCCCGTTCGAAACGATCGATGAGGGCATCGTGGGGAACCAGGTCGCGTTCGATCATGGCTTCGATGTCGCTGACGTCGTTGGCATTGAACCGCTTCAGCTTGCTGACGACGACGTCGACCACATCGAGGACGTGGACCTCGAAATGCCGAAGTGACGCGGTGAGTTCTTGCATCAGGTGCCACTGCGGAACCTGAGGAAGAAACGGAATGCCCGCTTTCACGATGTCGATGTAGACATGGTGCCTGGTATGGAGCGTCGAATCCCGTCCAGCGAGCCAGACGAGACGTTCTTGAATCTCTGTGGTGAGCTGATCGGTCTCGAGCACATCGCCGTCCTTGGTGCCTCGCTCGTAGTCTGCCTGGAGCATCAGGGCAGCCGAGCCCAGAACCTTCAGCGGGATCCTGTCCTCGGTCGGCCGCTGCCAGGCGGCGTCGAGTTCCTGGAAGAAGGGGTCAAAGGCTGGCACGTGCATCTCTCAGTGCGCGCGAGAAGTCTTGTGGTTGCAAGTGGCTGACGATGTTCCAGCGCTGCGAGATCGGTGACGATGATGCCTTCACGTCTTCGAGCGTCCGCTTGCTGCGGATATTCGGATCGAGAATGTCCAGGCCGGCTGCGCTGTCGGGCCTTGCCTGGGAAGAAGGCGCTGCATGCTCGAGGAAGGTGTCGAGGACCAGCGCGGCCCTGCGGTAGCGCTTGGCCAAGATTCGGGGCAGGCTTTTTTTCAGCTCGCTTCGGATCGCGTCCAGAACATTGTCGATGAGCCAACCGAGTCGGCGCTCGAGTCCCGCCTCTGTCAGCCTTGTGAAGAGCATCTTGAACTGGATGCGATCGACGTGATTCACGAGCACCGGGCCCAGCGCGGTCAACAGCCGTGGTGCGCCGACAGCCAGCGTCTCTCTCACCACGACGCCGGGATCGTCGTAGCGCTGGCTGGGGACAGGCTCGTCGCTCTCGTGGAGATGACTCGCTCCGAGTCGAGCCAGCGCCTGCTGGAGGCCTGCGTTGGGATCCGGAGCCAAATCCGGACCGAATTCGCTGACGGAGACATTGAACAAGCGCAGTATCTCGAGGAATTGCTCGGCCGTGAAGGAGCCGGCACCGCGTTCGATCTCGCTGAGTCGGCTCTGAGAGAGTCCGAGGTGGCTGGCGAGTTCGGCCTGGGTCCAGCGGCGCTGCCGGCGCAATTGGCGGACTTTCGCCGCAATTCTAGACCTTGTTTTGTCGCCACTTTTTCTCATGTCGGAGCCAAGTCAATCGAAATATCGATATGCTTACCATTTTATCGATATCCTATAGCCTGCCATCCGGTTTGTCAACTTCGAATCTTCGAGCCCGAGACGAGAACTGAAATCGCTCATTGGTCTGGAGTTCCGTCTGCGGGCTGTATGGCTCGGCGATATGCATAGCGGCAACCAGGGTGATGGCGCTACCGGCCGTGCCGCCGTGAACCATGGTCGCCTGGTGTCCGGGATCGGGACAGGGTGTCCGGAGTTGGGGCCGGGGCGGG
>CAYVQE010000180.1:0-10980 GCA_964454005.1 uncultured Myxococcales bacterium
GTCAAAAAGGTGCCGGTGCAGCCCAGGGGGTGGCCCAGGGCGATGGCGCCGCCGTTGACGTTGACCTTGTCCATGTCGAGATCGAGCACGTCCTCGCAGCAATACAGCGCCTGGGAGGCGAAGGCCTCGTTGACCTCCCACAGCTCGATGTCCTCTTTCTTCATACCGGACTTTTCGAGCAGCTTGGGGATGGCGTAGGCCGGACCCACGCCCATCACCTCAGGCGGCACGCCGGCGACCTGGTAGCGCCGGTAGATGGCCATCGGCTCCAGGCCCAAAGACTCCGCCTTGTCGCGGCTCATCAGCACCACCGCCCCGGCGCCGTCGTTCATCTGCGATGAGTTGCCGGCGGTGACCGTTCCGGTCGGATCGAAGGCCGGCCGCAGCTTGGCCAGCTTTTCGATCGTGCTGCCGCGCCGCGGGCCCTCGTCGGTATCGACCGTGAAGGTCTTGGCCTTGGGCCGTCCGTCTTCGGTGGCCGAGTAGACCTTGGTCTCGATGGGCAGGATCTGGCTCTCGAAACGCCCCTCGTCGATGGCCCGCAGCGCCAGCTCGTGGCTGCGCAGGGCGAACGCGTCCTGCCGCTCGCGGCCGATGTCGAACTGACGCGCCACATTCTCGGCGGTCAGGCCCATGGGGGTGTAGCCCTCGATCCACTCCTCGACCAGATCCGGGTCGGCGATCGGCTTGTTGCCGCCCATGGGCACGTGGGTCATGTCTTCGACCCCGCCGGCGATGACCACGTCGGCCTCGTCGAGCATGATGCGCTCGGCGCCCTGGCTGATGCTCTGCAGGCCGGAGGAGCAGAAGCGGTTGGTGGTGATGGCCGGCACGGTATGCGGCAGGCCGGCGGCCATGCCGATCAGCCGGGCGATGTTCATGCCCAGCTCGGCCTCGGGCATGGCGCAGCCCATGATGATGTCGTCGACCTCTTCCGGCTTCAGCCCCTCGGCCCGCCGGACGGCTTCGCGCACCACGGCCGAACCGTAGTGGATGGGATGCGTCTCGCGGAACGAGCCGCGCTTGTAACGGGCGATCGGCGTGCGGACCGCGCTGACGATGACGGCTTCCCTGGTCATGGTAGGCTCTCCTCGTGCTCTTGTCGCAAGGCCGCGCTAGTTGCGCAGCGGCTTGTTCTTCATCAGCATGTGCTGCATGCGTTCCTGGCTCTTGGCCTGCTTGCACAGCTCGATGAAGATCTGGCGTTCGAGATCGAGCAGGTACTGCTCGCTCAGCTCGACGTTCTGGCTGGTCTCGCCGCCGCACAGCACCGTCGCCAGCTTCTCGGCGATGAGCTGCTCGTACTCGGTGATCTGGTGCAGCTTGGCCATGGAGTCGATGACCATCTTGAAGGTGGCGATGCCGTGCACGCCGGGCAGCCTGAGCTTGCGCGGCAGGGCCGGCTTGTAGCCCTCGAGATCCATCGCCTGCACCATACGCTTGGCGGTCATCAACAGGTGGTCCTTGTTGGCCACGATTTTGTCGTTGGGCCGCAAAAAGCACATGGCCTGGGCCTCGTGGGCGCTCATCGACACCTTGGCCATGCCGATCAGCTCGAACACGGCCTGCATGTGGGGCAGGATGTTGACGTTGTCAGCCTGCTCGGGCACGCCCTCCAGATGCCGGATCAGCAGCTCCTTGTTGCCGCCGCCGCCCGGGATCAGGCCGACGCCCAGCTCCACCTGACCCATGAACAGGTCGGCGTGGGCGCAGATGCGGTCGGCGCCCATGCTGATCTCGGCCCCGCCGCCCAGCGCCATGCCGAAGGGCGCGGCCACCACCGGCTTGGCGCAGTATTTGGTGCGCTGCAGCGCGTCCTGCAAGCCCTTGGTCATGTCCTCGACGCCCTGCCAGATCTGCGCCGCCTCCTCTTCGCTGTCGGCGTTGTTGGCCTGCTGGGCGGCCATGAATACCAGCATCAGGTTGGCGCCGACGCAGAAGTTTTCCCCCTGGTTGCCGATCACCATGCCGATCCAGTCGTCGCTCTGCTCCAGCAGATCGACGCCGCGGTGCAGCATGGCGATGATGTCCGGGTCGATGGCGTTCATCTTGGCGTGGAACTCGCAGCACAGCACGCCGTCGCCCAGGTCGATCAGGGTGGCGCTGGAGTTGCCCTCGAGCTCCTTGCCCTCGCGCTTGAGCCGCGCCAGATCGACGAAGTGGGGGTCGATCGGCACCGGCTGGTAGGACTTGCTGGCCAGATCGAAGAAGTGAGGCTGGCCGTCTTTTTCAATGTAGAAGGACTCACCGCCGGCGTCCAGCAGGGCCTGGGCGATGGCGGGCAGCTGGCGGCCCTCCTTCTTCATCCGCTCGCAGGAATCGGCCACACCGATGGCGTCCCAGGCCTCGAAGGGGCCCATCTCCCAGTTGAAGCCCCAGCGCATGCCGCGGTCGATCTGGACGATGTCGTCGGCGATCTCGGGGATGCGGTTGCCGGCGTAGATCAACGAATCGGCCATGACGTTCCAGGCGAACTGACCGGCCCGATCGTCGGCCTGCACGAAGGCCTTGACCCGCTCGCTCAGATCCTCGGTGTTCTTGGCCGCGCCCACCGAGTCGAAGCGCGGCTTGTCCTTGGGCCGGTACTCGCCGGTCTCCCAGTCCAGCACCAGGATGCCCTTCTCCTTGTCCTTCTTGTAGAAGCCGGCCTTGGTCTTGTTGCCCAGCTTGCCGGCGTCGACCAGATTGTCCAAAAAGGCGGGCGGCTCGAAGATGTCGCGCTGTACGTCGTCCGGCAGGTTCTCGTAGCAGTTCTGCGTCACATGGCGCAGCACATCGAGGCCGACCAGGTCGGCGGTGCGGAAGGCGGCCGTTTTGGGCCGGCCCATGGGCTGGCCGACGATGGCGTCGACCTCCTCGATGGAGTAGCCCTTGTCGGTCATCTCCTTCATGGCCCGCATCATGCCGTAGACCCCGATGCGGTTGGCCACGAAGTTGACCGTGTCCTTGCCGAAGATGACGCCCTTGCCCAGCACGTCGGTGCCGAACTTCGCCATGAAGTCGACGATGGCGGGGTCGGTGTCGGGCCCGGCGATGATCTCGAGCAGGCGCATGAAGCGCACCGGGTTGAAGAAGTGCGTCACCAGGAAGTGCTTCTTGAAGGCGTCCGAACGGCCCTCGACCATGCCCTTGATGGGCAGGCCAGAGGTGTTCGAGGAGATCACCGACTCGCCGTTCCAGTGCTTCTCCACGTTGGCGAAGACCTTCTGCTTGATGTCGATGTTCTCGACCACCACCTCGACGATCCAGTCGCAGTCGGCGATCTGCTCCATGTGGTCTTCGAAGTTGCCGACCGTGATCAGCTCGGCGAACTTATCATGGTAGAAGGCCGGGATCGGCTTGCGGTTCTTCAGCGCCGCCTTCAGATTCTCGCTCGCCAGGCGGTTGCGGAAGGCCGGCGAGCCGGTATCCACGCCGGCTTTCTCGTCGGCTTCGGTGGGCTTGGGCACGATGTCCAGCAACAGGCTGGGGATGCCGCAGTTGGCCAGATGGGCGGCGATGCCGGAGCCCATCACCCCGGAGCCCAGCACGGCGGCCTTCTTGATCTTGCGCGTCATAAAAACCATCCTCCTTTCAGGCGGACCGTTTGCAATCGCGGCAATGACGCACAGAGTCTAAGAAGGATTGATTGAACTGTCAATCGAAAACTGGCCGCTTTGGCGTGTCTCGATCCCGGCACCCAATGTCCGGAATGCGGACACCCCTTGAATTCACAACCATCTGTATTAACGACATTTTCGTGAATGGCATGGCGTTTGTATCCACCGCCGGCCGGAGGTGGCCATGCAGCCGGACAAGGAGCGCCGGACCGAGCCCCCTAGCGCTCACAAGCTGCGCCGGGCCCGCCAGCGCGGCGAGCTGGCCATGTCGCGCCAGGTCTGCTCGACCGCGGCCCTGCTGGGCGCCGCGGTCGCCCTGGTGCTGGTCTTGCCGCGCGGGCTGGCCGCGTTGGCCGGCTTCGCCCGCGGCTGCTTCAGCGCCGGCGATGCCGGCTGGGCCCAGCGGTTGCCGGGCCTGCTGCTCGAGTGGCTGGCGCCGGTGGGGCTGGCCGCCGCGGCGGCCGCACTGCTGTCCGGTGGTCTGCAGGCGGGCTTTCGGTTGCGGCTGCGCTGGCGACCGAGCGCGGTGGATCCGCTGCGCGGCTTGCGGCGCCTGTGTTCCGGCCGGCGCTTGACCGACCTGGGCTGGGCCGCGGCGCGGCTGACAGTACTGGCCGGCATCGGCGCCGTCTGCCTGCTGCGCTGGCTGCCGGAGCTGCTGGCCGCGGTCGCCGATCTGGACGCCACCGCCGGCGCCACCCGCGGGCTGCTGCTGCGCCTCGGCGCTGCGCTGGCCGCCGGGTCGCTGGGCATGGCCGCCATCGACCGCTGGTTGGTGCGGCGGCGCTTTCTGCGCGATCAGCGCATGACCCCGGAGGAGGTGCGCCGCGAACGCAAGGAGCAGCAGGGGGATCCCGCCTTGCGCTCCGAGCGCAAGCGACGCCACCGGCGCCTGCTCGAAGGCGGGGGGCTGGCCGCGGTCGCCAAGGCCCGGGTGGTGGTGGTCAACCCGACCCACGCCGCTGCCGCACTGCGCTACCAGCACGGCAGCGATCCGGCGCCGGTGGTGCTGACCGCGGGTCGTGGCGCGCTGGCGCTGGCCATCCGCCGCCGCGCCGAGCAACTGGGCGTGCCGGTGATCGAGCACGTGCCGCTGGCGCGCGCGCTGGCCGGGCTGGAGTCCGGCCGGACCATTCCCGAGGATCTCTACGCAGCCGCGGCCGAGGTCATCGGCACCCTGGAGCGGCTGGCATGATTCGGCCCGGGCTGACCGGTTCCCGGACACCCTGTCCGGAGTTTCCGGACAGCGTGGTGGGCGGGCGCCGGGGCGGTGCCGGCAAATCAAGCGCTTGCGTACTGGTTCGGCGCTGGCACGGGGCTTGCTGAAGGATTCGCCGGCGCTGGACGGCAGCGCGAACCAATCCACCATGGGAGGTAATCCATGTCCGATCCGGTCGCGGGAGGTCCGCCGCGCGGCCTCGGCAGCCTGCTCGGTCGCGGTGATGTCTGGCCGGCGCTGGTGATCGCCGCCGCCGCCGCCATGCTGGTGATGCCGGTGCCCGCCGGGGCGGTGGATCTGCTGTTGAGCCTCAACCTGGCCTTCGCTGTCACCCTGCTGCTGCTGGCGGTGCGCGTCGGCGGTGCCCTGAAGGTGGCCGCCTTCCCGACCATGCTGCTGGTGGCCACCCTGTTCCGTTTGGCGCTCAACGTCTCGACCACCCGGTTGATCCTGGCCGACGGCGATGCCGGCGCGGTGGTGCGGTCCTTCGGTGATTTCGTGGCCCGCGGCAACGCCCTGGTGGGCGGGGTGCTCTTTCTGATCCTGACGGTGGTGCAGTACATCGTCATCGCCAAGGGGGCCGAGCGGGTGGCCGAGGTGACCGCCCGCTTCACGCTGGATGCCCTGCCGGGCAAGCAGATGAGCATCGACGCCGACCTGCGCGCCGGGTTGATCGACCAGCAGGGCGCCCAGCAACGCCGCAGCGAACTCGAGCGCGAGGCGCAGTTCCACGGTTCGATGGACGGAGCCATGAAGTTCGTCAAGGGCGATGCGTTGGCCGGCATGGCCATCACCCTGGTCAATCTGGCCGGCGGCCTGGCCGTCGGCTGTCTGCAGCTGGGCCTGTCGATCGACGAGGCGGTCTCGCGTTACACCCTGCTGACCATCGGCGACGGCCTGGCCTCGCAGGTGCCGGCGCTGCTGCTGGCGGTGGCCGCCGGTCTGGTGGTGACCCGGGTGCGCGGTGAGCGGGCCGACCGGGGGCTGGGCAGCCAGATGGTCGATCAGCTGACCGCCCATCCCGAGGTGCTGCTGTTCGGCGGCCTTTGTCTAGCCGCCGCCGGCCTGGTGCCCGGCATGCCGCTGCTGCCCTTCGGCCTGCTCGGCACCGTGCTGGTCGCGCTGGGCCTGGGCCTCGACCGCCGCCAGCGCGTCCGCTCGGCCGCACCGCAGGCCGAGGCGCCGGGCGGCACGGTGCTGGAGCTGCAGCTGGGCCCGGCGGCGGTTCGCTGGTCGCCGTTGCTGCCGGCCATCAAAACCGGGGTGGAGCGCGACCTGGGCGTGCGCCTGCCGCAGCTGGTGGCGCGGGCCGAGGGCGGCGCCGGTTGCTGGCGCCTGGTCTGGCAGGGCCTGCCAATGGCCAGCGGCGAGTTGGCCGGCGACGGGGAGGCGGCCGGCCGGGCCGCACTGGAGGCCGGGCTGCGCCGGATCGCGCCGCGGTTCGTCGGCGTGCAGGAGACCCAGGACATGCTCGACGAGCTCGAGCAGGAGCAGCCGGCGCTGGTGCGCGAGGTGGTGCCGCGGCTGGTGCCGCCGGTGGTGCTGGCCGAGGTGCTGGCCCGGCTGGTCGAGGAGCAGGTGCCGGTGCGCGACCTGCGCGGCATCCTGGCCTGTCTGGCCGAGTGGGCCCGCTCCGAGGCCGAGCCGATGGTGCTGGCCGAGCGGGTGCGCGAGCATTTGCGGCCGGTGATCTCGCACCGGGTGGCCCCGGCCGGCGAGCTGACGGCGCTGCTGGTCGACCCCGCCATCGAGCAGCGGCTGCAGGCGGCGCTGCAGGCCGGCGGCGGGCCCGGCACCCTGGCGCTGGAGCCGGAGGCGGCCCATGCGATTCTGCAGGGTGTCGAGCAAGCGCTGGCCGAATGCCGCGGGCAGCGGGCGGCGGTGCTGTGTCAACCCGGCCTGCGCCGGGCCTTTTGGAAGCTGGTCAGCCCGGTGTTCCCGCGGCTGCGGGTCATCGGCTTCAACGAGCTGGATCCCAATCTGGTCATTCGACCGCTGGGCCGCATCTGCGCTGGCGGGACGGACGGGGAGGCGACATGAGCCTGGATCTGAGACCCTCGTCGGCCGGGCAGCGCCGGCGGCCGGCTGGCGCGATCATCACAGCCTGGGCGCTGGCGGCGCTGGCACTGGCGGGTTGTCTGGCTCGAGCGGACATCCATCCCGAGGCGGCCCGGTTGAACAGCCGGGCGGCCTCGGCCCTGGCCGCGGGCCGGTTGGCCCCGGCCGAAAAGGCCCTGGCGGTGGCGCTGGAGTACAACCCCTGCTACGCCGCCGCCCTGCACAACCTGGCGCTGGTGGCCTATTGCCGCGGCCGGCTCGATGCGGCCGCGCGGCTCGAGCGCGAGGCGTTGGCCTGCCGGCCCGACCTGGTGCAGGCGGTCAACGGGCTGGGCGCCATTGCCCTGCGCCGGGGCCGGCTGCAGGCGGCCGCCGCCTGGTTCGAATCAGCCCTGGCGCTGGATCCGGGGTACCTGGACGCGCGGCGCAATTTGATCCGCACCGCCCGGCTGCTCGGCGAGACCGATCTGGCCGCCGAGGAGCAGGCCCGGTTGCGGGCCCTGTCCGCGACCCGCGAAACAGCCGCGCCGGCGCGGCCGAGCGCCGACCGGCGGCGGGCCGGCGAGGTGGAGTGAGCCATGCGGGTGCGCTTGGTGGCGGTGGCCACCGGGGCTACCCTGGCCGGGGCCCGGGTGGAGCGCAGCGTCGAGCTGCCAGCGGTGGTGGGGCGCGCGGCCGCGGCCGACCTGGTGCTGGTCGACCCGTCGGTGGCCCTGGAGCAGGTGCGCATCGATACCGACGCCGTGGGTTGGACCGTCGAAGAGCTGGGACCGGGCGGCACCCGGCTGGACGGCCGGTGCCTGGTGCCGGGAAACCCGGTGCCGCTGCGCGCCGGTCAGGCGCTGGAGTTGGGGATCTATCAGCTGGTGCTGCTGGAGCAGCCGCAAGCGGAATCGACGGCGGGGGCCCAGACCGCGGCCCGGTGTCTGGCCCGGCGCCTGTTGGGCTGCGGTGCCCGGCCGGTGCTGCGGCTGTGCAACGGGCCGGCGGCCGGCCAGCGCTGGCCGTTGACCCGGGGCCGGACGCTGTTGCTGGGCCGCGGCGCCGATTGTGATCTGGTGCTCGACGATCGGGCGGTGTCGCGGTGCCACGCCCGCATCCGCTTCGACGGCCGCCGGGTCTGGTTGTCCGACGCCGGGGCGGTCAACGGTGTCTGGCTGGGGCGGCGCCGGGTGCGCGGCCAGGTCGCCATCGACGCCGATGCCCGTATTGCGCTGGGGGCCTTTCGGCTGGAGCTGCTCTGGGAGATGGCTCCGGCCGGCGGCTGGAGCGCCGTCTGGGAGACGCCGGCCGCGCAGCGCGAGGTGCGCGCCGGGGGCTGGCGCGAGCTGTGGTGGTTGGGTGGGGCGGTGCTGATCGGCGCCGGCGCCCTGTTCCAGGCGCTGCTGTAATCCGGTGTTCGTTCGGTTCAGCCGATGTCGACCCGCAGCACCTGGTTGCCGATCTGGATGCGATCGCCGTGATCCAGGGCGTGCTCGTCCTGGATGCGCAGGTAGGTGCCGTTGGACGAGCCCAGATCGCTCAGGAAGCAGTCGCCGTCCTTGTTGGTCAGCTGGCAATGGCTGCCGGAGATGAAGCTGTCCTCGGGGAAGCGGACCTCGCCCTGCTCGCGGCCGATGACCACCTGGGCCTGGGTCAGCAGGTGGATCTCGCCGATCTTGCCGCCTTCGAGCACCTGGACCAACCGGGCCCAGACCTGCGGCGCCGGGCTGCCCCAGTACTGGCTGTCGTCCTCCTCGGCGGGCTGGATGTCGAGTTGCTGGAACTCACCGGGCACCTCCAGCCGCAGCAGCTGGCGGCCGATGCGGAAGTAGGTGCCGGGAACGATCCGCTCCTCGGCGGTCATCTTGCGGTAGACGCCGTTGAGGCTGTTCAGATCGCGGATTGTCGGTTTGCCCTCCTCGATGCGCAGCTCGGCGTGCTTGGGCGAGATGTAGGGATCCTTGGGGAACATGATCATGCCCTGGTTGCGACCGATGAAGGTCTGATCGGCCAGGCTGAACACCGTTCCCTCGCTGCCGTCGGGTTTGATCAGCACCAGCCGGATGCGCGGCTTGGCCTCGGCGTCGGGCGCGGCGGTGTGCATGAACATGGTGCTGGCGCCGGCGGCCTGCTTGAGGTTCTGGCCGCAGCTGGCGCAGAAGGCGTCGTCCGGACTGACCGCGGTGCCGCACTTCGGGCAGGCCGCCTTCGCCGGGGTTTCGGCCGCCGGGGCGGCCGGGGCTGCGGGGGCTGGCTCCGGGGCTGCCGGGGCTGCCGGGGCTGCGGGTGCTGCTGGGGCTGGCTCCGGGGCTGCTGCCGGAGCCGCTGGGGGCGGTTCCGGGGCCGCCTTCGCCGAGGCTTCGGCGGCTGGAGCGGCTGGAGCGGCGGGCTGGTTGGGGTCGGTCGCCTTGCCGGCCTCCGGGTCGCTGGCCGGTGCCGCGGCTGCCGCCGCCTCCGGGGGGCCCCCGGCCAGCGGATTGCCGCAGTCGAGGCAGAACTTGAAGCTGTCGTCGTTTTCGCGACCGCAATGCGGGCACTTGATCATGGCGCATCCTCCTGGCCGACCGATGCTCGGAACAGCCCCACCGGGTGAAGTTCGGAATGCCCGGCATTGAAGCATCGCCCGCGACGGACTGTCAAGTCGGGCAAGGCGACGGTGCGTCACGGAAATTCCTGTTGAAACGGCGTCCGGGCTGAGCTATATCCCGACAGGGATTCGAATCCGGCACCCGGGGGTGCGGTTTGCCGTTTTGTCCGAAATGCGGAACCGACGCGGTCGAGGGCGCCCGGTTTTGCCCCAACTGCGGCAACACCATGCCGCGCCCCGAGGCGGTGGCCAGCCCCCAGGATCCCTATCTGGGCCGCAAGCTCGACGACAAGTACATGATCGAGGAGCTACTGGGCGTCGGCGGCATGGGACGGGTCTACCGGGCGGTGCAGCTCAGCCTGGAGAAGAAGATCTGCGTCAAGGTGCTGCGCACCGGTGCCACCGAGGACGAGACCCTGGCCCGGCGTTTCCATCGCGAGGCGCGGGCGGCCAGCCGGCTGAACCACCCCAACAGCATCAGCGTGATCGACTTCGGCCAGACCGCCGCGGACGGCTCGCTGTACATGGCCATGGAGTTCATTCCGGGCCGGGACCTGGGCAAGATCATCCGCGAGGACTTTCCCCTCGGCGAGCAGCGGGTGGTCCACATCATGGATCAGGTGCTGTCCGCCCTGGCCGATGCCCACGCGGCCGACATCGTGCACCGCGACCTGAAGCCCGAGAACATCATGGTCACCGACCTGCGGGGCACCAAGGACTTCGTCAAGGTGCTCGACTTCGGCATCGCCAAGATCCAGGAGACCAGCCAGGATCCGGGGCTGACCCAGGCTGGCATGGTGTGCGGCACGCCGGAGTACATGTCGCCCGAGCAGGCCCGGGGTGAGCCGCTCGATGCCCGCAGCGATCTCTACGCCGCCGGCGTGATCCTATACCAGATGATCACCGGCCGGCTGCCTTTCCAGGCACCGACCGCCATGGGCATCGTGACCTAGCACCTGGTCGAGCCGCCGGTGCCGCCCAGCCAGCTCCAGGGGGTGCGGGTCTCGCCGGCGATCGAAGCGGTCATCCTCAAGGCGATGAGCAAGGACCGCAACGGTCGCCAGGCGACCGCCCTGGCGCTGCAGCAAGAGCTCAACGCGGTGCTGAACCAGAAGGTCGCCCCGGCCCAGCAGCCACCCCAGGGGGATGATCTGTTCGCCGATGCGCCGGCCCCGGGCCCGGCTGCCGAGCAGGCCGCGCCGCCGGCGGCCGAGTCGGGCCCCACCGTGCTGCGCGCCGACGGCGCCGGCGGCACCGATGCCGTGCGGGCCGCCCGCGCGGATCCACCTGCGCAGGCACCGCCGGCACAGGCGCCCCCATCCAGAGGAGCCGGCAAGGGCTGGCTGTGGTTTTTGCTCTTTCTGGTCGTCGTGATCGGAGGTGGCGGGGCGGCCATCTACTTCCTGGCCTTCGCCGCGGACGACGAGCCGGCCGCCACCGACGCCGATGCCGGCACTGCCCCGGCGGCCGATGCCGGCGCCGCCCCGGCGGTCGATGCCGGCGCCGCCCCGGCGGCCGATGCCGGCGCCGCCCCG
>CAYVQE010000181.1:0-10838 GCA_964454005.1 uncultured Myxococcales bacterium
GGCGGGGGCGGCGGGTGGGGATGCTGTTCGGCGTCTTTCCCCTCGACCATGCTCTGGCCAAGGCGCGCGGGGCCGATCTGCCGGAGCAGGTCCACTTCGCCTACCTGAGCCGGAGCGGCTGGGCGGCGAGCAATCTGCCGCAGGTGCAGCGGGAGGCGTTGCAGCAGCACTTCGCCGCCAATCCGGTGTTGCGCCGGCGCCTGCTGGCCGGTGGGCGGTTCGAGCCGCGGGTGTTCGAGTCGGGTTCGGTGCGGCTGCAGGCGCTGGGACGGGCGTTCGGCTCGGACGAGGTGCCGATCGGGCTGGTGGTGGTGCGTTCGACGGCCCAACTGCAGCGCTCCCTCGACGAGCTGTCGTTGTACCTGGTCGGCGGGATCGGCGTACTGTTCATATTCGTGACCATGATGGTGGTGCTGTTCGGCGGCCGTCTGACACGCTCGCTGCGCGACCTGGAGTTCCAGCTGCAGAAGGCGGTGTCGGCCGAGGGCGAGGTGGAGCTACGCAAACGCGGGCCGGCCGTCGTGCGGCGCCTGGCCGACCTGGCCGAACAGCTGGCCCGGGGCCGGCCCGACTCGACCGCGCCGGCGGCAGCGCCGGCGGCGAAAGGGCCGCCCGGCGATGAGGCGGCGGTGATCGAGGAAAACGACGGGTTCGCCGTGGTGCAGGAGACGGTCGAGGTCTGCGGGCCCGAGGGCGAAGCCGGCGAGCCGATGCGGCAGTTGTTCGAGCGTTTCCGCCAGGCCAAGCACGACGCCGGCGAGTCGACCGAGCGGCTGGACTTCGAGCGTTTCCAATCGAAGTTGCTGCGACAGGCCGAGTCCCTGCGCGACCGACACGGTTGCGCGCGGGTCGATTTCGAGGTCAGGATCAGGGCGGGCCGGGTCAACCTGGTTCCGCGAATCACTCCTTGAGAGACTGCGAGGGCTGAGCATGAAGCATTGGCTGCAACTGGGGATGGGAACGATGCTGGGGCTGTTGCTGGCGGCCTGCCCGCCGCAGCAGCAGGTGCGCGGTGATGGCGATCAAGCTGAGGAGCCGCCGGTGACCTCGGTGGCCGGCATGACCGCGGCCATCCAGGAGATCGACGCCGCGCGGGGGACACCGGAGGAGGGGCAGCTGCTGGCGCGTTACGAGAAGGCCTACAAGACCGATCCGCAGAACCCGTTCCGGCGTTTCCTCTGGGCCTATGCCCTGGAGGATCGCAACCAGGCCTGGCAGGAGCTGGTCAAGGTGACCAAGCTCAATGCGAAGTTCTTCTGGGCCTACCTGGGTATGGGCATTATCCTGGACGATTGGGGGGTCTACGATCAGTCCGAGCGCAATTTCCAGCGGGCACTGACCCTGGCCCCGAAAGTGGCCATCGGCCACGCCCGTTTCGGCCGCATGCTGCTGCACAAGGGCGACCACGAACAGGCGTTGGCGAAGCTGCAGAAAGCGGTCGAGCTGGCGCCGCAGCAGACGCCGTTCAAGCTCGACCTGGCCCGGGCCCTGGCCGCGGCCGGCAAGCTGGATCGAGCGGTATCGACCTACAGGGCGGTGATCGCGGCCGAGCCCGAGGCATTCGCACCGCGGTCCGAGCTGGCCCGGTTGCTGGCGCGCCAGGGCGACAAGGCGGCGGCGGCCGAGGCTTATGCCGAGGCGGTCGCCCGCGATCCCCAGGCATATGAAGAGCGGTTCGCCCGGGCCGAGCTGCTGGTCGAGCTCGATCGCGATGAAGAAGCGGTGGCGGCCTACCGCCAGGCATGCGAGCTGCGTCCCGATGCCGGCGCCTGTTGGCAGGCCCTGGCCGAGCTGGGTGAAGAGCTGGGGCGCCAGGCGCTGCAGGTCGAGGCCTACGAGCAGGTGGTCCGCATCGATCCGGAGAATTTGAAGGCCCGGGCTTTCCTGGGTCCGGTCTATCTCGAGCAGGGGGCCATCGAGCAGGCCCTGCCGGCCTACCAGCGGGTGCTGGCCGAACGGCCCGAAGACGTCGACGCCCTGTGGGGTCTGGCTCGGATCTACAAGCGCGGCGAGCAGTGGGCCCAGGCGCTGGAGTTCACCCAGCGGGTGCTCGAACAGCAACCGGAGCACAGCGGCGCCCAAAAGGCCCGCGAGGAGCTGTTCGCGCGGTTCCACATTTTGTCCGAGCCCATCGGTGGCAAGTCGCCGGAGGCGGTGTTCGGGGCCAATCGGCGCCAGATCGCCTCGGTCTACAAGCAGCGGCTCGAGCAGCGGCCCGGCATGCGCGGCGACCTGCTGTTCAAGGTTGCGGTCGACGACGCCGGCCGGGTGGGGGAGGTGACCGTGGAGAAGGACACGGTGGGCGATCCGGTGCTCGAGCTGTGCGCGGTGTGGAACCTGAAGCGCTCGCGTTTCCCCGAGGGCTTCGGCGCCACCTACGACTTCGCCCTGACCCTCAAACCGGGGGCGGGTTGAGCCCTGTCGAATCCGGGCTCGCCGTCCTGGCCGGCATCGATTTTCAGCCCCTGGCCGGCCGGCGCTTGGGGCTGCTGACCCACGCGGCCGCGGTGGCCGCCGATCTGTGCCCCTCCGCCGATCTGTTGGCTGTAGCGGGGCTGGATCTGCGCCTGCTGTTCGGCCCCGAGCACGGCCTGGCCGCCCAGGCCCAGGACATGCAGCCGGTGGCCGCCGGGCCCGGCGCCGCCGCGCCGGTCATCAGCCTCTACGGCGACACCGCCGCCAGCCTGGCGCCTAGCGCCGAGCAGCTGACCGCGATCGACTGCCTGGTGGTCGATCTGCAGGATGTGGGCTGTCGGACCTACACCTACGCCAGTACCATGCGCGCCTGTATGGAAGCCTGCGGCCGGGCCGGGGTGGCGCTGGTGGTGCTGGACCGGCCCAACCCCATCGGCGGCCGGCTGCGCGAGGGGCCGCTGCTGGACGACGGATGCCGCTCCTTCGTCGGCGCCTTCGACGTGCCGCAACGCCACGGGTTGACTCTGGGCGAGCTGGCCCGGCTGGCGCAGCGCGAGGGGGTGGAGGTGGAGCTGGAGGTGATCGGTCTGCGCGATTGGCGGCGCGGGCAGTGGTTCGACGAGACCGGCCTGCCCTGGGTGCTGCCCTCGCCCAACATGCCCGCGCTGGACACGGCCAGCGTCTATCCGGGCAGCGTGCTGGTCGAGGCCACTGCATTGTCCGAGGGCCGCGGCACCACCCGGCCGTTCGAGATCCTGGGCGCGCCCTGGCTCGACGGCCGGCGGCTGGCCGCGGCCCTGGAGCGCTTCGATCTGCCCGGGGTGCGCCTGCGGCCGCTGACCTTCCGGCCCGCCTTCCACAAGCACGCCGGGCGCGATTGCGGCGGCATCCAGCTCCACGTCAGCGACCGCCAGCGCTTCCGGCCCGTGCTCACCGGCGCCGCCGTGCTGCAGGCCGCCCGCGCCCAGGCCCCGGACGACTTCGCCTGGCGCAGCCAGCCCTACGAGTTCGAGTCCGACCGGCCGGCCATCGACCTGATCAGCGGCAGCGACGAGCTACGCCGCTGCCTCGACGCCGGCGGTGACGTGCGCGACCTGCTGCCCGGCTGGCAGCGCGGGCTGCAGCGCTTCAACGCCGAACTGGACGAGGTTCTGCTGTACCATTGAACGTCGCTCGATCCGGTCTCCGGGTGGACAGGTGAAACCTTTTCCGTCTAGTCTCGAGCACGACGGGGATGGAAGATGCCGAACGGTCAGCGGAGACCGGACGGCTATGAGCCCAGAGAACGGGAGGCGGATATGGGGTTTTTCGGTAAACTGAAAAACGCGGTCACCGGGGGCATCGCCAGCGTCCGGCTGGAGCTGCCCGAGGCCAGGCGCGGCGAGCCGCTGCTGGTGCGGGTGCTGGCCACGGCTAAGTCGGAGGGTGAGATCAAGGCGGTCTACGTCAAGGTGCGCGCCACCGAGCGGGCCGAGGTGCGCGACACCGACTTCAACGAGGGTGAGATCGAGCGCGAGATCGTGCGCGGTTACCGGACCAGCTACGAGCACAAGGTCGAGATCGCCGGCGGCGAGCAGCTCGAGGAGGGCCAGGAGTATAGCTGGGAGGGCGAGATCCAGCTGCCGGCCGATGTCGGCCCCACCTTCCGCGGCCGCATGATCGAGCACCGCTGGGAGATCCAGGCCGGCCTCGACGCCTTCGGCAACGACCCCGACTCCGGCTGGATCGACGTCGAGGTGGAGTGAGTCGATCGCCCCATGGCGCAGCCGGTGGTCTCGGTCGGCTGCCGATGTTGACGCGATAAACATCGGCGGCCTATGCTCCGGGTATGAAAGCCGATGCCCAGCGCGCCAGTTACCACCACGGCGACCTGCGGCGGGCCCTGATCGCGGCCGCGGTCGAGATGGTGGAGCAGGTGGGCCCGGAGGCCTTCACCCTGCGCGAGGTGGCCCGCCGCATCGGGGTGTCGCACGCGGCCCCCTACCGCCACTTCAAGACCCGCCACGAGGTGCTGGTGGCGGTGGCCGCGGCGGGCTTCGAACGGCTGGGCGCGCGCATGCAGGCGGCGCTGGACGGCAGCGGCGACCCGCTGGCCAGCTTCAAGCGCTGCGCCGGCGCCTACTTCGCCTTCGCCGTCGACAACCCGCAGCAGTTCAAGCTGATGTTCGGCACCGCGGTCGATCGCGACGAGATCGGCGCGGTGCGCCAGCGGGCCGACCGGCTCTTCGACGGCATGGCAGCGCTGCTGGCGGCGGCCCAGCAGCAGAGGCGCATCAGGCCTGGCGATGCGGCCGATTTCACCCGCATCGCCTGGTCGCTGGTCCACGGTATCTGTATGCTGCACCTCAACGGGCAGTACCAGTCGCCGGTGCGCGAGGACGTCGCGGCTCTTATCGACCGCGCGCTCGACGACCTGATCGCCGGGTTGGCCGCTCCCTCGTGCCGCTAGAACCACGCCCAGGACACAACTTCTTGAAAAAATGTGATAAAATAATTCGAGGATTTGGCCATTTCAATGTTGACAGCGAAAACATCATCCGTCTAGGTTGGATGGGAGACGATGAATGCGCGCTTGGGCGGCACCGGCGGTCCTGGTTTTGGGAGCCGTGCTCGCCAGGGAGGAAGACCCATGTGGGGGAATGATGCGAAGCGATCGCGGGCGGCTGCATGCAGCTCGTTGGTGGGTATCTCGATGCTGGTGCTGGCCGGCTGCGGTGGCGCGAATCCGGATCCGGCGCCGTGCGACGGTGTGGCCTGCGACCAGCCGCCTCCGGCCGAGTGCCTGGATGACTACACGCTGCGCAGCTATAGCGGGCCGGGGCGCTGCATCGAGGGTGGCTGTCGGTACGACTCCACCGAGCAGGACTGCCCGCACGGCTGCGACGCCGAACGGGGTGCCTGTCGCGACTGCCCGCCGGGCTGTCCCGCAGCCGGGGTGAGCGAGTGCACCGACGGCCGGGCGCGCGCCTGCGTGGCCGACGAGAACGGCTGTCTGGCCTGGAGCGACTGGTCGGACTGCGCCGACGGTTTCTGTGCCGACGAATGCACCTGCGGCACCTGCGACGACGCTTGTGACGCGGCCGGTGATACCGAGTGCGCCGACGGCTTCTGTGCCGACGGCGCCAGTTGTGGCGTGTGCGAGGTCTGTGAGCCGATCGAGCACTGCGGTGGGGTGCTGGTCGGCGACGCGCGCTACGCCACCATCGGCCAGGCGCTGGCCGCCGCGCCGGACGAGGCCACCGTGCAGGTCTGTCCGGGCACCTACCACGAGACGCTGCAGCTGGAGCGGCCGGTCCACCTGGTCGGCGTGGCCGGCTCGGAGCAGACCATCGTGGACGCCCAGCGGGCCCAGGAGAACGTGGTCACGGTCGGCGATCCGGACGACGTGGCCGAGCGCCACTTCAGCATCAGCGGCCTGACCATCCGGGGTGGTCTGAACGACGGGCTGACCGCCGCCGAACCCAACCTGCACCTGACCCTGACCGACTGCCGCCTGCGCGGCAACGACGCCCGCGGCGTCCGGCTGGCCGGCCGGCTGCACGAGGGCCGGCTACAGGCCAGTCTGACCGACGTGGTCATCGAGGACAACGGCTTCGAAGAGCAGGGCCTGGCCGGAATGACGCTGGTCCACGCCGACGTGGTCGGCCTGCGGGTGAGCCTGCGGGGCAACGTGGGCGCAGCGGCCGGTGGGCTGAACTGCGGCGGCAATACGGACATCGTGTTGACCGACAGCCGGATCGCCGGCAACACCCAGCTGGGCGCGTATGAGCTGCCCGGCTCCGCGGGCGGGATCGATCTCGGGCATCCGGGTTGTCGTTTCGAAGGGGTGAACGTGGACCTGGGCTTCGGCGACGAGGACAACCAGTACGCCGACGTGGTGGTCGAGCCCGAACAGTATTTCTACACCTCGATCTATGCCCACTTCGCCGCCGGCGAGCACCTGGTGTGCGACACCGCCAGCGGCCGCTGCGATCAGCTCCAGCCGCCGCCGGTGGCCGCCGGGCCCACCGCGGACCACTGCGCCGGCGCCGAGCCGGTGGACGTCAACGGCCTGGCCACCTACGCCAGCATCGCCGAGGCGCTGCGCCGGGCCCCGCCGGGTTCCTGGGTCAGCGTCTGCGCCGGCAGCTACACCGAGGACCTGCACATCGGCCGGCCGGCCCACCTCATCGGGGTGGCCGGCTCGGCGGCGACTTCTATCCAGGGCAGCGGCGCCGCCTCGACGCCGGTGGTCTGGATCGAGGGAGACACCTATGCCGGCCAGGAGGTGCCGCCCATCGCCGTCCACCTCGAGGGGCTGAGCATCAGCGGCGGCACCCGTGGTGGGGTCGCCGGCGGCGATCGGGTGGCCCTGGAGCTGACCGACTGCCGGCTGACCGGCAACGACCGCGGCGGGCTGCGCCTGGTGGCTGGGCTGGGCGACGAGCACAGCGCGGCGGTGCTCGAAGAGGTGGCCGTGACCGACAACAGCGATGGCGGCATCTTGCTGCAGAGTTCGGATCTGACCGGACAGCAGGTGGTGGTGACCGGCAACTCCTATCCCTACGGGCATGGCGGCGGCATCCGGATGGTCAACGAGCGACCGACGCTCGAGCTGAACGACAGCCTGATCGCCGACAACAGCGCCCACGGCGGCGGGGGGATCGGCATCTTCGGCATGTCCATCGAGGCCAGCGTGACGTTGACCGACTGCGCCTTGCTGCGCAACACGGCCACCGATTGGGGCGGTGGCGCCATCCTGATCGAAGAGAACGCCGACGCCCCAACCATAAACACCAGCAACACCGACTTCGGGCAGGCCGCCGATGACAACAGCCCGGATGACATCTTTTACGACAGCGACTACGATCAGTACGACGCGATCTACGACGCCCTCGGCGCCGGCGAGAACTTGTACTGCCACGAGTCCGGCGACTCATTCGTTTGTGAGGGCGGCTAGGCGTTTGGTGAGGCCCGAACGACAACCAACATGTTGGTCGAAATGGATGCAGCCACAAAAGAGCGGGCACGATTAAGCCAACACCCGACGAAAGTGGAGACTTGCGTCGGGTGTTGGGTCTTGGTGGTGACCCGGAATCCGGGGAAATCGGATCGAGTTCGATTGTCGAGAACGGTAAGGGAAAGGAAATGGCTATGGGAATGGAGGCGGTGACGAGCTTCGGACCGAGGATGTTGATCGGTGCTGTGCTGTCATTTCTCATGCCGGCGACGGCCTGGAGCGACGACGAGAGTTGGCGGACGACCTTTGCATCGGAGAGCGTCGAGAGCCACCTGGATGACGGTCCCCTAGCCTACATGCTGGTGGGGGCCGGGGAGGTCGCCCCCGGGGAGGCGGCTCGGGCTTTGCAGAAGGTCCTCGAGAGCAGCCAGCGGGTCGAGCTGGTCATGGACGACAGCGCCCTGGGCGATGTGCGGTCCCTGTCCGACGGGACCATCGTCGAGAAAGCGGCCGCCTTTCCCGTAGACCGCATCTTGATCCTGCGGGTCTTCGGCGGCGACGAGACCACCGCCGTCGTCTCGATCTACGACGAGGAGGGCGAATCCGTGGGTGCCTTCACCGGCAGGGAGGGCGAGGCGATGGCTGCCAGGAAGGCCGACCAGCAGGGGGTCACTCCTGGAGCGGCCAAGGCCGTGGGGGCGATCGTGGGGGACTCCATCGGCGGCGCTGAAAAAAAACGGCGGGAGTATGAAGAGCGTTACCTCTGGCTCGAGGACCGGATGGCCGTTCGCGGCAATCAGTACGGGGTCTGGACCACCTCCTGGCAGGCGCCACGGATCGGCAAACACGGCGAGCCTCTCTCCTGGAAGGATTTCTTCGGCCGGGTGGGCCGCGAGAAACTGGCCCTGCAGGTGGAAAAGACCGATGACTACGCCGGGACGAGGATCTTCGGCAAGGTGTTGTGGATGTACTTGGGGCTTCCCTGCGTCGTCTTGGGCGCCACATTGGGGGGGACCGCTCACGCGATCGGTGCTTCCAGCTCGATGGCCGACGCCGGCTGGGCGCTGCTCGGCAGCGGCGCCGGGCTGACCGTTATCGGCATGAGCATCGATTTCGCGGGGCCCGACTACCCGGACGTGCGGGCCCACGAGATACGCCGGATGGTAAACGAGCACAACCAGCAGCTCAAAAAAGAGCTGGGCATCGCCCGCGACGAAGAGGGCGAAAACCAGGATCTGCGGTTCTCGGCCGCTCCCGTGGTCGGCCCGGATTTCGTCGGCCTGGGCGCGGCCTTTCGGTTTTGAGGCCGCCGGAGATGAGTTTTCGGGGTCTCATGTGGGGGCTGGTGGCGATAGGGGCGGTTTGCGTTTGCGCGGCACCGGTCGTCCGGGCGGAGTCCGTGCTGGCCCGAACCGAAGCCGAGCGGATGGTTCTGTTCCAGAAGGTCGCCAAGGCCGTTGTCTTCCTTTCCAACGACAACGGCTTCGGGTCGGGCTTCTTCGTATCCGCCGACGGCCTGATCCTGACCAACGCGCACGTGGTGGGCGAGGCGGAGTCCGTACAGGTGGTGCTGCAGGACGGGCGTACCGTGCCGGGCGACGTGATCGAGCGGGCTCCCGATATCGATCTGGCCACCGTCCGGGTGGCGCTCGATGACACACCCTGGCTGGCCGAGAGCCGGCGGGTCCCGCTGGCCATCGGCATGTTCGTCGCATCGGTAGGCCATGGCCGCGGTGCCATCTGGACCTTCAACACCGGGATCATCTCCAACATCTACCCGCGGGACGCCGAGCGGGCGATCTTCCAGACCCAGATCCCGCTGAATCCCGGCAACTCCGGCGGCCCGGTGGTGGATCGCGACAGCCGGGTGGCGGGCATCGTCGTCGCCGGTCTGACCGACTCCAACAGCATCAACTTCGCCTTCCGCTACTCGAAGGCCCTGACCAGCCTGCCATCGCTGGCCGCCATATGTCGCTGCCTGATCGTGCATACACCGGGCGCCGAGCCGATCTTCGTGGACGGGCAGATGGTCGGCCACGGTCCCCGCCTGGGACTGCGGCTGGAGGAAGGTGCCCACCAGGTCTTCGCGGTCACCGATGGGAAGATGGTCAAAAAGAGCTTCCGGTTTCCGGAAACGAAGACAATCGAGCTAGAAGCGCCGTAACCAAGAAGTCTGGAAAGCCGCCGCCTCTGGCGGCCCGAATCGAATAGGCGCTGCCGTTCTGGTAGAGGTGTCATCTCTTCTTCTTCTCATGCTCCTTCTTCATCTTCAGGATCAAGAAGCGGGATCTTGGGGGAAAACGCTGGCCTCAACAAGGTTCGTGGCAGATCCGATTCGCCTGACGCCGGGCCTGCTGGCCGGTCCGCTCGATCGGGCGCCGGCACTTTCGGTGGTAGACGTTTTTTCGATCGACCATGCCCATGACCTCGCGGCACAGCTCCAGCGCCAACCGAGGATTGGACCGCTTGATGACCTAGGCCTCCTCGTAGTGACGCTTGGCGACGCGCTCCAGGCTTTCGGGATTGAGGTTCGTGGCCGATCCACACGGCGCCGGGCCCGCTGGCCGGTCCGCTCCGATGCACCTGGGCGACGCCGGATTGGACCTGTTGGTGGAGTTGGACGGCAAGCAAGCCGCGGCTGGCGAGGGCCGGCAGGTGGTCGAGTTGACCGTGACCGCTAGCGATCCGCTTCGGGGCCGGACCCTGTTTCGCAAGACGGTCGCCAGCCCGCCCTTCAGCGGTGCCGGGAAGGCGGGGCCATGCCGGCCAGGCAAGCGTGCTCTGCGCAGCGCCTCAGCGGCCTTGTGCGCCTGGTTGAAAGAGTACCTGGCCGCGGCCGCCCGGCACGGTCGCTGGCTGCGCGTGGAGTTGATCGAGACGCCGGCTCAGGTCCGAAAAGTCTCGTCCGCAAGGAACTCGCCGCCCGCTGTCGGAAGGTCGAGGCCGGCTCTGCTCCAGGCACCTTCGCTGCCCGCTGCCCGCTGCGCGACTATTCGTTCAGCTGCTGCAGGCGGTCGAGTCCAGCCGGGTCTGGGACGAATCGCGCTGCAAGAGAATGGTTGCGGGCCGCTTGCTTCGCTTGCACTGCAAGAGCCACTAGATGCCATCGGGTAGCAGCAGGATACCATGCCGGGTGCCGGGAGGATAGCGACGCAGATCAGCGAAGCCCCTATCCTGAGTTAGGCCGCTAGAATCTCGTCTTCGCTTGCCCCTGCGGCCAGCGCATCGAGGACGAGATAGACCATCACGCGCGTTCCGCGAAAACGCAGCTGCCCATGGCAAACACCAGGATCCGAATCCAGGTATTCCCAGTATTCGCTCATTTCGCCTCCTCGTAAATCAAACCCCTCAGGGGCTGGATCCAGAAATACCACGGGTGCGCAGTGTCGTCGAGAGCGTCGTTCTCTCTTCATGATACCATGGTACCAGTGGAGCGACTGTGCAAACCTCGGAGGCTTGGCGATGCGTGGTGCGGGGTTCGTTG
>CAYVQE010000182.1:0-10815 GCA_964454005.1 uncultured Myxococcales bacterium
ATGGTAGCGTAGCAGGACCCTCCCCGACTTGAAGGGGATTGAAACAGCCCGCAATCCCCAATCCCTCGGAACCGAGAACCCGTAGCAGGACCCTCCCCGACTTGAAGGGGATTGAAACGGCCGGAACCCCCGGCTTACCAGCGATTCGACGGTCTCCCGTAGCAGGACCCTCCCCGACTTGAAGGGGATTGAAACTAGCCGCTCCTCAGCACTGCTGCATTCATTTTCTTTCCTCCGTAGCAGGACCCTCCCCGACTTGAAGGGGATTGAAACCACGAAACACCTTACAGCTGTAACAATCCTTCTTGCAATTCATACTGTAGCAGGACCCTCCCCGACTTGAAGGGGATTGAAACGCATCCAGCCCCTGCTTCCACCCTTCCGGGTCCGTAGCAGGACCCTCCCCGACTTGAAGGGGATTGAAACTAAATAGGATCAATAAATAGGATCAATAAGTAGCAGGACCCTTTCCGACTTGAAGGGGATTGAAACTCATCCCTCAAGATCCACAGGCAGAAGGCAACCAAGAGAGTAGCAGGACCCTCCCCGACTTGAAGGGGATTGAAACGTCATCGTAGACTCCATCCATTAGACAAACGTTACCAGGTAGCAGGACCCTCCCCGACTTGAAGGGGATTGAAACTTCAACACCCCGTCGACATCGAAGGGGTGGTTGTGGCTGGTAGCAGGACCCTCCCCGACTTGAAGGGGATTGAAACTCGGGGGCAGGCCCCCATCGTGTACCGCAGGCGATTACTCAGTAGCAGGACCCTCCCCGACTTGAAGGGGATTGAAACTAATAGCTGGCCTCTTGAAGTCGTGCCATGCGCCACAGGTAGCAGGACCCTCCCCGACTTGAAGGGGATTGAAACAAGGAGTGCTAATGATCCCCCCCCAAGGGGCTTTAAGCCCCGTAGCAGGACCCTCCCCGACTTGAAGGGGATTGAAACGTTAACGGTCATGCCGCCGAACTTGGCGGCAAAAGGGTTTGTAGCAGGACCCTCCCCGACTTGAAGGGGATTGAAACCACGTGGCCGCGCGCACCTTCTCGCCGCGCTCGGTAGCAGGACCCTCCCCGACTTGAAGGGGATTGAAACCGAAGATCTACGGTGAAAATTGTAGAGCTACCGAGGAGTAGCAGGACCCTCCCCGACTTGAAGGGGATTGAAACCTGCTCGACCAGGCGCTCAGCGCAATCAGGGTGGCAGCGGTAGCAGGACCCTCCCCGACTTGAAGGGGATTGAAACAACCATGCGTCCCCGTCGTTGGCCCAACGCCGCCCTGTTCGTAGCAGGACCCTCCCCGACTTGAAGGGGATTGAAACTGCACGACTTCCAGAATTCGTTGAATTCGGAAACCGTAGCAGGACCCTCCCCGACTTGAAGGGGATTGAAACGGAGCGGAGGTCGTCAGTCATAACTTTGTAAGCTCTCATTCGGTAGCAGGACCCTCCCCGACTTGAAGGGGATTGAAACTCAGCTCCTTCAGTAGGATTGTCGACTTCAGGATTGTCAAGTAGCAGGACCCTCCCCGACTTGAAGGGGATTGAAACGACGCCGAGTCGGCCCCGAATCCGACTCGGTAGACGTCGGCGGCAGTAGCAGGACCCTCCCCGACTTGAAGGGGATTGAAACGTCCAGGAAGCCGGTGATGCGGCTGTGGGCGCTAGGGTGAGGTAGCAGGACCCTCCCCGACTTGAAGGGGATTGAAACCCGGAGCCGTCGCGGCCCAGAGCAGGGTCAGACAGAGTAGCAGGACCCTCCCCGACTTGAAGGGGATTGAAACGCGATGAATCCGCCCGGGGCGGATGGGCGAACTCAACCCCCTCCAAGGTAGCAGGACCCTCCCCGACTTGAAGGGGATTGAAACACCGGTGGCAGGAGCGGAACCTCGCCGTCCGTGGGCTCGGTAGCAGGATCCTCCCCGACTTGAAGGGGATTGGTGTGTGTGACTTTGGACGATTTGGGAGGTTGGTGATATGGAGGTGGGTACTTTTGTTCTTTCTACCTGTGGTACCAGCTTGCTGACGAATGGTGCTTCTGCTGCGGATCGGTCGTGGTTGACCGGGATCGCGAATGCGGTCGATTTGGATCCTGGGGCTCGGGCGCGGTTGGATGCTCTGCTGGCTGAGCGGCGGGAGCGGTTGTTGGCGGCGGATGGGGATGGGCGGCGTTCGATGAGCGCTGAGCTCAATGGTATCGGTCTGGTGCTGGCGCGCTGGGGGGCCGGGCGTGTGATGCATCTGCTGGTTCATACCGACACGGTTTTGGGCCGGGCCACGGCCGAGCTGGTTGCGGAGCTGCTTGAAAGGGACGGTCAGCAGGTGCAGCTTCAAACGGCAGCCGGGCTGCGGACCGATGACCTGGCCTCGTTCCGCGAGGCTTTGGCCGAGTTGACCGGTTGGGTCGAGGATACCGTGCCGGGCTACCGCCAGGCGGAATGGACCACGGTGTTCAACCTGACCGGCGGCTTCAAGTCCATCAACGCCTACCTGCAGGCACTCGGCATGCTGCACGCCGATCGCTGCGTGTTCGTGTTCGAGAGGTCGGCGGCCCTGATGGAGATCCCGCGGCTGCCGGTGGAGCTGGCCGACGCCGGCGAGGTGCGCCGGCACCTGGATGTGTTTCGGCGGTTGGCGGCCGGCTATCCGGTCTCCGCGGACGAGGTCGCCGGGGTGCCGGACTCGCTGCTGCTGGTCGACGAGGGCGAGGCCATTCTCAGCATCTGGGGCGAGATCGTCTGGCAACGGGTGCGCAAGCAGCTGCTGGGCGAGGGCTTGCTCGAGCCGCTGTCGCCCAGGCTGGAGCTTACCGGCGCCGTCCGCCGGGCCTGCGCCGGTCTCGACGCCGACCGGCGGATGCACGTCAACAAGGCCATCGACGCCCTGGCAGCGCACCTGGATCGCGACAAGCCGCTGCCCAAGGCCAACACCCTCAAGAAGCTCCAGGGCAAGCCCAAACCGCCGTCCACCCACGAGCTGTACCTGTGGAGCGACCAGGCCGCCTGGCGCCTGTTCGGCCACTTCGAGGCCGAGCGCTTCGTCGCCGACGCCATCGGCCCCCACCTGTGAGAATAAAGCGAGAACATGACCGGCATCGAGACCGCGGATCTGCGGGATGAGCTCAAGGATGTTCAGCAGCGCTGGAAAGACGCGAATCCAATCCGCTGAGCCACCACGGTCGACGGAGATCCAGAGGTATCTGGCCAAGGCCATCGAGATGGTGGGCCGGCTATACGATGACAGCGCCGGGCTTGAGCTGGACTTGCAGGATTGCCGGTTTCCGAGACTGCGGGGCGAGTAGCCTTCCCGGTCTGCGGGGCCGCGTCCGGAGCGGTTGAGGGGGTCAGCGTTGGGGGTGGTCTCGTCCGGCCTTGCTCCGTCCCCGGCGGTCGGGCTCAGCGGCTGCCTGTGCGAACAGTTCCTGCAGCCGCCTCCGTTCGCCTGCGACCATGCGCTGGCGCTGCCCGGCGGGTTGCCGTTCGAGCACCGCTGCGACATCGCCGAGCCACTCGAGATCGGCGCGCAGCTCTTCGTCGTCGGCCGCCAGGGGCAGGGCGCGGCCCCAGCGGCCGGCGGCACGCCAGTTGCGCAGGGCGTCCGCCGGCTGGCCGGCGCGTTCGAAGGTCTCGGCCGCCTCGGGGTAGGCCTGCTGGGCTTCGCGCAGCCGGCCGAGGCGGGCCAGGTCCGGTGGCTCGATACGTTCCAGCACTTCTTCGGCGGATTCGAAATCCTCCGCCTCGATCAGGGTGTCCACGGCCCGGCGGCGCAGCCCGTCGGCCTCGGCGGCGGCGTCGCCCATAAAGCCGGTCAGCTCGAGCCAGCCGGCCACATCGCCGCTGTAGTCGGCGGCTGTGCCGAAGGATTTCGCGCCGCGCGCGATCTCCTGGCGCAGCTCCTGGTAGACCGGGGCGAGGGCCTCGCGCAGCCAGGCGTCGTTCTCGCCCAGGGACACGGCCGCCTGCAGGAGCTTGATGGGATATTGCTCAATGCGCAGCACCCATTGCTCGAAAGCCTCGAACGCTTCATGCAAGGCGTCCGAGTCGATCTCGTCGAGGGCTTCAAGCGCAATCTCGGTCAGGTCGTTGTGGCGCAGGCCAGGGGGTGGGCCGGTCACCATCATCTTGGCTGCGGTTGCGATCACGGTCCAGTGCGCTTGCCGGCGGATGGCCGGATCGGCCACGCCGTTGGGCCGGTCGGCAGCGCCGAGCAGGCGCACCGCCTGGACGGCCCGTTGCCAGGCGCGCCGCGGCCGCTCCTCGATCAGATTGCGGGCGTCGTCGATGCGCGCCACCACCCGCTGCTCGGGCGTCTTGTCCTCGTCGCGGAAGTGCTCGGCCAGATCCGCGGCGGAGTAGGGCGCCGGATCGCCGAGCAGCTCCCGGCTCAGGGCGCGCTCGGTCGGGCCGGGGTCGACATCCACGAACACCAGCGTCTCGGTGGCCCGGCTCAGGGCCACGCGCAGCTGGTCGATGGTGGTGCGGGCTGCGTGGGCCTCGATCTCGAAGGCCCGGGGGTCGCGGTCGGCCTCTTCCAACCGCGCCAGGTACCGGCCCGGATCGAGCAGGACGATCGACTGGTACTCGAGGCCCTTGACCTGCGCCGGCGTGTGGACCATCTCCCGCTGTGCCGCCGGCAGCCAGCCCGGCACCTGGTCGTCGGGCGACAGCACGACCAGCCCGTCCTCGTCCTCGAGCTCTTCGAGCATGGTCGCGGCTTCGCCGGGCTCGTCGGTGACCACGTGAAAGAGCTGGGCCCCGACGTGCTGGCCCGCCGGCGACCCGGCCTGCTTGCCCGGGCGCAGCTCCTTGTTCAACCCGGCGTACTTTTCGGAGGCCCGCTCGATGACCGCGGCGATGCGGGCCGGGCAGCGCAGGTTCTCGGCCAGGGGGTACCGGCTCGGTTTGCCCACCCGCCGGGCCACCAGGTCGTTGTACGGCCCCCAGGCGAAGCCCGAGGGGCGCACCGTCTGGCCCTCGTCGCCGGCCACCAGCAGCCAGGGCGAGCGGTCCCGCTCGCGGGCGACGGCGCGGCACAGCTCGACCACCACCGCCAGCTCCAGCAGCGTCAGATCCTGGGCCTCGTCGACCACGATGCGGTCGAAGGTGTCGAAGGCCGGCGGCAGGGCGTCTCGGCGCAGCCGCTCGACGGCCGCGGCCGCGGCCGCCAGCTCCGGGAACAGATCGTCCAGGGCGCCCCGATGCTCCAGCGCCGCGACCACATCGAGCAGGGCCCGGGCCGCAGCGCGGCCGATCCCGCCGTCCGCGCCGCGATCTTCGAGGTAAGCCGCGTTGGTCAGCCGGGTTAGAGACCCCGCGCGCAGACAGCCGTCCCCGTCCGGTGTCGCCCGGCCCAGCAGGTGGGCCCGGATCTCGGCGTACAGGGCGTTGACGCGGCTTTTCCAGGGCCCGAGGCTGGCGTGGCCGAGCCGGTCGATCTCGGCGGCGAACCGCGACTGGTTGCCCAGCAGGGTCCGGCGCGGCACGTCCTGGCCGCGGATCTCGCCGACGAGGGTGGCGAAGTCGCGGGCGTTCACCTCGACCCCGGCCGGGGCGAAGGAGGCGAACCGCTCCTCGGCCACCCGCGCCAGCTCCTGCGACCAGGTGAGGTAGAGCACCCGCTGGCGGTTGCGGGCCTCGACCGCCATCCACAGCACGGTGGTCTTGCCCGAGCCGGGCCGGCCGTGGACGAGGCGCACCGGATCGGGCGCATCGACGAAGCGCAGCTGCTGCTCGGTCCAGGGTTGGCCGATGAGCTCGCCGTCGTCCAGGGTCTCCCGGCTGTCGAGGTTAAAGAATTCGCCCGGCTCGCCGGCGTCGAGCGGGGCGTGATCATCGTGGTGCCGGATCGCCCGGACCAGGATCGCCTCGGGCGGCAGCGCCAGCGCCTTGACGGGCTGGCTGTCCTGCCTGGTCCACCACAGGTAGTACTGCATGCCGTGGTTGCCCCCCAGGGGCGAGCGCAGCCAGCCGCGGTTGCCCTCGTCGGCACAGCCCTTGACCACCGGGGTGCGGCCGTGGGCGGCGAAGTGCTGCAGCACGATGCCGAGCCGCTTGCCCAGCTTCTCGTCCTGCCCCACCCTTTCGAGCACCGCCCGGTGGACGAGCAGCGGGTGTTTCAGATCGCGGAGCTCGATCTGGCCCACCGGCGATCGCGGATCGGGTGGCAGATCGAGCCCCGGCTCAGGGGCGGGCTCCGGCCGGTCGCTGCGGTCCTGCTCCTGCTCCTGCTCCTCTTCGTCCTGGGCGCCGCCCGGCCCGGGGTAGGCGACCCCGAGCAACTTCGCGATCTGCCTGCAGTGTTCAGGTTTATAGCGGTGCTTCTTGTCACGGGCTTCCTTGGGCGAGATGCCGTCCAGCCGGCGCGCCGCCCGGGAGACCTCCGACTCCTCCACCTGCAGCCGCCGGGCAAGCTGTCGGCTCGTCTTGTTCGAACTCCGGTTCCTCGCGCTCATCGGATCGGACCCTTTCGCAGCGAGACGGTCATGTATCTCCTGTGTTCCTCCAGGTTACCACCGCTTCCACGGCTGCGGTACCGCGGCCGGCTCCTGAGTGCAGGACGCTTCGCGAGCAGGGCAATGAGCAAGCCCGCGTTTTCGGCCGGTCGATTTTTTCCGGCTTTTCGACCGCCCGGCTGTCAGGCCCCGCAGCTGGCCGCGTCCTGCCAGGTGAGAACAGAGGGAACAGCCCATACTGGGGTGAGGGAGAGGACCATGGCTCAAAAGAAGACGGTCGTCGACACGAGCGAGAAGGGCTGGCAGAAGCGGGTGGCCGAGCTGATGAAGCGCGGGGTGGCCTTCACCATCGTCACCGGCGACCCGAACTTCCTGCCGGGCGCCAACGACCTGGCGAACGCGCGCAAGTGGGTGAAGGGCGACGGGCCGGCCATTGCCGGTGCGGGGGCGATGATCGGAGCCGGTGGGCTCATGATCGTGCTGGCCTTCATCGACCCCGAGCCGACCACCACGCTGATGGGCATGGTGACCGGCGGCGCCATTCTTGTGGCGGGGGGCGGCACCTACCTGTTCACCATCGCCGCCATGCGGCGGCGCTACCGCTTCCGCCTGGCCTCGGCCACCGGCGGCAGGTTCGAGTGGGAGGCCGCTCCGGCGGGCTGAACGGCCGCCTCAAACCCAGCCACCTGTCGTGAGCGCCGAATTGCAGGCCATTCCCGTCCCAGCGATCCGACTCGGTCACCGGCGGCCGGAATCCGGATGGCCACAACCGAAGCTGTCAGAGCAGCGCCAGCGGGGCGTCTTGCAGGGTGTGGCCAGCGCGGGAGGTGTGGCATGGGTTTTTTCTTCCTGTCGGATGACTTCGAGCGGCTCGAGGACAAGATCGCGGTGCTGAACGCGCGCTTCCAGTCCATCGGCCAGGAGATGGGCGAATCCTGCCGCGAGGGGGCCGAGACCTACCACGACAACTTCGCCTTCGAGGAGGGCGAGCGGCAGCAGCAGATGCTGTCGCGGCGGCTGCGCGAGCTGCTGCGCATCCGGGATCGGGCCCGGGTGGTGCGGCCGGCGGCGGCGGGGCAGCGGGTGGCCATAGGCCGCTGGGTGACCGTGCGCGATCTGGACGACGGCAGCCAGCGGCGCTTCCGGGTGGGCTCGTACATGACCTTCAACGGCGACGAGGTGGTGTCCTACAACGCACCGGTGGTGCGGTTGCTCATCGGGGCGCGGGCGGGCGAACTGCGCGAAGGGGAGGTGGCCGGCGAGCCCAAGGCCTTCGAGGTGCTGGAGGTCGCTTGAGCAGCGGTGGCGCGATCGTGGCCGTTGGGGGCGGCAGATGCGGCCTGTTGGGGTCGGGTGTGGACAGGCAAAGCCGGGTCGGTCACAATTCTCGGTTGAAAGGCGAGGCGCCCGGTCGGCCAGGTGAGGGGATGGGCAGCTTCGCGTCCTTGCTGTGGCCCTTGCCTGGAGGCGTACTGTTCATGAGTTGGCGTGTCGAGACCGTCGAAAGCCCGGATAGCTTGCTCGATCTGCAGCGGCGGGTCTTCGCAGAGGAGTGGACGGCCGAAGACCTCGGCGGCGACAGCGATGTGGCCGGCCTGTACGCCCTGGCCGTGCGCAGCGGCGATGGCGAGGCGGTGGGGTTCGCGTTGCTGCGCGGGGCGGCCGAGGACGATCAGGTCGAATTGCTGCGCTTCGGCGTGTTGGCCGAGCAACGGCGCCGCGGGGCGGGGGCTGCGCTGTTGGCTGCGGTCGAGCGGCAAATGGCCGAGGCCGGCTACGGCGCACTGCGGGTCAGCACCTACAACCGCTGGCCGATCATGCTTTCCATGCTGGCGCGCCGCGGATACCGGGTGTTGGGCACCGCCTACGACGAGGCGCGGGAAGACCTCGAGATCCGTCTGCGCAAGCCGCTGCGGCCGCGGCGGGAGCTGCGTTTCGCCTTGACCGAAGGCTGCAACTTCGACTGCCTGTTCTGCCACAACGAGGGGCTGGGCCCCGCCCGCCGCGACAAGGCGCCGGTGGAGCGTGTTCTGGACGTGCTCGCCGCAGCGGTCGAGCGCGGCTTCACCGATCTGACCCTGACCGGCGGCGAGCCGCTGCTGGAGCGCAAGCGATTGAGGGCGCTGGTCGCCGGGCTGGGGGCCTTGCCGGCAGCGCCAGACCTGACTCTGGTGACCAACGGCTACAAGTTGGACGCCGAGGCCATCGAATGGCTGCGGGACTACCCTGGGGAGACGAAGCTCCACCTCTCTTTGCACGCCACCGAGCCAGAGATGTTCGCCCGCGTGACCCGCGCCGATCCGGCCGCCTTTGCCAGGGTCTGCGACAACGTGCGGGCCGCGGCCGCCGCCGGGCTGACCGTCAAGGTCAATTTCGTGGTGCTGCGCGACATCAACCACCACCGGGTGGTCGAGGCGGTGGAGCTGGTGCGCGGCATGGGCGCACAAGCCATCAAGTTCCTGGAGCTGCTGGTGCTGCCCGAATCAGCGGACGACTACCGGATGTACCTGGACATCGACTCGCTGCACCGCGACCTGGCCGCGATCGGCCTGGGGCCCGAGCGGGAGGGACCGCGGCGGCAGGTCTACCGCCACCACCAGGACACCCGCTTTCGCATGGAGCTGCAGCGATGCACCTGCCACATCGGTTGTTCCCACTGCCGTGAGGTGCGCGACCGGACATTCGGCCCGGATTGCGCCTACCATCCGTGTTTCGTTCGCGACAGCAGGACCTTCCCGGTGGCTGGCGGCGGGGAGCTGGACCGGACCCTGGCCGATGGCGATCGCATCATCGACGGCTACGCCGCCCGCTTCGGCAAACGGAGCCCGACTCTGATCCAGCAGGAGGAGATGGTGCCCTCCCGCCAGGAGCTGTTCTTGCGGGTGGCGGAACCCGAGCGGCTGCGGCAGTTCCTGCGCCGGCGCAAGCTGCAGCACCACCGCACGGTGGCCTTCCACGAGGAGTACCACCGGCCCCGGCTCCGCTCGCCGGCCTGGGATCGGTTCGAGCGGGTGCTCAAGGTCGGCTGGGATCTGCCCACCCCGGACCGGGTGGAGCTGGTCTATACCGACCACGGCTACCAGCAGCGCCAGGGCCTGGGGCTGCTGACCAGCACCCGCTTCCTCTTCGAGTCCGGACCCATGGTGCTCGAGTCGGCCGGGCGGGCCAGGGTACTGTTGGATCGCCTGGACTTCGAGCGCCTCATGACCCTGGACTGGAGTCTGGAGACCTGGCGTCGCCGCCACCTGCAACTCAACCTGGCCACCGCGGCCGGCAGACACACGCTCAAGCTGAGCGGGGACGAGGACGCGATCCGAGACGGGCTGGAATTGCTGCAGGGCTACGACGGGGACATCGAAGCCCTGGGTGAACCGCTGGCGGCCTTCATGCTGGCCGCCGTTTGCTGAAGACGACCGTCGGTTGGCGGTCGAGCATCCACCAACCATGAGCAGGGAGGGTTGAGCATGGAGTACAAAGCCGAGGTGATCGATCTGAAAGCGGGGTTTTTCGGGAGGGAAAGCAAGACCGCCGACGCGGTGCAGCCCGTGTTGGACCGGTACGCCAAGGAGGGATGGGAACTGCATACCTGCACGGTGAGCGGGTCCGACCGCGGCTCATCTGTCCTCATGATCTTCAAGAAAGGCTGAGCAAGGGCCGGTGCCCCCCGATCACAATCCGTTTTCTCGGACCCGCTCGGCGATCTCCGATCTTGCGCTCCAGCCGCTGGGGCGTGCCCGGGATGCGGCTGCTGGCCGGTCGGATCAGGAGCCGCCGGCGCAGGTCGTTGAGCCGGTCCCGCTCCTTGCAGATCCGGGTGTCCAGCGTTTGGATCTCGGCCCGGATCTCGGCGATCCGGCCCAGATCCAGCAGGACCAGGGTCTTGTTCGCCAGCCGGCCCACGCGCGGCGGCGGGACCAGGTCCGGGTCGCGGTCGAGTTCCAGATCCAGGATCTGCTCGAGCTGGCCGCAGCACCTGTTGAACGCCTTGACCTGCTGGCCGGAGATGGGGACCACCTTGGCGGACGCGGTCGGGCCGCCGGGTGTGCGGTTCTACTGCGACGAGTCGAAGTTTTCGTTCATGAGTCGCCTCATTGCGGGTGCTCCGAAAACTGACCGTCAGGATCGGCTCGTGCCATCGCTGCCGCACGCACCGTCGGCCATTGAGACATGTCGGTATCCGGTGAGGTGTCTGACGGTCTTTCGCCATCAGAAGCTGCTGAGTGCACGCCGGTGCAGCATTGCGGTGGCGGTGCTCAGAACCAACAGGGCATCCGTTCACGTGTCTGCAGATGGTTTTGAACAGTGAGAATCTTAGCGCGGGCTTCGCCCGCAACCCAAAAATGGAGGCGGCGTCTTCCCTCGG
>CAYVQE010000183.1:0-772 GCA_964454005.1 uncultured Myxococcales bacterium
CGTAGCGAGCGGTTCTCGGTCCGCAGAGATCGCGGCCGAGGTGGGAAATCAGGGGCGGATTAGCGGCCGGCTTCGAAGGCGTTGGGGTAGTGCTCGAGCTGGCCATCGACGCCGAGCACGGCCACCACGTCGAAGCGCAGCATGCGGTCCTGGATGCCGTGCTCCAGGCAGTAGGCCATGGCGGCGCGGACCACTTGCAGCTGTTTGCGGCGGGTGACGGTCTCGGCCGGGTGGACCTGATCGGGGTCGGTGCGCGAGCGGACCTCGACGAAGACCAGCGTCTCGCCGTCGGCGGCCACCAGGTCGATCTCGCCGACCTTGGTGCGGGCCTTGCGCTCGACGATCTCCATGCCCTGGGCGGCCAGGTGCTCGGCGGCCAGGTTCTCGGCCCAGTCGCCCAGCGCGTGTCGGGGATCGGCCACCGGCTCACTCCAGGGGCGTGGCGCAGTATGGACAGAAGCGGGCCACGGCGGGGATGTTCTGGCCGCAGTTGGGGCAGGCTCGGGTGCTCGGGGCCTGGGCGGGCGGTTCGGGCGCGGCCTCGTCCTCCTCGTCGCCCAGATCCAGGCCGAAGGTCTGCTCGAGCTGATCCGTGGTCTGGCTGGGCTCCTGCGTGGCGGCCGCCGCCGGCTCGCGGCGGCGGCGCAACAGAAAAACCAAGACGATGACGACCAGCAGCAGTACGCTGCCGCCGACGGCGACCGCTAGCAGCCAGCCCGGTGTGTCGGCTGCAGCGCCCGTCCGGGCCTCGGCCCCGTCCGCCTCAGCTTCG
>CAYVQE010000183.1:872-10795 GCA_964454005.1 uncultured Myxococcales bacterium
GGCGAAGGCGGCTCGGCCCCGTCCGCCTCAGCTTCGGGCGAAGGCGGCTCGGCCCCGTCCGCCTCAGCTTCGGGCGAAGGCGGCTCGGCCCTGTCCGCCTCCGCCGGAGGCTTCGGCGGAGACGGTCGGCGTGCCGGTTTGATGACCAGCTCCACGGTGGCCTGCAGATCGGCGGCGGCCAGCTCGAGCTGGCGGGGGCCGGATTTGGCGCGGCGGCTGATGCGCAAACAGCCGCTGGGGCTCAGCGAGATATCGCGCGGGGCGCGCTCGCCGGCCCAGCGCAGCGAGACCGGAACCTCGCAGCCGGCCACGTCGGTGGCGCTGATGTTCAGACACAGCCGGGCGCCGGCCCGTACGGTGGCCCGGCTGGGCTCGAAGGACAGCGAGATGGGTGCGCCCGGCTCGGCGCAGGGATCGGTTGCCTCCGCGGGCTTCGGCTCCGGTTCCGGCTCGGGCTTCGGCTCCGGCTCGGGCTTCGGCGCCGGCTTCGGCTCCGGCTTCGGCTCGGGCCGGGCCGCGTCCTGGTCGTCGGCCTTGACGTACATGCGCCGGACGCGGCGGGTGTGGACGCACATCGAGCCCGCGGCATTGCGGCTGAAGCGGGTGGTCTCGCGGTACTCGATCTTCTCGGGCGAGCGGATGCGGAAGGAGTAGAGCCCGCTCTCGTAGCGGTCGGCGTCTTCGGCCGTGGCGCACGAGATCATGAACAGCTCGTCCTTGACCGTGCGCTCCTTGGGTTTGACCGCGGGGTTTTCGCTCTGGCAGTCCACGGTGGAGAAACGGCTCGAGCGGCCCTTGAACACCAGGTCGAAGCCGCGGTCTCGGACCTGGAAGACCAGCCCCCGCTGGCGCCGACCGGTCGATCGCGGTGTCGGGCCGCAGGCCGGGCTCCACTGCTCGACGCCGACGATGACCTCGTTGTACTGCTCGCGCCAGGTGCCGGACAGATCCTCGCGCGCCCGAGCCGCCGGCAGCGCCAGCAGCAGGCCGAGCATCGTGACCGCCAGCAGCCGCAGCCGGCAGAACTGGAGATGGATCGGCATGGGGGCCATTATCGCGCTTGCACTCGGCCTGTCAACGGAGCCCTGGCCTGAATGCAGGCGAGCGCTCCGTTGATCCGACTGCGGCCGGGGCGTACGATGGGCGGGTGTCGGATGCTGCTCAGCAACCCGGTCGGCTGTACCTGGTCGCCACCCCGATCGGCAACCTGCGCGACCTGAGCCTGCGCGCGATCGAGGTGCTGGGCGCGGTCGATCGGGTGCTGGCCGAGGACACCCGGCAGACGCGCAAGCTGCTGGCGGCCCACGGCCTGCACGCCGAGCTCGACTCCTACCGCGAGCACAATCACCGGCAGGTGGTCGAGCGCATCCTGACCGAGCTGGAGGCCGGCCGCGATCTGGCCCTGGTATCGGATGCGGGCATGCCGGGCATCAGCGACCCGGGCGCGGCCCTGGTGGCGGCGGCGGTCGAGCGTGGGGTGGCGGTGGTGCCGCTGCCCGGACCCTGCGCCGCGGTGGCCGCCCTGGCCGCTTCCGGCCTGCCCAGCGACCGCTTCCTGTTCGTGGGCTTTTTGCCGCGCAAGCCCGGCGCCCGCGGGCGGCTGCTCGAGTCGCTGGCGGCCGAGCCCGGCAGCTTGATTTTCTACGAGTCGCCGCACCGGCTGGGCCGCTGCCTGACCCACATGGCCGCCATCTGGGGACCGCGGCGGGCGGTGGTGGCGCGCGAGCTGACCAAGGTGCACGAGACCTTCGAGCGCGGCCGGCTCGACGAGCTGGCCGCGCGCTTCGCCGCCGGCGCCCGCGGCGAGATCTGCGTGTTGGTCGAGGGAGCCGCCGGAGCCGCCGCGGCAAAGGTCCGGACGGCGGCCGAGCTGGCGCCGCTGGTGGCCGCGCTGCGCGCCGGCCGACCGTTGCCGGCCGGGCGCGTGGCCGAGCTGTTGGCGCCGCTGACCGGCGTGCCGCGGCGATCGATCTACCAGCTGGCCGCGCAGCAGGGGGGCGAGGAGGACAGCGACGATGGCTGAGCCGCACCCACTCCACATCAGCCAGCGGGCCGCTTGCATGCCGCCGTTCATCGTGATGGAGGTGCTCGAGCGCGCCGCCGAGCTGGAGCAGCAGGGACGCTCGATCATCCACCTGGAGGTGGGCGAGCCGGACTTCGACACGCCCGAGGTCATCCTGGAGGCCGGGGTGCGGGCCATGCGCGACGGCCACACCCACTACACCCACTCGCTGGGCCGGCCCGAGCTGCGCCGGGCCGTCTGCAATTGGTACCGGCAGCAGTACGACGTGGCCATCGAGCCCGAGCGGGTGGTGATCACCACAGGCAGCTCGGGCGCGCTGGCGCTGATCTGCGCTGCCTGCCTCGATGCCGGCGATCGGGCGCTGCTGACCGACCCGGGCTACGCCTGCTACCCCAACTTCGTCTGCGCCTTCGGCGGCCAGCCGCTGCGGCTGCGGGTGCGCGAGCAGGACGGCTTCCAGTTCGAGCCCGAGCAGGTCCGCGAGCAGTTCGACGAGCGCACCCGCCTGGTGCTGCTCAACTCGCCGGCCAACCCAACCGGCATCGTCACCCCACGCCAGCGGCTGGAAGCGGTGGTCGAGGCGGTGGCCGGCCGAGCGCTGCTGGTCTCGGACGAGATCTACCACGGGCTGACCTACGGCCAGCGCGCCACCTCGATCCTCGAGATCGAGCCCGGGGCGGCCGTGGTCAACGGCTTCTCCAAGCTCTTCGCCATGACCGGCTGGCGCCTGGGCTACGCCATCCTGCCGCCGGCGCTGGTGCGGCCGGTGCAGAAGCTGCAGCAGAACCTGTTCATCTCGGCGCCCGACTACGCCCAGATCGCGGCCGTGGCCGCCCTGACCCGGGCGGCGGCGGACGTGGAGCGCATGCGCCAGGCCTACGATGCCCGGCGCCGGCTGGTGCTGGAGCGACTGGCCGCCATGGGCCTGCCGGTGCGGGTCGAGCCCACCGGGGCCTTCTACGTGTTCGTCGACGTCAGCGCCCACACCACCGACGTGTACACCTTCGCCTTCGAGGTCCTGGAGCGGTCCGGGGTGGCGCTGACCCCGGGCGTCGACTTCGGCCCCGGCGGCGAGGGCTACGTGCGCATCTCTTATGCCAACAGCCTGGAGCGCATCGCCGAGGGCATGCAGCGGCTCGAGGCTTTTCTGACCAACTGAGCCCGTTCTGGATTCTGTTGGTTTGCCGAATTGCGCTCTGGCGCACTGCGACAGAGTGGCCCGGTTCTTGCTATAATTAATCCAATGAGAACGGATGGCCTGGTCGCCCCAAGGCCGGATCGCGAAAAAACGCATGGTTATGGTTCGCGGGCGACCGATTGGAGGCTGCAAAGATTTCCGCTGGTGTCCAAAGATGTGGACACGAGGCTGACAGCCAGGCGGATGACAATTGACAGGTGTCGTCGGGGAACCCACTGGGGGAACGCGGGACGCCATCCAGGGGGAGGCGGGTGGAGCGGGTTCCCGGCCGCGGTTAAGGCCGGGAACCTGCCCCCAACCCGTTGCCGCAACGGCCGTTCCCTGAATCTTGACCATACCGATCCACCGTGGAACAGTGGCGGCCATGGCCGCCGCAACCAACAGTAAAAAATCCGGACTTTGGCTCGCCTTGCAGGCCTGGCTGATCTGGGCGGTGGCGCGCTTGCTGCTGGCGCTGGTGCGCTTGCGCCAGCGCCACGGCGAGCGGCTGCAGCGGGCCCGGGCCGGCGGCGGGCCGCTGCTGTACGCCTTCTGGCACGGGCGGCAACTGGGCCTGTTCAAGGCCAATCCGGAGCGCGGCCGCCGCCTGGCGGTGATGACCTCGCTGAGCCGCGACGGCAGCTTGCAGAGCCTCGTCTGCCGCCGCTTCGGCCTGGAGGTGGTGCGCGGCTCGAGTTCGCGGTCGGGGCTGGCCGGCTTGCTGGGCATGGGCCGGCGGCTGCGCGCCGGCGCGTCGATCGGCGTGGCGGTCGATGGGCCCCGGGGGCCGGACCTGGTGGCCAAGCCGGGCATCATCGCTCTGGCCTGGACCGCGGGCGTGCCCATCGTGCCGATCACGGTCGGGTTCCGCCGCCGCTGGGTGCTGCGCCGCACCTGGGACCGGTTTGCGATCCCCAAGCCCTTCACCCGCGCCACGGTGGCCTTCGGCGAGCCGCTGTGGGTGGCCCGCCGGCCCGAGGGCTGCGACGCGCCGGGGCTGGCTGCCGAGCTGGGACGTCGGCTGCGCGCCCTGGACGCCGAGGTGGATGCGGCCTGATCGAAGCCGCTCGGCTCGCCGGCGCTGCGAACCGATTCTTGCTGGACGCGGTGCGCGGCCCGGGCGTAGTCTCGGCCTGATGTTCGCGGTCTACGTCGTGTTGGTGCACCTGGCCTTCTTGCTGCTGTGGCCGGTTCTGCTGCTCCATCCCCGGTTGCGCGAGGGACTGGCCGCCCGGCTGGGCTTCCACGCTCGGGGCTGGCCCGGGCTGGGCCCGGGGCCGCGGATCTGGCTGCACGGGGCCTCGGCCGGCGACCTGCTGGCGCTGCAACCGGTGATCGCGGCCTTGCGCCGGCGGCTGCCGGAGTGCCGGCTGTTGCTGACCACGGTGACCAACTCGGGCATGGCGTTGGCCCGGCAGGGCCGGCTGGGCGTCGATGCGGTGGGCTACCTGCCCTACGATCTGCCCTGGGCGGTCGGCCGGGTGGTGCGCCGGGTGCGGCCCGCCGTGCTGGTGCTGGAGTATGCCGAGGTGTGGCCGGCGCTGATCCGCTACGCCGATCGGGCCGGCGCCCGGATCCTGATCAGCAACGGTCGCTTCCACGAGCGCGCCCTGGGCCGCTACCGCCTGCTGTACCGCCTGATCGGCAATCCGCTGGCCCGGGTGGATCGACTGTGCATGCGCGATCCGCTCGAGGCCCAGCACGCGCTGGCCATCGGCGCGCCGGCCGAACGGGTGCGGGTGACCGGCAACACCAAGTTCGACCGGGTGGCCGCCATCGGCACCGCCGACCCCGAGGCCGAAGCCGAGCTGCGCTGCGCGCTCGGCGTCCGGCCGGGCGATCGGCTCTGGGTGGCGGGCAGCACCCACGAGGGTGAGGAAGGGCTGCTGCTCGAGGTCTTTGCCGGCCTGCGCCGGGATCGACCCGACTTGCGGCTGGTCATCGCCCCGCGCTACCCGGAGCGCGCCGGTCGGGTGTGCGACCTGGCCGCCGGACGGGGGCTGGATTGCGGGCTGCGCTCGGCCGGCGCCGGGCGCGAGCCGGTGGTGGTGCTCGACACGGTCGGCGAGCTGGCCCGGCTCTACCGGCTGGCGGCGGTGGTGTTCGCCGGCGGCAGCTTCGTCGAGCGCGGTGGGCAGAACATCCTGGAACCGGCGGCCTGCGCCCGGCCGGTGCTGTTCGGCCCCCACATGGAGAACTTCGCCGACAGCGTCCGGGTGCTGCAGGGCCGCGGCGGCATCCAGCTGCCGGACGCCGCCCGGCTGCAGCGTACCCTGGCCGAGCTGCTGGCCAGCCCGGACGAGCTGGAACGGCTGGGCCGGATGGCGCAGGAGGCGGTGCGGTCGGTCAGCGGGGCCAGCCAGGCCAACGCCGAGGCCATCGCGGAGCTGCTGGGCGCGGCCGAGTCGGAGCCGGGGCCGTGAGCCATCCGGAGCACATCCTGCTGGTGCGGCTGAGTTCGGTGGGCGACGTGCTGCTGGCCACCCCGGTGGCCCGCGCCTTGCGGCGGCGCTACCCGCAGGCCCGGCTGAGCTGGCTGGTCGACGCCGGCTACGAGCCGCTGCTGGCCGGCAACCCGCACCTGGATCGGGTGGTGGCCTTCGATCACACCGGCCGCCACCGGGGCCCGGCGGGCATCGGCCGGCTGGCTGCCGAGCTGGGCCCGGTGTCGCTGCTGGTCGACCTGCAGCACAAGCTGCGCACTGCGGTGCTGGCCGCCCGGCTGCGTCCGGCCGAGCGCCTGACCCTGGTCAAGCGCCGGGGCTGGGGGCTGGTCCGGGCCATGCTCGGCCGCGATGCGGTGTTGGGCGCACCGCACCAGATCTGGCGCTACCTGACGCTGCTCGAAGCGGCGCCGGCCAGCGCCGGCCAGGTGCCGCCGCGGCCCGAGCTGGTCTGTGACCCGGCCGCCGGCCGGCTGGTCCGGCAAAGGCTGGCCGGCCTCAGCCGAGCGCCGCGCGTCGGCCTGGTGCCGGCTGCGCGGCACGCCACCAAGGCCTGGCCGCTGGCCCACTGGCGGGCGCTCGCCGAGCGCTGCCAGCGGGCCGGCTGGTCGGTGGTGCTGCTGGGCGGCGGCGGCGAGGCGGCCCTGGCCGCGGCCATCGGCCGGGAGCTGGCGCCGGATGGCTGGGTCGAGCTGGCCGGCGGTGACCTGGCCGCGCTGGCCGCGTCGCTGGCGGCCTGCGATTTGGTCATCAGCCCCGACAGCGGCCCGGCCCATATGGCCGCCGCCTTGGGCGTGGCCACTTTGGTGCTGTTCGGCCCCACCTCCCCGGCGCGCTGGGCCCCGATCGGGCCGCGGGTCGAGGTGTTGCGCCAGCAGCTGGCCTGCAGCCCGTGCTCCAACCACGGCGGTCAGAGCTGTCCGCTGGGCACCCTGGCCTGCATGCGCCAGCTGCAACCGGACCGCGTCTGGCGGGCGGCCCGCGGCATGCTGGCGGCGCCGGCGAGAACCGCTGCCCGAGAGTGAAGCGAGGATCGCATGAACACCTGGATCGATCGCATCTGGTATCCCGCCGCGGGCGGTTGGGCCGGCCGGGCCCTGGGCCTCGGCCTGCAGCCGCTGGCCTGGCCCTACCGGGCCGGGCTGGCGGTCAGCCGGGCCGGCCAACAGCCGGTGCGGGTGGGCCGGCCGGTGATCTCCGTGGGTAACCTGACCGCCGGCGGCAGCGGCAAGACGCCGCTGGTGATCGAGCTGGTCGGTCTGCTCGGCGAGCTGGGCGCCCGGGTGGCGGTGCTATCGCGGGGCTGGGGTCGCGCGAGCCGCGGCACCCGGGTGGTCCGCGTGCCGGGCACGGCGGCGATCGACGCCCGCAGCGCCGGCGACGAGCCGGCCTTGATCGCGGCCCGCTGTCCGGATGCGGCGGTGGTGGTGGGCGAGGACAGGCTCGACGCCGCCCGGCTGGCCATCGAGACCTGGCGGCCCGACGTGCTGGTGTGCGACGACGCGTTTCAGCACCGCCGGCTGGCGCGCGGTCTCGACCTGGTGGCCGTCCACGCCCGGCGCGGGCTGGGCAACCGCCGGCTGCTGCCGGCCGGACCGCTGCGCGAGCCGCCGGCGGCTGCGGCCCGGGCGTCCTGGCTGGTGTTCACCCACGCCGGCGACGCCGGGCCCGAGGCGCTGCGCCGCCGGCACCGGCTGGTGCCGGGCCCGGCCGCTGCCGCCTGTGCCTTCGTTCCGGCCGGGCTGGTCCGCGGCGCGCAGCTGCAGCCCTGGGACGCCGATCTGCCCGGACGGGTGGTGGCCGCCTGCGGTGTGGCCGACCCCGAGGGGTTCCGCGCGAACCTGCAGCGCTTCGGTCTCGAGGTGGTCGAGCTGCTGGCCCTGGGCGACCACCGCCCCTTGGGCAGCCGCCGGCTGGCCCGGCTGGCCGAGCGGGTGCGCCGGGCCGAGGCCGATGCCCTGGTGGTGACCGAGAAGGATCTGGTCAAGGTCACCCAGCCGCCGCCCGGGCTGCCCTTGGCGGCGCTGCGGCTGGAGGCCCGCTGGCCGGCCGGCGGCGGCCGCCAGCGGCTGGCCGCCGACCTGGAGCGCTTGCTGGCCGGCGACCCGGATGCCGAGCGCGCCGGTGATGGTGCTTCCGGGGACGGAGCTTGAGCCATGGCCTGGCGTGCGGGGTCCGGAACGACGCTGTTCGATACGGCCATCGGTCGCTGCGGGCTGGCCTGGACGGCGCGCGGCTTCGATCGGCTGCTGCTGCCCGCCGGCGGGGCGGACGGCTGTGCCGCGCGCCTGGCCCGGGCCGTGCCCGGCCGACCTTTGCTGGAGCGACCGCCGGCCGAGGTGAGCCGCACGCTGGAGCGCATCCAGGCCCACCTGGACGGCCGCCCCGCGAGCCTGGATCGAGCCGCACTCGATCTGAGCGCGGCCAGCGAGTTCGCCCGGCGGGTCTATCAGCAGCTGCGCCGGTTGGAGTCGGGGCAGGTGACCAGCTACGGCGCACTGGCCCGGCAGGTGGGCGCGCCCGCAGCGGCGCGGGCGGTCGGGCGCGCCATGGCCGCCAACCCCATGCCGCTGCTGGTGCCCTGCCACCGGGTGCTGACCGCCGATCGCCGGCTGGGCGGGTTTTCGGCCGCGGCCGGCCCGGCGCTCAAGGCCCGGCTGCTGTGGCTCGAAGGGGTGGTGCTGGACCCGCGCCACGCCGAGGCCATGGCCCAGGTGCGCCGCGCCGCGCCCGCGCTGGGGCCGGTGATCGATTCCGCCGGGCCCTTCCTGCCGCGGCTGGGGCCCTCGCCTGCTGCCTACGATGTGCTGGTCGAGTCCATCGTCTACCAGCAGCTGTCGATGACAGCCGCCGGCACAATCGCCGGCCGGCTGCGGCGCCTCGGCCCGGGCCGCGGCTACCCGCGGCCGCAGCAGCTGGCCGGCCTGGACGACGCGGCGCTCAGGGCGGTCGGGCTGTCGCGGCAGAAGGTCGGCTACCTGCGCGACCTGGCCGCCCGGGTGGCCGCCGGCCGGCTGCGGCCCGAACGGCTCGGGCGGCTGGACGACGCGCAGGTGATCGCGACGCTGACCGCGGTGCGCGGGCTGGGCTTGTGGTCGGTGCAGATGTTCTTGATCTTCCACCTGCAGCGGCTGGACGTCTGGCCGGTGGGAGACCTGGGCCTGCGCCGGGCGGTGGCCCGCTTGAGCGGTCTCGACGCGGACGACCGCGCCGCCATCGCCGCCTGGGGCGAGCGCTTTCGCCCCTATCGTTCGGTGGCCACCTGGTACCTGTGGCGCTCCACCGAGTCCGGCGGCCTGGCTTCCTGAGCGGGTTGCCCGGGAACTTCCAATTCGCAGTCGGTGTGGTAGCGGGATGGTGGCTCTTGGGCTGGGTGCGCTCGTCAATCGTACACGCCCTGCCACAGGCGCTCCAAGAAGGAGCGCCAGGGTAGGATCTCGATGCCGTCGACCATTCTCTTTCTGGCCACCAGAGCGACGACCAGGTAGTGGCGCAGGGAGCCCTCCTCGCGGATTGCATGCAGTCCTTTCAAGTCGTCCGCCGTGATGACCGTCTTGGCCTTGGCCTCCACGGCGGTGGTGTCGTTCAAGATGAAGTCCACCTCGAACCCGGAGGTAGAACGCCAATACGCCAGGCTGCCTTGGCCGCGGTAGTCCACGTGGCAAAGCAGTTCGTGGTGCAACCAGGTTTCGAAGGCCTCGCCGAAGACGGGCGAGCGCTGCTGGATCTCGCCCTGATGGCGCAGATGACGAACCACGCCGGTGTCGAAGAAGTAGAACTTGGATGTCGAGATCGGCTTGCGCTTTCGGCTACGGCGCCATGGGGGCAGAAGGTAAGCCAGCAAGGTGTCTTCGATGATGCGGAAGTACTCCTGTACAGTACTGCGCGGCACCTGCGCGTCATTGGCGATCTTGGAGTAGTTGAGGATGTTCCCATTGCACAGGGCGGCGACCTCCAGGAAACGGGAGAAGGCTGGTACGTTTCGGGTGAGCCCTTCGGCCGCCACTTCTTCGCGTAGATAGGTGCCCGTGTAGGAGGCCAGGTCTGCTGGTGGATCGTCTGACAGGACGATCGGGGGCAGTAGACCGTAGTTGAGCGCCCGCAGCAGGTCGAACGCGTCGAGTTCGCGGCAGGAGAAGGGATGCAGGTTGATGGTGCGGGCGCGGCCCCCCAACAAGTTGACCCCTCCACGCCGTAGCTTGCGGGCGCTCGAGCCGGTGAGCAGGAAATGAAGGTTCCGCTCCTCGATCAGCTTGTGGACCTCGTCCAGCAGTTCGGG
>CAYVQE010000184.1:0-10771 GCA_964454005.1 uncultured Myxococcales bacterium
GGAGCCGGAACCCGAACCGGAGCCGGAAGCAGAGCCGGAGCCGGAACCCGAACCGGAGCCGGAACCGGAACCGGAACCGGAAGCCGAGCCGGAAACTGAGCCGGAAGCCGAGCCGGAACCGGAACCGGAGCCGGAACCGGAGCCGGAAGCCGAGCCGGAGCCGGCGGATGTTTTCACCGCCGGACCGCCGCTGATGCCGATGGTCGAATCGGCGCCGGTCGAGCCGGCCGCCGCACCTGGAGCCGAACCCGAAGCCGAGGCGGTCGCGCCCGCGGTGACGCCCAGCAAGCTCGATCTGCCCGCGGTCGAGCAGCCGGTGCGGGTCGAATCGATCGAGCAGGAGCCGGAGCAGCCGGAGCCGGGCACCCGGGTCGACACGGAGAGCGACGTGGTGCTGGTCGACACCGGACCCGATTTCGCTCCGCCTTCGCCGGCTGCGCCGGCTACGGCGGACGGGTCCGCCCCGGACGCCGAGCCCGCCGAGCCCGCCCCGGACGCCGAGCCCGCCCCGGACGCCGAGCCCCCAGCGGCCGCGAAGGCGGGCCTGCCCGCCGTAGCCGGCGAAGCCGGCGAAGGCGGGTTGGAGATGGTCGAGCTGGCGCCCGCCCCGGCGCCGGAGCCGAAAGCCGAACCGGACGCCGAGACCATTCGCGGCTGGGTCGACGATCTGCTCGGCGGCGATGTCGAGCGCTCGGGCGTGGCCCACCAGCGCTTGCTGGCCTGCGGCGAGCGGTGCCTGGTGCCGGTCATGGAGCGCTTTCCGGGCCGGCTGGACTTCGACGTCTACGCGGCCTGCGATTCCATCCCACCGGTGGCCGAGCACGGGCCCTTGCTGGCGCTGCTGGTGGCGCTGGGGCCGGTGGTCTGCGAAGCGGTGGCCGATGCGCTGGAGTCGCCGGGACCGCTGGAGCGCTACTACGCGGTGCTGTTGTTGGGCGAGGTCCGCTGCGGCCGGGCGGTGGCCCGGTTGGCCGGCCGGCTGTACGATCGCGACGCCAAGGTGCGCCTGGCCGCCATCGACTCGCTGCAGACCTACAGCCGCACCAACGCCTACGAGCGGGTGCTGATCGGCCTGCGCAAACGGCTGCGCTCCGACGACGCCGACCAGCAAGCCGTCGCGGCCGCCCTGCTGGGCAACTTCAAGGATCAGGACGCTCTGCCGCTGCTGGTGGGTCTGGTCAAAAACCGCAACAAGATGGTCGCGCGGGCGGCCATCGAATCGCTGAGCTACATCAGCAAACAGGATTTCGGCACCAGCGAACGCAAATGGCTGAAGTGGTGGAAGCAGCACAAGGGCGAGAGCCGCGTCCAGTGGCTGATCGCCGGTCTGGGTTCGAAGAACCGCGATGTCCGCTTCTCCTCGGCCCGGGAGCTGAGCCAGCTGACCGACCAGTACTTCGGCTACTACTTCGATTCGCCCAAGGCGGAGCGCGAGCGGGCCATCGAGCGCTGGCAGCAGTGGTGGCGGGAGAAGGGCCGGCGGACCCACCACGATTGAGCCGCACCGGGAAACGAACGGGAGGATGGATATGAGCATCTGCCGCAGCACGACGACGATCGCGCTGGTGGCCGGCCTGCTGGCGACGGCCGGCACCGCCATCGCGGCCCAGCCCCCGGGCGTGGCCCGCCGCATCCCGGCCGGGGTGGCCTGGGCGACGCTGGTCGACAAACCGGGCCGTACCGCCACTGCGGCCAGCCAGCTGATGGCCCGATTCAAGGATCTGGTACCGGACATGGATCCGGCCCGGGCGGGCCAAAAGCTCGAGGCCCAGCTGGGCGAGAACCCGCTCACCCCGGCGGGCATGCGCGCTCTGGGCCTGGATCCGGACGGCTCGCTGGCGCTCTACTCGAGCACCTTCGGCGCCGAGCCCGTGCTGGCCCTGCCGCTGGTCGACGCCCAGCGCTTTCTGGCCAAGCGGGCCGCGATGGAGCAGCCCGCGGCCAAGCCGGGTGCCCCACCGCAGCCGGCGCCCGAGCTGCCGCAGGCCGAGCAGCGTTCCGGCGCCGCGGTCTACCGCTTCAGCGGTTACGACTACGCCATCAAGGGCAACTGGTGCCTGCTGGTGCCCCCGGCCGGCATGCTGCCCAAGGACGCCGATCCCGTCCGCGGCTTCTTCGGCAAGGGTGCCAAGCTGGCCCGCGACAAGGCCTTCCAGCGCAGCCTGGCCGGGTTGCCGGACGACAGCCGGATGGCGGTCTACCTGTCCGTGGCCGCGCTGCGCCAGCGATGGCAGGCCTACATGCAACAACGGATCGCGGCCGATCAGCGCCGGCTGAAATCGGCCAAGACTTCGGAGATCAAAAAGTTCCAGCGCGAGATGCTGGCCGGCGCGCGCCGGCTCGCCAAGAGCACCGACGGCTGGCTGGACCAGTTCCAGGGGGTTGCGCTGGGGATGCGCCTGACGACCGAGGAGGTCGAAGGGGTGCTCTTCGCCGCCACCCGCCCGCGGGGCCACCGGCAGTTGAAGCAGGTGCTGCCGGCCGGCGCGGCCCCGCCGGGGTTCCATGCCGGCCTGCTCGAGTCGTCCATCCTGGGCGGCTGGGCGGCGTTTCGACTGCCGGCCTTCTTGGATTGGATCGGACCGCTGCCCGCCTCGCCCTGGACCGACATCGACCAGGCGCTCGAGGAGGCCGCCGCGGCCTTTGGCGAGCGTTTCGGCATGGAGCTGCGCCGCGACGTGCTGGGCAATTTGCGCGAGCCGGTGCTCGGCTACCTGCTGCTGCCCGATGTCGAGCAACTCGAGGTCGACGCCCCCGTGGATCGGCAGATCGTGTCGCTGGTGCGCTTGCTGGTGGTCACCCGGGTGGCCGATCGGGCCAAGGCCGAGCGTTTCCTGGCCGCCGTCGACGCCCGGGCCGCCAAGGACGGCCAGGCCATCGAGAAGCGCCAGGTGTCCGGCGCCGAGCTGCGCACCGTGCGACCCGAGCCCGGCATGGCCATCAGCTGGGGGCTCAAGGGCGACGTGCTACTGTTCGCCTTCGGCCCGGGCGCGGCCGCCTCGGCGGCGCAGCTGATCGATCCCGGGGCGTTTCGCCTGGCGGCCGGATCGCAGCAGCGGGGAGCCGCCCGCTTCGACTTCGCCAAGCTGGGCGAGACCCTGACCAAAGCGGTCCAGCGCGGCATCGGCGGCGATCGGGGCACCCGCTTGCGCATGACCTGGCCGCTGGTGCAGCAGGTGTTCGCCCGCCTCGGCCAGTGGCGGGTGAGCGGCTCGCTGTCGGCCCAGGGTTTGACCGTGCGCAGCAGCATCGGGCTGCATTGATCAGGAGCTTCCCTGGAAGCGCCACCGCCGGAGGACGCCGGGGATGTTTCCCTCGCAAACGGTTGCGCGCTTGCATGCCGTGCTCACCGGTTTCGTGCCGGCCGCTACCTCGTGTCTGATCATCTCCCAGCTCTTCGGCGTCGGCCGGCAGGTCGGCGCCGCCGTCCTGGTCCTGATGGGTCTGGTGGTCGGAGGCACGCTCGGCATTTCCCTGGGGCTGTGGCTCGATCGCCGGGGACTCCAGCAGGCCGATTATCGACTGCCAATCCTGCTCGGCCTGCTGAGCCTGCCGCTGGCACTGCTGCCGCTGCAGCCGCTGGCGATGGCCCGGGTGGGCCTGGCCACGCAGGGCTGGGCATCGGTGCTGGTGAGCGCAGCGACCGCCGTGCCGCTCGGCCTCTGTCTCGGGGCCTCGTGGGCCGTCTGGAACAGCGCGGCCGGCCTGAACCGGCGGGGCCGCCACTGGTGGGGGGGTGTGGGCGTGCTGCTCGGCGTCGGCCTGGCGTTGGGAACGGCGCTGCCGCTGTCGCTGTTCAGGGGCGCCGCCCTGGTGGCCCTCTTCGCCGCTCCGCTGCTGTGGCCCACCCTGCCGCGCAGCGGCGATCGCAGTCTGCTGGCCCGTATGCTGCTGACGCTGGGCGTGGTGCAGTCGACCATGATCCTGCTGTTCTCTGGTGACTGATCGCCCCCGGCTGTGATAGACAAACCCCGTGAGCCGCGACCGCAAAACGAAGAAGATCGCCATCGCCCGGCGCATCGCGCTGGACGTGCTGCGCCGGGTGGAGGCTGAAGGCGCCTACGCCTCGCTGGCGCTGGAACACGCTCTGACGCGGCGCGCCGGTTTGAGCGCGGCCGATCGGGCCCTGGCCATGCAGCTGGTCTACGGCACGCTGCGCTGGCGGCGGCGGCTGGACTACGTCCTGGCCGCCCACAGCCACCGGCCGCTGGAGCGCATCGAGCCATCGCTGCTGCGCATCCTGCGGCTGACCGCCTTCCAGCTGCTGTTTCTGGATCGCGTGCCGCAGTTCGCCGTGGTAGACGAGGGCACCGAGCTGGCGGTGGCCCTGCGCGGCCGGCGGGCGGGTGGCTTCGTCAACGCGGTGGCCCGGGGGCTGGCCCGGGCTCAAGACCAGCTCGAATGGCCCGACCCCGAGCAGAACCCGATCCGCCATCTGGCCGTGCTGCACTCCTACCCCAGCTGGATGGTCGAGCGTTGGCTGCAGCAGCACGGGCGCGAGCGGGCCGAGGCCCTGATGCAGGCCTGCAACCAGCCGGCGCCCCTGTGGTTGCGCACCAATGTGCTCAAGGGCTCCAGCCGGCGCCTGCTCGAGCTGCTGGGGGCTTCGGGGCTGGCCTGCGAGCCGAGCCAGCTGGTGCCGGACGCCCTGCGCTTCGAGGGGGCGATCGATCTGCACCGGTTGGCGGCCCACGAGGCGGGCTGGCTGCACGTCCAGGACGCGGGCGCCCAGGCGGTTTGCCAACTGCTGGGCCCGCGGCCGGGCGAGCGGGTGCTGGACGCCTGCGCCGCGCCCGGCGGCAAGACAGCCACCCTGGCCCAGCTGATGCAAGACCGCGGTGAGGTGGTGGCGGTCGACCGCCATCCGGCCCGGCTGGGGCTGGTGCGCAAGATGGCCGAGCGGCTCGGGCTGGCCTCGGTCTCGCGCGTATTGGGCGACCTGCTCGAGCTGGACGCCGACGCGCTGGGGACCTTCGATCGGATCCTGCTCGACGCGCCCTGCTCGGCGCTGGGTGTGCTGCGCCGGCACCCCGAGGGCAAGTGGCGCCTGGGGCCGGAAGACGTCAAGCGCATGGCGCGGGTGCAGGCCGATCTGCTCGACGCGGTGGTGGACCGGCTGCGGCCCGGCGGCGTGCTGGTCTACAGCGTGTGCACCTTCGGCCAGGAGGAGGGCCCGCAGCAGATCGAGCGCTGGTTGGCGCGGCATCCGGAGATGCGCCGCGAGGATCCGCGACGGGAAAAACGCGCCCCCTGGCACAAGCTGCTGGTCGAAGACGGCAGCCTGCGTACCTGGCCGGACGCGCACGACATGGATGGATTCTTCGCCGTGCGCCTGCGGCGCGAACCCGAATCGGATGCCCGCCGGGCAGCTGCAGCCGAATGAGGAGGCACAATCCGTGGCCAGACCGCATTTGATCGCACCCTCGCTGCTGTCGGCCGACATGGCGGCCTTGGGCGACGAGCTCGCGCGCCTGGAGGCCGCCGGGGCCGACTGGGCCCACGTGGACGTGATGGACGGCCGCTTCGTGCCCAACATCACCATCGGCGTTCCGGTGGTGCGCGCCCTGCGCCAGCGGACTGCGTTGCCGCTCGACGTGCACCTGATGATCGTCGAGCCCGAGCGCTACGTGGCCGATTTCGCCGCCGCCGGCGCCGACATCGTCACCGTGCAGGCCGAGGCCAGCCTGCACCTCTACCGCACCCTGCAGGCCATCCGGGCGGCCGGCGCCCGGGCCGGGGTGGCGCTCAACCCGGCCACGCCGCTGGCGGCCATCGAGTACGTGCTCGATGTGCTGGACATGGTGCTGGTGATGACCGTCGAGCCGGGATTCGGCGGCCAGGCCTTTATCCCGGCCATGCTGCCCAAGATCGAGCGGCTGGCCGCGATGCTGGCCGAGCGCCAGTTGGATATTGACATCCAGGTCGACGGTGGGATAAAAGAGGATTCCATTGGCCGGGCGGCCGCGGCCGGAGCCAACGTGTTCGTCTCCGGCAGCGGCGTGTTCGGGCAGGGTGATCCGACAGCGGCTGTACGCGCACTGCGGGCAGCGTTGGCGGGCAGTGCGTGACAGATCGGGAAGTGGCTCAGGCTGGTAGAGCACCTGGTTCGGGACCAGGGGGTCGCAGGTTCAAATCCTGTCTTCCCGATTCCTTTGAACGAGCCGCGCCGGTTCGCTGGCGTGGCTCTTCTTTTTGGGCTTGAAGAGTCGTGGCCGATCCAAACAGACATCTGGTTCGCTGCGCGGGCTGCGGGCACAATTTCGAGACCGAGCGCTTCGGTCGGTTGACCTGCCCGATTTGCCGGGCGCAGATCTGGCTCGAACCGCCCCCCGGTTGGCAGCCCCCGGCCGAACCGCCGGCGGCCGGCGAGCGATCCGGTGACGAAACGCCGGCCCCATCGGAGCAAGCGATCGACACCGACGCCGGGCCGCCGACAGAGTCCGCGGGCCCGGACGAGGACGAACCGCCAGTGCCCGGCGACGAGCCGGACGTCGCGGACGAAGACGAGCCCGCCGCCGAGGATGGCGAGCAGCGGGCCCCGTCGACCGAAAAGCAACCCGAGGAGCCGACCCCGCCCGAGATGGAAGCCCTCAGGCGTTTGCTCACGGCCGGCCAGCGTCTGGTCCGGCGCCCGGAGGACCAGCCCCCGCCCTGGGAATCCGGTCTGAAAGGCGTGGTCCGCCGTTTCGCGGCCACCGTCCGGCAGGTGTTCACCCAGCCGTCGCTGTTCTTCGCCCGGCTGCCGAGCGGGGGGCTGGGGCGGCCCTTCCTGTTCGGCTGGCTGATCGGCACGCTGGGCATCGCCTGCTTCGCGCTCAACGGCCTGTGGCAGCTCGACGCCAACCGCCAGGAGACGCTGGAGGCGCTGCGAGCCGCGGCCGACGCCGGGAGTGCAACCATGACCGCCGAGCAGCTGCTGGCGTCCATGCACAGCTTGCTGCTGTTCAGCCTGCTGGCCGCTCCCCTGCTGGGCGCCATCAACCTCTGGGTCACCGCCGGGCTGAACCATCTCGGAGTGCGCCTGGCGGCCGGCGAGCACCGGGGCTTCAGGATGACCTTTCGCGCCACCGCCTACGCCATCACCCCGATGCTGCTGCTGGCGCTGCCCTGGATCGGCAATCCGTTGGGCGGCATGTGGACGGTGGTGGTCGAGGTGATCGCCATCGGCCAGGTCCACCGGCTGCGCAGCGGCCGCGCCACCCTGGCCGTGCTGCTGCCCGTGTTCACGGTGCTGATGCTGATGCTGTGGCTGTCCTCCGGGTGAGGCTCAGAAGTGCCAACCCCATGACAGGCCCAGCATGACGGTCTCGCGTTCGAAGCGCGGCTGGCCGGTGCTGCCCAACTGGAAGTCGTCGCGGTAGATGGCCAGCTGCAGCTCCAGCCGCAGTTCTTGCCAGAACCGCCACGCCAGCCGGGCGACGAAGGTGTTTTCATTCTCGTCGGCGTCCGGTTCGTAGTAGTCGAGCAGCAGGTTGCGGCCCTCGGGGTAGCGGGTCAGCTGCACGGTGCCCATCAGGTGCAGCGATAGGTCCAGCGGTAGCTGCAGCGACAGCACGGCCCGCCAGCGGTGCCAGATGGCGGAGAAGCCGGTGCTGTTGGAGTCGTTGTACGACAGGCTGTAGGAGCTCTGGGTGATGAGCAGCAGCTCGCGCAACCAGCGGGTGCGGTAGCGCAGCCGCAGCGCAGCCACGTGACGCAGATCCTGGTGATCGCGCGCCCGCGGGGCATAGAGCGCTTCTGCGGCCTCGTGGCGGTAGGCGGACTGATCGAAAAAGTGCACCCCGAAGGCGTAGCTCAACCAGCCGGTCCAGCTGGCGGCCAGCCGCAGGTCCAGGCGCAGACCCAGCCGGGGGCCGAGGTGGGAGAAGTGGATCGGGGCCGGGCCCGCCGGCGTCTCGATTTGCAGCAGATCTTGGTGGTCGGGCTTGAACGTATAGCGCCGGGCGCTGATGAAGGCCTCGACCCCCAGCCGATCCAGCAGCGTCAGCCGGCCGAAGGCCTCGGCCTGCAACAGCAGGTAATCCCGAGTGTGCTCGATCTGGCTGGTGTCGTGCAGGCACAGCCTCAGCCCGGTGGCCCGATCGGGCCGCGGTCGATAGCGGTAGGCGGCGACCAGACGGGTGGCCAGCTGGTGCTGGTCGGTCTGGCGGTAGAACAGCTTGCCGCCGGTGCGCAGCTCGAGCCCGAGGCGCTGCTCGGCGGTCGCGTAGCCCAGGGCCCCCTGGACGATCAGGCGGGTCAAAAAATCGCCCGGCGCATCGGCCCGGTTCTCGCGCACCGCGTTGGAGTCGTACTCCTGGCCCAGCTGCAACCGCAGGCGTCCGGACAGCTCGCCGGCGTGCACCCCACCCGCCAGCAGCATGACCACCAGACACAGCCAGCCACCGTGACGCATGCCGCCAGTTCTATCACGGTTCGTCCGCCGAGGCGATGGCACCGGCGGGGCCGCCCGAAGTGGACGGGAGGCATTGGAAGGCTGCGGCCAGGTCAGTCGAGCACCAGCGAGTCGATCTTTTCGAGCAGGCGATCCTGCAGGCGCTGCAGCCGCTTGAGCCGCTCGACGATGGTCTGCCGTCGCTGCTCGATGGGCGTCAGCTCGGGCGCACCGCCGGCCGCGGTGTCGAGATCGCCGTCGTCCGCCGCCGCTGGCCCCTGCGCCAGCCGCTCGCTCTGCGGCATGTTCGGGTCAAAGCCGGGCAGCGTCTCGGCCGGCGTGCCCGGCCCCGACTCGCCACTGTAGCCCGGCGAGGGGTCTTCGGCCCCGAACGGCGCGCCGTCGCCGACCTGCTCGTCGCCCCCGCCGCCGATGCGGTCGTCGCTGGCGTCGGCGGGCGCACCGCCGGGTCTGCGCGGGACCAGCAGCGTGCGCGAGCCCTCGTCGAAGATCTCCTGCTCGGCGATGAAGTCGCGCATCTCCCGATCCAGTCTTTTCTCGTTCACGAGACGCTGGCGGTGCTCATCCAGCTGGGCCAGCTCGCGCCGCAGGCGATCTCGCTCGTCGCGCAGCGCGTCGACCCGCTCGGACAGCTCTTCGGGATCGTCGGATGCCAGCAGCTCGGCCGCGTCGAGTTCGCGGGCCGGCCGGCGTTCGGGCAGCAGCTCGCGCTGTATCGCGCGCCGCTCCTGGCGGGCCTTGTTCAGCACGGCCAGCAGATCGGCGCGCTCGGATCCCGCGGCGGCCTGCAGCCGTTCGGCGCTGCGCTCGACCCAGCGGTCGTAGAGCAGCGCCAGCTTTTCGAGACGCCCGCGCCGGGCCTGGCGCAGAGCGCCGAGCTCGCGGTTGAGCAGGGTCAGCGTCTCGGCCAGCTCCTGGCTGCGGCGCAGCAGCTGCTGCAGGCGGAAGTCCGGGATCAGGCCGGCCCCGTCGCGCTCGGCCTTGCGCCGCCGGATTTCGGCGGCCAGCTTCTCGTGCTCGCGGGCCAGGGCATCGCGCTGGGCGCGCACGGTGTCGCGGGCGTCGCCGATGCGCTCGATGGCCAATCGGGCGTCGCCGATGCGGTCGACCCAGTCGGCTCCAGGGCCGGCCGCGGTGGCCGGCTGGGCCTGGACGCCGGTCGCCAGCCCCATCCAGAACGCCACCACCATGATCGCCGCGCATCGCATCGCCAGTTCCTCGGTAGCCAAAATACGCAAGGTCCGTGCCAAGCAGATCGGATCGGGCGGCTGAACTGCTAGCGATATATGCGCGAAAAAACAATCAGTTACGCCAGCACCCGGCAGCGGCCGAGGCCGGCTGGGGCCGGCCGGGAGTGGAAATTCGCCACCGTCTCAAAAATCCGATTGCCGCCCTCGGCGCCGGCCCCGGTTCGCCCCCGGCAACCCGGCTGTCGCCCGCCCTGGGGGCGGGGATTCTCGGATTACTCGATGCCGTACTTGTCCAGCTTGTAGTACAGCGCCGAGGTCTTGATACCCAACAGCCGAGCCGCCTCGGTCTTGACCTTGTCGGCCGCGGCAAAGGCCTCGGCCACCAGGGTGCGCTCCACCCCGTCCAGGATCTCGGGCAGGCTGCGGCCGGCGGTGTCGATCTGCAAGGAACCCTCGCCGGACTGCACCGGCGCCGGCCCGCTGCCGGCGCGGCCGCCGAGGTTCGACGGCAAGTCCTCGGCCCGCAGCACGTCGCCCTCGGCGAAGACCAGGGCCTGCTCGATGACGTTCTCCAGCTCGCGCACGTTGCCGGGCCAGCGGTACTGCTTGAGCACGGCGACGGCCTCGGGTGCGATGTCGTCCAGCCGGCGGCCGGTGCGCTCGGCCAGCTTTTCCATGAAGTGGCGCGCCAGCGGCTCGATGTCCTCGAGCCGGCGGCGCAGCGGCGGCAGATCGATGGGTACGATGTGCAGCCGGTAGTAGAGATCCTCGCGGAAGCGCCCCTCGGCCACCGCTCGCTCGAGGTCGCGGTTGCTGGCCGCGATGACCCGCAGGTCGACCGACAGGGTCTCCTCGCCGCCGACCCGTTCGAGTTCGCGCTCCTGCAGCACCCGCAGCAGCTTGACCTGCAGCCCGGGTCCGATGTCGCCGATCTCGTCGAGGAAGATGCTGCCGCCGTCGGCCAGCTCGAAGCGCCCCAGCTTGCGTCGGTTGGCTCCGGTAAAGGCGCCCTTTTCGTGGCCGAACATCTCGCTCTCCAGCAGCGTCTCGGCCAGGGCGCCGCAGTTGACGCGGATGAAGGAGGCCCCCTGGCGGCGGCTCAGATCGTGGACCGCCCGCGCCACCAGCTCCTTGCCGGTGCCGCTCTCGCCGGTGATCAGCACCGAGCACGTGGTGGGCGCCACCT
>CAYVQE010000185.1:0-10767 GCA_964454005.1 uncultured Myxococcales bacterium
ACATCGCAGGGCTGTCGGAGCATGAGCAGGACGAGATCCTGAAGCTGAAGAAGGATCACGTCTCCATGGGGCCGGCGCAGATCCGCAGCGCTACGTCTGGCTGTCGTGCCAGGAGGGAAAATCGGATACCCCAAGACTGACCGCCATGGTGGAGATCTGGCCAGACGAGAACACCAGCCTGGTGCTTCGCTCCGCACCGAAGGCCGAGCAGCCGGAAGGCAAGCAGGGGCTTCTGCTGCTCAACACCCGGCCCTGGAGCCACGTGGCGGTCGACGGCGAACACGTGGGGGTCACCTCCGTCAGCCAGCGGCTCGCACCCGGCCGGCACGCGGTCAAGATCACCTTCGCCCACGGCGAGGTGATCCAGGAGCAGATCACGGTCAAGGCCGGCGAGACCACCAATCTCATCCGGCGGGCCCAGACCCCCGACAGCTTCGCCTACAAAAGGCAACACAGACAAACCAGCTCACTCGGCTCCGCATGGTCCTGCTCCCGCGTAGTTTGCACGACGACGGAAACTCAACCAAAGGGCCGCAGAACGGACAAGGCGCCCGGGCCAGCGATTCCCTTGGCCAAGAGGGGGCTGCGGGTTAGGATGCCCCCCCATGGCTCCGGAGAATGACAAAGGGACGCGCCTGCCGGTACAGGGCCTGAGCCTGGGACGCTTCGTGCTCTTAGAACCCATCGGGGCCGGCTCCATGGGCTACGTCTTCGCCGCCTACGATCCGGAGCTGGACCGCAAGGTGGCCATCAAGCTGTTGCGCAGCGGCGCCAGCCCGGAGGAGGGCGCCCGGCTGCTGGCCGAGAGCACCATCGACAGCCGGGACTGGTGCCGGGCTGAAGCGGAGACCGCTGCGGCTGCCCCCCAGGCGGAACTGGATGGCCGACAGCAACGCCTGTTGCGGGAAGCCCAGGCCATGGCCCAGCTCTACCACCCCGGGGTGGTCACCGTCTACGAGGTGGGCACCCACGGCCGGGACGTGTTCATCGCCATGCAATACATCGCCGGCCAGACCCTGCGCAGCTGGCAGTCGACCGCCCGGCGCTCCTGGCGGGAGGTGCTGGCCGTCTACCGCCAAGCCGGCGCCGGCCTGTGGGCGGCCCACCAGCAGGGTCTGATCCACCGGGACTTCAAGCCCGACAACGTGATGGTGGACGAGGAGGACCGGGCCTACGTGCTGGACTTCGGCCTGGTTCGCTCATCCGAAGAGCAGGCCCGGCGGGAGCTGAAAGACGGCGCCGCCCGGCTGAAAGGCGCAGGAACCCACCCCGCGGCAGGCGCCCTGGGCACGCCCGCCTACATGTCGCCGGAGCAGTTGCACGCCAGACCCGTGGACGCCCGCTCCGACCAGTTTTCCTTCTGCGTAGCCCTGTACGAAGCCCTCTTCGGCGTCCGCCCCTTTCATGGCGCCGACCTGGAGGCCCTGGGCAAGGCCATGGAGCAGGGCCCGGTCGCCGCCCCCCGGGGCGAGATCCCGGCCTGGTTGCGCCAGGCCGTCCTCAAGGGCCTGTCCCTGGAACCGGAGGATCGCTGGCCTTCCATGGAGCCGCTGCTGGAACGCTTGGGCCGGGATTCGGGCGCCCGGCGCAAGGCCCGGCTCAAGGTCGCCGGCGGCGCACTGGCTGGCGCCATGGGCATCGGCCTGGCCTTGCACTTCATCGCAGGCCCCGCAGATCCCGCCTGCGCGCGCGCAGGCGAAAACCTGCAGGTCGCCTGGAATGCCGCCCTCGTCCAGCAAGGCCGGGAGGCTTTCTCCGCCAGCCCCCTGCCCTATGCCCGCAGCGTCTGGGATCACATCAGCGCGCGGGTGGATCGCTACGCCGAGGACTGGCGGCGCATGCGCCGGGGGGCCTGCGAGGCCACCCACGTGCTGCACGAACAGAGCGAGCACCTGCTGGATCTGCGCATGGCCTGCTTAGACACCCGCTTGGCAGCCCTGCGGGTGCTCAGCGGGCGGCTAATCCGGGCCCATCCGGAGACCATCGAGCGAGCGGTGGAGCTGTCGGGCAAGCTGCCGCCCCTGGAAGCCTGCAGCGATGCCGGCGGCCTGCTGGCCCCCACAGCCCTGCCACCCCAGAAGCGCTACCGGGACGAGATCCAGGCGGCACGGGAGGAACTGGCCGGTCTGGAGCTGGGCCTGCAGCGAGGCGATCACGATCGGGTGCTGGATCGTTTGCAGGCTCTGGAGGAGCGTGCCCGGCAGGCCGGCTACCCCCCCATCCTGGCCGAGATCTTGCTGGTCAAGACCCGCCTGCTCTTCGACCTGCGCAAGCTGGACCAGGCCGAGGAAGCCTGCCTGGACGGTCTGGGGGCCGCCATGGCGGGCAACCACCGGCGCTACATCACCCTGTGCCTCATCGAGATGGTGCGGGTGCTGGGCATCGCCGAGGGCAAGGGCAAGGCTTATGCCTACAGCGACCTGGCCCGGGCCCGCATCCAGGGCACCGGCGCCGAAGAGGCGCTGGATCTCAGACGCTTGCAGTACCTCCTGGACACCTTCCTCTACCTGCTGGAGCCCGTCGACGCGCTCGGGCTCATCGAGGCCGAAGAGGAGCGCTTCAAGGCCCACTTCGGCGCTGAAAGCCTGGCTTACGGGGAATTCCTGGCGGCCAAGGCCATGAGCCTCTACTACGCGGACCGCAGCGACGAGGCCGCCCGGCTTTACGATGCGTCCCTGGCCATCATGGAAAAGGAGTTGGGACCCGGCCATCCCCGCCTCATCCCCCACCAGCGGGAGTTGGCCACCCTGCAGGTGCGACGCGGACAGCTCGAGCCCGCCGAAGCGGCCCTGGAGTCGGCGCGCCGGGGCTTGGCCGCCCTGGGCTCCGCCTCCCGTCAGCTTCGCGCCCGCGACGCGGCGGACCGGGGCGAGCTGCGCTCCTACCAGGGGCGGGCCGAAGAGGCCCGGGCCGCCTTCGACGAGGCCCTGCAACTCGCCGACGGGCCCCGGGTGGCCCGATGGGTCAAGGCCTATGTCCTGCTGCGCCACGCAGAGCACCTGTTCCGCCACGGCCGATGGGACCAGGCGGCCGATAAGGGACAGGCCTCCCTGGCCGCCTACCGGACCGCTGGTGACCGGAACATGATGGATCTGATGCTGCCCCGCTATCTGCTGGGCAGGGTGGAGCTGGAGCGGAATCGTTTCGATGCGGCCCGAGAGCACTTCCAGCGGGTGGTGGACCTGGTGGAGAAACGCTCGACGGAGGCCCCTGCCGTGGCCTACGGTCTGGTGGGGCTGGCAGAATGCCTGCTGGAGCAAGGACAAGCGGAGAAGGCCTTGCCCCTGCTGGAGCGGGCCCATCGCATCCGGCAAAGCGCCCCGGGCTGGTACTGGGCCCGACCCCGCTGCGCCTACAACCTGGCCAGGGCCCTGCATGCCACCGGCGGGGCACCCGACCGGGTTCGCAAGCTGGCCCGCCGAGCCAGGGACGAGTTCGGCCGCAGGACCCTGGATCTGCCCTGGGATCAGCGCTTCATGGCGCGCCTTGACGCCTTACTCAGAAGACCCTGATGTCGTCGCTGCGGGAGGTGTCGCTGCGGGCGGCGGCGAGGCGGGGACGGCCCCGGATGTGCCGGCCGCCGCCAGTTTTTCCGCCAGCTTGATGGAGGCGTCGTCCATGGCCATCAGCATAATCAGGGCCAGGTCGTTGCGCCAGATGTTGTCGGCGATGGCGCCGCCGATGGCCACTCCCAGGGGGAAGGTCAACACGCCGAGGGGGACCAGCCAAGCCATGTGTCCGGTGTTGGATTCGATTTCCCCTTGGCCCCGCACCTGGATCTCGGTCCCGTCGCCCAGGGTGGCCACCACCGAAATGCGGCCCCTCTTGGCGCCCAGCTTGTTCCAGTCGTGGAAGATGGTGGCCTTGGCCATGCTGATGCCGATATCACCCTGTCCCACCGTCGCCTTGCGAAAGCGCTCGCTCAGGCGCTGCTGCAAGATCTGGGCGAAAATCTCCGCCACCTGCGGGATGTGCATGCCGTACTCCGGGGTCTCGTATTTTTCCGAGCGCTCCTTGATGCGTTCCGTAGGCTCCGGGTCCTTGATGGCGTAGAGGGCACATGTGTAGGCGCCCAACTCCTCGGCCATGGTGTCATCATCGGTGGCCACGACGATGCAGCCCAGGTCCGGCTGCATCCTGATCTGCACGGCGATGTCACAATCGACCCGGGCGGGCGCGGGCCGCTCCTGCTTGGCCCGCTCGCCGTCTAAGCCCTCCATGTTTTCTTTCAGCTCCAGGCCCACCACGCCAAAACAGCCGCTGGTCAGCATGCCGCAGAGCAGGGGCGCCAAAAAATAAACTTTCTTGTTCACGTTCGACTCCTCTCTTGCAAGGTGATGAAGAATTCGAAGCTCATTCGATCAAAACGCCATGAGATAGTGAATGAGACCGGCGCTGTACTGCCACTCGTAGACTTCTCCCCAGGGGTTGTCGGCCGCGTTGGTGTGGAAGGCGTAGCCGCCCGAGTAGGAAACCTCGAAGCCAATCTTCGTCCGACGGTTTGCGCTCCACATGATCCCGCCGCCGATGCGGATCCTCGGAATGTCCCAGTGGTACTCCGTGCCATGGTCCACGTCGAACTGGATCAGGTGGTTGAATCCGAAAGTGATGAGGAAATGGGGCACCATGCCCGAATCCAGCTGCTTCATATAGCGGTAGCCCACCTCCACGCCGGACAACATCTTGGCGTCCGAGTCCTCCCAGCGGGCGCCGGCCCGCAGGTGGAGGCCCGCGGCGAAGTAGTTGCTCGAACCGCCGAAACACACGGAGCCGGAAAAGGCCAACCCGCCGTAGGAGTTTTCAAAGACCGACCCTACCGAGAACAGCCCCACAAAACCGGGCAGGCCCTTGGGCGCCTCCTTGTCCGCCACCGGCGAGACGCACCGGCCCTGAACGCAGATGTCCTGGCCCGTGCAGTCGGCGTCGGTGGTGCATTCGGCCGCCGCCGAGACCATACCGGACCAGCCCAGGCAAAGCACCGCGCATGCGAAAAGCCCACACAAGCTACGAAACGATGTCATGAAATCCTCCGCCCCCTGATGCGCCCGGTCGGGCTTAGGCGCCGCCAACTAATCCAATTCGGCCACCTTCACCATGTAGGTGGTGCCGCCCAGGGAAAGGGTCAGGAAGAGATGCTCAACGTTGGTCGGCGAGGTGATGATCGACAGGAGATAGGTTCCCTCCATGCTCTCTCCCTCGGTCTCCATTTCCCACTCGCCGTCCTGGGCGTATTTGATCTTGCCGAAAGGCCCGGTCGCCTCCGTGGTGAGAACCTCGTTGTCCCAATCCAGCCTGGCGGTGGTCAGATCTCCGTTGCGGGCGATCTCGTATCCCCAGCCGTAGTTGTCCTCGTCGAGCAGGAGCCCGCCTTCCGAATTACTCTCGATCCAGTAGCCGAGAAGCTGGCTGTCGATATCGGCATCGCCGCCCCCGCAGGCGCAGGCCAGGGTGCCAATCGCAATCGCCATCACAACGACACCCGAAATGATCACGTTTCTCATCTGGTTTCTCCTTGTCCTGTAGCCACCAATGGGTTTCGTATGACTGCCCCGCGCCTACCTGCAGGTGTGTGAGTTGCTCATCTCATCGTAGGTGCATGTAGAGCCGCTGCAGATGCCCTCGCAGACACCATAGTATTGGTCAAAAAATTCACATTCATCACAGAAGCATCCCGCCTCGAATCCAACACCGCTGACAAAGCTGCTGCAAAAACCCGAGCTATGTCCGGTGACACCCTGGCAGTTGTCGACAGCCAACAGGTTCCAACCATCGACACAGTAGACGCTGTATTCATAGGCTGACCCGACGGTGAGATCCGTGCACAGCGTGCCGTCACCGAAGGATCCGCAATCACACATTCCGAACCCTGCTTCGATGGCATTGCAAAAGGACCCAGTGGCCCCGGCGCAAGACATGGATCGGAGAACTCCGGCCCCGGTCCAGTCCACATCGCACCAAACCCAAAGGTCACCATCCGCACAGTAGCCATTGGTCGTAACCGTATCGCAAGGGCCTCCGAGTTCCATGCAGTAGGCGAAGTTCGGATCCGGCACGTATCCGTCGTTGCAAATGCAGGCGGGGATATCCGGATCACATGTTGAATTCGGCGGGCACTGACCACAGGGGCTGGAGTCGACCTGCACCGTGACCACATTGCTGTACTCACTGTACTTACCAAGGTCATAGGCCCGAATTCGATAGTAGTAGGTTCCGGGATCCTCGTACATCATCTTGTTGTAGGTATCCCGGGACAGGGTGGACTCAGGCGCAAATCCCGCACTGGCCGAGGTGGTTGATCGTTCAAGGTAGAACTGCGACTCGGGCACGCCGAGGGGATCGTGCCATGTGTAGGTCCAACTCAGCATGAAATGGCCATTTGCAGGTACACTAGCGCTCAGCACCGGTGCCACCTCCCAGAACTCGGACTCGCAAATGCCCGACAGGTTGCAAGACTCCTCGGGGGGGCAGGTGCCGCAGGAGATGGAGCAGTTGGGATCCGGACCGCATTCCCGACCGCTGCAGTCGGGCGTACAGGAAGGGATGCATTGCCCGCTGTTGCAGACTTCCCCGCTGCCACAACTTCCGCAGGAACCGCCGCAGCCGTTGCTGCCGCATTCACGGCCATCGCAGTCTGCGATGCAGCCGTCCATGCACAAGTCGTACTCGGAGGCGCAGCTAAGCTGAACACACCCTGGCCAGTCGCGAGGATTGTCGGGCCAACAATCGGCATTATACAGACACTGAAGCACAGACCAGAGCCGGTTCAAGGTGGTGGCGTTGTCCGAGTGGCTGGTGCAGTTTGTGACACAGCTCGGACAGTTGTGGGGCGGGTAGACACAGCTGTATGCGAGAGGCCAGGACGTACAGTTATTGAGGATGCACTGGCCCATCTCCTGGCACTGCCAGGACTCCCCCAGACAGGTGCCCGAAACGCAAGTATCACGCCCGCTACAGGACCCGCAGGATCCGCCGCAGCCGTCTGAACCACACTCTTTGTATTGGCAATCGGGGGTGCAGGAGGGCATGCAATAGCCGTCCATGCAGGTCTCATCGATGCCGCAGTTCCCACAGGAACCACCGCAACCGTCGGGGCCGCATTCTAGGCCGCTGCAGTTGGGCTGACAGGCAGTGCACACGCCGTCTTCGCACAGGTAGCCTGTTTGGCAACCGCCGCAGTTCAGCTCCAGGCCGCAGCCGTCGGGCCAGAGGCCGCAGTCCTTGCCCAGGCTGTTGCAGGTCTCGGGCACGCAGTTGGCCACACAGGTCCCGCTGTTGTCGCAGTGGTATCCGGCGGAGCAGTCGCCACATTCCAGCAGGCCGGCGCAGGGGCGAATCCAGCGGCCGCATTCCTTTTCAATGCTCTCGCAGGTTTCAGGTATGCAGCAGTTGCCACTTCCATCGCAAATCTGGTCGCCGGTGCAGGTGCTCTCGCAAGTGCCTTCTACGCAGTGCTCGCAGGCGTTGGCGTCGCAGGCCGGATTGCAGACGCTGGGATCGAAGCAATTGCCCGCCCCGTCGCACTCTTCATCGGCCGCGCAGGTGCTCTGGCAGGAGCCCTCCACGCAGTGCTGGCAGGCGTCGGCGTCGCAGGCCGGATCGCAGACCCCCGGGTCCACGCAGTTGCCCGCCCCGTCGCAGACCTCGTTGCCGGTGCAACTGCTCTCGCAGCCCCCGGCCCCATTGCAAACCTCGCATTGCTCCGCTTCGCAGGTGCTCACGCAGGCCCCATCGATGCAGTCCTCGCAGGCATCGGTGTCACAGGGCGGATCGCACTCACCCGGCTCCACGCAGTTGCCGTTGCCGTCGCAGACCATGCCGGCCGTGCAGGTGCTCACGCAGGCCCCATCGATGCAGTCCTCGCAGGCATCGGGGTCACAGGGCGGATCGCACTCACCCGGCTCCACGCAGCTGCCGTTGCCGTCGCAGATCTCGCCAGCCGCCTCATCGCAGGTGCTCTCGCAGAACTCGCCATTGCAGTCCTCGCAGGCATCGGGGTCACAGGGCGGATCGCACTCACCCGGCTCCACGCAGCTGCCGTTGCCGTCGCAGATCTCGCCAGCCGCCTCATCGCAGGTGCTCTCGCAGAACTCGCCATTGCAGACCTCGCAGGCATCGGGGTCACAGGGCGGATCGCAATCGTGAAGATTTACGCAGTTGCCGTTGCCGTCGCACTCTTCGTCTTCGGCGCAGGCGCTCTCGCAGAAATCGCCATTGCAGATCTCGCACTGGCTTTCATCGCAGGGCGGATTGCACTCACCCGGCCCCACGCAGTTGCCGTTGCCGTCGCAGACTTCCGAAGCGCGGCAACTGCTCTGGCAGGTACCCGCCACGCAGATCTGGCAGGCATCGGCATCGCAGGCCGGATCGCAGGTCTCGGTCGTTGTCGAGCCCCCGCAGGCCGCCAGCAGTGAAGTTCCCAGAAAACACAAGGTCCACACACCGCGACTGGATCGCATGACGCCTCCCTTTTTTTTGCAACGCTGAATTTCTTCGGTTCATAGCAAATTTTCTCGACTGTCATGTCCTTTTTCGTCCCCCGCCGAAAGAGCAAGAAGCGGGCCAGCCCAAGGCGAGGACCCAGTGGTCCAAATGCATCAAGGATTTCTTTACCTTGCGTCGAAGCCTGGGCCGAGCCTGCCCCGCGACCCAGCGTCCCACGAAGTGTCAAGCGTTCAGCGTGAACCGTTCAAGCGACCGGCACAGACATTGCCTCCATGGGCGATCGGGGCCATACTGGGCAGCGTCGAAATCGATCATCAGGCTCAGGGGCAACGCGACATGGAACAGCTGGAGACCATCGATCCCGGACCGGAGCCCGGCGCCCCCGGCGCCGAGCGCATCCCTTGTCTGAGCATCGCCTTCCACCCGGACACCCGCCGCATCGGCCAGCGCCTGTCCCTGCCGTCGCTGGTGAAGCCGGAGGGCAGCATGAACCTGTCGCGCACCGGTCCGGCCTTCTGCGATTTTTGGGGGCGCCAGACCGGTCCGCTGGCCTCGCCCAACCTGAGCCGCAAGGCGCTGGTCTTTCGCAGCCACCCGGGGGGCGACATCTCCATCCATGCCCAGCCCGGCGGCAGCGAGCTGGCCCTGGACGAGCAGATCGTGCGGGGACAGGTGCGGTTGTCCGCCGCCCGGATCGAACGCGGGGTCCGGCTGTGCATGGCGCGCCGCGTCGTGCTGCTTTTCCACATGCGCCGGCAGACCGAAGCCTGCACCGAAGACCTGGGCCTGGTGGGCCACAACGAGCACATGGAAAGACTGTGCCGACAGGTCCAAACAGTGGCCGGGCAAGAAGCGCCGGTCCTGCTGCTGGGCGAATCCGGCACGGGCAAGGAGCTGGTGGCCCGGGCCATCCATGGAGCCATGGATGCGTCCCGGCGCCCCTTCGTGGCGATCAACCTTGCGGCCATCCCCGCCTCCATGGCGGCCTCCGAACTCTTCGGCCACAAGGCCGGGGCCTTCACCGGGGCCACCTGTGCCCAGGATGGCTACTTCGCCCGGGCCGAAGGCGGCACCCTCTTTTTAGACGAGGTGGGCGCGGCGGAAGAACAGATCCAGTCCGCCCTGCTGCGGGCCATCGAGAGCGGGGAGATCCACCCCCTGGGCAGCAGCAAGCCGCGACGGGTCCGGGTCCGCATCGTCGCGGCCACCGACGCCGAGCTGGAGCGCGAGGTGGAGCGGGGCCGCTTCCGGGCACCCCTCTTCCATCGCCTGGCGGGCCACCTGCTGCGCCTGCCTCCCCTGCGCCAGCGCCGGGACGACATCGGCCCCCTGCTGCTGCATTTTCTCAAAGCGGAATTGAAGAAAGTCGGAGCCGAACACAGGTTGTCGGAGCCGCCCCACGGCAAAACACCTTGGTTGCCCGCTGGACTAGTTGCCGAGCTGCTGTGCTACAATTGGCCGGGGAACGTCAGGGAACTCAAGAATCGAGTTCGTCAGATGGTGAGCGACTTTCACAACCGGGATCATGTCGATCCGTCTATCGTTCCGCCCACAGTCCCGAATGCGGATGGCGCTCTCGATCGGAGCCTTCGCTCCCAAAAGGAGCGCCTGTCTGAAAAGACTCTCGCGGAGACCCTGCGCCAGTGCGCCTGGAGCATCGCGACGACCGCCAAACACCTTGGCGTTTCGAGAAACACCTTATATGCCCTCATCGCCCAGTGCCCCTCCATTCGCCTGGCCCGCGACCTGTCTCAAGAAGAAATCTCAATAGCCCGCCAGGAGTGCGGGGGCAACCTCGAGGCTGTGGCGGCAAAGCTTGAGGTTTCCCATCGCGCCCTGATTCTGCACATGAAGAAAGTCAAAAACGATCAGACGCATGACCCATAATCAGGCGGGCCTCCTGCACTATATGTGGATTAAAGACGCCACTTGAGACAAACACACGGACGAGGCTCATGCCCCGGCTGCGTGATCACATATCAGGCGACAACTACCTTGACACTCACCGGTCAAAACCCCCTACAGCGCGGATCGCTCGCTGAAGGTGTGCTTGCCGTTCATCCCGCATCACGGTCCGAGCAAGGCCCAGTCCCGGCCCCTTGCGGCCAAAGCTCAGCGCCCAGCGCGGCCAGCGCCTCGACGCCGCGGACCACGTGCGGCTCGGCCGCGATGGTGTCGACCGGCAGGCCGGCCGCCACCACCTCGAGCCGCTCCAGCTCGCCGCGGTGGATGGCATGGCGCCGTTGGCAGTGCTGGCAGTGGACCGACTGTGGCTGGACCTGGTTGGCCACGATGCGCGCCACCGGGATGCCGTGCCGCTGTAGC
>CAYVQE010000186.1:0-5583 GCA_964454005.1 uncultured Myxococcales bacterium
CCGGCGCGCGGGCGACCGCGGTGGCCGGGCTGGCGCGCGCGCTGCGCCAAATCGAGCCGGATCGGTGCGCCTTCCTACAGGCCCGCGAGCAGCTGGTGCTGTGCAACCAGCGCCTGGTGCTGCAGCAGGTGCGGCGCTACCAGGAGCAGGGGGTGGCTGCCGGCGATCTGGTCCAGGAGGGCAATCTGGGGCTGGTTCGCGCCGCCGAGCGCTTCGACCACCGGCTGGGGTTCCGCTTTTCCACCTATGCCATCTGGTGGATCCGCCAGGCCCTGATGCGCGCGGTCAGCGAGCAGTCGGGCGACATCCGCCATCCCTACAACCAGTTCGAGCGTTACGGCAAGGTGCACAAGGCCAGCCGGCAGTTCGTCCAGATGCACGGCCGCGATCCGCGGCCCGAGGAGATCGAGGAACTCAGCGGCATGGACGCCGCCCAGATCGCGGCCACCCTGGAGGCCGGCCGGGCGGTGGCCTCGCTGCAGCAGCCGACCGGCGGGGAAAAGGATCGGCCGCTGTCGAGCTTCATCGCCGACACCGAGGGCGAGTCTCCCTCCGCCCAGGCCGAGCGCCGCCAGCGGCTGGCCCAACTCGAGCGCAGCCTGGCCGAGCTGCCCGAGCGCGAGAGCCGCATCCTGCGCTTGCGCTATGGCCTGGGCCACGAGCGCGAGCACACCCTGGACGAGATCGGCCACCAGTTCGATCTGACCCGCGAGCGCATCCGCCAGCTCGAGGCCCGCGCCCTGGAGCGGCTGCGGCTGCCGCATCACGCTTGCCTGCGCGAGTGCCTGGAGCTGGCCGGCTGAGCTGCGGGGGAGTTCCGGCTCAGGGGTTGACGGTCAGGGTTCCCAGATCGTTGCTGGAGAAGCCGTCGTCGGTGCCGGGCGGCAGGTCGCAGAAGGTGTAGTGATAGCCGCCGTCCTCGCTGAAGCGCACCGCGTAGCTGTACTGGCCGGCGATGTAAACCGTCAGCGACTCCATGAACTCGTCGTCGTTGCCACAGTCCGGGCACGAGGGGTTCCAGGTGGCCGCCAGCCAGCGCCAGCCCGGGGTGGTCCGCGGGTCGGTATCCAGCGGCCCATAGCCGATCTGGCCGCCGATGCCCGGCGGCGGACCGGCCGGATCGGTGACTCCGGCCTGGTAGACCCGACCGAAGATCAGCTCGCTGGGCGCGCCGCTGCTGGTGGCCGTCGACGCCGGCCACTGCAGCACGCACCAGCCGATGGCCGGGGCGGTCTCCTCGCCGGTGGTGCGGTAGGCGTCCGTCAGGGTCTCGTCGTTGAAATTCTTGGTCACGGTCACGTCGTGGTCGGCGGGGGCCAGCGGCGGCGTGATGCAGGTGATGGCGGTGTCGTCGTCGACGGTGAAGGTCATGCAGGGCTGGCCGCCGATGGTCACCGCGGTGGCGCCGGTGAAACCGGCGCCGATGATGGTGATGATCTCGCCGCCGAACTCGATGCCCGAGTCGGGGTCGACGTCCAGCACCGCCAGGGCGCCGGCGCAGGAGGGGTTGAACTGGCCCGGGGTGCCGTGGTCGCCGGAGGGCAGGGCGTAGGCCGCGTCGGTCGGGGTGGCGCACCAGTTGGTGCCGTCGTCGTTGGCGGTCGCGTCGTAGGCGGCCGGATCCAGGCTGATCGACTCGCCGGTCGGATCCGGGAAGCTCGGGCCGCCGTCGTAGGCCACCGTGTCGATCACCGCCCCGTCCAGCTGCAAAACCACCTCGTCGTCATCGTTGGCGAGCTGGAAGTTGTCGAAGTCGTAGTCGCAGACCACCCCGCCGTTGAGGTCGTAGTCGGCGTTGCTGCAGAACACCGCCGACTCGCCGGAGTCGATCACGATGCCTTCCGGGGCCACCACGTTGAAGGCGTCGCTGTCCTGATCGGTGATGGTCCAGGAGTGCAGGTTGACCGGGGCGGTCCAGTCGTTGGTCACCTCGAACCACTCGCCCACCGAATCCGATACGTTCGCCGGATCGTTCATGATCTCGCTGACGATCACCGCCCCGGCCGGGATCAGGCCCTCGTCGACCAGGTCGTCGCAGTCGTTGTCGGCCGCGTCCTGCACTTCGGCCGCGCCGGGGTAGGTGGCCGGGTCGCTGTCGTCGCAGTCGTCGCCGCCGCTGCAGGCGACGTCGACGTAGCCGTCGGCGTCGACATCCTTGTCGTCCACCGCCCCCGAGCAGTCCTCGTCCAGCGCGTTGCCGCAGACCTCGACCCCGTAGTTGGCGTCGTGGCTGCTGTAGTCGAAGGCGGTGCAGGGGTCCCAATCGGTGCCCGTGCACTGGTCGGGATCGTGCACCGCCCCGGCGCAGACGCCGTCCTGCAGCTCGCACGGGGCCAGCTCCAGGCTGTTGTCGGCGCCGTCGACGTAGCCGTCGCAGTCGTTGTCAGCGCCGTCGCAGACCTCTTGCTCGGGCGTGGCCGCGTCGCAGTCCACCCAGCCGTTGAACCCGTCGCAGGTCTCGCTGCCGAAGCACTCGCCGTAGGCGTTGGATACCGAACACTGGCGGGTGCTCAGGCCCTCGTCGACCTGGCTGTCGCAGTTGTTGTCACGGCCGTCGCAGATCTCGCTGGCGTCGTAGTCCGGGTCGTTGGCCTCGTAGTCGGTGGCCTCGCAGGCCAGCCAGTCGCCGCCTTGGCACAGGCTGGAGCGGTGCTCGGCCCCGGCGCAGACGCCGTCCTGATCCTCGCACAGCGCGATTACCAGATCGACGTCGGCCGCGTCGACGAAGGCGTCGCAGTCGTTGTCGGCTCCGTCACAGGTCTCGGCGCCGAAGTCCGGGTCGTGGGCCTCGTACTCGTCGGGCCCGCAGGCGGCCCAGCCGCCGGCGCCCTGGCACAGGGCCGGCGGCTTGGTGGCGCCGGCGCAGACGCCGGTCTGGTTCTCGCAGTCGGGGATCAGCAGGCTGTCGTCGTCGACGTCGGCATCGCCGTCGCAGTCGTTGTCCAGCCCGTCGCAGATCTCGGCGCCGTAATCGGCGCCGTACTCGGCCGCACCGCAGGGCTCCCAGGAGCCGGACACGCAGCGGCTGGCCAGGTGCTCGCTGCCGGCGCAGACGCCGGCCTGCAGCTCGCAGGCGGTCAGCACCAGGGCCGGGTCGCTGGCGTCGGCCAGCCCGTTGCAATTGTTGTCGTGCCCGTCACAGGTCTCGCTGGCGCTGTAGTCGGGGCTGTGGGCGGCGTACTCGTCGGCGCCGCAGGCGGCCCAGCCCTGCAAGCCCAGGCACAGCGCCGCCGGCTTGGTGGCGCCGGCGCACACGCCCTGCTGCAGTTCGCACAGCGCCGGCTGCAGGTCGTCGTCGGCGGCGTCGGTCAACCCGTCGCAGTCGTTGTCCAGCCCGTCGCAGACCTCGGCGCCGTAGTCGGCGCCGTAGTCGAGCGCCTGGCAGGGCTCCCAGTGATCGCCGGCACACTGGCCGGCCCGGTGAACCGCGCCGGCGCACACGCCCTGCTGCTGGGCGCAGGGCTCGAGCAGCAGATCGTTGTCGGCCGCGTCGACCGCGGTGTCGCAGTCGTTGTCCAGCCCGTCGCAGACCTCCTGCTCGGGCGTGGCCGCGTCGCAGTTCACCCAGCCGTCAGCCCCGTCGCAGGTCTCGCTGCCGGTGCAGGTGCCGTAGAGATTGCTCACCGAGCAGCTGCGGCTGGTCAGCCCGTCGTCGGCCGTCCCGTCGCAGTCGTTGTCCTCGCCGTCGCAGGCCTCGATGCCGCCGTTGGTCAGATCGCAGGGGTATTCGCAGCCGTCGCTCGGGTCTTCGTTGATGTCCCAGAAGCCCTCCGGGCAGTCGCTGCCGCTGCCGCTCAGGGCCACGCTGCCCAGCGGCCGATCGCGATCCGAGCTGGCCACCTCGACGGCCGCGGTGCGCACCCCGGAGCCGCTGGGGGTGAAGCGGACCTCGATCTGCAGACTTTGGCCCGAGGCCAGCGCGGCCGGAAGCGCTGGCAGGGCGCCGAGGACGAAGTCCGGGCTGGAGCCGTCGCCGAGCGCGATGGCGTCGATCGTCAGCTGGCCGAAACCTTCGTTGCGCACCGCGATCAGCTGCGGCCCGGCGGTGTAGCCCTGGTAGATGGGGCCGAAGTCGAACTGTTCCGGGTCGAGCACCAGCGCTGGATCGGTGCCGATGCCGCTCAAGTCGACCAGCACCTCGGGCTGCAGCGGATCGTTGCTGGTCACCCGCACCAGGTTGGAGTCGGCCCCCACGGCGCCGGTCGGGGTGTAGGCCACGTCGACCTGGGCGCTTTCGCCGGGGGCGATGTCCGGCACCGCCTGCTGCACCAGGGCGAAGGGCTGCGCGCCGCCGACCAGCTCCAGGCCTAGCACGCTAAGGGGGCTGCCGCCCTCGTTCCGGATCAGGAAGTGCTGCTGGGCCTGCTCGGCGAGCTGGACCTCGCCGAAGTCCAGCGCGGCCGGCTCGACCACCAGCTCCGGCGGCTGGCTGGCCGAGCCGAGCACGTCGACCAGCGCCGGGCCCTCGGGGTCGTCGGATTCGATGCGCAGCTGCTCCTGGGGCTCGCCGGCCGCCAGCGGGGCGAAGCTAGCGCCGAGCTCGAGCTGTTCGCCCGGGGCCAGCTGCCAGGGCGCGGCGCCGGGCAGCGACAGGGCGAAGGGGCCGCTGCCGTCGGCCAGCGCGATCTGGTCGATGTTCAGTGCCTGGCCGCCGGTGTTGGTCAGCGTCACGGTCTGTTCGGCCTGCTGGCCCACGAAGAGGTGGCCGAAATCGATGGGATTGGGGCTGATGTCCAGCGCCGGTTGGATGCCCTCGCCGCGCAGCTGGATAATGCGCACCGTCTCGTCGCCGGCGCCGGCCTGCTCGTCGTTGGTGATGACCAGACTCTCCTGCACCGCGCCCACCGCAGCCGGGGCGAAGGCTATCGCGACGGCCACCGCCGCCAGCGGTATGCCGTCGCCGTCGACGCACAGGCCGTCGCGGCATTGTCCGTCCGGCGGGCAGTCGGCGTCCTGGCCGCAGGCGCCGAGGTGGGGGCTGAGGTGGGCCGGCGGCTGCGGCACGGTGTCCAGGCTGAAGTGATCGCTGCTGAGCGGCTGGGTGCGCACTTCCTCGATCGTCAGCACCGCGTTGCCGCTGCCGGTGTTGAGCACCACCAGCCGGCGCTGGGCCTCGGTGCCCAGCGCCACCGCCCCGAAGTCGACCGTCTCGACCTCCAGCAGATCGCCGCCCGGATCGTCGACCACGGTCAGCTCGGAGGTGCCCTTGTAGGACGAGGACAGGGGCACCCGCAGCAGGGCGTCAGCCGGATCGTCGCTCGAGATCAGCAGGCCGCCCTGGTCGGCCACTCCGTCGACCGGCTGGTAGTGCACCGCCACCGTCAGCTCCTCGCCCGGCGCCAGCTCCCGGTTGAGGTTGCCGGTGGGCTCGGCGCCGAACTCCTCGCTGGTGCCGGTCTCCAGCCGCACCGAGAACAGGGTCAGCGCGCTGCCGCCGGCGTTGCGCACCGCCAGCGGCTGGGCCAGCGACTCGCCGATGCGGGCGTTGCCGAAGTCGATCAGCTCGGGCTCGACCGCGATGACCGGCGGTTCGGGCGCCTGGTCGCCGCCGTCGCCGCCGTCACCGCCGTCGATGCCGCCGTC
>CAYVQE010000186.1:5683-10640 GCA_964454005.1 uncultured Myxococcales bacterium
GCCGCCGTCACCGCCGTCGATGCCGCCGTCGGTCTGCTCGTCTCGACAGCGGCCGTCGACGCAACGCTGGCCGGCGGGGCAGTCGGCGTCGAGGGTGCAGGTGTCGTCGTCCGGCGCGCATACGCCGCCGCTGCACAGCCAGCCGTCGGGGCAATCGGCGTCGGTGGCACACGGCAGCACCCCGCTGTCGCCCGGGTTGGTCGAGCTGCCGCAGGCGGCCAGCAGGGCTGCGGCGGCCAGCGCAAGGATCGGCGTCGGAACTCGCAAGCGCATCATCTTTGGTCCTTTCTGGATGGGCCCATCATAACCGACACCGGGCGCGATCACCATGGGCTAGCGGCCTCGATTCCGGGGGTCAGACCGACCCGGGGGGTGGGGCGGCACCCCGAGCCGGGGTCGGCCGGCGGGCACCTTCAGGCCGATCGTTCGTGTAACTCATTGATAATAAGCACCGATGTCGAGCACACCGCTGTCGCCGGCGCCGGCACGTGAATTGCTACCTGTATCGGTGGCGGGGCCGGTTCCCGGAGACCGCTTCGAACCGTGGAGGCTGACGATGGACCGCAAGCCGGTGGTGATGGTGGCCGACGATCAGGAGGATCTGCGCTGGTTGTACCAGCACTGGCTGAGCGAGGCGGGTTATCACGTGCGGCCGGTGGGCGACGGCGCCTGGGTGCTGGCCTTGATCCCGCCCGATCCGCCCGACCTGCTGCTGCTCGATCTGCAGCTGCCCGAGGTGGATGGGCTGGAGGTCTGCCGCCAGCTGCGGGCCCGCGGCGAGCTGCAGGATCTGCCGGTGCTGGCGGTCACCTCGCGCACCGACCCCATCGTGCGCGACCAGGTGGCCGCGGCCGGGGCCGACGCAATGCTGACCAAGCCGTTCAGCCGCATCGAGCTGACCACCGAGGTCGATCGCCTGCTGCGCCTCGGCGCCGGCGCTCGGTCCGCGGCCCGCTTGCTGGAGCTGGCGGGCGAACGCCTCTGAGCTGACCGCCGCCCGCCCCGTCCTTGTCGCCCCCAACCCGATTCGATCCAATCCAATCCCGAGCTCTCAGGGGAGCTTCGGTCCCGTGGCCCGAGCTGGGAAATCGGGGTGCGCTCGCCCGCCGGGTCCGGCCGTGGTAGCCTGGGGACCGACGAGCGCAGCTGCGGGAGGCGATCTTGAAACGTGTTCGGTGGACGAGCTTGGGAGTGGGCCCGGTGATCGGGCTGCTGGCGCTGGCCGGCTGCGACGGCGGTGGCGGCTGCCCGGCGGCGGGTTGTCCTGCCGGGACCCACTGCGCCGGCGGCGAGTGCGTGCCGGACGCGGTCGACGGCGGGGTCGACGGCGACGCCGACGGTGCGGCCGATGCCGGTGACGGCGGCGACGCCGAGCCCGGCCGGCCGCTGCAGCCGACGGTGGTGCTCGGTGCCGGCGGTTTTTTCGGGATCAGCGGCCTGGGCCTGGCGCCGGTGCACGGCGGCGGGGTGTTAGCGGTCGGGGCCCACTACGCCGATATCTCGGCCGCCGGTGAGCCCGAGCTGCAGGCCGGGCGGGTCTACCTGTTCGGCCCCTTCGCCGGCGGCCGGCCGCCGGCCGGGGTGGACGAGGCCGCGCTGGTGCTCGAGCCGCCGGATGCGGCCGAGATGGGCGGTTTCGGCTACAGCCTGTGCCCGCCCTGCGATCTGAACGGCGACGGCGCGCTCGACCTGCCGGTGGGCAACCACCTGTACTCGCCGGCTGCGGCGCCCAACTCGGGCCGGGCGCTGGTGTTCTGGGGCGACGGCGATGAGGGGCTGGCCGTCGAGCGCAGCACCAGCCATCACCTGGACGAAGACCTGCGCCGCCAGTCGGACGTGATGGGCCAGACCGTGCTCTGCGCCGATGTGGACGGCGACGGCACCGACGACCTGCTGCTGGGCGGGCAGAACGCCGGCGCCGACGACACCGGGCTGCTGGCCATCTTCCCGGGCGGGCCCGACGGGCCGGCGGCCACGCCGCAGCGGCTGTTGACCCCGGCGCTGGCCGAGTCGCGCCAGTACTTCGGCGCATCCGCCGTGTGGGCCGACCTGGACGGCGACGGTGTCGAGGATCTGGCCGTCGGCGGCTGGGGGCTGATCCGCGGCCAGGCGCCCGGCGGGGTGCATACCGGCGGTGCGCTGGTGTTTAGCGGCGGCTCGGACTGGTCGCAGGGCTTCGACTTCGGCCTGTGGCCGGTGACCGACCAGGAGGTCGGCGCCGGTGTCACCCTGGCCCTGGTGGGTGCGGGCGCGGACCGCTACCTGGCCATGGGGGTCAGCGACCTGAGCGGCGGCGCGGTGCTGCTGTTTCGGCTGGGCCCGGACATCGGCGACGGCGCCATCTACCAGGCCCTGGCCGCGCCCGACGGTTACGAGGACACCGGCTTCGGCCAGGCCATCGCCTGGGTGCCCGACTTCCACGGCGCCGGCCGCGGCGCCATGTTGGTGGGCATGAAGCACGCCGACGCCGCCCCCGACAACACCGGCACCGGCGCGGTGGCCGTCTACACCCCGGCCGCCGACGGCCGCGGCTTCCAGCGGCCGCCCGAGCTGCTGCTGGCGCCCGACCCGCAGCCCATGGATGCCTTCGGCGGCAGCATCGTTCCGCTGGGCGACGTCGACGGCGACGGTCTGGGCGATTTCTTCGTGGGCATGGAGTCGCACATCGAGGGCGATATGCAGACCGGCGAGCAGACCGGCGGCCTGGTGCTCTACCGCTGAGGTGCACCGAGACGCTTCGGGAGCAACGGTGGCTTTGGATTCGGGGGAGGCTGGCGATGCGGGCGATGAAGAGGGGCGGCTTGTTGGTGGCGGTGGTCGGGCTGGCCGCTTGCGGTGGGCCGCAGACCGGCCAGGTGCGCTTCGGTGACGCCGCGCCGATGCGCATCGCCGGGCTGGACACCTGCGCCTACCGCAGCCCGGGGCCGGGCCGGGCGCGGCTCGACCCGCAGGCGCCCTTGACCGTGCTGGTCCACGGCTGCAACGACTCGGGCGGGCGGTTTCGGGTGCTGGCCGAGGTGTTCGAGGCCCAGGGCCAGCAGACCATCTGCTTCAACTACGACGACCGCGACAGCCTGGAGACCAGCGCCAGCCGGCTGGCCCGGGCCCTGGAGGCCCTGCTGCAGCGGATGGACAGCCGCCGGCTGACGGTCATCGGCCACAGCCAGGGCGGTCTGGTGGCCCGGCGGGCCTTCGTCCGCGATCGGCCGCAGCCGCTGCGCAACCCGGGCCGGGTGGAGTTCCGGTTGGTGACCGTGTCCTCGCCGCTGGGGGGCATCGAGGCCGCCTCCCACTGCGGCATCCTGGCGCTGCACATCCTGTCCTTCGGCCTCTCGGCCGGCATCTGCCAACTCGCCACCGGCTCCAAGTGGACCGAGATCCACCCGGTGAGCTGGTTCATGGTCACCCCGGGCGTGGTGCGGCCCGACGTGCGCGAGCACCTCAAGGTGATCACCGACGAGCGCGGCTTCTGCCTGGTGCGCGACGCCGACGGCGACTGCGCCGAGAGCGACGACGTGTTCAGCACCGCCGAGCAGTACAACCCGGTCGTCGACGCCGACGCCCGGGTGACCGATGTCGAGGTGCGCGCCGGCCACGTCGAGATCGTGGGCGACGAGGGGCTGCCGCCGACCAAGCTGGTGCGCATCCTGCAGCGCCACGGCTACCTGGCCCCGACCGAGGACGACCGCCGGGCGGCCTTCGACCGCCGCTTGCGCGCCATCTACCACGAGCTGCCGTGACCGGGCCGGGCACGGCGCTTGGCGGGTCGACCGTGCGGAATGGAGGTGGGGATATGAGAGCGCAGAACGCGATGATCGCCGGCCTGGTGGCGTTCGGCCTGCTGGCCTGGCCGCCGCCGGCCGCGGCCGGGGGGCCGGCCGGGGTCCTGCCGATCGAGAAGGAGCGCATCGTGCTGCCGGCGCCGATCGCCTTCGCGAACAATACGGCGCGCATCCTGCCGGACAGCCGCAAGGTGCTCGACAGCGTGGCGGCCACGCTGGAGACGCACCTGGACATCGCCCGGCTGGAGATCGGGGTGCACACCGACTCGCGCGGCAGCGGGGCCTACAACGAGCGCATCAGCCAGCAGCGGGCCGATGCCGTGGCGCGCTACCTGAAGGGCAAGGGCCTACCCGGTGAACGCCTCGAGGCGGTGGGCTACGGCGAACAGCGGCCGATCGCGTCCAACCGCACCGCCGCCGGCCGGGCCAAGAACCGGCGGGTGGAGCTGGTGGTGCGCAAGCGCTGCCCGGCCGGTCGGATCTTCGTCGAGGGCGCCTGCAAAGCCCGCTCCGACTGATCTGAATTTCCCGGCGGGACTTCTGGTCGGAGTTTTGCGATTCAGCGGGAGGGCGTGCGGCTGGCCGAGTAGGCCGCCGGCGATCCAGATCACCAGCAGCACCAGCGCGCCCGCGCTCAGGGCGATGCCGCCGAACCAGGACCAGAAGCCGGCCGCCTCGCGTCCGGCCAACCAGGCGCCCAAAGCGAGCAGCAGCAGCGGGGCCAAAAAGGCCAGCCAGACGCAGGCGCGCAGCCAGGCCGGCACCCGAAAGGCAGTTGGGGCGTGGCCGGCCTCGAACAGCGGCATCCGGTCCGGCAGCTCGGCCGCCGCTGCGATCAGCACCGCCCGGCTGTGCGCCAGCGCCTCCGGTCCCGGATTGCAGGCGGGCATGTCCTGCTCGCCCTCGGCCCCGGGGACCAGCTCCTGCCAGCGCTGCAGTTCCTGCGCCGAACACGGCGGCAGCTGTTCGAGCACGCGGCCGATGGCGGCGCGCATCGCGTCTCCCTGGAGGGCAGCCTGCAGCGGCCGCAGGTCCACGTGGACCTCGTCGGGGGCCAGCTCGCCGCGCATGGCGCTGTCCAGATCGGCCATGGCCGCGGCGAAGTCCTGCTCCAGCCAGCGGGTGATGCCCGTCTCGTCCATCAGCCGGCTGGGCTTCAGGCCCGCCGCGGCCGC
>CAYVQE010000187.1:0-10426 GCA_964454005.1 uncultured Myxococcales bacterium
CTCATGCTGATCAGGTCGGCGGCGTTGACCTCGCGGCCGGTCACCCCGGCGAAGAAGTCGCACAGGGCCTGGGTGTGCTTGGGCACCTTGTGCGGCTCGTCGGTCTCGGCGTTGTCCTCGGGCTCGACGTCGTTCCAGGGCAGCTTGCACAGCCCGCACAGGCCGAACCAGGTGCGCCACATGGGGAAATAGTGCAATGCCTCGGCCTTGTCCTCGAAGGAGGGGATCTGCTTGTTGACCATGTCCATGAAGATCAGCCAGGCCTCGTCGTGCTGCGCGCCCTTGAGCGCGATGCCGTAGCCGCCCTGCTGGGCCAGGCTCTCCTTGGTGACGTACTCCGAGTACTCCAGCCCCTTGGCCTCCATGCCGATGTCCTGCAGAAAGTCCGCATCGGCGCCGTACTCTTCGACGAACTTCTGCTTCATGCGGCGGATGCCCAGCCCGGCCACCAGCCCGAAGCCCTCGCCGCGGCCCATCTGGTGCAGCACCTCCATGGCCGCGTCCTCAGCCCCGAAGGGCAGCTCCAGCCCGCCGGTGCGCTCGGCGTCGAGCACGCCTGCTTCGTAGCACTCCATGACGAAGGCCATCAGGGTGCAGTACGAGATGGTGTCGATGCCGTAGTGGTCGCAGTAGTAGTTCATCTCCAGGATCCACGCGGGATCGAAGATGCCCATGTTGGTGCCGCCGCCGGCGGTCTCGTACTCGGGCCCGTCCACGCTGACCGTCTTGCCCTTGTCCGGCCCGGTCTGGAGCACGAAGCCGTCGGCGCCGTGGGAGCACGACATGTCGCAGCCCAGCGCGCAGCCGTCCTGCATGCGGTTGCTGAAGTACTTGTCGGCGAAGACCTCGGACGAGACGAAGGGCGTATTCTCGTGGGAGCCGAAGCGGTAGTTGTGCACCGGCAGCAGGTCGTAGTCGTTCATCACGTCGATCAGGTTGGCGGTGCCCTTGCGCCGCATCTGGCACTGCTCGTCGTCGAACAGGATCAGCTCGCGGGTGATGATCATGCCCGCCCGGCGGATGCGGTTCCAGTCGGCCGCGCCGTTGGGGTCGTCGACCATCTGGATGGCGCCGGTGGGACAGACCGCCGCGCAGGCACCGCAGCCGACGCACTCCGGGGTCATCTTGCCGTAGGGCATGGCCACCCGGCGGCCGGCGCCGCGGCCGGCGAAGCCCAGCACGTCCTGCCAAACGCCCTCGCGGCAGACGCGCACGCACAGGCCGCACAGCACGCAGGCGTGCGCGTCGTCGTCGCGCTGGGGGTGGACGAAGCGCGGCTTGTCGATGCCGTGGTGACGCGCCATGTCCTGGATCTTTTTCACCTCGGGCCAGCGGGCCAGCATCATCTCCAGCAGCAGCCGCCGGGTGCGCAGGGCGCGCTCGGAGCGGGTCTGCACCTCGATCTCGTCGCGGATGGGGTAGTTGCAGGCGGTGACGATCTTGGACTTGCCGCGACGCAGGATCTCCACGCTGCACAGCCGGCAGGCCCCGTAGGCCTCGACCAGCTCGGAGTGGCACAGCGAGGGCACGAATGCGCCGGCGCTCTTGGCCGCCTCGAGGATGGTGGTCTCGGGCTCGACTTCGACACGCTGGCCGTCGATGGTGACCGGAATCATGGCTCCACCTCTCACTCGACGCGGATCGCGTCGTCGGGGCACGCGTCCAGGCAGGTGCCGCATTGGATGCACTCGTCCTGGTCGATCGCGTGCACCTGATCCTTCTGCCCGCTGATGCAATCGGTGGGGCAGGGCTTGATGCACAGCATGCAGCCGGTGCACTTGTCCGGGTCGACGCTGTAGCGCACCAGCGCCTTGCACACCCCGGCCGGGCAGCGCCGGTCGCGGATGTGGGCCTCGTACTCGTCGCGGAAGTAGCGCAGCGTGGTCAGCACCGGGTTGGCCGCGGTCTGGCCCAGCCCGCACAGCGAGCCGTCGGCCAGCACCGCACCCAGATCCTCGAGCAGCTCCAGGTCGCCCTCGCGGCCCTCGCCGCGGGTGATGCGGTCGAGCACCTCGTGCAAACACGACAGCCCCTCGCGGCAGGCGGTGCACTTGCCGCAGGACTCGTCCATCAGAAAGTCGACGAAGTATTTGGCCACGTCGACCATGCAGGTCCGGTCGTCCATCACGATCAGCCCGCCCGAGCCCATCATGGAGCCGGCCCGCTGCAGGGTGTCGAAGTCCACCGGCAGGTCGAGCTGCTCGGCCGGCAGCACCCCGCCGGAGGGCCCGCCGGTCTGCACCGCCTTGAACGCGCGGCCGGCCGGTACCCCCCCGCCCACGTCGAACACGATCTGGCGCAGGGTCATGCCCATGGGCACCTCGACCAGGCCGGTGTGGACCACGTTGCCCACCAGCGAAAAGACCTTGGTGCCGGAGCTGCCGCCCCAGGGATCGCTGCTGACGTCGCCGGTGCCCATGGCGGCGAACCACTCCGGCCCGCGGCCGATGATCTGCGGCACGTTGGCCCAGGTCTCGACGTTGTTGAGCACGGTGGGCGCGTCGCGGAAGCCGTACTCCACCGAGTGGACGTACTTGGCCCGCGGCTCGCCCGGCCGGCCCTCCATGGAGGCGAACAGGGCGGTCGACTCGCCGCAGACGAAGGCGCCGGCGCCGCGGTGGACGGTGATGTCGAAGTCGAGATCGGTGCCCAGGATGCCCCGGCCCAGCAGGCCCCATCGGCGCGCCTGGGCCAGCGCGCGGCCCAGCCGCTGCAGCGCCAGCGGGTACTCGCGGCGGATGTAGACGAAGCCCTCGCGGGCACCCAGCGCCAGCGCGCCGATGCACATGCCCTCGATCAGCGCGTGCGGGTCGGCCTCGACGATGGAGCGATCCATGTAGGCGCCCGGATCGCCCTCGTCGGCGTTGCACACGATATAGGGCGCCAGCCCGCGCTCGGCCGCGGCCGCGGCCGCGCTCTGCCACTTGACCCCGGCCGGAAAGCCGCCACCGCCGCGGCCGCGCAGGCCGGAACGGGCGATGGCGTCGATGATGGCCTGGCCGGGCTCGCTCCGGCGCAGCAGGCCGGCCAGCGCGTCGTAGGCGCCGAAGCGCAGCGCGTCGCGGATGTCGGTCGGGTCCAGCCGCGAGCGGTTGCGCAGCACCACCGGCTGCTGGTGGGCCACGAAGGAGATGTCGGCCTCGCGGGCGACCGCCTCGCCATCCGCGTCGTGGTACAGCCGCGGCGGGTACAGCTCGCCGCGGGCGGCGTGGGCCACCAGCTCGGCCGCGTCGGCCGGTGTCAGCCCGCCGTAGAAGGTGCCGGCCGGCTGGGCCACCACCACCGGGCCCATGGCGCAAAAGGCGCTGGCCCCGGTGGGCCGCGCGGCCACGGCGGCCTGCTGGCCCTGGGCCTCGATCTCGTGTTCTATGGCCCGGTGCAGCTCGGCCGCGCCGGCGGCCAGGCAGGTGGTGCAGTGGCAGACCATCAGCTGGGCGCGGCTGGCGCCGGCCGCCTGCTCGGCGGCGGCCACTTCGCGGTCGAAGGTGTCCAGGCTCAGCTCAGGCATCGGAGCGCTCCTCTCCATCCGATCCATCCGCCCCATCCGATCCATCCGCCCCATCCGATCCATCCGCCCCATCCGATCGTCGGCCGCGCCCGTGGCGCCGCAGCACGCGGCCCACCTTGGACGAGTCGGTGTGGGCGTACAGCGCATCGTCGATGGCCACCACCGGCGCCAGCGAGCAGCAGCCCAGGCAGCGCACGCCCTCCAGCGTGTAGCGCAGGTCGGCGGTGGTGCCGCCCGGCTCGAGGTCCAGCTCGCGGCCCAGCGCTTCCATCACCCGGGCGGCGCCGCGCACGTGGCAGGCGGTGCCCAGGCAGACCTGCACACTGTGCTCGCCGCGCGGCTCCAGCGAGAAGGCCTTGTAGAAGGTGGCGATGTGGTACAGCCGGCCCAGGTCGCAGCCGGTGGCGCGGCTGATCTGCAGCAGCACCGGCCGCGGCAGGTGGCGAAAGGCGTCCTGCACGTCCTGCAGCATCTCGATGGCGAACTCGGGGTCGCGGCCCCAGCGCTCGACGATGGTCTCCACCCGGGCCGGATCGATCTCGATGGTCGCGGTCATGGCTCGGCTCCTCGCGCTCAGCGTTCCGCGCCGGCGATGGTCCAGCGGGGCCGGTCGTGGGGGGCGATGGCCACCAGCCCCTTGAGCTTCTTGTCGCGGAACACGGTGCCCAGCCCGCCGCGGCCGGCCTGCTTCAGCCGCGGCAGGCCCCGGCGGTGGTCGTAGAAGGAGAAGTTCAAACACCCGATCAGGGTATGCTCCGCGCCCCGGCCGGCCGAGACCACCGAGATGTGCTGCAGGTCGTCGGGGCCGTCGGCGTACATGTGGTGCAGCTGCTCGGCCAGGTCGTAGGAGTTGACCGCCTCGTGGGGCGCGGCCTCGACCGAGACCCGGTGGCTGCGGGCGTCGATCACCACCAGCACGTCCTCGGGCGCCTTGCCCTGCAGCTCGATGGCGTCGAAGCCGGCGAACTTCAGCAGCGGGCCGAAGTGGCCGCCCACGTTGGAGTCCATCACCGAGCCGGTGGTGGGCGAGATGCCGGTGACGATGCTCTTGGACGAGCCCGAGTAGGCCGGCGTGCCGGCCAGCGGCCCGCAGCAGATGCACAGCTCGTTTTTGGGATCGTCCCAGGCGATGGGCCCGGGTATGGCCTGCCACATCAGGTACAGGTCGAAGCCCTTGCCGCCGGTGAAGGTCTGGCGCATGGCCTCGGTGACCGGTTTGAACTCGATGCGCATGGCGGACAGGTCGATGTACAGCGTGCGGTTGGCATAGCCCCGCTCGACGCGCAGCGGCTCGTAGTCCCGCCCGACCAGCTCGCGGTGGGCCGACTTCATGGCGGCCAGCTCCATGGCTCCTCCTCCTGTCAAAGGCGCCCCCCTGGGGCGCTCGCAGCAGCCATCTTACCCGCTGGCCGGGCGAGATCAACCCCGATTAGGCTCGCAATATGGGCCAGTTGGCGGTTTTGGGGCCGGAGGCCGCGGCGCCTCGCTAATCCCGGGCTCTGACCCGCCAGGCGCAGGCCGCCAGCAGCATGGACAGCACCGCCGCGCCCAGCCAGAAGGCGAAGGCCGTGTCGAAGGAGTAGCTCGACGCGCCGGCGCCGTCGACCACCTCGGTGGCGTCGATCAGCAGGCCCGAGAGCAGATCCTGCAACGCGGCGCCCAGGTAGGAGAACAGGCCGATCACGCCCATGGCCGCGCCGGTGGCCTTCTTGGACACGATGTCGACCGCGATCAGCCCGCCCAAAAACACCAGCAGCCCGCCGGTGGCGAAGCCGAACAGGCTCAGCGCCACCGCGGCCAGCCAGAAGGAGTCGGCCGGCACCAGGTAGAGCATGATCAGCGCGCCCACCTGCATCAGGCCGTATAGCAGGGTGGGCCAGTTGCGCCGGGCGTTGAACAGCTTGTCCGAGATGATGCCCGAGGCGGCCGAGCCGACCAGCCCGGCGATGGGCGCGGTGGAGGCCACCAGGCTGGCGTCCATCAGCGCCAGGCTCTTCTCCACCTGCAGAAACCAGATGGCCCAGTTGTTGATGGCGTAGCGGGCCATGTACAACAGCGCCGCGCTGAAGCCCAGCACCCAGATCCAGGGGTTGGTCAGCACCTCCAGCTGGCGCCGGCCGGTGGATACCGGCTGGTCGGGCTGCGGCCGGGCCGGGTGGTCGTTCTTGTAGTCGGCCACCGGCGGCAGGCCGTAGGTCTGCGGCCGGTCGGCGTGGGTGCGCAGCATGACGCCGGCGCCCAGGATGCACAGCAGGGCCGGGGCCCAGAAGCCGGCCTGCCAGCCCAGCACGGTGACCACGGCTGCGGTGCCGGCGAAGGTGATGGCCTCGCCGATGCAGTGCGAGGTCGACCAGATGCCGTAGCGCGAGCCGCGCTCGGACAGGCTGAACCACTGGGTCAGCGAGACCACCGAGGGCGCCGAGCCCATGGACTGGAACCAGCCGTTGAGGCCCCACAGCAGGGCGAAGACCCAAAACGCGGTGGTGAAGCCCAGCACCAGGTTGATGCAGGCCGAGATGAACAGGCCGGTGGCCATGAAGCGCTTGATGTTGGCCCGGTCGGCCAGAAAGCCGTTGGTCAGCCGGCCGAAGGCGTAGGTGAACAGCAGCGCCGAGCCGATGGTGCCCAGCTCGGCCGGGTCGAACACGCCGCTGCTGACCAGGGGCTCCTTGACCACGCTCAGGCTGAGCCGGGTGGTGTAGAACAGGCCGTAGCCGATGGTGGTGGTCAGAAACACGCTCCAGCGCATGCGCTCGTACACCCGCCGGATCTCGGAGCGGTCATGGCTGAAGGCGGGCCGGTCCGGGCCGGTGCGGTAGAGCTGGAGCAGGCGGTGCAGCATGGGGCTCCCGGCGGCGCCCGTTGGGGCGCCGGCGAATCGGATCAAGGCGGCATCTTATGGGCTGGGGTGGGGCCCTGTCCACTTCCGGCCGGCGCTGGGCGCGTCGGGTCAGCCGTTCGGCTGCAGCATTTGGAAAAAGCCGGCCGGCGAGTAGAACACGAAGCGGCAGTCGCCCAAGGCCAGCTTGTCGCCGTCGTTCAGGCCCACGGCCTGGCCCGGCGCCAGCGGGCGGTCGTTGAGGCGGGTGGGGTTGGTGGCCTCGAGCTCCAGCAGCCGCCAGCCGCCGCCGGCCGGGTCGGCCAGCAGCACCGCCTGGGTGGACGAGACCGTCTCGTGGTCGATCACCAGGTCGCAGTCCTCGGAGCGGCCCAGGCTGATCTGACCGCCGGCCGCCTCGTTGTCGTGGCTGCGCACGGCCAGCACCGGCGCCACCGCGCGGATGGACGGGTCGTCCTCGGAGCCGGCCGCGGCCGGGCCGCACAGGCGGGTGCGCACCTCGCGGAAGGCGTGGCCCAGGTCGGCGGCCAGCGACACCAGCACCGGGTGCGGAAACTGCCGGCAGAAGCGCTCCCGGTCGAGCTGGCCGGCGGCGCGGACGTAGTCCAGCACGGTCGGTTCGAGCACGGCACCTCCTCTGGCGGTCGGGCTTCCAGTATAATCCATCGGCCCCCCGGCACCAAAACCGAAGGGGGCGGCGCGCGAATCCCGAAAACCTATTTCTGCGCTGGCTGCGGCTCGCCGGCCGGGGCGCGGCGCTCGGCGCGCACCACCTGGCCGTCGCGGTAGACGGTGCGTGCGACGACCTCTCCGTCCGGGCCGTAGTCCAGCCAGGTGCCCACCCGCTCGCCCAGCCGGTAGCGGCCCTGGCGGCGCAGCCGGCCGTCCGGCGACCAGACCCGCCAGCGGCCGTGCTCCCGGCCGTCGACGTAGCGGCCGGCGGCCCAGCGCTGCTCGGGCTCGGGGCCGTGGAAGCAGATCCACTCGCCCACCTTGCGCCCGGCCTGCATGCGGCCCTGGCAGCGCCGGTTCTTCGCGTCCCAGGTGACCCACTGGCCGCTGCGCTGCTCGCGCTCCAGGGTGCCGCTGGCGATGCGCCGGCCGTCCGGGGCGTAGTAGGTCCAGCGGCCGTGCTTGGCATCGTCGCGGTAGTGGCCGTCGGAGACCTTGTGGCTCTGAGCGAAAAAGCTCCAGGCGCCATGGCGCCGGCCGCGGACGAAGCGGCCCTGTTCCTTCTTCGTCCCGTCGCGGCGCCAGATGCGCCAGCGGCCGTGGCGCCGGCCGTGGTCATAGCCGCCGCGGTGTTTGGGCCGGCCGTTGTCCCAGAAGGCGCGCACCGCGCCGTGCCACTCGTCGGCAACATCGGTGCAGCCCACCGCGTGGCCGTACCAATCCGCCCGCCGCTCGACGCGCTCGGCCGCACAGCCGAGCTCGGCGGCCCAGCGCGCCCGCGCCGCCGGCTTCAGTTCTTCGCTACAGCCGGCCGGCGCCCCCAGGGCCGCGAGCAGCAGCGAGGCGGCGTACAGCGCGGCCATGCTGCGCCGTCTGCGGCTGTGCCAGGGGGGCCGCTGTACGGCCGCAACTCTGTCCGCGCGTCCGCTCACGCCGCCAGACTAGATCGGCCGCCGCCGTCGCGGCCAGCCCAATCGTCCGCGATCGTCGGGCTGAGCGATCCGCGGTGTAAAGTTTTCGGATTGAGCTGAGTGGCCAGCCCACAGTCACCCCCCGCGCGGCACGCGCGGGGGGGCACCTTGCGGCACGGCAAAAAGCGCCGAGGTCAAGCCGCCGAAGCCGGAAGCGAAGGCGGCGAGGGCGGGGGGCCGGGCCGTTGGTGCAGTGTAGTCCCACCCGGGCCGAGCCCGGCTTCCCTGCCTTGGCTTCCGCGGCCGAACGCGCTAACCTGAAGTTCCCCCGCCCGAAGGGCGGGGGATAATAAAATCAATAAGTTGGAAGTTCCTGAGGAACTTCCGGCCAACACGGATGGTGATGAGCGCGCCGCCCAGACGCGATCCCACGGCCTGGTTCATGGCCGCCTTGCCGGCGCTGTTCGGCCTGGCCACCCTGCTGCCCTTCGATCGCGCCGCCGAGCCCTGCCTGCTGGGCTACCGCGCGCTGTGCTCCTTCGCCCCGCTGTCCAGCTTGCTCTGCCTGGCCGGCGGTCTTCTGATCCTGCGCCTGTTCAAACCCGGCGGCTAGCCAGAAGCTCCCCCGCTCGAAGGGACGACAATCATTCACCTCGGCGGTTTATGCCGTACCAAAGGTGCTCCCCACGCGGGACGCGCGGGACCGTGCCGCGATTTATGGCCCGGGCGCGGCGGCTGGCCGCCGCCGAACGCCGAACAGCGCGCAGCGCTGCGATTCGTACGCGCTATGGCCGCCGCCTGCTGTCCTGGTGGGCCATCTACCGGGCGCTCTACCGGCCCCCGGACGAGCCGCTGCTGGAGCTGGCCTTCGAGCTACCAAACGGCGAGATTTCCGCGGCCGAGCCCTGAAAATTCCCGGGCGCCTCCGTATGCCAGCCCAGAAGAGACGCGGAGGAGCTGATTTTCAGGGGCTTTTGAAAAACCTGCGCCGCGGTGTCGAATGGGCTTGACAAGTGTAGACCAATGTGCGACACAGGCGCACTTGTAAGCAAACGGGCCAGACCTGGCCCACAGATGCTTCTGGGTAAAACGAGCCGGCAGGCGGGAAACACCCAAGAAGAACGAGGGTGAAGGACATGAGTACGTTTCGCGATCGGAAGCGTGGCTGGCTGAAGGGGCAAATCATCGGATCATTCCTGGCGCTGGGCCTGGCGGCCGGCTGTGGCGGCTCGGATGCCGGCGGCTCCAGCGCCGGGCTGGATCAGACAGCCACCGTGGAGCTGGACGCCGGCGACTTCGACGGCGTGACGCCGCTGCGGGCCGAGGTGGCCGGGCTGCAGCTGAGCGCGGCACCGGTGCTCGAGGCTGCGGCCGGCGGCGGCTGGGTGCTGGCGCTGGAGGCCGATCGGCCGCTGCACAGCGTGCTGTCCTGGGCGGCCGCCGGCGAGCTGGGCCGCATCGAGCGGCGCGACGCCTACCGCTACGCGCTGACCGTGGACCGCGGCGAGCTCGAGCTGCTGCTGGCTGGCGAGCCGCTCTACCTGACGCTGCTGCTCGAGCGCGGCGAGCGGCGCTCCTTCGCCGCCGTGATCGAGCTGGCGCCGCGCTTCGTCGAGCCCGGCGGCTCGATGCTGATCTGGCTGCACCCGGCCATGCAGCCGGTCGAGACCAGCGCCGGGCCGCGGCTGCGCGGCCGGGCCACCGCCGCCCAGCGCATCGAGCGGCTGCAGGTCCACGCCGCCGGCGCCGGCGAGCCGCGGCGCTTCGGCCGCGACGACGACGACGGCTGGTGGTTCGAGTACGGCCCGGCCGACCTGTGCCGGGCCCTGGCCGCCCCCGACGCCGGCATCGAGCTGCACGGCCACAGCAGCGACGGCCGCCAGCACCAGGTAGGAGCCGGCCTGGCCGTGGCCACCACCCGCCTGGGCCTGACCACCGGCGAGCCCGAGACCACCTGGCCGGCCGGCCGCTGATCCGCCCCACCGCAAGCTGACGCAATCGTGTAGCTGACCGCCGCTTGTCTTTGTCGTTGTGCGATGGAGATATGGCGCTTCCTCATGGAAGGAGATGAACACTGATGGCAATGCGAGAGCTACATGGCGTAAAAGTTGAAGGTGTTGAAGGAAATATTGCGGATCAAGCGGATATGGAAGCCATTGTCAATGCGGCCAACGCCGAGTTGCGGATTGGTGGTGGGGTCGCAGGAGCAATCCATCGTGCTGCAGGCCCGAGCTTGGAAGCGGAATGCCGGCCACTTGCACCCATCCGGCCTGGCGAAGCGGTGATAACCGGTGCGCATAATCTACCCAACCGCTATGTTGTCCACTGCCTTGGGCCGGTCTACGGTAAAGACAAACCTTCCAATCGGCTGCTGGCCTCGTGTTATCGAAATGCCTTACAGCTAGCGGAAAGCTACGGCATCAGATCCATAGCGTTTCCTGCTATCTCTACAGGCGCTTTTGGCTATCCACTGGAACCAGCTGCGCGGATTGCTCT
>CAYVQE010000188.1:0-10132 GCA_964454005.1 uncultured Myxococcales bacterium
CCCGAGGGAAGACGCCGCCTCCATTTTTGGGTTGCGGGCGAAGCCCGCGCTAAGTATCCATTCTGGTATCTACATTTCGATGGTTTTTGGGATCTAGAGGGAGAGGGGCTTCCGGCTGACGGCTCTGAGACCCCTTCGGCAAAAAGATTCAAGGAGAACAGGGTCACGGGTTCCGTGCCGCCTGAGCTGTGGGCCGAGCTGACCGGTCACCGGCATCAAATCAAGACCCTGGCCGAGGCCGTGCTGGAGCAGTTCTGGCCGGACACGCTGCAAGACGACATCGCCGCTTCTTTGGGCCTGGACCTGTCCGCCGGCGCGAGCGGGTCGCGGGCGCGGCGCGATCCGGCCTTCCGCGAGGACGTGCTGCGCGCCTACGAGCGCCGCTGCGCCGTCTGCGGCTACGACGGTCGGCTGGGCGACAGCCTGGTGGGCCTGGAGGCGGCTCACATTCATTTCAAGCAGGACAAGGGCCGCGATGCGGTGGACAACGGGCTGGCCCTGTGCTCGCTGCACCACAAGATCTTCGACTACGGCGGCATGGGCCTGAGCCAGGACCGGCGCATCCTGGTCTCGCAGGACTTCGCCGGCCACGATGCCACCCGGCAGTTCGTGCTGCAGTTCCAGGGCCGGCCGCTGCAGGGCCCACAGGCCGACTCCCTGGCCCCGGCGGCGGACGTGGTCCGCTGGCACCAGCGCAACGTCTTCCGCGGCCAGGCGCGCGACTGAGGCGTCCTTCCTCGGCGATGGCGCTACCGGAGAATCCGCTCGCGCGCCTGACACGAACCGCCTGCGGGATCGAACAGGCTGGGAACGGGCGGAAGGTGTCTCGTGGCTGGCCGGTCAGCACAATCAGAAAAACTTCTACGGCGCGGATCATCTGACAAAGGGCTTGCACCCGGCCGCCGGCTGGCCGATCCTTGGGCCCCGGAACTCGAACCCAGCAGGAGGTGGCTCATGGCCGGTACGGCGACCCGGCGGCGCGTGGTCAAAGACGGGGGTGAGCGCAAGAAGAAGAAAAAGGACGGCCCGGTCGGCTGGCGCACCACCGACGCCGACGAGATCGCCCGCCGCGTGGAGCGGGCCGCGGCCGAGCCGATGCGCATCCGCTCGCTGGATCCGGACCAGCCCTTCTATGCCGACTACGCGGTCGGCTCCGAGACCAGCGGCTCGACCTACCGGGTGGAGATGCGCGCGCTGGAGCAGCGCCAGAACACCTGCAGCTGCCCCGACTACCAGGTCAACGGGCTGGGCACCTGCAAGCACATCGAGGCCGTGTTGGCCGAGCTGCGGCGCAAGCCGCGCAAGTTCGCCCGGGCGGCTGCGGCCGGCTCGCCGCGGGCCGAGATCCGGCTGCTGCGCGACGGTGCGCCCGAGGTGCGCCTGGAGCTGCCGCACCGGCCCTCGCCGGGGCTGAAGCGCTTCGCCGCGCGCTACTTCGACCCGGCCGGCCGGCTGCGCGGGGATGCGGCCGACGCGGTGCCGGCGCTGGCGCGCGACATGGCGCGGCTGCACCCGGCCACCCGCCGCCGGCTGCGGCTGTCGCAGGAGGTCATCGACTGGGCCGCCGACCGCGCCCGCCGGGCCCGGCGCCGGCGCGACCGCCAGGCCTTCGAGCGCGATCTGGCCGCCGGCCGCCGCGGGCTGGAGCTGGTGCGGTTGCCGCTGTACGACTACCAGCGCCAGGGCGTTTTGCACCTGGCCTTCGGCGAACGGGCCATGCTGGCCGACGACATGGGCCTGGGCAAGACCGTGCAGGCGGTGGCCGCCTGCGCCCTGCTGCGCCAGGAACGCGGCGTGGAGCGGGTGCTGGTGGTGGGCCCGGCCTCGCTCAAGGCCGAGTGGCAGGAGCAGATCGCCAAGTTCACCGATCTGGACTGCCAGGTGGTCTACGGCAACCAGGCCCGCCGGCACCAGCAGTACCGCCGGGCGCCCTTTTTCACCCTGACCAACTACGAGCAGGTGCTGCGCGACGTGGCCGCCATCAACGAGCTGCTGTGCCCGGACGTGGTGGTGCTCGACGAGGCGCAGCGGATCAAGAACTGGAGCACCAAGACCGCCCAGGCGGTCAAGCGGCTGGCCGGCCCCTATGCCTTCGTGCTCACCGGCACCCCGCTGGAGAACCGCATCGACGAGATCTACTCGCTGGTCGAGTTCCTCGACCCGCGGCTGTTCGGCCCGCTGTTCCGCTTCAACCGCGAGTTCTACGATCTCGATGAACGCGGCCGGCCGGCCGGCTACCGCAACCTCGACGAGCTGCGCCGGCGCATCCGGCCGCTGATGCTGCGCCGGCGCAAGGACGAGGTGGAGGACGAGCTGCCCGCCCGGGTGGACAACAACTTCTTCGTCGAGATGACCCCGGCCCAGCGCGGGCCCTACCAGGAGTACGAGACCAAGGTGGCCCGGCTGATGCAAGCGGCCCGGCGGCGGCCGCTGCGGCGCGAGGAGCACGACCGGCTGCAGCGCTGGCTGGCCTGCATGCGCATGCTGTGCGACACCCCCTACATCCTGGATGAGGACTGCCGCGTCTGCCCCAAGCTCGACGAGCTGGAGCGGGTGCTCGAGGACGCCGGGGTGACCGCCGGCCGCAAGGCGCTGGTGTTCTCCGAGTGGGTGCGCATGCTCGAGCTGGTGCGCGAGCGGGCCGATGCGCTGGGCCTGGGGGTGGCCTGGCACACCGGCTCGGTGCCGCAGCACAAGCGACGGGCCGAGATCGAACGGTTCAAGAACGACCCCGACTGCCGCTTGTTCCTGTCCAGCGAGAGCGGCGGCACGGGGCTGAACCTGCAGGCGGCCGAGGTGGTCATCAACCTGGATCTGCCCTGGAACCCGGCCCGGCTGGAGCAGCGCATCGCCCGCGCCTGGCGCAAGCACCAGCGCGCGGCGGTGCAGGTGATCAACCTGGTCACCAGCGACTCGATCGAGCACCGCATGCTGGGCACGCTGGCGGTCAAGCGCGAGCTGGCCGACGGGGTGATCGACGGCCGCGGCGACCTGGATCGGATCGGCATGCCCTCGAGCCGCGAGGCCTTCTTGAAAAAGCTGCGGGTGATCATGGGCCAGGCCGCCGGGCCGCAGACCCGGCCCGCGGCCGCCGGGGCCGAGGCGGTCGCCGAGAGCGGCGGGCGGGCGGCCGATGCCCCGCCCGAGGAACGCTTCCGCCAGGACCTGGTGGCCGAGCTGTCCAGCCGGGTGCTGCTGATCGAGCAGGCCCCGGCCGACCGGGCCGCGGGCCGGGCGGCGCTGGTGGTGGTCGACGACCAGGCCGATCAGCTCGCCGGCCGGGTGCGCCGGCTGCACCGGCGGGCCTGCGGCGAGGACGCCGGCCCGGTGGAGGTGATCGACCGCAGCACCTACGCCACCTTGCAGCGGCTGGCCGAGCTGGGCCTGGTCGAGCCGAGCGCCGGCGGCTGCGAGCTGCACCGGGCCGAGGGCCTGGGCGGCAAGCCCCGCGCCGAGCAGCGCCGCGAGGCGGCCCGGCCGCACCTGGACGCGGCCGAGCGCAAGCTGCAGATGGCCCAGCTGCTGGCCGGCGGCGGCTTCGCCGCCGAGGCGCTGGCGCCGGCCCACCAGGCGGCCGAGGCCGCGCTGCGCGCGCTGGCCTGCATCGACGGCGGCCAGCCCGCGGCCGACCAGCCGGTGGCCGCCGCCAGCGTCCACGGCGCATTGGTGCGCGCCGGTCTGCTCGAGCCCGCCCAGGCCGCCGGCGTCTCGGCGCTGCGCGAGCTGGCCGCCGCCGGCGACGGCAACGGCGACGCGGCCGCGGCCGGCGCCGGGCTCGACCACGCCGTGCCCATCGTCGAGCGGGCGCGCGCCGTGTTGGGGACGGCGCCAGTGGCGTAAGGGTAGGGGCGCTTTTCGTTCGTGGTTCTTGGTTCTTGGTTCGTGGTTCTTGGTTCGTCGTTCCGTCTCTATGACACGGGCGACCGGGTGGGAAAGCACGACTGCCGTTGCAGCGGCTTGGGGATCCGGCGGCCGCGGCGCAGCCCGGCGAAGAGCTGGCCGTTCTCGTCGGCGGCAAGCTGGTAGGCCAGTCCTTCGGGCCAGTGCGGTTCGGGTCCGGCCGCCAGGGGGTGCTCAGGGCGCGGCGCCGTTGCCGGCGCCGCGCGCGTGGGCCAGCGAGATCACCGGTGCGAAGCGGTGGGGGTCGATGCGCGGCAGGTCGCTGGCGCCGCGGATGCCGGCCAGGTGGGACGCGAGCCGGTCCAGGGCTTCGGCATCCGGGGCGGTGAGCTGATCGCGGCAGTGCTCGGCCAGCAGCGCGACCACCTGCCGGTCGTGTTCGACCATGCGCAGGGTCCAGGGCAAGTCACGCGGCACGAATAGGGCCCGGCGCACGGCGTGCCACATGCCGGCGTCGTCGTCGAGCAGCAGCCGCTCCTTGGCCTCGGCCAGCGCCGCCGGTGCCGCCGCCCAGCTCGCCCGCTCCTCGTGCCGCGCCCGCCGGCGGCGCAGCCCCGGGCGCAGCAAGCCGAACACGACCAGGGCCACCAAGGCCAGGCCCACCAGCACCGCCACCGCCCGCGGCCGGCGCAGAAACAGCCCGATGGCGACGATCGCCACCAACCACCAGATCGATCTGCTGAACCGGCTTCCCGCCGCCATCGCAAGTCACCCCAGGGCGGCGATTCTAGCACCGCCCCAGACCCCCGTCAGCTCCCCGCCCGCTAGAGGTGACTGTTGGCCGGGCGCTCAGCTCAATCAGAACTCTCTACAGCCTGGATCCCTCGGCAGCCCCCACCCGCTACGACGGCCCCGTGGCGCCCAGGGCCGCCAGCCGCTCGCGGGCGTGGTGGTGGGTGGGGTCGCGGCGGGTGATCTTGCGGTACAGGCGCGTGGCGGTCTCGGCGTCGCCCAGCTGCTCGTAGGCGCGGGCGGCGACGTGGTAGAGGTCGAGGGCCGGTCGGGTGGTCAGGCCGGGTTGGTGCAGGGCCTTCATGGCCTGGCAGATGGCCTCGCGGGCGCGGCCGGCCGCAACCAGGCAGTCGGCCAGCAGGGCCAGCGAGGCGATGCGTTGCCGGGGCTGGCGGGCGGCCAGTTCGAAAGCCTCGATGGCCTCGTCCAGCAGGCCCATCTCGCGGTAGGCGATGCCCAGGTCGCGGTGGGTCTGGCCGTCGCGCGGATCCACGGTGCGGGCCACGCCTTCGCGGAAGGCGGCCAGCACGTCCTGGGGGTCGTACTGGAAATCGTCCGCGGCCGGCAGCTCCGCCTCCAGTTCGGTGTGCGCTGGCGGGCCGTCCGCTGCGGCCCGCGCCGCTGCCGGCCGCTCGGGGGCGGTCGGGCCTGGCGCGCTCGGCTCGGCGCTCGGTTCGGCGCCGGGCGGCGCATCGGGCTCGGGCGCATCCAGGTCGATCTCGAGATCGATCTCCGCTGTCGCCTCCGGCTCCAGCTCCACCACCGGGGCGGCGAATTCGGCCGTCGGCTCGGCGTCCGGTGGCTCCTCTTCGCTGTCGGCGCTCGGTAGGGCCTCCAACCGCTCTTCCTCGCATGCGATGGAGTTCTCCGCTGCCGCCGGCGCCAGCTCCAGGGCGCGTTGCTGCAGGGCGCGGGCCGCCTCGTCGTCGCCGGCGGCCGCGCGCAGCACGGCCAGCTGGCGGGTGGCGGCGGCCGCCCTGGCCGCCAGGCCGCAGGCGGCGAAGACCTCGGCGCCCAGCTCGAGCAGGGCTGTGCGCTGGTCGTCGCCGGCCTGCGGGCCGAGCATCCGGGCGGCGCGCGTCAGCTCGGTCAGGGCGTCGGCCGGCCGCTCGGCCCGCTGCAGGTCGGCGGCCAGTCGCAGCCGGTGCGCAAAGGCCTCCGGCGCCAGCCCGACCACCCGGCGCTGTATGGCGGCCGCCTTGAGCAGCAGCCCGGCGCGCCGGTACTGTTCGGCCGTGGTCAGCCAGGCCTGCAGGGCCTCGTAGCGCCGGCCGGCGCGCAGCAGCACGTCGCCCACCTTGAGCCGGGTGGCCGCATCCTGCGGCCGTTGGGCCAGGATGCGCTCGTAGGCGGCCAGCGCCTTGGCCCACTGGCCGCGTTTCCAGTGACGCAGGGCCTGGTGCTGCAGCTTGGCGCGTTCGGTGGCCACGGCGCGCTCCTCGTTCGGGATCAATTGTCGGGTTCTCGCTCGCTCCTCGCCTGGGGATCGGGACGCCCGCCGAGCACGGATGTGACGGGCGCGGCCGATCGGATCGTTTTTCGCCGCCGCTGTCAGGACCGGCCCGGCCGGGCGTCATGCCGATCGAGGGGCGCGGCGGTGCCGGGAGGAACGGGCCGGGCGCCGCAGCCGGCGAGCGGGTCACCCGGCGATCGAGGCTTTGGTGGCCCCTGATCGGCGATTTTTTTCGCAGCCGGTGGCGGAAACGGGTCGACCGGGCGTCTAGAGGCTCTCGAGCCGGTTCGTTGAATGAGTTGGTGCAGCGAGTAGAGCCTCTTGTGCCGCGCTTTTTGCGGGGCGAGATGACCAGGGCGAATTGGCGCCAGGAGGGTGAACGATGGCACTTTCGGAGCAAGCCACTGAAAAGCGGGAACAAGGCGATGACCACAGCCAGGGCCTGGCCCACCGGTTGGGCCTGCCGCTGCGGGTGGTGCGGCTGGTCTGGGGCTTGATCGAAGACCCCCGGGTGCCGCTGCGCAGCAAGCTCTACCTGGCGGCCGCGGTGGGCTACAGCCTGCTGACCGGCCAGGTGCTCGATCTGCTGCTCGGCATCGACGACGCCCTGATCTACCTGCGGGTGGCGCGCCGGCTGCTGGCCGACACCGACCGCGCCGTGGCGCTCGATCACTGGACCGGCACCCCCGAAGAGCTCGACAGCCTGCGGGCCGCGCTGCAGCGCTGGGACAAGGGGGTGCGCGACCTGGTGGCCGGCAGCGACGAGCCGGTCGCTCGAGAGAGCAGGGGGTGAGCCATGTTCGAGACCGACATGGGCATCAACCGGCATCGGCTCTACTGGGCGACCCGGGACATGGTCCACGGCTACGTGACCCGCACCATGGACGCCCGCGTGCAGCCCTTTCTGGACCGCCACCTGCGTTCCTTCAAGGGGGTGTCCAAGCGCTCGCTGCGCTACGCCCTGCCCGATCTGGCGATCGGCCTCTACAACCTCCCGGCCTGGGGGGCCGGCAAGCTGGCCAGGCGCAAGTGGACCATACAGCCCCTGGCCGCCCGCCGGCTCCAGAAATGCTTCATCGATGAGGTCTTCCTGCCCGAGGAGTTCGAGCAGCGCTACCGGCGCCTGGTGGAGCGGAACCTGTTCGCGCCCTTCAGAGAGGATCTGAATCGCATCCGCGCCGAGCTGCAGCGGGAGGGCCTCTGGGACGCCGAGGCTTTCGAGCACCAGGTGCGGCTGCAGCTCGAACGCGTCGGCTCGACCGGCCGGGCCATGTCGCAGGCGGTGCTGATGGCCATCGAGATCGGTGTCGGCTCCCTGGTCTACGGCGAGGTCTGCCGCGGCTTCGGCGCCGCCATCGGCGCGGCGACGGCCGAGAAGATCTACCTGGGCACGGTGCCCTTCTACTCGGCCCTGTGGGCCGGCGTGTTCGGCCTGCCGGTCTGGGTGGAGACGATCGGCATGATCGCCGGCGGGGCCTTCGCCCTGGCGGTGCTGGCGCCGCTGATCGGCGCGGCCGTCGAGACCGTTGTCAATCGCCGCAAGGATCTGCGCAAGGCCATGCGGCAGGGCTATCCAAATCTCATCGCCGGGCTGCTGGAAGAGCGGGATCCGGGCACGGGCCGGACGCGGGGCACCTGGCCCCAGGTGGTCGATACCGCCGATACCCTGACCGACGCGCTGGACTTCATCCGCGATGCGGCCCGTCTGCTCGCCACCAGCGCCCGATGAGGCCGGCGAATGGGCGCGCGCTGCGGCGAGCGGTGGGCGCCGCCGGCGCGGCGGCCCGGCAATGCGCTTTGTGCCTCGGGCTATCTTGTGGTATCGCATCATTCGAGACAGCGAGCACGGCGATCGGGTTCTGGTGGTGCCCGGCAGGAGGTGTGGCGGTGAGCGGAGCGGATGATGCGAAGCCGGACGAGGCGCTCGAGCAGCGGATAGCGCGTTTCTTCTCGGGCGATAGGCTGGACTGGCGCACGCCCGACGGCGAGGCCGTGATGGCCTATACCCTGGATTACATCGAGCGGCGCGTCGGCTGGGCCTATGGGCTGCGCCTCTCAGCGGCCGACCGGGCGGAGCTGGCCGAAGAGGTGGTCATGCGGGTGATGAAGCACAACCGGGCCGACAACTGCATCCAGGCCCGCGACTCGGTCGGCTACCGCTCCTACCTGATCCGGGTCATCACCAGCGCCTTCATCGACGCCGGTCGCAAGACCCAGCGCCGCGTCAAGACGGTGTCGCTGACCGCCGCCGGCGAGCAGGACGACGAGGAGCGGCACCTGGATCCAGAGGATGCGGGCGAGGCCGGCCCCGAGGAGCGGGTGGCCTGGGAGGAGCTGCAGGAGCGCATCCTGCGCTGCGTCGAGGACGCCCGGGTCGACTACCGCCGCCTGCTCGAGCTGGATCAGCAGACGCAGCAGTGGACCACCGCCGAGCTGATCGCGCTGTTCGGCGTCACCCGCACCGGGCTCTACAAGCTGCGGCAGATGGCCAGGATGGCGTTCAAGCGCTGCTACGAGCTGATCACCGGCAACCCGATGAACCTGATGAAGATGCGCCCGGCCGGGCGCAGCTGAGGAGGGCACCATGGCTGCCGGCGCGATCAACTACCGGCTGCGGCTCGAGGGCCAGGGCATCGAGCTGGCCTGGGCCGGGTTCACCTCGACCGTCAACCTGCACTGCCACTACATGACCCACGTGGCCCGGCTGTGCCGCGCCGAGCCGGACGAGCGGCGCGACCCGGAGCGCTGGCAGGAGCTGTGGGGCGACGACCCGGCGCTGCCGGCCGAGCTGCCGCGCCGGCGGGCCGCGGCCGTCGGGCGGCTGCGCCGGGTGGTGCCGCGCTGCGCCCTGGCGCGCAATGCCCCGACCGCGGATCAGCCCTGCGCGGCCTGCCATGACCCCGGCAGCGCCCACGCCCTGCGCGCGGTCGACGCCGAGTTCGACGCCGAGTTCGGCCGCTACGCCGCTCTCGTGGCCGACGCCATCGAGGACGGGCTGCGCGGCCAGGGCCCGGGGCAGCGGCCGGTGTTCTACGTCGAGCAGGGCGCGCCGGGCCGGGCGCCCAAGCTGAAGCTGCTGGCGCCGCAGCGGGTGCTGGTGGTGGCCGCGCTGGAGCGCGAGCACGAGCAGCTCAGGGTGATCACCGGCTACCGGCCCACCCGGGGCGGCAAGCTCAAGCCCTACAACACGGTCTTCTACGACTTCGAACAGAAACGCCGGGCCGCGGCCATGCGGCGGGCCGTGATCGACAGCGGCCTGGCCAGCCCGGCCGAGCAGGGGGTGGCGCCATGAGCCCGCCGAGCCCTTCGTTCGAGCTGCCGCTCGACATCATCGACGATCTCTACCAGGCGGCCGATGAGCAGCGGAGATGGGCGCTCGATTCGGAAATCGGGCGCGACGAGCGCGTCGAGGCGGCCGGGCTCTACCTGGAGGCGCTGGGCGCCCTGGCCGCCGCCGGGCACGAGCCCGAGGCCGAGCTGCCGGCCGAGCTGGCGCGCTCGGCCCTGGCCGCGCTGGACGCCGAGGCCCTGCGCACCGAGGCCGACCGGCTGGCGCGGCTGATCGAGGAGGCCGTCGACGATCCCTTCGAGGACGTGCACCTCGACGTGCTGGCCGAGCGGGTCGAGGACGCCCTGCTGGAGCGCCAGCGCTTCGACCGGCGGCTGGCCGGCGCCCGGTTGCTGCTGGGCGAGCAGGCCCGCTGGACCGAGGAGCAGGCCGGCGCGGCGGGCTACTTCGACACCCTGCTGCGCCCGCTGGCCTGGGGGCTGGCCTTCGCCAACAGCGCCCGCGAGGGCCATGCCTTGATGGTGGCGCCCGAGCAGCGGCCGCAGCACTGGTGGTGGCTCGAGGCGCTGGACGTGAGCTGGGATTCGCTGGGCGCGGCGGCCGAGCTGGCCGAGTTGGTCGAGCGCTACCCGACCTTCGCCCGTTACTTCGAGCGGCTGCGCGCCGCGGCGCGCCAGCGGCTGGGGCTGGCGGCGGCCGCGGCCGGCAGCGACGCGGCCGAGCCGCGACCGGACCTGCGCCTCGCCGCGGCCACCGCG
>CAYVQE010000189.1:0-10027 GCA_964454005.1 uncultured Myxococcales bacterium
GGGGGGGGGGGGGGGCGTCAGCGGCCCAGATCCACCTGCAGGATGCGGCTGGTGTCGGCCTCGATGGCGACGCGGTAGTCCTTGACCATGACCTTGGCCGGGGGCCGTTCGAAGGTGACGGTGTAGACGCCGTCGCAGTAGGACACGGCCACGTCGCGCCGGTGGCAGTCCATGGCGCCGGCCTCCTTGAGCGCCAGCTCGGCCAGCCGGATGGCGAAGGAGGTGGAGTAGACCGGCTCGGGCCGGCCGCCGGCGCCGCGCGAGGCGGCCTGGCTCTTGGTCAGCACCTCGACCTCGACCCGCTTGACGCGGCCCTCGTCGCCGGCGCAGGCCGCCACCGCCAGCCCCAGCGCCACCGCCATCCACCCCGCTGTCCGAAGCGCGATCAATCGACCACCCTCGTGCTCGCCGATGTCTCCCAATCTTGGCCGAAGCCGGCGCCGGGGTCAACTTCGCGACCGGCCGGCCGCCCGGCGCCCGCGACGCCGGCCGGATCGCCGACACCGCCGCAACTCGTTCAGCAGCCGGATCAGCCGGTGCCCCCGCAACCGGCATCGACACGGGCCGCCAGGCTGTCGAGCGGCTCGGGCCGCCGGCCGGCGGCGCGCAGCGCCGCGCAGAAACGGCGCACCGCCTCGGCCTTGCGCGGCCACCGGATGCGCAGATCGGGCTGGACGCCCAGGGCCGCATCCAGCCGGTCGCTGGCGATGTCCAGCAGGTCCACCCCGTGCAGCTCGAGCTGCACCCAGCCGCTGCGCGCGGCCAACCGGCCCAGCCCGGCCGCCGCCCGCGGCCCGGCCAGCGCCAGCAAACCGCCGGTCAGCGGCAGCGGGCCCAGCCGGCCCACCGGCAGCTCCAGCAGCGGCGCGCTGCCCCGGCGCCACGGCCGGCGCCCGTCCGGCCGGTAGGGCCCGGCCGGGCCCAGAGCCTCGCGCGGGTCGCCCAGCCGGGCCGCACTGGGCCGGCCGCGCAGCCGCAGCCAGCTCCAGGCGGCCGCCTTGAGCGCCGGGTAGGCCGGGCTGGGCAGCACCGAGGCGTCGTAGGCGTAGCCGGCCCGCGCCAGCCGCTCCAGCAGATGGCCGCCCAGCAGGTAGCCCGGCGCCCGAAAGCCCAGCGGCCGCCGGCCCACCGCCCGCTCCACCGCCGCGGCGCCGCGGCCGACCTCGGCGTCGATGGCGGCCGGCGCCCGCTGCCACAGGTCGTAGCCGTGGGAGAAGGAGTGGTTGCCGATCTCGTGGCCGGCCGCGGCCGCCGCCCGCAGCTGCCCGGCGTGCTCCTCGACGGCCAGCGCCCGGCCCACCGCGAACAGCGTGCCGCGCGCGCCGAGTTCGTCCATCAACGCGCAGAAGCGGGCCACCGCGGTGGTGTAGACCGCATCCAGCCGCTGCTCCACGGCCGGCAGCCCGTACAGCGCCCGGTAGCAGTCCAGCGGATCCAGGTCGATCGACACGGCGAAGCCGCCGGCGGCCGCCCCGCTCACGCCTTCAGTCACGGCCTCAGCCCCGGCGCAGCCGGATGGCCCACACCAGCCGGCCCAGGTTGCCCAGGGCCGCCGGCACCCGGCGCAGCAGGTTGATCGACGGGGCGCGCTTCTCGCGCACCCACAGGGGCACCTCGACCACCCGCACCCCGGCCCGCTCGGCGCGGATGACCAGCTCCGAGGCGAACAGGTTCTGCTCCACGCTGCAGGCCTCGACCACCGGCAGCAGCGGGCGGCGCACGAAGGCCTTGAGCCCGTGGGTGTCGGTGCCGGTGAAGCCCAGGCTGGCGCGCAGCAGCAGGTTGAGCACCCGGGTGGCCTGGTGGCGCACCCAGGGCCGGTCGTCGCGGGCGCCCGGGGCCAGCTTGGAGCCGACCACCATGTCGGCGTGGCCGGCCCGCAGCAGCCCCAGCGCCGAGCGGTAGAAGTCGAGGTCGATCAGATCGATCTCGTCGCACACCACCAGCCGGCCGCGGGCGGCCAGGATGCCCCGCTTCAGCGCCCGGCCGTAGTTGGGCTCGGGCACGTGCAGCGCGCGCACCTGCGGGTGGCGGGCGCACAGGTCGGCCACCACCTCGGGGGTGCGGTCGGTCGAGCCGTTCTCGGCCAGCAGGATCTCGAAATCGGCGCAGACCGGTGGCAAGCGGTCCAGCAGCCCGGCCACCGAGTCGGCCACGATGGCGGCCTCGTTGTAGATCGGGATGACCACCGACAGCTCGTGTTCGTCGCTCATGGGCCCGAAGGTAGCGCGCCGGCCGCCGGCTTTCAATCCGAACCGAGCGGCCCATTCCCCGCCGGGCCGATGTGGGTTATACAAGGGGGCATGAGCGATCCGATCCCCGTCATCGTCCACGGCCACTTCTACCAACCCCCGCGCGAAAACCCCTGGACCGGCCGCATCGAGCGCCAGGAATCGGCCGCGCCCTACCACGACTGGAACGAGCGGGTGGCCGCCGAGTGCTACACCCCCAACGCCCGCTCGCGGGTGCTAGACCACCAGGGCCGCATCCTGGAGGTGGTCAACAACTACGCCCACCTGTCGTACAACTTCGGCCCCACCCTGCTCTCCTGGCTCGAGGAGCACCTGCCCGACACCTACGCCCGCATCCTGGCCGCCGACGCCGCCAGCGCCGAGCGGCTGGGCGCCGGCGGGGCCATGGCCCAGGTCTACAACCACGTCATCATGCCGCTGGCCGACCCGCGCGACCGCAAGACCCAGATCCGCTGGGGCCTGGCCGACTTCGCCGCCCGCTTCGGCCGGCCGGCGCGCGGCATGTGGCTGGCCGAGACCGCGGTCAACGACGCCGTGCTCGAAGACCTGGCCGCCGCCGGGCTGGAGTTCACCATCCTGGCCCCGTCGCAGGCCGAGCTGATCCGGGCCCCGGGCGAGACGGCCTGGCGCGAGGTGGCCGACGGCTCCATCCCCACCGGCCGCGCCTACCGCTGGGAGGGTCGCCGGGGCGAGCTGGCGCTGCTGTTCTACGACGCCGGGCTGTCGCGGGCGGTGGCCTTCGAGGGCCTGCTGCGCAACGCCGGCGACATGGCCCAGCGGCTGGCGGCCGCCGGGCGGCGCTGCGCCGAGCAGAGCCCCGACGGCGGCGGGCTGGTGTGCGTGGCCACCGACGGCGAGTCCTACGGCCACCACGCCCCCATGGGCGACATGTGCCTGGCCTACCTGGCCGCCCGCGAGGCCGAACGCCGCGGGCTGGCGTTGACCAACCCGGCCGCCTACCTGGCCGCCCACCCGCCGCGCTGGCAGGTGCGGCTCAAAGCCGGCCAGGCCAAGTTGGGCACCGCCTGGAGCTGCGCCCACGGCACCGGCCGCTGGCGGCGCGACTGCGGCTGCACCACCGGCGGGCCGCCGTCGTGGAACCAGGCCTGGCGGGGGCCGCTGCGCCAGGCCTTCGACCTGCTGCGCCAGCGCATGGACCCGCTGTTCGAACAAAAGGCCAGCCGCCTGCTGGACAACCCCTGGGCCGCGCGCGACGACTACATCGAGGTGCTGCTGGGGCGCACCGTGGGCGCGGCCGAGCGCTTCCTCGACCGCCACGCCCGGCGCCCGCTGGACGAGGCCGAGCGGGCCGAGGTGTTCCGGCTGCTGGAGATGCAGCACCACGGCATGCTGATGTACACCTCCTGCGGCTGGTTCTTCGCCGATCTGTCGGGCATCGAGACGGTGCAGGATCTGGCCTACTTCGCCCGCGCCGCCCAGCTCGGCGAGCTGGCCGCCGGCCACCCCATCAGCGCCGACAGCCTCGATGCGCTGGGCCAAGCCCGATCCAACCTGCCCGAGATGGGCAGCGGCGTCGACCTGCTGGCGCGCTTCGTGCGCCCGGCCATGCTGTCGCCGGCCAAGGTGGCCGCCCATCTGGGCATCCGCTCGCTGCTCGATCAGCGCCCGGCCCGCGATCGGCTGTACGCCTTCCGCGCCCGCAGCCACGACGAGCGCCGCGCCGAGCGAGACGGGCTGCGGGCGTTCACCGGCCGGCTGACCACCCGGGCCGAGCGCACCGCCGAGGGCGGCACCTTCGAGGTGGTGGTGCTGGCCGGCCGCGCCCTGCAGCTGGCCGCCTTCGTGCGCGGCTACAGCCCGCAGCAGCCGAGCGCCGGGCCCCAGGAGCTGCTGGCGCGGGTGGGCGCCGAGGGCTTCGCCGCCACCTGCAACGCGCTGGAGGCGAACTACGACCTGCGGCTGGGCCTGCCGGACATGCTCAGCGAGCTGCGTCTGCAGGCCATGGACGAGCTGACCCGCGGGGTGCGCCGCGAGGTGGCCGAGACCATCGACGCCCTCTACGCCCGCCACGAGGGCCTGCTGCGCTCGCTGCGGCCGCTGGGGGTGCGCTTGCCCGAGTCGCTGCGGGCGCCGGTGGCCTACGCCCTCGGCCGCCGCTTCGACCAGCTGATCGAGCGCGGGCTGCAGTCCGGCGATCTGCGCCCGGCGGCCGAGCTGGCCGCGCTGGGCCGCGATCTGGGCGCGGCCCCGCCGGTGCGCCGCGCCGAACGCCGGCTCGCAAAGGCGCTGGCCGAGCGGCTGGAGCGCATCCTGGACGCGCCCGAGCCGCAGGCCATGGTGGCCTGGCGCGAGCTGCTGGCCGCCGGCCGCGGGCTGGGTCTGGAGCCGGCCGGCGCCGCACTGCAGGATCGGGTGGCCGAGGTCTTCGACGGCCTGCTCGATGCGCTGCTCGACCCCGAGCGGCCCGGCGGCCCCTGGCAGAGCGCCGCCCGGGCCTGGGTGGAGCTGGCCGGCCACCTGAACCTGGAGGTCGAATCGGCCGCCGCCCGGCTAAACTGAAGTTTGAGCAAGGAGGGACCATGAGACACGGGCGCCCACCGTTGCCCGCCCGCGCCCTGGCGCTGGCCGCGCTGGGGCTGCTGGCCGCCGCCTGCCAGCGCGGGCTGGAGCCCCCGCCGGCCGAGGTGCGCATCGAGGCGGTGCTGCCGGATCACGGCTTCGCCGGCGACCGGGTGGTGCTGTGCGCGGCCAACCTGGAAGCCGAGGCCAGCGCCCACCAGGTGTGGTTCGACGGCCAGCCGGCCGAGGTGCTCGACTGGGCGGCGGCCGACGCCGTGACCGCCGCCGCCGACTGCGCCCGGGGCCGGCTGGCGGTGCGGGTGCCGCTGGTCGAGTCCCCCGGCGCGGTGGCGGTCAAGCTGGCCGGGCCCGACAGCCAGCACGGCCTGGAGCCGACGGCCGACAGCAGCGGGCCCTTCCGCTACCGCGGGCCGGGCCACCCGCCGGCCGACGCGCTGGGCCCGCCGGTGCGGCTGCGCTCGCAGCCGGTCAGCGTGCGCCCGCTCGTGCTGCCCGGCGCCCCGCTGCACGGCCGCTGGCTGATCACTGCCAACACCGGCTCCAGGCTGGTGCAGCTGATCGACGTCGAGACCGGCCTGGCGCTGGGGCTGGGCACCTGCGAGCTGCCCATGTCGGCCGAGCTGCTGCCGGCCGGCTGGTCGCTGACCGCGGCCGGCCTGGAGGTCGAGCTGCGGGCCTTCGCACCGATCATCGACATCGACCGCCAGGAGCCGTTCGACCTGCGACCGCGGCTGTGGCGGGCCGACATCGGCCTGGCGCTCTATGCCGACGGCCGCTTCCACACCACCTCCTTCACCAGCCGCGAGCTGGAGCCGGCCGACCTGCCGCCGTTCGTCGATCCGGGAAGCGGTGCGGAGCGTGCGCTGCGACCGTGGCGCGTCTGGCGCCGCTGCCGGCGCGATCTCGCCGGTGCCGGCTGCGACCGCCACGACCTGGTCGTCAGCCACAGCGGCGCACCAGCGCTGGCCGTGCTGGCCGGCGGCGATGAAACAGACCCGCAATCGCTGGCCATGGCCCTGCCGGACACGGCGCCGGTCTGCGACCACGCCCTGGGCCCGGTGGCCGATCTGGTCGATCACCCGGATCGGCTGGCGCTGCCGCAGCAGGCCGACGACCGGCTGCTGGTCACGGTGGAGACCGACCACCCGCAGGGGCTGGGCAGCGAGATCTGGAGCTTTCCGGCCACCGGCGACGGGGCGCAGCCGCGGCGGCTGTTCCCGCCGCCCGACCTGCCGCCGCCGGAGCGCGAGATCGCCTGCGGCTACCGGCTGGCCGCGCTGGCCGAGCGCCGCGGCGGCACCGACACACCCGCCGAGCTGCGGCTGTACGCGGCCGACAGGCGGCTGCCGCTGCTGCTGGAGCTGGCGCCGATCGAGCCGGCCGGCGACCCGCCGCAGCTCGAGGTCCGGCGCCAGGCGGCGCTGCCGGCGCCGGCGTTCGACCTGGCCAGCGCCCGCTACACCGACGCCGACGGCGAGGCCGCCGAACGCCTGTACGCGGCCACGGCCGAAGGCGTGCTCGTGTTCGACATCACCGACGCCGACGCGCCGGACGCGGAGCTCGGGCGGCTGGCGGCGGTCGAGGTGCTCGAGCTGGACGCCGCCCGCGGCGGGGTGCAAAGCCTGACCGTGCTGCCGCTGTTCGAGCCGGCCATCGGGCCGCTGGATGCGCCCGCCGGCGCCGACCGGGTGGTGCTGGTCGACTTCGATCGGGACGGCTGGACCACCTTCGCAGCCGGCGCCGAGCGGGCCAGCCGCCAGTACGTGCCGCTGACCACCAGCCTGCCCCGGGTGGCGCCCAGCGGGCTGCTGGACGGCTTCTTCATGGCCGACGCCACCTGCGAGGTGCTGCGGCTGGTCGACCGGCGTACCGGAGTCCAGGGCCGGCAGCTGCCGGTGGGGCCGGGCGGCGGGTTCAGCGCCGGCCGCCTGTTCAGCGCCAGCGACCCGAGCCGCGAGCTGCTCATCCAGGCCCTGCCCGAATCTCCGGCCGACCGCCCGCCCGGCATCGAGGACGAGCGCAGCCGCTACGATCGGCTGATGCTGACCGCCATCGACCCCCGGGCCGCAACCACCGGCTGCGACCAGGAGTCGATCGAACGGCAAGTGATCGCGCTCGACGAAGCGCTGCAGCTGCCGCCCGACGAGTCGGATGCGGCCTTCCACCAGCTGCAGCTGATGGCCACCGAGCCGCCGCAGCTGGTGCTGCTGCGCTACGGCGACGGCGACCAGCCCGGGCTGTGCCTGACGGCCGGGCTGCAGCCGGGCCGCGACGCTGAAGGCGCGCTGTTGCCGCTGGACGCGGTGCTCAACTCCGGCGCCAGCGCCGAACTGCCGCCGAACCTCGACCGGGTCGAGATCAGCCCGCGCTCCAAGGTGCTGGGGCTGCGCTTCAGCGCCGCTGAGGCCACCGTGCTGGCCGTGTCCGACCCGGCCCGGCCCGCGCTCGACGACAGCGAGCTGCTGGTCGAGGCGCTGGAGCCGCAGCTGGCGCCCTACGTCACCCACTTCGCGCCGCTGCGCGCCGGCAGCGACCAGCGGCCGCACTACCTGCTGGCGCTGCCGCTGTCCACGCTGGGCGAGGTGCTGCTGGTCGGCTTCGAGGCCACCGCCCTCGATCCGCCGCAGGTCGAACGCCGGCGGGCCTTCCTGCCCACCGGCGGCGCGCCGCTGTACGTCTACGCGAGCCCGGACGAGCGGCGCGTCTACGCGGTGCACCCGACCGAGGACCTGGTCAGCATCATCGACCTGGACTGCGAGCCGCTGCCCGGCTGCGCTCGGGTGATGACCACGCTGGAGACCCCGGACGCGCCCTACGAGGTGCAGTTCGGCCAGTCCGGCGCCGTCGGCTACGTCAACCACCTGTTCAACAACGTGGTCAGCGTCATCGAGTGACGCCATGGGCGCGGTGGTGACCCATCCAGCCAGCCGTTCGGCGAACGACGAGTCCCGGCGCCGGGCTCAACGCTCCCACTGCGCCAGGATGCGCAGGGCGTTGCCGCCCAGGATGCCGCGCAGCTCGTCGTCGGAAAAGCCGCGCTCCATCAAGCCCGCCACCAGCCGCGGCAGATCGGACACCTCGCGCAGCCCGCGCGGCATCCAGGTGAAACCGTCCATGTCGCTGCCGATCATCAGGTGCTCGGCGCCGATGCGGTCGGCCATGCGGGCGTAGGTCTCGACCGCCAGCTCCAGCTTGCCGAAGATCGAGCGGCGCTTCAGATACCAGGGCCACAGGATCACCCCCACCCCGCCGCCGCGTTCGGCCAGCCGATCGAGCTGCTCGAGCGTCAGGTAGCGCTGGCTGCGGCGCTCGCCGCGCAGCGCTGTGTGGGTGACCATGGGCGGGCGCTCGAGCTGCTCGAGCACCGCGTCGAAAGCCCGCTCCGAGCAGTGGGCCAGATCGACCACCACCCCGTGGTCCTCACAGGCGCGCACCACCTGGCGGCCGAAGTCGCTCAGCCCGCCGTGGACGGCGACCGGGCCGTTGGCGTCGGCGATGCGGTTGGGCACGAAATGGGTCAGCGTCAGCAGCCGCACACCGCGTTCGCGCAGCAAGGCCAGCCGCTCGATGTGCTTGCCGATCACGTGGCCGCCCTCGACCGCCGGCAGCAGCGCCAGCAGGCCCTGCTGCTTGGCGGCGCGGATGTCGCGGGCGCAGTCGACGCGCAGCACCTCGTCCGGATTGCGCGCCGCCAGCCGCTCCAGGGTGTCCAGGATGCGCAGGCAGGCCCGCCAGGCGCCCAGCCGCAACGGCGGCGGCGGCACGTAGACGGTGCAGGTCGAGCACGACACCCGCCCCTCGCGCAAGCGCGGCAGATCGATGGTGTTGCGCAAGGGATTCCACAGCCAGGGCGGCCGGTGCCGCTTGGCGAAGTTCTTGCGCAGGTAGTGGCCCATGATCAAAAAGTGCGAGTGGGTATCGAGCACCACGCTGTCGCCCATCAGCTCCAGGGCCCGCATCGACAAGGCTTCGTCTTTTTCCATGGCCGCCAAACTACCACGCCGCTGCCGGCCGGAAAACCCCTGCTTGACCTCGGTACGTCAAAAGGCTAATAATACCCGCGCTCAACGGAGTCGCCCATGCACCTGCACACCTGTTCCATCGCCCTGCTCTCGTTGCTCGCCGTCCAGCTGGCGCTGCCCGGCGCGGCCGCGGCGCGGCCGCCCAAGCCCGAGGTGACCGTGCTGCCGCTGCCGGCCCGCGGCCTGGCGCCGCCCGAGCAGGACCTGGTGCTGGCCAACATCGCCGTGCAGCTGCGCCAGCAGTACCGAGTCAAGGTGGTCTCCGGCCGGGCGGTGGGCCGGGCGGTCTGGGGCAGCATGGGATCGGGCATCGAGGCCGCCGAGCAGCGCTTCAGCAAGCTGGTCCGCCGCGGCCGCCAGGCCTACCAGAAGCTGCAGATGGGCCGGGCGCTCGAGCTGCTGCGCCAGGCCCGCGTGCCGCTCGAGCACTGCGGCGCCGAGCTGGAGTCCGCCGAGCTGCTGATCCACCTGTTCGTCTACACCGGCCTGGCCCGGCTGGCCCAGGGCCAGACCGACGCGGCCAAGGCCGAGTTCCGCCAGGCGGTGGCGCTGGACAACGGCTTTCAGCTGTCGCCGCGCGAGTTCCCGCCCGACGCCATCGAGGCCTTCGAACGCGCCAAACAGGCCCTGCTGTCGGGCACACCGACCCAGGTCAAGGTGCTGTCGCGGCCCGAGGGGGCCGATGTCTGGGTCGACGGCCAGCGCCGCGGCGCCAGCCCGGTCGACGTACCGCTCTACCCCGGCCAGCACTTCGTCCGGGTGCACAAGGCGGGGTTTTCGCCCTGGACGCTGAACCTGCCCGACGGCGTGGCCCCGGGGGCCATCCGGGCCCGGCTGGTGCCGCTGTGGTCGGGCGATCCGCCCGCGAACCTGCTGGAGGAGGCCATCGCCCGCGAGCCGCTGGGCGAGGGGTCGCGAGCGCGGCTGCGGATGATGGCCGGCCAGTACGAGACCGACGCCTTCTTGCTGGTGTCGATGAACAAGGCGGGCGACGAAATCCACCTCGGCTGCCGGCTGTTCGTGCTGCGGCCCGAGAGCGAGACCCGGGCCCGGCTGTTCAACCTGGGCGCCGACCGCGACCTGATGCCCAAGAAGATCGAGGCGGTGGTGGCCACCCTGAAGCCGCTGGCCAAGGCCCGCGCCGGCGCCGGCCCGGCGGTGGCCGCGGCCGGCGAGGCGGGCGGCGGGGCGAGCGGCGGGGCGGCCGCTGGA
>CAYVQE010000190.1:0-9832 GCA_964454005.1 uncultured Myxococcales bacterium
CCCCTGGTTTCCCGTCTCGCTGGAGCAGGCTCGTCGCGCTTGCCAGGCCGCAGACAAGCGGCTGTGCCGGCTGGAGGAGTGGCTGCCGGCCTGCCAGGGACCAGACCGGACGGTCTACGTCTACGGGGACGAGTACGACCCGTCCATCTGCAACTCCATCGACACCTTTTGCCACTGCGGTCCGGACAGCTCCTGTGCCGACGAAGATCCTTGTCCCTTTCCCCACTGCCGCGGAACCTGCGGCGCCGATTTCCGCGTCATGCCCACCGGCTCCTTTCCCGACTGCATCAACGCCTGGGGCGTTTTCGACGTAACCGGCAACGTCTGGGAGCTGGCCGATAGCGACGATGGACAGGAACACTTCCGGGACGGTGCCTACAACTGCGGCGACTCCGAGGCGCTGCATCGCTGCGACCACGACGGGACCTGGGGCCCGAGCGCGAAGGGGTTCCGGTGCTGCAGCGACGGGCTCGAATGAGGGGCTCAGTCGTGTTCGGGAGGATAGCGATCATCGCAGCGGCCACTCTGGCGCTCCTGGCGGGTTCGAGCCGGGCCGAGCAGTGCCTGCGCCCCTGCCGGGGCAAGATCGCTTGCGAGCGGGAAGTGACCGAGTGCTTGTTGCGAGAGGGGCGAACGCCCGCGGCGCTGGAGCGCCTCAAGGAGGTGGTGAAAAGCCACCCCGACGAGCCGGCGTTCGCACAGCTGCTGGCGCGCGTGTACCTGGCGGATGGCAACCCCTTCTGGGCGCAGCGCGTGCTCATGGAGGCCCTGCAGCGCAGTCCACGGGACTGCACCACGCGCGCCTGGCTCGCCTGGGTGCACATCGGACAGGGCGATCTGGATCTGGCCCGCGAGGTGCTCGATCGCGAAGGCTGCCCGGTCGAGCCGGCCGATCGAGGTCGCTGGATGTTGCTCGAGGCGTTCATGGCCGACGCCGAGCAGGATCCCGAGACCGGCGAGTTGGTGAGCCGTATCCACGACGCCGAGTCCCTCTACGCCGAGGACCAACGGTTGTGGGAGCAACTCAGATCGCAGCGGCAACCCGGATGGATCGATCCGGTGCACCTGCAGCTGGAGACGGGCCTGGGCTATACCTCGAACGCCATGGCAGGCTCGCCTACCGATCCCGGCGTCCGGGGCGACGGCAGCCTGCTGGGCCGCATGGATCTGTTCGGACGGCTGGTGTGGCCGGCTTGGCGGGTCGCGCGACCGGCGCTGGAAGCGGGCCTGAAGGGACACGGCATCGGCTCGGAGCAGGCCCGCGACTTGAGCTACCTGGAGATGTCCGCCCGACCCGGCCTGATCCTGGGGGCCGGGTTCCCCCGGGTCATCGTCGGCTACAAGCTGGACTACCTGGTGCTCAACCGCGAGACCGAGGCGGAGCGGCGCTTCTACCACGGGCACCGGGGCGAGGTCGAGGTGGAGACCGGCTCGTTGACCTTTTTTGCCGGTGGCGGGCGGCGCATTTTCGCGGAGAACGGCCGCACCCGCTGGGAGATCGACGGTGGCGGCGGCGGCTCCTTCGTCCTTTTCGATCGGGTCAACCTGCTGGCCGCGGTTTCTCTGCGTTACTACGAAGCCATCGGCGATCCCTATGACCTGGCCGGCGGGACCGCTCTTTTGGTAGCCCGCACCGGCCTGGGCCTGGGCCTCTATGCCCGGGTCGGCGCGACGCTCGGGCTGGACCACTATTTCAACTCGGGCGGCGCGCGGGGCATGGCCGCCTACGGCTCGTCCGATAAACGCTTCGATCTGCTCACCAAGGGATCGATCGAGCTGTGGAGCCCGTCCTGGCTGGGTGCTCGTGCCGGGGTGAGCTACGAGTTCTCCTGGCGGGACTCCAGCGTGGATCGAAGCAACTCGACCGAGAGCTACGACTACACCGAGCACCGCCTGCTGGCCAAGCTGCGCTGGGTGTTCAGCTGGAACCCCTGGGCGCCCGAGTCGGTCGACCCACCGGAGCACGTGCCGCTCGACTACGGCCTGGGGCCAGCCGGCGGGCCGGGCATGGCCGAGGAGCGCATCCAGGACCTGCTGCGGCAGGACGAGGCCGCCCGGCGCGGCTCGTCGTGCGTGGACTGAGACATGGGAGATCAACCCGCAGCAAAAGGGGGCCTCGCGGCCCTGTTCGAGGGCATGGGCACCGCCTTGCGCGACGCGGTCATCCTCACGGTCGCTTTCGCGGTGGTGGGGCTGGTGGTCAACCTGTTCCACCCCGAGCGCATCCCCTACGTGGCAGAGGAAGAGTACGAGACCCTGGTGCCGTGCCCGGAGCCCGGAGGCGAGGTCATTCCCATGAAGCCGGACGACCCGGCGCTCGGCTCGGAGAAGACCTTCTTGATCGACGCCCGCTCCAGCGAGGCCTACGCCTCGTGGCACTTCGGTGACGCCATGAACGTCACCTACGACTACCTCGATCCCACTCCCGACGAGATCATCGACGAGTTGGTCCGGCGCATCGCCCGCTCGGGCGCGCAGCGGGTGGCGGTCTACGGCGACGGCGACCGGCCCGACACCGGCGAGCAGCTCGGCAAGGAGATCTCGGGCAAGGGCATCAAGAACGTCCACTTCGTCGAGGGAGGCGCGCCCGCGCTGCGGGGCGAGCAGCAGCCGGCGTCGCCGGAGGCCGGCGAAGTGGATGCCGGGAAAGCCGACGCCGGGTCCGGCGGGGAGCAAGAGCCATGAGCCGCTTTGCGCATTTCGTCAACTGGCGCGGCCACGCCTGGCTGGCGGTTCCGGCCCGACTGTACCTGGGCTACGTGTTCATCGCCGCCTGCATCCACAAGATCGCCCACCCTGGCTCTTTCGCCCTCGACATCGCCACCTATGACATCCTGCCGCTTTCGCTGTTGAACCTGATGGCCATCACCTTGCCCTGGATCGAACTGGCGGCGGGGGTCATGCTGGTTGCGGGCTTCCGGGTGCGGGGGGCGGCGCTGGCCGTGACCGGGATGATGGCCATGTTCATCGTGGCCATCATCGTGGCGCTGGCCAAGGGGCTCGACATGTCCTGCGGCTGCTTCGCCTCCCAGGCGGCCGCCGAGGAGGATCCCATCTCCTGGATGACCGTGCTGCGCGACACCGGCTGGCTGGCGCTGGGCTTGTATATTGCATTCTTCGACCGGTCCGCGATCGGAGTCGATCGGCTCCTGGAACGAAGGAGGTCCCGTGCGTAACACCATCATGACCATCGTATTGGCCGGGCTGCTGCCGGCCGCAACGGCACACGCCCAGACCCCCGCCTGCGACGCGCTGTCGGGCGAGGAGAAGAAGCTCGCCGAGGAGTTGCTGTCCTCGCAGCATCCCTACGCGTGTTGCGATCGCACCATCGGCGCCTGCCTGCAGCAAGATCGGGTCTGCTCCCTGGCTTACCGCCTGGCCGAAAACATCTGCCGTCGCGTGGCCGATGGCCAGGACAAGCAGAAGATCGTCCGCGGGCTTTCGCGCCGGGCGCGCTCCATGCTGCCCTCGGGCAAGAAGGCCGAAATCGACCTGGAGGGCGTGCCGGTGATCGGCGCGCAGGACGCTCCGGTCACGCTGGTGGAATACGCCTGCGCCCGGTGTCCCTACTGCGCCAGGATCAACCCGGATCTGATCGAGGTCATCACCGAAGGCGAGCTGAAGGGCAAGGTCAAGCTGTACTTCAAGGTGTTCCCCATCCGGTCGCACGAGCATTCCAAGGAGACCGGGATGGGCTTCATGGCCGCCATCGAGATGGGTAAGTTCTGGGAGTTCATGAAGATCGCCTACGAGCGCTTCGACGCCTTCAGCATCGACAAGCAGGTCGCATGGGCCGAGGAAGCCGGCCTCGATCCGCAGACCTTCGAGAAGCTGATCGAGGACCCGGACATCCGCGCCCGGCTGGTGGAGAGCAAAAAAGAGGGCATCGTCAACAAGGTCGAGGCCACCCCCACCTTCTTCATCAACGGGCGCAAGTACGTCGGAGATCTGAACCTCGAGGAGCTGGTCGACGTGATCGAGGAGGAGCACGAGCGAGTCACGGGCGTCGAGTATCGCGCCGCTGACCGGGATGGACGGCACGGCGTACCCTGAACAGGAGGTGGACCATGAGAAATCAAGACGAAAAGCCCGGGGTGCCGGGACGAATGGGCCCGCTGTCGTCAATCCTGTCGCTCACCGCCGCCCTGTGCCTGGCGGGAGGGACGGGGTGCTCGATAGAGAGCAAGTGCTACAGTGACGCCGATTGCCCTTCACCCGAGATCTGCAAGGAAGAAAAGTGTGTCTTCGAATGCAACCTGGACGAGGATTGCATCGACGACTTCGGCGTGGAGTTCGTATGCGACGAAAACCATTGCCGCTACCCGCAAGCGTGTGTCACCTGCTCTTTTCCCAACGCGGACGCATCCTGTGTTCACGGGGACTGCAAGATGGAAGGGTGCCATGATGGATTCCACGACCTCAACGAGGAGCCGGACGACGGTTGCGAGTACGCGTGTACCCGGTCGAACGACGGCGTGGAGGCCTGCGACCTGAAAGACAACGACTGCGACGGCGAGACCGACGAGGGGTTCGACCTCGACTCCGACGTCGAAAACTGCGGTGAATGCGGAAACATCTGCCCCGAACGGCCGCACTCCGATCCCGTCTGCGCTTCCGGGCGCTGTGGCATACAGTGCCACGACGGCTGGTTCGACAACAACGAACAGCCGGAAGACGGCTGCGAGGCGCCCGCGTGCGTGCCCACCGAGGAGGTGTGTGACGGCCGCGACAACGATTGCGACTGTCCCGGCGACACCAACGACGACGGCGTCGTCTGCGGTCCGGGTGACGAGGGCGTGGACGAGGGATTCGACAAGACCCTGCCTGAGACCTGCGGGGACTACTGCGAGATGTGCGAGTTCGTTCACGCAGAACCACTGTGCGTGGACGGAGAGTGTCGCCCGGGCGCCTGCGACGACGGTTGGTACGACGCCAACGGGGTCGAGTCGGACGGGTGCGAGTGCTCCCTCACCAACGAGGGCGTGGAGATCTGCGACGGGATCGACAACGATTGTGACGGCCAGGTGGACGAAGGCGGCGTCTGCGGCCTGGATTGCCCGGAGGACATGGTGCCGGTCGGGTCCGATTTCTGCATCGACAGGTACGAGGCATCGAGGCCCGACGCCACCGAACTGGACGCCGGCACGGACGAGACGGTTGCGACCAGCCGACCCGGCGTATTGCCCTGGATGGTCAATCCGATGACCTATGACCACTTTTTGTCTTTCCAGGCGGCCTGCCAGGCGGCCGGAAAGCGCCTGTGCACGAAGGAGGAATGGTATGCGTCGTGCACCGGACCGGCGCCGGGGACGACCTACGTGTTCGGAGACGACTTCGATCAGGAAGTGTGCAACTGCGTGGATACATTCTGCGACGATTACTGCGCGGACAACGGGATCCCGCCGGAGCAATGCAACACCGGCTCGAACTGCGGGTATGAGTACTACTGCTTTCACGAGATGCCCACCGCCAGCTTTCCCGGCTGCACCAACGAGTACGGCACCTTGGACATCACCGGGAACGTATGGGAGGTGGTGCCGTCCGAGGATGATCCGCGCGGCTACGAGATCCGGGGCGGTGCTTTCAACTGCGGCTCTCCCGCCACCAGGCTGGAGTGCTCCTTCAACGCGGGTTGGGAACAGCTCTTTGCCGGCTTCCGGTGCTGCCTCCGGCCCTGATGGGTAAACGCCTGTTGAGGTTCGTTGGCTCGGCATACGATGAGACGGCGCTGGTTCCCGAGCCGGGCGGTTCTTGCTCCCGGTGGGCCGGCGCGGGTATCATCCGCGCATGTCGCAGCGCACGCGCCAGATACGGGTCGGGCCGGTGCCGGTGGGCGGCGGTGCGCCGGTGGCCATCCAGACCATGGCCAAGGCCGCACCGGCCGACGTGGACACCATCGCAGCGCAACTGAGCGAGGCCCGCGAGGCCGGTTGCCACATCGCCCGCATCGCCGTGCCCGACGGGGCAGCGCTCGACGGCCTGGCCGCGGTGCGCGCCGGCAGCGGTCTGCCCATCGTGGCCGACATCCACTTCGATCACCGGCTGGCGGTGGCCGCCGCCCGCGCCGGGGCGGACGGGTTGCGGATCAACCCGGGTAACCTGGGCGGGCCGGACGCGCTGCGGGCGGTGGTCGAGGCGGCCGGCGAGGCGGCGATCCCGATCCGCATCGGCGTCAACGCCGGCTCGCTGCCCAAGACGGCTGGTCGGCCCACGCCGCCGAGCGCTGCCGCCATGGTCGACACCGCGCTCGGCTGGGTGGAGCAGATCGAAGCCATGGGCTTTACCGCGCTCAAGGTCTCGCTCAAGGCCTTCGACGTGCCCATGACGGTGGCCGCCTACCGCGACTTCGCCGCCCGCTCGGACGTGCCGCTGCACCTGGGGGTGACCGAGGCCGGCCCGCCGCTGGCCGGTGCGGTGCGCTCCAGCGCCGCGCTGGCCCAGCTGCTGGCCGCCGGGGTGGGCGATACGCTGCGCATCTCGCTGTCGGCGCCGCCGGCGCTCGAGGTGCGGGTGGCGCGCACCCTGCTCGGCGCCCTGGGGCTGGCGCTGGCGCCGGCGGTGGTCTCGTGTCCGACCTGCGGCCGCACCCGGGCCGATCTGTGCCCGGTGGCCGAGCGGGTCGAGCGCCGGCTGGAGCTGCTGGGGCTGGTGCGCACGGTGGCGGTGATGGGCTGCGAGGTCAACGGTCCGGGCGAGGCGCGGGCCGCCGATTTGGGCATCGCCTACGGGCGCGGTGCGCGCGGGGCGTTGTTCGAGGCGGGCCGGGTGGTGGCCCGGCTGCCCAACGAAGAGCTCGAGGCGGCGCTGATCGAACGCCTGGCGGCGCTGGCGGCGGAGGAACGCGATGGCGGATGAGCCGAGGTTCGATGCGGACGGCGCGCTGGTCATCCCGGCCGCCCGGCTGGGCCGGCTGGCCGAGCAGAAGCCCGACCGCCTGCGGCTGCTGCGCTTGCTGGACGATCTGCTGGTCTGCGCCCGACCGCAACCGGGCCAGCGGTCCCAGCCCTTGTTCTACGGTGATCTGCGGCTGTTCCACGTCGGCGAGCTGTTGGCCCTGATCGCGGCCATGCGCAAGGACGGCCAGCTCCACCTGCTGGTGCCCCACGCCCGCAAGACGATCCACTTCGTCGAGGGCGAGGTGGTCCATGCCAGCTCGACCGTCGAGGATGATCGGTTGGGCGAGGTGCTGTGGCGCCGGGGTATGCTGAGCCTCGACCAGCTGTCGGCCGTGCAGGACCAGGTGCGTCCGGGGGTCAAGCTGGGCCGGTTGCTGATCGATCGCGGCCTGCTGACGCCGCGCCAGCTCTACGATGGGTTGCGCGAGCAGGTGGTCGAGATCGTCTACAGCACCTTCCACCTGCAGCGCGGCGAGTTTTTGTTCATCGAGGGCCAGGCCCGGCGCAAGGGCGCCGTCCAGCTCGAGGTCAGCACCCAGGAGATCATCCGCGAGGGCGTGCGCCGGGTCCAGGAGTTGACCCGGCTCGAGGAGGTGCTGCCGCACGACCGGGCGGTGCTGGCGGTGCGTCCGGTGCAGCTGGACTTGCAGCCGGCCGAGCGGGAGCGGCGGCTGCTGGATCTGATCGACGGCCGGCGCACCGCGGCCGAGATCATCGCCGCCAGCCACCTGGGCGAGTTCGAGGCGCGCAAGGTGCTGGCCGGTCTGGTCACCGGCGGTCAGGTCGAGGTGCGCGCGCGGTCCGCGGGCCGCGGCCGGCCGGCGGGCAGGACGCCGGCTGGTCTGCGCGGCCAAGCCCGCCTGATCCGCCGCATCCACCAGACCCTGATCCTGGAGGCGCCGGAGGCGGTCGGCCGCTTGGCCGAGTACCTGGCCAGCCCGGGCGCGCGCTACACGGCGGTGTTCAAGGGCGTGGCGCTGGACGGCGAGGGCCGGTTGGACATCGACACCCTGCTGCGCAACGCCCGCCGGCTCGACGCCGACAACGCGGGCCAGCGGGCCGCGGCGGCGCTGCGGGCCTTTACCGATTACGCCGTCTTCCAGGCCATGGACGTGCTGGAAGACGACGCGTGCGATGCCTTGCTCGAACGGCTGGATGCCGAGCGCGCGGCGCTCGAGGGTTGAGCCCGGCGCCCCGTCGCCCAGCGCAGCGGAGGACGCGAACATGCCGGCGACCGATTCGACCGATTTCTCCGATCCCGCCCGGCGCATCATCGTGGCGCTGGACGTCGCCGAAGAGCAGCGTCTGGTCGAGCTGGTGCGCCGCCTGCAAGGGGCGGTGGGCATGTTCAAGGTGGGGTCGGAACTCTACAGCGCGCTGGGGCCGCAGGCGGTGCAGCTGGTGCAGGAGCACGGCGGGCAGGTGTTTTTGGACCTGAAGTTCCACGACATCCCCAACACGGTGGCCGGCGCGGTGCGGGCCGCCTGCCGCCTCGGTGTGTCCATGCTGACGGTGCATGCCGGCGGCGGTGCGGCCATGTTGCGGGCCGCGCTGGACGAGGCCCGGGGCGCGGTCGGCGCGCCGCTGGTGGTGGGCGTGACCGTGCTGACCAGCCTGGCCGACTCCGATCTGCGCGCGATCGGGCTGGCCGGCCCGGCCGAGCAGGCGGTATTGCGGCTGGGCGGTCTGGCCCTCGAGCAGGGCCTCGACGGGCTGGTGGCCTCGGCCCGGGAGCTGGCGGCTTTGCGGCAGGCCTACGGCAATCGGCCCTACCTGGTCACGCCCGGCATCCGGCCGGCCGGCAGCGACAGCGACGACCAGCAGCGGGTGGCCACGCCGGGTTCGGCGGTGGCCGCCGGGGCCGACTTCCTGGTCATCGGCCGGCCGATCACGCGGGCGCCGGATCCGGCGGCGGCCGCCGACGCCATCGCCGATGCGCTGGTGGAGGCAGAGGAAGTGGACGAATGAAACGCGAGTTCATCTACGGGCTCAACGCGGTGGTCGAGGCGCTGCACAGCGGGGCGGCGCTGGAGGAGATCCACCTGGCCAGCGGGCTGCGCACCGCGGCCCGGCGCGATCTGGAGCACATGGCTGCCGCGGCCGGGGTGCCGGTGCGCAAGAGCACCCGCCGCGAACTCGATCGGCTGGCCCGCGGCGGCGTGCACCAGGGGGTGGTGGCCGCCTGGGGCATGCCCGAGCCGAAGGCGCTGGAGGAGTTGGCCGCCGCCGCGCCGGGGCCCTCCGGCCGGTTGGTTTTGGTATGCCTGGATCAAGTACAGGATCCGCGGAATGTCGGCGCTGTGGCCCGCTCGGCCCTGGCCTTCGGCGCCGCCGGCCTGGTCCTGCCCAGCCGGCGCGCGGCCGGCCCCGGCGGCGGAGCGCTGAAGGCCTCGGCCGGGGCCCTGGCGCGGCTGCCGCTGGCCCAGGTGGGCAACCTGGGCCAGGCGCTGGAGCGGCTCAAAGAGCTGGGGTTCTGGATCAGCGGGGCGGTGCTGGAAGGGGGCCGGGCGCCCTGGGAATTCGATCCGGGGGACAAGGTGGCGCTGGTGCTGGGCTCCGAGGGCGGCGGGCTGCGCCGCGGGGTGGCCGGCAAGCTGGATTTCGCGGTGCGCATTCCCATGGGCGCCGCGTCGGAATCGCTGAACGTTTCGGTGGCCGGCGCCCTGCTCCTCTACGAGTGGCTGGCCCGCCCGCCGGCGAGGTAATTCCGGAAAATTTCGCGATAATTCCGTCGAAGGAATTTCCTTGACATCCAAGCCGGATTCCCTTAGATCAGGGCGCTCCGAAGCCGGGAGAGGTGTGTTCCGGTCGCGGACCGATCTTTGAGGAACGATGGGAGCTTGCTGGCGTAGCTCAGTTGGTAGAGCAGCTGATTTGTAATCAGCAGGTCATGGGTTCGAGTCCCCTCGCCAGCTGATCCGTTGGAAATGCGAGGT
>CAYVQE010000191.1:0-9770 GCA_964454005.1 uncultured Myxococcales bacterium
CAGCTAATGCTAGCTTGGATGGCGCGTAGGATCACGCCTGGAACGGTACAGGGGCAGGGGCGATCGGAGTCGCCCCGCGCTGGCTGGGGGGATTCTCCTGTTGGCGGCTTGGGCGACCCTGTCGGCCGCCGGCTGCGATGTCTTCCTGTCCGAGCGGGGCTCCGAGGGCCACGCCTGCCTGCCGGGCAGCAAGCCGTGTGCCGAGGGGCTGATCTGTGAATCGGACGGCGTCTGCGGGCCGGGCTGTGCTTCCGCTGCCGAGTGCGATGACGACAATGGCTGCACCGAGGACCTCTGCATCGCCGGGCGTTGCTCCCACGAGGCTGTCGCCGATGGTACCGGCTGCGACGATGGGCAGTTCTGCACCGATCCGGACACGTGCAGGGACGGGACCTGCGGTGGCCCCCCGCGCGTCTGTGACGACGGCAAGCCCTGCACCGACGATGCCTGCGAGGGCGGCCAATGCATTTTTCCACCGGTTGCCGACGGCAGCCAATGCGACGACGGCAACGCCTGCACCGTCGATGATTCCTGCAGCGGCGGCGATTGCGAAGGCGGGCCGATCGACTGCTCGCATCTCGACACGCCGTGCCAGCGCGGGGTCTGCGAGGAGGAGAGCGGTGCTTGCGCAGCGTATGATGTCGACGATGGGACCGAGTGCGACGACGGGGATGCGTGCACGGTGGATGACGTCTGTCAATCCGGGCAGTGCGTTGGAGAAGGCTTGGATAGCGATGGCGACGGATACATCGATGCGGAGTGCGGCGGGAGCGACTGCGACGACGGCGATGCCGACGTCCACCCTATGGCAGCGGAGGGCTTAGATGCGGCCGGCAGCTGTGACGATGGCATCGACAACGACTGCGACGCCTGCACGGACGCGGGCGATCTGGATTGCGGCGGGCTGGAGCCCTGCTGGCTCGTCATCCCTGAAGGGATTTTCGAAATGGGCTCGACGGACGAGCAGGCTGAAGATGACGAGCTTGCAGTGCGTGAGGTGGAAGTGGCCGGATTCGAGATGACCAAGACGGAGGTGACCGTGGCCCAGTACGCGGCCTGCGTCGATGTCGGCGGTTGCGCTTACGACCAGGACGAGTTGCCCGCCGGTTGCGTCTGGCACGATCGCCAGGACCTGCCCTATCGCCCCATGAACTGCGTGACCTGGCAGCAGGCCGACAACTTCTGCGCCTGGGTGGGGGGCCGCTTGCCCAGCGAGGCCGAGTGGGAGTACGCCGCCCGCAGCGCTGGCCGGGACATCGTGTACCCCTGGGGCGATGCGCCCGCCACCTGCGATCTGGCCGTGATCGAGGAGGAGGAGGGGTCCGCCGGTTGCGGTTCCGGTGCGGCCGCGGATGTCTGCAGCCGACCCGACGGCAACAGCGATCAAGGCCTGTGCGACATGGCCAGCAACGTCTGGGAGTGGGTCTGGGACTACTACCACAACAGCTACGTCGGCGCCCCCAACAACGCCAACCCCTGGCTCTCCCCGGCAACCAGCAGCCGCGCTCTGCGCGGCGGGAGCTGGTACTACGACGGCAGCAAGGCGCGGGCCGCCAACCGCGGCGCCGAGGATCCCGAACGCCACGACTGCACCGGCGGCGGATTTCGCTGCGCCCGTTGAAATCCCGCCCGGTTCAGGGGGCGCTCCGGAGGGGCTCCACCCCGAGGTCAGGGGATAGTAGAATCGGTGTCCTCTGCGAGCAGTCGACTCTTTGCGGGAGAATAGGCGGGAGAATAGGGACGGAGGTTCTAGTTTTGCCAATCCTCCGTCCCTTTTCTCCTGGATCTGGCTATCCTCCGTCCCCGTATTCGCCGTATTCGCCGTCCCCGTATTCGCGCCCATTGTTGGGCTCGCGCAATCCTTCGTGTGGGTGCTATACCAGAGGGGGAGGCGGACTTGGCGAAGGCTGCGGGCGAGACGGCTCGGGGGAGCGGACAAGGGCGGGTCTGGTCGCTGCTGGGCCTGTGGCTGGGCGTGTTGGTGCTGGCCTGGCTGTTGGGCTCCACCGCGGTGGGTTTTCTGACGGTGCTGCTCAAGCCCTTGCTGGGCGGGCGCGAGCTGTTCGATTTTCCGGCCGTGGCCTGGCCGCTGGGCCTGGCAGCGGGGCTGGGCGCCACCCTGCCGGCCTTGCTGGTGCGCCGCCGCGGTCGCTATCTGCGCCTGTTGACCGAGTGGCTGGTGCTGGTGGTGCTGCCGGCCTGGGCCCTGATTCTGGACCTGGATCTGCCGGGTTGGGGCGACGCCTGTGCGGCCATCAACGCTCCCTTTGCCGCCCCCGACGTGATCGGGCTCTATCCGCTCTACGGCGTCTGCCTGCTGGCCTACGCGGTGGCCCGCAGGCGACCCGAGCCGCTGCGGCCGCTGGCCGCGGCTGGCGCGCGCCGCCCGGCGCAACTACGACCGGCTGGGCCGACCGCTGGCCGGGCGCATACGTTCGCGCTGGGCCTGCGACCTGACCTACCTGGCGATGAAGCCGGCCGAGTGGCTGTTCGCCCTGCTGCTGCTGTTGTTCGACCCGGCCGATCCCGAGGCCCGCATCGCCCGCATGTACGCGCCGGCCGCAGCCCCCGGGCTCGACCGCGACGCGCTGTGCGAGCCGCGGCGGCCGAGGAGGTCACCATCATGAGTACGATCCGTGGTTTCGCGTTGCTGGCAACCGCTCTGACGTTCTGGCCTTTGGCGGCCGCGGCCGGGCTGGAGGGCGAGGTGGGCCCGGCTGTGCCTATGGAGCCGGATGCGGTGGATTGCCCCTTGCCGGAGGGGCTCCTGCAGGGCGAGGTGCGGCTCGAGCCGGGCTGCATCTATCGCCAGCGGGTCGACCTGGCCGAGTCGGACACCACCCTGGACTGCCGGGGAGCCCAGATCCGGCCCGAGCGCGGCCGGGCCATCCGCATCGTGGGGCCGGTGCAGCGGGTGACGGTGCGCGACTGCTACCTGGGCGGTGGCGGTCTGCTGGTGCGCGGCGTGGACATCGAGCCGGGCGAAGACGGCGACGCCACCCGGGCGCGTTCCTCCGCGGAGGTGCTGATCGAGCGGGTCCACGTGACCGAGAGCCACATGACGGGCATGTTCATCGGCAACCACGTGGTGGGCGCCACCGTGCGCGACTGCTTGGTGGAGAACACCGAGAGCTGCGGCATGTACCTGGAGTACGGCAGCCAGTCCAACCGTCTCGAGCACAACCTGATCCGCCACGCCGGCCACCAGCTGGACGGCCTGCCGCGCCAGCACTGGTGGCGGCGCGAGGCCATCGCGGTCGATGCCTCGGCCCACAACACCATCGTCGGCAACGAGCTGCACCACAACGCCTTCGGCGGCGTGTTCTTGTACAAGAACTGCTGGGAGTACCACTCCACCGATCCCAACGGCCCGCAGCGCATCCAGCACGCCCATTCCAACCTGATCGCCGACAACCACTTCCACCACATGCCCATCGGGGTGTGGGTGGCCGCCCGCCAGGCCCGCGACCTGGGCGCCTGGGACTGCGGCGACCCCACGCCCTACGACAACCCCATTCCGCTGGACGAGGCCTTCCCGCCCGACTACCCGGTGTCCAGGGGCACCTTCCCGGCGCCCTACGACGTATCGGCCGAGTACCTGTGGAACGAGTTGGAGGGCCGGTCCTGCCCGGACGACGACTGCTCCTACGAGCGCGACGCGGTCTACATCTGGCCCGATTTCGCCGAGAACAACACCGTGCGCGGCAATCGGTTCGAGGAGCTGGAGCTGATCGGGGTGCGCATCGAGGACGACGACACCACCATCGAGCGCAACGTCTTTCTCGGCGCCTACGATCACATCTACCTGGGCACGCCCTTCCGCGCCCGCTACCTCGACCGGCCTGTGGCGCGTACCCGCATCGCGCACAACCTGTTTAACGCCCCGGACGCCACCCGCTTCGACGACCACCTGTTCACCGTGCCCGGCGAGCACCGCGACACGGTCATCGCCGACAACGCCCTGGCCTGCCGCGCCGAAGACGGAGCCTGGCAGCCCTGTCCGGAGCCCGACCCCCAAGAGCCGAAATCCGGCGGTTGCGCCCACGGGCCGGCCGCGGGCGCGCCCGGATGGATGCTGCTGCTGGGCCTGCTGGTCTATCTCATCGGACGGGGACGGAGCTTGGGGCCTGCTCGCTCGGACAGGGACGGAGCTTGCGCTAAAGGCCCTCGAGACGGTTCCCGCGACCCCTTCTAGTCGGCGTCAGACGCGGATCGCAGGCATGCAACTTGCAGGGTGGATGTCCAGGCCGGTCCGCCGGGCCCGAGTTCGGGCTGCGGCCAGCGGACGGGAATGGGGCGTGTATGAATCCGCAATGCGACGAGTCGGACGCTTTCCTGCAGTTTCGCAAGCGCTCCTACTTCCTCTTGTTTTTGGCTCTGGCCGCCCTGTTCGCGGTCTACCACTTCCATCTGGTGCTGATGGGCTTCGCTTCCGTCCTGATCGCCGTCATCTTCCGCGGTCTGGCCGTCTGGTTGTTCGACCGCATGGGCTGGCCGGCGCGGCACGAGAAGGTGCGCTACGGCCTGGCCCTGTCCGCGGTGGTGCTGGCCATACTCGGGGTGTTGGTGGGGCTGGGCTTCATGGTCGGGGTGCCATTCGCCGAACAGTTTCTCGAACTCAAGCAGTCGGTGCTGCAGGGCTGGGCCAACCTCAAGGAGCAGCTGCGCGAGTACGGCATGGCGCGCAGTGTGCTCGCCGAGATTCCGTCGCTGAAGGAGGCCATCAGCACCTGGTCGGACGAGATCTACGGCGCGTTCTCGGGTCTGTTCGGCATCCTGGGGGCCATCGGGGTGGTGTTGGTGATCGGCCTCTACCTTTCGATCGGCTCCGAGACCTACATCAACGGCATCCTGGCGCTGATCCCCCAGCGCAAGAAGCCCCGGGCTGCCGAGATCCTGGACACCACCGGTCACGCGCTGCGCTACTGGACCATCGGCCGTTTCGCCTCCATGGCGGCCACCGGCATCCTGACCGGCCTGGGCCTGTGGATCATCGGCGTGCCGCTGCCGCTGTCGCTGGGGGTGATCGTGGGCCTGTCGTCCTTCGTGCCCATCGTGGGCACCATCGCCGGTTCCGTTCCCGGCATCCTGCTGGCCTTCACCCAGTCGCTGGATCTGGCCATCTACGCCACCATCGTCTACGTGGTCGTGCAAATCCTGGAGGGCAACCTGATCACGCCGCTGGTGCAGTACCGCACCGTATCGCTGCCGCCGGTCATCCTGATCGGCTCGCAGACCTTGCTCGGCACGCTGGTGGGCATCGCCGGGGTGGTCTTCGCCACCCCGCTGGCGGTCACGACCATGGTCCTGGTGCAGATGGCCTTCGTCAAGGATGCCCTGGGCAACCCGGTCTCGCCGCTGGGCCAGAAGAACAAGCTACGACAGGAGCGCAGAGCGGCCAAGCGTAAGCGCCAAGAAGAAAAAAAGCGCCGCAAGCAGCAATCGCGGCAGCGGGCTGGGACGCGATCCGGCGCTGCTCGGGTAGACCGGTAGCTCGGCCCGCCGTCCGCCTGAACCCCAACAGCGGTGGCCCAGGGCGACAGCCGGTGCGCATCGGATGGTTCGAAATGCCCCATCACTGATGGGGCTAGGCAGTGGCTGCTCGGCAGCGGTTTCTCCGACCACGGCCGGGTGGGGATTCAGGTGGCCGAAGGGAAATTTTTTCGAATGCGGTCTCATTGGCAGACGTCTACTGATTGGCTACAATGGCTGGAACTCGCACGGAGGCTGCTGCCGGAGGAGGAACCGATGAGACGATTGGCGCGCTCGACAACAGCCAGACACCGTTCCCTGCTGCTGGTCGCCCTGCTGTTGACCGGTTTGCCCCTGATGCTGGGTGCCGGACGCTGCGGCGTCTCCGGAGCAGGCTTTTTCTCCGACAAACCGGCACCGGATATGCGCGGTAGCTGGTCGGTCAGCTACGACAACAGCCTGGAGATCGAGATCGATCTGGGTGGCGGTGCCGGTGAGACACAGACGGTCTCGGCCGACGGAGGCACCATCCAGTTCACCGTCGACGGCCAACCGGTGGAGCTGAACCTGGACTGCTCGCAGGAATGGCTGGTGTGCCCGTCCGAGGTGTGGACCGAAGAGGTCGAATTTGATCAGCCGCGCTTCGCGGTCAAACCGCACCAGGTCGGGATGATGGTCAGCGAGACCGAATGCAGCGACTGGCGCATGCCGGATGAGAACGCCGGCGAGTGCTCCTCGGATCCGGCCGACAACATGCCCTGCGACGTCGAGATCTGCGATCCGGAGAACGTCACCCAGGTCGAAAAATCGACCATCGCCTCGATCTCCGAACCGGACCCGCTGAACCCGCAGCCGGGCTCCAAGCCGGACTACACCATCGGTATCGCCCTGGATGGCGGGCTGGCCATGCCCACCGCCAACTGCGTGCTGCTGGCCGCCTCCTACGCCGATGCGGACATCGTCTACGACGGCGAGTACCAGCCCGACGCCGAGGAGCCGACCATGGAGGCCACCGAACTGCGCGCCGGCCTGGTGACTATCGACCTGTCGGGCGCCTGCTTCTGGGGCGAGGTGGTCGACGACCAGCTGCGCGCCGCGCTGCTGTCGGCCCGGGTGCGGCTGCGCACCGGGTTCACCGCGGTCAAGCAGTAGGAGAAAACAGGGGAAAACAGGGGAGGAAAACAGGGACGGAAAACAGGGAAAACAGGGGACGGAGGATTGGTTTGTCGACCTCCGTCCTCTGTTTTTTCTCCTGTTTTTTCCCCAGCGGCTGGAGGGCTGACAACAGTGGGTGGAGAGCACAGCCGATTGAGAGCCGGTAGCAGGTACTTGCCGGCTCACTCATTCCTGTTGCTGGCCCTGGCGTTTGGATTGCCGGAGGCGGTTGCGGCTGGCGAGGCCGCCGAGGCGCGCCGCGGGGACGAAGCGGAATCGAAGCCGGCGCGCGAGCCGGACGCGATGCGCTGGCTGGTGGGGCGCATCAGCCGGCAGCACGTGCAGGTCTGCCTGGGCGGGCAGCGGGAGAAGTGGGTCGATCCGCATTTCGAGGCCGGCTTCGTCCGCCTGGTGCCGGCCGGCGACCTGGAGCTGGCGCCTTTGGCAGGCCGGGCCGCGGTGCTGCGCGGCCGGGTGGAGCCCGGCCGGCGCTTCCCGCATCCAGGCCACCAGGGGCACTGCCCGGGCCGCCAGGCGCGCTCCGACTGGGTCTTTTCCAAGCGGGGCGTGCGCCTGAAGCGCGAGCTGGCGCCCGGGCAAGAGCGCCCGGCTTCGTTCACGGCCACCGCGGCCGAGCCCTTCGCCGGCCTGTCGGCCGAGCGCCGGGGCGAGATGATCCGGGTGCGCTTTCGCAACCGGCTGCCGCTGGCCCTGTCCGACCTGACCCTGGTGCTGCACTACGAGGGCTGCTACGGCAAGCCGATGAGCCCGACCCGGCGCCAGGCCTTCGGCGTGCTGGCCCCGGGCGAGGTCGCCAGCGTTCGCTTTCCCGCCCGCTGGCGCCACGATACCACCCGCGGCGGCCGGCCCAAGGCCGACCGCGGCCTGCACCGGGCCCACTCGGTGCAGCTCATCAGCCGAGACCCCGCCGTCCTGTTCGACCTCGACCTGCCCCTCAACGAGCTGCTCGACCGAGCACCGCGCTGCCCGGAGCGCCGGAAGTGAGAGCGAAATAGGCCCCTTTGGATCAGTCGCTGGCCAGCGCGACCTGAGCCTTGCAGCCGGGTACGTGTGAGGACCTGGGCCACCTCGGCGTCGAGCAGGTGGGGGGCGTACAGGGCGGGGGCGGCTCGTTCGATCTGCCGCCGGACGAAGCGCGCGCGGCTCCAGGTTGAGCAGCAGGTCGACCGCTGCCGAGGCGTCCAGCACGATCATGGCTTGCGATCGCGTTCGAGCCGGACCACCTCGCTCGGCGGTACCGAGACGCGCGCGGGCCCCCGCTGCTCGATGCGCTCCAGCAGTTCATCCAGCTCCGGCCGGCTCGCCACGTGGCGGAGTTCGCGCAACAGGTAGTCCGACAAGCTCATCCCAGCCCGAGCCGCCCGCGCCTTGAGCGTGCGGTGCAGCGATTCAGGAACGTTGCGGATCTGAAGCATTTTGCACATGCTCAAAGAATACTTGCATGCTCGCAGGATGTCGACACTCGGCCTCCCGGCCCGGCCTCCCGGCCTCCGTCCCTCCGTCCCCCGACGGGATCGGCTACTGTTGCCATCGGGGCGCAGGACTGGGCACGCTGTCCAGCGGTATGGGCGCGGGCGACAGATGCGGCAGCGGGCGGAGACGCCCGAGCTGGACGGTAATGAAAGGGGACGGAGGATCAGCGGATCAGCATCTCGAGCTTCGTCCCCAGTTTCCCTTCCCCAGTTTCCCTCGTCCCCAGTTTCCCGCTCGTTTATTCCTCTTCCTGGTTGTTCCCTTGCTTGGTGGGGCGTTCTTTCTCGATTCCGATCCGACCCCTGATCCCGCCGATCACAGACAATATGCCAAATAGTAAGAAACACGTTCCCAGGTGAAATATCATTTCAATTCCGCTTCTTGTAGAGATTCTTTCAATATAAAAAGAAACCCCAGAGGCAATTAGTACCAATCCGAGCAATATCGCAATTACCCTGAACACAATATGGGTTTCCAATATGGGTTTCCAATATGGGTTTCTCTATGCATCTTGTTTCCTTGCTGTTTGTTTTGTTTTCTAAAGACTTATTCCGTGTTTGTTTTGATGGCAAGACTGTGCACCTCAACCAGTTGATGTTTAATAAAGCTATTTTGTCATCGTTTTTACTGGCGTCTTTCGTGACATACACTTATCGGAGCTTTAGCAGTCATTTTTTTCACAGGACTCATCTCCGTATAGCAGATATGTATCGTTGGGACACCGCTCATATTAAATTAAATTTCCATGCGGGATCTGGCTCAATGTACTTTGATGGGATTGATTCTCTTGTCAATGGGCTGTAATCAGGTAAACAGTCTTCAGGTAGATAGCATTTTGGAGGATGAAGCGCTTGAATACAGGCAGTTGCCATTGCTTCATGGATTCTTCTCCGTCACCCGAAGGGCCGGAGCGAAGCGGAGGAGGCGCGAAGCGCCTTGACGGGCTCTGGAGCGGAGGCTACGCATCTACGCTGGCTTTTCTACCCACAGATCGTGCAGGAGCGCCTCTTTCAGGGCCCCCATGTCTCTGCTCCGGCATCTCAACCTCCATCCCCAGTTTCCCCAATTTCCCCGTGCTCCTCGAACCTGGCCTTGAGCAGTCCTATCAAATCATCCGGTTTTGGCAACAGAACGAAATAGATCGGTACCTCCACCTCACCACCGTCCCGGAGAACAAGGACGGCAACCCTGAAAACCTGCCTCCCACGTCCCTTGACCTCCTGGATCCGGTCCCAGGCGATTTTCTCGAACCTGGCAAGGGCAAATTCGCGCACGGTGATGCCGTCTTCCTCAAGGGCGATCAGGGGGCCGCGGATCTCCACCGAGAGCTGATACAAGCCGATCGCTCCCATGACCACGCCGATCAGCCTGTCCAGGACCACAGAGCCCAGAAACCTCTCACCCAGGATCAAACCCAGCGCCCAAGCCGTCGTCACCAACCCGAGGAAGATCGAACCCCACGAATAGAACCTCCGGGCGCGATCCTTCCCGAACCGACCTTTCAGCTGCTCCACTTTCCTGTCCTCACCCATGACCTTACCCATGACCTCACCCAATAACCTTATCTACCGTAGTCAGATGCTCTCTACAAATTCCTACCGTGGCAGGATCCGGTTGGAAACGCGTACATAGTCGTAATTCATGAGTAA
>CAYVQE010000192.1:0-9730 GCA_964454005.1 uncultured Myxococcales bacterium
TCGCGCCCGGCCGCGCTCCGTGTGGGCCGGTCGTGCGTCACCGCTGTGCCGGGGCGGCGAAACTTGCCCGCCCGCGGCGGCGCGGTGTAGTCTCGGGGCGCACCGCTGAGCCGCTGTGGAAGGCGCATGAAGAAGCTGCTGACACCTGTCAAGGTAGGCATCCTGGCCGTGGTGGCCCTGGGGGGATTCTTCTATGCCGTCCACTCGGTGCAGCAGGGCGTGCTCGGCGGCGACGGCTACCGGGTCTACGCCATGCTCGACGATACGCTGGGGCTGGCCCAGCGATCGCGGGTGGTCATGGCCGGCATCGAGGTCGGCGCCATCGAGAGCATCGAGCTGGTCGGCGGCCAGGCGCGGATCAACTTGCTGATCGACGAGGACGTCGAGCTGTACCGCGACGCCGCGATGGCCAAGATCTCCGAGTCGCTGTTGGGTGACAAGCTGATCACCCTCGACGCCGGCAACGACACCGGCCATCCGTTGCAGGACGGCGACCGCATCCGCAACGTCTACGAGGAGAGCGGGTTCTCGGCGGTCTTCCGCCGGCTCGATGGCATCACCAGCGACATCCACGAGGTGACCACCTCGCTCAAAGAGCTGCTCGGCGACATGGAGCGCGACGACTCGATCGGCGGGGTGATGCGGCGGATGAACGAGATCGCCGACAACGTGGCCCGGCTGACCGAGCGGGTCAACGAAACCGTGCTGCGCGGCAGCTCCAAGATCGACCAGATCCTGGCCGACGTGGCCGGGGTGACCTCAGGCACCCGCGAGCGCTACGCCGATATCCTCGACAACATCCAGGCGGTCAGCCAAGACGTGCGCAAGCTGGTCAACAACTTGAACGACATCGTCGGCCGCGGCGAGGAGGACTGGAAGGACAGCGTCGGCAGCGTCAAGGAGACGCTGACCAAGGCCAACCGCTCGCTGGAGAACCTGGACAACATCACCCGCAAGATCAACGAGGGCCAGGGCACGCTGGGCCGGCTGGTCAACGACGATCGGGTGCTGGACAAGGCCGAGGGCATCCTGGACGACGCCTCCAGCCTGACGTCGAAGATCGCCCGCCTGCGCACCGAGATCGACCTGCACACCGAGTTCCACATGCGCCGCTCGGCGCTGAAGAACTACCTGGCGCTGCGGCTGGTTCCCAAGAGCGACAAGGCCTATATCGTCGAGCTGATCGACGATCCGCGCGGTGCGGTCGACATCACCAAGACCTGCGTCACCCCCGAGGACTGCACCGAGCAGATCAAGGTCACCGACGACTTCAAGTGGTCGGTGCAGTTCTACAAGCGCTACTATTTCCTGGGGCTGCGCTTCGGCATCATCGAGAACACCGGTGGGCTGGGGGCCAACGTCTACCTGTTCAACGACGACCTCGAATTCAAGCTCGACCTGTTCCAGTTCGGCAGCAACGAGTTCGGCGAGGACGCGCTGCCGCGGCTCAAGGCCATGCTGCTCTACCGCCCGTCGTGGCTGACCAACCACATCTACTTCGCCGCCGGCGGGGACGATTTTTTGAACATCTCGGGCACCACCCGCGATACCTTCGACTACTTCTTCGGCGCCGGGCTGTTCTTCGACGACGAGGATCTCAAGGCCCTGTTCACCACCGTCGGCATGCCCAAGCCCTGAGGCCACCCAAGTCTGCAATTTCGCTTGACATCGACCATCGGCCCGGCTATCCTTACGCGCCTTCGACCCGGGAGTCGTAGCCGGAGGAGCCGCTAGCGCGATGTTCGACAGCCTGTCCGACAAGCTCGGCCAGACCTTCAAGCGCCTGAAAGGTCATGGAAAGCTCTCCGAGGCCAACGTCAAGGAGGCCCTGCGCGAGGTGCGCCTGAGCCTGCTCGAGGCCGATGTCAACTACCGGGTGGTCAAGGACTTCGTGGGCGCGGTCAAGAAGCGGGCCATGGGCAAGGAAGTGCTGGCCTCGCTGACCCCCGGCCAGCAGTTCATCAAGGTCGTCAACGATGAGATGATCGCGCTGATGGGCGGCGAGGGCGCCGAACTCGACCTGGCCGGCCGGGCGCCGATGGCCGTCATGCTGTGCGGCCTGCAGGGCTCGGGCAAGACCACCACCATCGGCAAGCTCGCGCTGAACTTGAAGAAAAATGGTCGACGGCCCTACCTGGTGCCGGCCGACGTCTACCGCCCGGCGGCCATCGAGCAGCTGACCAAGCTGGGCGCCGAACTCGACCTGCCGGTCCACCCCTCGACCACCGATGACGATCCGGTGTCTATCTGCCGCCAGGCCATGGAGCGGGCCGAGATCCAGAACCGCGACGTGGCGCTGCTCGACACCGCCGGCCGGTTGCACGTGGACGAGGAGTTGATGCAGGAGCTGCGCGACATCAAACGCGAGATCCAGCCGCGCCAGATCCTGCTGGTGGCCGACGCCATGACCGGACAGGACGCGGTCAACGTGGCCGAACGCTTCGACGAGGATCTGGGCGTCCACGGCCTGGTGCTGACCAAGACCGACGGCGATGCACGCGGCGGTGCGGCATTGTCGATCAAGGCGGTGACCGGCAAGCCGATCCTGTTCGTGGGTGTGGGCGAGCGGCTCGACGCGCTCGAGCCCTTCCATCCCGACCGGATGGCCGGTCGCATCCTGGGCATGGGCGACGTGCTGGGCCTGATCGAGAAGGCGCAGGAGACCTACGACCAGAAGAAGGCCCAGGAGCTGCAGCGCAAGTTCCGCAAGAACGAGTTCACCATCGAGGACTTCCGCGATCACTTGCAGCAGCTGCGCAAGATGGGCGATCTGGGTGACCTGATGGACAAGATCCCGGGCATGGGCAAGATGATGAAGAACATGCCCCAGGCGGCGCCCGAAGAGGATCTGAAGCACGTCGAGGCCATCATCAACTCGATGACCCGCGAGGAGCGCAACAACCACGCCATCCTCAACGGCAGCCGGCGGCGGCGCATCGCGCGCGGCAGCGGCACCTCGGTCCAGGAGGTCAACCAGTTCGTCAAGCAGTATCTGGAAATGAAGAAAATGATGAAGAAGATCAATAAGTTCGGCATGGGTAAGGTCATGCGCGGGATGTTCGGTGGGCGCATGTGAGCGGCCGCCGGAGGCTGGAATTGTCGGCACCGGGAGAGCGCGGCTCGGCAACGGTTCCGCAATCTTTCGGAAGTTGGCCACATGAAGACCGCGCCGCCGAGGGCGGTGCGGCGCTGGGAGTTGTCGATGGCAGTTACCATTCGGCTCAGACGAGCGGGCAACCGCAACAACGCCTTTTTCCACGTGGTGGCGACCGATTCGCGGCACGCCCGCGACGGCCGCTGCCTCGAGCGGCTCGGCCACTACGATCCACGCAGCCGGCCCTCGGTATTCGCGGTCGATCGCGAGCGGGTCAATCATTGGCTGAGCAAGGGTGCGGTCGCTTCGCGCACGGTGTCCGAGCTGCTGGCCAAAAACAAGGCCGCCACGGTCGCCGGCGAGGTCGCCGGCGCAACCGGCGGCGAAGGTTGAGCGCGCAGCCGTGCCGATCGAAGAGCTGGTGGCGTTCATCGCCCGCATGCTGGTGCGCGATCCGTCCGCGGTCGAGGTGGAGGAGAGCGGCGACGAGCGCAGCCGGGTGGTCCGGCTGCGGGTGGCGCCCGATGACCGGGGGCGGGTGATCGGCAAGGAGGGGCGCATGGCCAAGGCCATCCGCACCATCCTGGCGGTCGTGTCGGCCCGCGACGGCATGAAGGCCAAGCTGGACATCGTTGACTGAGCGGGATTTGATCTTTGTCGGCAAGGTGACTCGCCCGCACGGAGTGCGCGGCGAGCTGCGGGTGCTCGAGGGGCAGGGCAGTTCGGGCGCCTGGCGTTCGGTCCGGCAGGTGCTGTTGGGCCATTCGGCGCGCGGGGCCGTCGCCTGGCGGGTGCAGCGGGTTCGCGGCGCCGGGCGCTTCGCGCTGCTGGCGCTGGAGGGCGTGGGTGACCGCGATGCGGCCGAGGCCCTGCGCGAGCAGAAGGTCTTCGTCGACCGCTCCGCGTTGCCGGCACCGGAGCCCGATGCCCGCTACGCCGCCGACCTGGTCGGTTTGCGGGTCGAGGTGCGCGGTGGTCGCTGCCTGGGCACCCTGCGCGAGATCTTTGACAACGGCGCGCACGAGGTATACGTCGTGGCCGACGGGCGGCGCGAGATGCTGCTGCCGGCCATTGCCGAGGTGGTGCTGGAAGTCGACCCGGCCGGCGGCCGGATCGTGGTCGACCCGCCCCCGGGTTTGCCCGGACTGGAGCCTTGACGGCCCCGACCAACCCCGAGCGGAGAGCGGTGTGCGGTTCACCATCCTGACCTTGTTTCCGGAGGCCTTCGAATCGGCCTTGGCCACCAGCTTGTTTGCCAAGGCGGTGGCGGCGGGCCGCATCGCGGTCGAGGCGATCGATATCCGCGATTTCACCCGGGACAGGCACCGCAAGGTCGATGCCCCGCCCTGCGGCGGCGGAGCCGGCATGGTGCTGCAGGTCGAGCCGGTGGCCCGGGCGATCGCGCAGTTGCGCCGGCGCGATCCGGCGGTGCAGGTGGTGTTGCTGACCCCGCAGGGCGAGTTGCTGCGCCAGTCGATCGTGCGGCGGCTGGCCGGCCATCGCCATCTGGCGCTGGTGTGCGGCCGCTACGAGGGCGTGGACGAGCGCATCCGGGCCTACGTCGACGGCGAGCTGAGCATCGGCGATTACGTGCTGTCGGGCGGCGAGCCGGCGGCCTGGGTGGTCATGGATGCGGTGGCCCGGCTGGTGCCCGGGGTGCTCGGGCGGTCGGCCTCGCTGGACGAGGAGTCGTTCAGCCGGCCCGGCTTGCTGGAGTACCCCCAGTACGCCCGGCCGCGGCAGTACGACGGCCGGCGGGTGCCGGAGGTGCTGTTGAGCGGCGACCACGGCGCCGTGGCCCGCTGGCGGCACCGCCAGGCGGTGCTGCGCACGCGGCGCCGGCGGCCCGAGTTGCTGGCCGCGCATGGCTTGAGCGACGGGGAGCGCGCCTGGATCGAGCAGGATGAGCAAGGCGCGCCGAACGCGCCGGAACGAGACGCGGATGATGCCCCGGTGGACGGGGCGCAGGATTGAGGAAGAACGGAACACTGGACTGGAGTTCCCCTGGGAACCATCGACTCATTGATTTTGCTTTCCCCGCCCTTGGGGCGGGGAACTGCCGACTAGAGGCGAAGCGGGCACGGACCGCCAGCGGCGGCCGGTGCGCTGGCGCTTGGGAGGATGTGATGCGGGCCTTGCAGGATGTGGAGAAGAAGTACATGAAGGACGCGGTGGATCGTTTCCGCATCGGGGACACGGTGCGGGTCCACCTGCGCGTGGTCGAGGGCGAGAAGGAGCGGATCCAGGTCTACCAGGGGGTGGTCATCCGCCGCCGGGGCGGTGGGCCGACCGAGAACGTGACCGTGCGCAAGGTCTCTTACGGCATCGGGGTCGAGCGCATTTTTCCGGTGCACTCGCCGCGGGTCGAGAAGATCGAGGTGGTGCGGTCCGGTCGCGTGCGGCGCGCCAAGCTCTACTACCTGCGCAAGCTGCGCGGCAAGGCGGCCCGCCTGAAAGAGGCCTGAGTCCCGGCCGGCCGCGTGCCGGAGCGAAGATGCGATTTACCGAGCTGGTGTTCCAGGGCGTTCGCCGTTTCGGCCAGACCCATCGCTTTGCCCTGGGCGATGGGCTGACCGTATTCGTCGGGGGTGCCGGCGCGGGCAAGACCTCCTTCGTCGACGTTATCGTCCACCTGCTGTTCCCCGATACCAGCGAGCCGGCCACCACCGCCTTCCAGGCGCAGGGCTCCGATGTCTGCCGGGTGGCGCTGACGCTGGATGACGGCCGCGGCCAGATCTACCGGCTGGTCAAGGATCTGCTGCGCGGCTCGTTGGCGCTGACCCGCTTCGATGCCGGCAGCCAGCAGTTCGCGCCGGTCAGCTCGAGCCCGGCCGAGATCCTGCAGTACCTGTCCTCCACCCTGCACCTGCCCCAGCGCGACCTGTTCGAGGGGCTCTACGTGCTGCGGGCCGGCGACCTGCCATCGTCCGCTCCAACGCCGGCGGGCGGACCGCCGGAGGCCCTGGCCGGCGGCGTGGGCCCCCCGGGGCTGCAGACCGGGGCCGGCGGCTTCCCCGGCTACCAGGGCGACACCGGCGGCGGGGGCGGCGTGCAATTCCCCGGCTACCAGGGCGGCGGTTTCGACGACGGCGGCGAGGTGCTGCCCGACGATCCGCAGGAGCTGCGGTCGCAGATCGAGGTGCTCGAGCGCGACCTGTCCGCGGCCCGCATGGTCGACGACCTGCAGTTCAAGCTCGACGGCCTGCAGTCGGAGATGTTCGAACTGGAGGACAAGTCCAAGGGCGTGCGCCAGGCCCAGCAGCGGTTGGAGGAGCTGCGCCAGAAGCAGGAGCAGTTCAGCGATCTGGCCGAGCTGCCGGGCGACTTCGAGGAGCGCGTCAAGTCCTACAAGCAGGACGGCGAGCGTCACGCCCGCGACCTGGCCCGGCTGGACGAGGAGCGCGAGCGTTGGGAGAATCAGGCCGAGGGATCGCTGCCGGCGCCGCTGCTGCGCAACCGCAATTTTCAACTGGGTCTGGCCTGCGGGCTGGTGGCCTTGCTGGCCGGCACGGCCGGCTTTTTCACCCTCGAGAGCCTGCGCTGGATCGCGTTGCTGTCGATTCCGGCCTTCGGGGTGGTGGTCATCGCCGCCATGCGCCACATCGATCAGATCATGAGCGCCGAGCGGGCCGAGATTCGATTGGGCTTGCTGGACGAGCGGCGCAAGAAACTCGAGCGGCAGTTCGAGCTGGAGTCGTCGATCGTCAAGCGCACCATGGAGCGGGTCGGCGCCGATTCGCCCGAGCGGGTGATCGAGATGTACGCCAAGCGCAACGAACTGCTCGAGGCCATCCAGCAGGCCGAGCAGGGGGTGGCCAAGCAGCAGGCCCAGGTGGGCCAGGCCAACCTCGAGCAGCGCAAGGCCGATCTGCAATCCGAGATCGACGGCATCGAGGCCGAACTGTCCAGCATGTCCGGGTTGATGATGAGCCCCAGCGAGATGGAGCGCAAGCTGGGCCTGATGCGCGACAAGCTCGACTGGCTGGAATCCGGTGGGGCCGGAGCAGCCGCGGGCGGACCGGTGGGCGATGCGGCGGCCTCGCTGGGCGGCGGCGCACCTCCTGGCGCCATGAGCGGGGACGACCCCGCGGCCTCGCTGGGGGTGGGCGCGCCGCCCGGGGCCATGGGCGGCGGCGACCCGGCGGCCGCATTGGGCGTGGGGGCACCGCCCGGTGCCATGGGCGGCGGTCCCGCGGCGGGTGGCCTGGGGCCGGCCGGATCGGCCGGACCGGAGCAACTGGAAGCCGAACCGGCCGCTGGCGGCGGGGCCGGGCCGGCGGTCTGCCGCCGGTTGCTGAAGCTGGCCGAAGACCTGTTCTTGACCGACCTGGAGCGGCTGGCGCCGGCTGTCTGCCCGCGCGCCAGCCAGTTCTTGGCCGCGCTGAGCACCAACGCCTACACCAAATTGCAGTTCGATCCGCAGGCCGAGGTGGAGCTGGTCGAGGCGGCCAGTGGAGTGCCGATCCCGCTGGCCGCACTGCCCGCCGAGCAGCAGGACCGGGCCTTTCTGGCCCTGTGGCTGACGGTGATCGAGGCATTCAGCAAGAAGACACCGGTGCCGGTGCTGCTCGACGATCCGGTGGCCGCGCTGCCGGCCGAGCTGCACCCGCTGACCGGCCGCATGCTGGCCGGCATCGGCCGCGGCACCCAGGTGGTGCTGCTGACCGCCCACAGCGAGTTGGCCCAGCATGGCGCGGCGGCCTACAGCCTGTGACCAGACGACGTTGTTCGGCCGCGACGCGGTGGCGGCCGGGCCCGGCGCGCTGGAGGGCTGGGCGCGCGCGCGCGGCTACCGGCTGCCGGCCGGGGTGGACGAGGCCGGCCGCGGGCCGCTGGCCGGGCCGGTGGTGGCCGCGGCCGTGCTGCTCGACGCGGGGCGGCCGATAGACGGGCTGAACGACTCCAAGAAGCTGAGCGCCGATCGGCGGCAGCAGCTGGCGGGGCTGATCGGCGAGCGGGCCGCGGCCGTGGGCCTGGGTGTGGTCGGGCCGCAGCAGATCGACGCCGGCGACATCCGCCGCGCCGCGCTGGCGGCCATGACCGCGGCGCTGGGCGAGTTGTGGGCCGCCGGCGGCCGGCCGGACGTGATCCTGGTCGACGGCCTGGACCCCTGCCCGCTGCCGCCGCTGCCCGCGGCCAGCCCGCCGATCCGGGTGCGGGCCTTCACCCAGGGCGACGGCCGCAGCCTGGCCATCGCCGCCGCTTCGGTCATCGCCAAGGTCCACCGCGACGCGCTGATGGACGGCTACCACCGCCGCTGGCCCCAGTACGGCTTCGACCGACACAAGGGCTACGGCACCGCCGACCACCGCCGCGCCCTGACCACCCACGGCCCTTGTCCCATCCACCGTCGCAGCTTCAACGGGGTGCTGGGCGGGACGGGTGGAGGATGAGGCTGCGGTTTGATCGCTTGCCAACCGGGTCGGGCGGTGAGGCGCCGCCGCCCCGCTGGCGCTGGTTCGCCTGCCCAGACCCGCGGGCGCATTCGCTGCGTTTTGCCGACCCGGGGCTTCAGGCGTAGTCGATGCGGGCGATCTGTTCGCGGAGGTCTTGCATCTCGTTCTGCCAGTAGCGCAGCGTGCCGAAGTGGGGGAAGGTGTGCTGGAAGATCGGGTCCTGCCAGCGGCGGGCGATCCAGGTGGCGTAGCGGATGTAGCGCAGCGCGCGCAGCGGCTCGATCAGCCGTTGCCAGCTGGGGTGGAAGTCGCGCAGCTCGGCGTAGGCATCGATCAGCCGATCCCGCTGGCGCAGGCCGGCCTCGTCGACCGAGGGGGCCAGTAGCCACAGATCTTGTACCGCCGGGCCGGTGCAGAAGTCGTCGAAGTCGAGGAAGGTGGCCCCGGCCGGGGCCCACAGCAGGTTGTTCAGATGACAGTCGCCGTGGATGCGGTGGCTGGGCACCTCGCCAAACAGCGGCTCGATGCGCGCCAGCAGGGCCTCTACGGTGGCGGCGTACTGATCGCGGATATCGGGCGGCAGAGCGTCGCGCTCGAGCAGCACGGCCAGGTTGTCGGCGCCGTAGCTCTGCGGGTCGAGCCGCGGCCGGTGTGGTTCGGCGCGCCGCGCGCCCACGTTGTGGATGCGGGCCACGTGGCGGCCCAGTATGGCCAACTGCTCGTCGCTGGGCTCCTCGGGGGAGCGGCCGCCGACGCGCTCGAACAAGGCGTAGTAGATGCCCTCGACCTGGCCGATGGTGCGGCCGGGTTCGATCTCCACCGGTGGGGCGACCGGGATCTCCTCTTCCTGCAGCTCGAGCAGAAAGGTGTGCTCGGCGGCGATGGCCGCGCGGTCCCAGCGGCCGGGCCGGTAGAACTTGCCCACCACCATGCGCTCGTCGTCCAGCTCGAGCTGGTAGACGCGGTTTTCGTAGGAGTTGAGGATCAGAAAGCGGCCGCTGCAGCGCCGGCCCCCGGCCTCGACCGCATCGAGCACCTGCTCGGGCGTCAGCCGGTGGAAACGGCGCGCCAGCGGATGCTGCTCGATGCTCTGTTCGTGTTCTTGTTCGGCCACGCGGACCTCCCGTCAGCAGGCGGGCGCAGGATGCCACGGGCCCGCGCCGCGGCGCAAGGGCCGGGGGCGGACCAGGATCTCCCACCACGATCTGACTGATTTCCCAGATCGGCCGTGAGGTCAAGG
>CAYVQE010000193.1:0-9618 GCA_964454005.1 uncultured Myxococcales bacterium
GGGGGACGGGGGGTGGGGGACGGAGGTTTGTACTCCGGTGTGGTCAGCCTTCACAGTGTGACCGCCGCAGTGGTCTGGGAAGGAGCCCGGCGCATTGCCAACCACTTGGATTATTTTTCAAAACATCGCTGGCATGGGCTTTGCGGTGAGGCTTGTCAAAACCCGGAGGTGTCCGATGCGTATCCCTGTTGCCTTTCCGATCGTCATGCTCGCCAGCAGCCTGTTCTGCCTGACAGGCTGCGATTTCTCATTTGGCTTCGGCGAAGATGGCCGCCAGGGCGGGCCAGACAGCTACACCTGCGACCAACCCTACCTGACGTTCTCCCCGCAGCAGCCCACGCGCGCCGAGGCCAGCCAGCGGGTCGAGGTCGAGGTCCACTGCGCGGAACTCTACCGCTGCCAGCCTCAGGTGCTGTTCGGCGGCCGGCCGGTGGCGGTGGTCGACCAGAGCGCCGATCTCGGCCAGCCGACCGATGACCTGTCCTTGGAGGTGGCCGTGCCCAGCGCCTGGCAGGGCGAGCTGGCGGTGCGCTTCCGTTGCGGTGACGTCACCGCGGACGGCGGCTCGGCTCGCTATCGGGCCCGGCCGGCCGGCTGGTTCGCCAGCGCGGCCACCGGCTACGCGCCCTTCGCCGAGAGCCGCTGCCTGATGTGTCCGGTGCTCACCGAGCCGCGGGCCGACGGCGGCATCGATGCCTACAGCTTCGGCGACGACGGCGAGCTGCTGCGGCGCAGCTTCGTGCCCACCGCACGGGGCCTGGAGATGGACGCGACCGCGCTGGCCGGGCTGCCGGCCGCGGAGCAGGAGATTCTGTTGAGCGGGCTGCTGGTCGATCTGGACGGCGACGGCCGCGACGAGCTGGTCTGGTCGGACTGGGCCGCCCTGCTGGTGGCCGCGCGCCAGGACGACGGGCGCTGGACCCTACTGCAGCAGCTCGACGCGGCCGATCCGTCCGAGCAGACGGCCGGGGCGAGGCTGAATGCGCTGAGCGACGATCCCGGCATCTGGCAGATCCTGGCCGGCGACCTGGACGGCGACGGCGACGCCGACCTGGTGCTGATGATGGACGACAGCCCGCCGCGGGTGGCGTTGAACGAGGCCGGCCGGCTGCGCCTGCTGGCCGACGGGGTGCTGGACGACGAGGCCCTGGACGGCACCGGCGGGGCGCTGCTGGACCTCGACGGCGACGGCGACCTGGACCTGGTCGCCGGCACCGGCTGGTTGATCGAGGGTGCGCAGGTGGATTACCGCGATCGCATCTACTACAACCGCGGCGACGGCCGCTTCGCGCCCGCCGGGCCGCTGGCCGACGAGGAAACCAACACCTGGATGGTCGAGACGCTCGAACTCGACGGCCAGCGCTGGCTGGTCGCCAGCCGGCTCGACGCACCGCCCGCGATCTACCGCATCACCGCCGGCGGCCTGGAGCCGCTCGGCAGCCGCGGCATCGACCAGCCCGGGGTGCTGGTGGCGGCGCAAGGGCCGGGCGTGCCCACCTTGATCCAGTTCGATAGTCGAATCGCGGATTTGGAAGACGCCGCGCAGCCCACGCTGCGCCGCTACGACTGGGATCCGGCCGCCCAGCGCTTCCGGCTGCTGCACGCCGGCCCGCTGCCCGAGGGCATGGCCGGCTGGCCGGCGCCGTTCGCGGCGCTCGACGTCGACGGCGATGCCCAGCCCGATCTGCTGACACCCGGCGGGCTGTGGCTGTGGCGCGACTTCGCGCGCTGAGTCGCATCGTTCGCTCCACCGGCATCTCCGGCCACCCGTAGGCCCACTTCGGCCCCCCCCTACCAAGGCATCGCGACAGGTGGTAGTCTGGGCATGGATTCCCTGAACCGCCGAATCCGCTCGATCTGAGCAAAGGAGCGTCGCGATGCGGCATACGGCCTACCTTTTTGCTGCGGGTCTGCTGGCGATGGCCATGGTGCAAGTCGGCTGTGACCTTACCTGCGATCCGACCTGTCCTTCGGGCAGCACGTGCAGGGATCGCGACGGGGTGGGCGCACCCGAATGCGTCACCCCGGAAGGCGAGCTGGCCTGCGCCGGCGACAGCCATTGTCCCGCCGACGGCGACTGCATGGACGGCCTGTGCTCGCGCAGGTGCGGCTGCGCGACCGACAACAGCTGCACCTGGGGCGACATCTGCGTCACCGAGGACGAGGGCTGCGGCCTGTGCATGTCCACCGACGACCGCGCCTGCGACCGCGACGCCGACTGCCTGGCCGTGGTCGACGCCTCCAACTGCTGCCGCTGTCCCCGCTCGCGCAACCGGACGGCGGCCGAGGCCGACCCTTGTCTGGTGGAGTTTCCGCAGACCGGCCCGCCGCCTGTGGGCTGCCAGCCCGACTGCGGCGGCGTCGATCACTGCTGGCCCTGCGACGACGCGCCGATCGAGGTCACCTGCGACGGCGGCGCCCATCCCATCTGCCACATCTGAATCGGGGGCGGCGGGCGGGCCCGAGGTGAATATTCCGCGCAGTGCCGCGGTCGACACTTCCGTCCCGTACCCCGTCGGCATCCGCCGGCCGTCGCTCGGCGCCATTCGGAGGTGAGTCGCATGCACTACCGGAACGCTCCCGTTCGCTGGACACGGCCGGCGCTGTTGGCCTTGGCGCTCTGCGCCCTGTGGGCTCCGCAGGCCGGGGCCTTCTCGCTCAGCGTGGAGCTGGGCGGTGGGGCACGGCTACAGCCCGATGAGCGTGGCCACTTCAGCGCCGACATCGCGGTCGGAATGCGCCTGCCCTTACGCTTCTGGCACGCCCCGGTGTTCTTCTTCCCGCGGGCCGGCGTGGCCTTCGACGGCCCACCTGACACCAGCACCCGCCTGCACGTCGGCCCGGGCGCGGGCATCGCTCTGGGCACCGAAGAGCTGACGCTGGGCATCGAGCCGGCCTACGTCACCGATTTTCACGGCCACGGCGTGCGCGCCGCCATCCGCCTGGGCATCGTTGGCGACATCTTCCTGATCGGGGCGTCCTACGACGCGCTGTTCGGTAAGAAGGGCGGCACCGAGCACTCGCTGCGCGGCACGATCGGCATCGATTTCGCCGCCATGTTCATCGGCCTGATGCGCTTCAGCGCCTTGTGATGGCGGTCAGCCCACCGCCTCGCCGCTCAGCGGGTCGAGCAGCAGGTGCTGGCCGGCGAAGTTGTGCAGCGCGGCCACCGGGTCGAGCGGCCGGCGCATGAAGTAGGCGATGTGATCGTCGCTGCTGCCGGCCAGCGGCTCGTGGCCCGGGGTGTTCTGGAAGCGTTCGGCCAGCGGCATGCTGTCGAGCAGGTCGGGGATCAGCTCCTCGTCGAAGATCTCGAGCCCGCGGCCGACGTTGCCCGCCCGCGGATCTACCAGCTGCTCGCCGTCCTGCCAGTAGAGCACGGTCAAGCACTGCGACGGCCGGTGGCCGTCGAAGTCGTTGCGGAAGGCATACTCCCAGCGCGAGGCGTAGTCCTCGGCCGCGCCCAGCTGCACGCGGCCGTCGCGGCGCAGGCCGATGCCCACGATGCGCACCAGCCGCGCATCCGGGTCGACCTCGGCCGCCACCCGCAGCGCCTCGTCGAAGCGATCGCACATCGACAGCCGCAGCACGGCGTCACCCTCCTTGGTCGCTTTCGGCGCCGCCGTCCGGCCGCCGCCCCAGCACGCAGCCCAGGTGCACCAGCCCCAGCAGTACCCAGGCGCCGACCACCAGCAGCAGGTTGACCAGCGCCACGCCCAAGGGCGTGAAGGGGTCGCTGGCGCCGGGCGCGCCGTCGGTCAGTACCAGCTGCGGCCGGATCAGCGTCCAGGTCAGCCCGCTGACCGCCGCCGCCACCAGCGCATAAGCGATCACCCAGCCCCGACTCCACGCCCCGCGCCGGTGCGGCCTCTCGTCGCCAGCCAGCATGATGCCAGAAACGTACCCCAGCCGCCCGCAGTGCGCAACGGGTCCAAAAGGGTGAAAAGCGGGTGGGGCATCGGCCATGACCGGCGTGTCGCGCAGCGGGGAACCGGCTTTTGACAACCTACTGGAAAATAGAATAATTTCTTGTGGCATGCGTCTTGCTTTTCTCAGAACGCATCGTCATCCGGCGTCAAGGAGGCAGACCGTGTCACGACTCGTCATCTGGTTGAGCGCCTCGGTGTTGGCGGTTGCGGGTTGCGGGGGTTCGAACCTGGGATTCTCGGGTGCGCAGGACATCGGCCAGTTCCGCGGTATCGTGGAATCGGGAGGCATCCCCGGGCCCGGTACCCTGGATGCGAACGGTTTTTTCAGCGAGCACCAGGTGGAGCTGCCGGAGCCGGACTGCGGCGAGGACGTGTGCCTGCACGCCATGCTGGCCGTCCAGCGGGACTGGCTGTACGACCGCGGCCAGATGGCCCTGCAGGTGGCTTTCAACACCCCGCTGGAGCCGGACGACCTCGATTCCAGGCCCCGCGACATCGTCACCGTGATCGACGTGTCGCGGTCGATGCTGGACGACGATCGGCTGGTGCACGTGACCGCGGGGCTCCACCTGTTGATCGACGCGATGAACCCGGACGATCGCCTCGGAATCGTCGCCTACGAGAACGAAGTGCACGTGCTCGCCGGACTGACCGAGGTGACCGACGCGCCGGCTCTGCATGCCGCGGTGGACGAGCTGGTGGCCGACGGATCGACCAACCTGCACGAGGGGCTGGAGACCGGCCTGCAGATGGCGCTGGAGGCGGCGGGGCCCGGGCGGCAGAGCCAGGTGATCCTGCTGTCGGACGGGGCGCCCACCCGCGGGATCACCGACGAGGGGGCCATCGTCTTCATGGCCTCGGAGTACACCATGCAGGGCATGCGCTTGAGCACGGTGGGGGTGGGCACGGACGCCAGCATGGATCTGCTCCAGCGGCTCGCCGAGCAGGGCGGCGGGACGTTCTACTTCGTCGAGGACGCCCAGGCGGTCGAGGAGGTGTTCACCGAGGAGCTCGACACCATCCTGGCGCCGGTGGCCTACGACCTGATGCTGGAGATCGTGCCGGGCCCGGGCTACCGGCTGGAGGAGGTCGTCGGCAGCACCGGGGTGCTGGTGGGCGAAGACGCCGGCATGATCCACATCCCGGCCCTGTTCCTGGCCAGCCGCGACGGCGATCGCGAGGAGCGCCGGGGCGGGGGCGGCAACCTGTTCTTCCGCATGGAGGCCGAAGACGGCACCGCCCCGGGCGGGTCGCACGACGTCGCCCGGCTGCAGTTCTCCTACCGGACCGATCCCGACCCGGCCGCCTCGCGTTTCCAGCAGACCCACACGGTCACCTCGCCCTACACGCCCGGCCAGGCGCCCGACGAGACCTGGCTGAGCCGCGAGGCCATGTCCACAAACGCCGCCATGATCGGGCTGTTCCTCGGGCTGCGGGACGTGACCACCCTGCGGCCCGCCTGTGCCGCCTGGGCGGTGCAACGCCTGGAGGAACGCACCCGTGCCTGGCTCGGTCGCTTCGACGATGCCTACATCGCCTCCGATCTGTTGCTGCTGGAGCAGCTGCGGGGCAACCTGCTGGGGGTGCTGGACGACATGAACCGGGAGGTCTTCCAGCCCGAGTCGCCGGTGCTGCCCGGGTTCTGCCCGCCGCTGTACGGCGGTGCGTGTGCCGCGGTGGTCCCGCGGGACGGAAGCGGCGCGGGGGGGATGCGATCGCTGGTGTTCCTGTTGCTGCTGTGCGCGGCGCGCCTGGGGTGGGCGCGACGGCGCCGGGCCGCCATGGTGGCCCTGCCGGCGCTGGGCCTGTTGGTGCTGCTGGCGGGATGTGAACCGCTCGAAAAGAGCGTCGAGGTCGTGGGCATCCCGGCTGCGGTCGCGCTTTCGGCCGGGCCGTGCCACGACTGCGTGCTCGACGACGGCGGGAAGATGTGGTGCTGGGGCGCGCGGTACGTCGAACGCGATGGCAGCACCCCCAGCCAGCAGTATCGGTTGCCGGCGGAAGTGGACGGGCTGGACGGGGTCGTCCAGATCAGCGCGGCCGGACTGCGCGACTGCGCCCGGACCGACGACGACGCGGTGTGGTGCTGGGGGGCCCAGCCGGTGGGAGACGACACCCGGCGCATCCGGATCGTCCCCACCCGGGTGGTGGATCTCGACGCGGGCACGCATGTCTCTGCGGGAAGGCAAGGCGGTTGCGCGGTCGATCGGCAAGGGGAGGTCTGGTGCTGGGGGGTGGTGCCGGTGCATATGGACGGCGTGGCGGGTGCGGTCGGGGTGGCGGCCGGCCAGGGCGGGCACGGCTGTGCCGTGACCGGCGGCGGCGAGGCTTGGTGCTGGGGAAACAACCACTACGGTCAGATCGGCAACAACACCCGGGGCGAGCCGAGCGAGGCCCTCGAACCGGTGCGGGTGGCGGGAGTGAGCAACGCGCGGGCCGTGATCGCCTGCCTGCGGCACAGCTGTGCCCTGACCGACAACGGCCGAGTGCTGTGCTGGGGCGACAGCGCGAGCGGGCAGGGCGGGGACGGGCCGCAGGAGCTCAGCACGGTGGCGCGGGAGGTGGAACCGCTGCCGGACGCGGTGGACATCGCCTGTGGTGATTGGCACACCTGTGCCCTGACCGCCGCCGGCCGCGTTTTCTGCTGGGGCTACAACCTGTCGGGCCAGCTAGGCGACGGCACCACCGACGACCACCGGCGGCCGGTGCAGGTGCACGACGTCGAAGACGCGGTCGCCCTGGCCGCGGCCTCGTCCCACACCTGCGCCGTGCTGGCCGACGGAACCGTACGCTGCTGGGGCCACGACCCCTACACCATCTCGAAAAGGGTGTCAGGCACCGGCACTTGACACTTGGCCGGGAGATGGGTGGATTTCAGAACAACCAGCTGAAGTTATTGAGTTATTTGTTGGAAATAAGTGTCAAGTGCCGGTGCCTGACACCCAGTTGAACGCATCCTCTCTGGCACCGATGACCACCTCCGGCCCGCGTCTGGGATTTGTAAAAATTCAGAACATGATTGCCACCTATTGACAAGATCCAGTCAGAGATGTAGTTTGACCTTGTCGTTGGGGTTTCTGTCGGTGGCATGAACACCACGAGAGGAGCTTGGAAATGCCGGTGAGGCGGGAAGAGCTCGGTAGGAGATTGCGCGACGCGAGAGAGGCCTGCAGCCTGACCCAGGAGCAGGTGGTGGATCTGCTGGCCGAGCACGGCGTGCGGATGTCCCGACCGACACTCGTCCAGACCGAGGCCGGCAAGCGGGCCGTTACCAGTGTCGAACTCGAGCGGCTCGCCTACCTCTACGGACGCGACATGCGGCACTTCCTGGCCGACGAGGCACCCCCGGGCGACCCCGTCCTGGCCCTGTTCCGCAACCAGCCGGATCTGCCGCAGGACGGCATGCAGGTGGCGCTGCGGCAGTGCGTCAAGCTGGGACGCGAGGTGGCCAACCTGGAGCGCAGGCTCGGCATCGATCGCGATGTCCAGGCGATCACCACCTACGGGATGGCGCCGCCTCGACGCAAGTGGGACGCGATTCAACAGGGCGAGCGCCTGGCCCGCGACGAACGCCGCCGGCTGGGTCTCGGCAAGACCCCGATCCCCAACGTGGCCGACCTGCTGGATGCCCAGGGCATACTCGCGGCGATGGAGAAGATGCCCGACGACGTGTCCGGTTTGACGCTGGTGGATCCCGAGATAGGGGTCTTGATCGTCGTCAACGAGGATCATGCCCTCGCCAGGCGCCGCTTCTCCTACGCCCACGAGTACTGCCACGTGCTCGCGGATCGCGAGCGGAAGGGCATCGTGAGCCGCAGCTCGGAACGCGACGAGCTGACCGAGGTCAGGGCGAACGCCTTTGCGGCGGCGTTCCTCATGCCGGACTATGGAATGCGGGAGTTCGTCTCCTCGCTCGGCAAGGGCCGGGCGAGCCGGATGGGGTCCACGGTGTTCGATGAATCCGGCACCGTCGAAGCCCACGCCAGGTCGGACCCCGGCAGCCAGGACTTGCAGTTCTACGATGTCGTCCAGATCGCACACTACTTCGGCGCCAGCCGTACCGCGGTCATCTACCGCCTGCGCAACCTGCGCATGATCAGCCAATCCCAGATGGAGGCCCTGCTCGAGCTGGATGCCGACCCGGAGGGGCGGGGTGAGGCGGTCGCCGAGATGCTCGGAATGGTCGGGCCGCAGAGCGAGCAGCAGCGGGACGATAGAGCCCGCAGCGAGTTCAAAAGCCGCTTCATGGGGCTGGCGCTGGAGGCGTTCAGGCGCCGGACGATCACCAGGGCAAAGCTGGTGGAGCTGGCACGCCAGGTGCGGGTCGACAGCGAAAATCTGGAACAGGTTTTGGAGTTCCTCGGGCTGGAAGAGGACGGCGGCGCTGGAATCCTGATCCCGGAGAGCATCGAATGAACGACAACGTGCAGCGGATCGTGTTGACGGATACCTCCGTCCTCATCAACTTCCTCCACGTCGGCCTGCTGTCATTGCTCGGTGCCCTGGCCGGGTTCGATTTCGTGCTACCCGTCGAGGTGCGTCGAGAGGTCAGACATCCCGAACAGGCCGAGGCTCTCGAAGAGGCCATTCAGCGAGGTTCGCTCAAACAGATCGAAATCACCGAGCCGGCCGAGATGGATCTACTGGCAAAGTTCACCGAGGTCATGGGTCTCGGCGAAGCCGCTTGCCTGGCTGTGGCCGAGTCGCGGGGCTGGTTGCTTGCGTCGGACGAACGCGGGCGGTTTGCGCGCATCGCAGCAAAGCGCCTCGGGCAGGGACGGATGGTCAACACACCGGGCTTGCTGCTGCTGGCCATTCAGCAGGGGCACTTGACAGTGGCCGAGGCGGATCGGGTCAAGGCGAAGCTGGAGAAGCATCGGTTCAAGATGAAGTTCGGGTCCTTTGGGGACCTGGTTTGAGGAGGATTTGGGAGTACCAGATCTGAAATGGGGGTCGCTGTCCGACCAGCGACCCCCTACAATCTCGCCGCCCTGTTGGGCGACTGAACCGTTGTCGTCATCTTCCCACGCGTAGCTGTCGGCGATCAAGGATTCTCAGCAGGGCGGCCTCAGCAGGAAGGAGGTCATCATGGCTTCTGCCGAAGCCGTGTTGCGTCCGCCCGGACAAGGGATGGAGCTGCAAACAGCATTCATCCTGCCCGGGCGGTTGCATTATCCAGAGTGAGGACGGCCGGTCTCGGATGAGAACCTGAGGCCTGGCTCAAGCAAGCTGCCGAGGATGAGCTAGAAAAGAAGAGACAAAGCAAGAACAAGGAGAATAGCTGATGAAGATGCAGCAAAGAGCACTCAGAGTGGAGTTTCCTTTTGGTCCTGAAACCATGAATTACGGCCAACGGATACGCGTGAGCAAGTGCCATATGCCGGACCTTCCCGGAAGATTCAAGCCATCTGATATGAGCCTCAGCCGGGGCGCCAGGGCGGTATACCGGGATTCGCGCAAGCGAGACTCCCTGCAGGTAAGGGATTTCGGCTCTTACTGGGAGTTCGAGCTGGATAGATTCAATCCAGAGCAGAGCATCAGTGGGTTTATCGGTCACGCTCTCACCGACGCCCCCGTGGTGACGGCGCTCTTCGCGCTAGGCGTTGTGGCCGTCGTTGCGGCTGCACGCGCCAAATGAACCCTTCTTATTCACGGCCAGGATCTCATGATCCGACTTAGAGATCAAGAT
>CAYVQE010000194.1:0-9599 GCA_964454005.1 uncultured Myxococcales bacterium
CATCAGCCATGTGCGCGCCGCCCATGCGACAGGCCGGCCGGCCCACCAGGCCGCCGGCACGCAGGCCGCGGCCAGAAGCGCGCCGCCCAGCGCCAGGGCCAGCACCGGATCGCCCAGCAGCCGGCCCAGCCCGCCCAGCAGCCGCAGCACCCAGGAGGCGTCCGGCACGTGCAGCCGGCCGCTGGCCGCCCAGTGCTCGATCTGCACCACGTAGTAGTAGCCGTCGGCGCCCAGCGGGTCGGGCCGGCCGGCCAGCAGCAGCAGCCGCAGCGCCAGCGCCAGGCCGGCCAGCAGCACCAGCAGCAGCGCCAGCAGGCCCCAGCGCGGGCGGCCGGCTGCGCTGGGGACATCGGCGCTGGGGTCGGCGGCCACGCTGGGGTCTCCGGGACGGGCCGGGGCTCAGGGATGGGACTCGGAGAAGATGGCGTTCTTGGCGGCCGCGCCCTCCTGCCACAGCACCTGCTCGGCCGCCTGCAGCAGCGGCTCGAAGCCCTGCTTGCGCAGCGCCGAGAGGGGGATGGCGTCCAGCCGGCGGGCCAGGTTGGCCACCTTATCGGCGGCGACGGCATCGGTCTTGTTCAGCAGCAGCAGCTCGGGCACCGCACCCAGCTCCAGGTCGGCCAGGATGCGGCGCACCGAGGTCACCTTGTCCTCCAGCCTCGGGTCGGCCGCGTCGACCACGTGCAGCAGCAGGTCGGCGTGATCCAGCTCCTCCAGCGTGGCGCGGAAGGCGTTGACCAGGTCGGCCGGCAGGTCGCGGATGAAGCCCACCGTGTCGATCAGGATCACCTGCCGGTCGCGCGGAAAGCGCAGCCGGCGCGAGGTCGGATCCAGGGTGGCGAACAGCTTGTCCTCGACGAAGGCGGCCGAGCGGGTGAGCTGGTTGAGAAGGGTGGACTTGCCGGCGTTGGTGTAGCCCACCAGCCCCACCACCGGCAGCTGGTTGCGCCGCCGCTGGGCGCGGCGCACCGCCCGGCGCTGCGACAGCTTGTCGATCTCGCGCTCCAGCCGGTTGATGCGGTCGCGGGCCCGGCGGCGGTCGATCTCCAGCTTGGTCTCGCCCGGGCCGCGGCCGCCGATGCGCCCGACCAGCCGGCTGAGCCCCGAATCCTGGGCGGTCAACCGCGGCAGGCTGTACTTGAGCTGGGCCAGCTCCACCTGCAGCTTGCCGTCGCGCGAGGCGGCCCGCTTGGCGAAGATGTCCAGGATCAGCTGGGTGCGGTCGAGCACCCGCAGCTCGGTGAAGTCGGCGATGGCCCGGGCCTGGGCCGGGTTCAGGTCGCGGCCGAAGATCACCAGCTCGGCGCCTTTCTGCATGGTCTCGAGCACCACCTCCTCGAGCTTGCCGCGGCCCAGCAGGTAGCGCGGATCCGGCTTGGAGCGCACCTGCAGGCTGGAGCCGACCACGTCGACGTCGGCGGTGCGCGCCAGCTCGGCCAGCTCGGCCAGGTTGTCCTCGCCCTCGCTGGCGCGCCGGGCCACGTCGACCAGCATGGCGCGTTCGCCCTCGCCGGCCGCGCCGGTCAGCTCGACCTTGGCGGCGAACTCGTCTTCCAGCGCCGAGACGAAGGCCAGAAAGTCCAGCTCCAGCGCGTGCGGCGCCGGCCATTCCTCCAGCCGCCAGGGCTCGGTCGAGGTGTCGCCCGGCAGCAGGTGCGCGCCGCGTACGCGGCCGGGCAGGCCGTCGCCGCCGGCGCTGATGGCGGCCACGTAGTCCAGCCGCAGCAGCGACAGGTCGCTCAGGTCGTCGCGGCTCAGCGGCTCGTCGTGCAGGTGCACGTGCACCAGCCGCAGCCCGCGCAGCCGGGCCCGGCCGCCGCGCAGGCGGCCGATGTCCGGCAGGTACAGCCGGCGGTCGTTGCCCACGATCACCCACTGGACGTAGCCCCGCCGATCCAGCAGCAGCCCCAGCTGGCGGCCGGTCTCGACCGCCAGCTCGCACAGCGAGCGCGCCAGCTCCGGACTGATGAGCTGCCAGGGCCGCACGCGGCGTTCCTGCAGCTTCTGCAATCGCTTGATCTGGTTCGGCTTGAGGCCAGTGGTGTTGCCGAAAGGATCTTTGATGGTCCCGCCCTCCAGGTTCCGTCAGCCACCGGAACAACTTAACACCCCGAGCCGCCGGCCGCAATGCGTCGTTCACGAAGGCAAGGGCGCAGGAGGCCCCAGGATCTCCCAGCACCATGTGGCTGGTCTGGGAAATCAGCCACATGGTGCTCTTGACATCTGCACGCGAGTGGGCCATTATGTGATGTAGATGTAAATGTAGATGTATAAAAAATATAGGCTTATCGAGGAGGCGATGTCATGCACCGGACCCAGATCATGCTCGAACCCGAACAGGTCGCCGCCTTGCGCAAGCTTTCCCGGCGCAGCGGCAAGAGCATGGGGCAGCTCATCCGCGAGTTCGTCGACGTGGGGATCGCCGGCAAACGGCACGAAGAAGACGGTGCCGGGTCCACGCTCGAAAGCCTGCGGGGTTTTATCGCGGAGTCGGACGTCTGCGGCCGGGAGCACGACCGGGTGCTGTACGGAGACGACTGATGCGCCGGGTCTTCGTCGACACCGGCGCCTGGTTCGCCTTTTTCGTCGCCTCCGATCCGGATCACCGCGCGGTGGCCGAGGCCCTCAGCGGCTGGGAAGGACGCCTGCTCACCACCGACTACGTGTTCGATGAGCTGGTCACCCTGGTCCGCTACCGCGCCACCCATGGCGACGCCCGGCGGGTCGGCGACGCCCTGCGTGCCGGGTCGGTCGCGGAGCTGATCGGCTTGCAGCGCCGGGATATCGATCGGGCCTGGGAGCGCTTCGTCCGCGATACCGACAAACGCTACAGCTTCACCGATTGCACCTCGTTTGCGCTGATGAACCGGCTGGGGCTCGACACGGCGGTGGCCGTCGACGATCACTTCCGCCAGGCGGGGTTTGCGGTTTTGCCGGCGGATTGACAAAAGCCCGAGGCGGGGGCGACACCTACTGGCCTGCGGCCAGCGCCTGCTGCATGCTGGCTGCGTAGGCGGCCAGCTGATCGAGGTCGCGGGTGAGGATCGTATAGAGGATGCCGTGGTCCACGTCCAGGTAGAGGTGGACCAGGATATTGCGCAGCGCGGCCCAGCGCTCCATGCTCGCGGCCAGCTCCCCGGTCAATACCCCTTCGCGCCGCAGCACGGCGAAGGCCTCGTGGCAGGTGCTCGGCGCGGCCCAGCCGCGATCGGCGATCAGGTGGTGGGCCAGGTCGATGGCGGCCTCGGCCGCCAGGTGGAGCCAGCGCTCCGCCTGGGCCTGCAGCCCGCGATCGGTGAGAAATCGCTCGCGCGGCTCGCCGGCGATCCGGCGCAGGTCGCGCAGGAACTGCTCCAGCTTCGCAAGGCGGCGATCGAAGACCTCACGGTCGACCAAAACGTCCCTCCTCGGCTCGGCGGGCGCGGGCCCGTTCGTGCAATCGGCGCCACGGTCGTTCGTCGTGGTAGGCGGCCAGCGTGCGCACGAAGTAGCGAATGTAGGCCTTGCGGTCGCGGTCGAGCACGAGCCGCCCCTGCAGGGCGCGGTGACCGAGCAGGGGCGGTGCCTGGTTCAGGATCACCACATCGGCCCGGCCCAGATCGGACAGCGCGTTGGTCAGGTCGAGCCGAAGCTCGAACCGCTCTGCCGGAGCGAGCGCTTCATCCAGGTATACGGCCAGGTCGAGGTCCGAACCGGGATGCCCCCGCCCGCTCGCCCGAGAGCCGAAAAGCAGGGCGAACCGGATGGCGGCAAAGGCTTCCAGTCTCGGTCGAAGCTCTTCGACGAACTCTTGGTTCTCGATCATCGAGGAATCGCGCTCCCTGCGCCAAGACTGTAGGGAACCATACCACCAAGCCCCCCGGCATCACAAGCCCCACGGGTGTCAGACACCGGCACTTGACACTTTTATCCACAGGGTGGAAGCCCCACAGGTGTCTGTCAGCCTGATTTGTCACCCTGATTTGTGGTACGATCCGGTCCTCGGTGGCAACAGGGCTGTGAGCCGCGGGCCGGGAGCGCCGTCGAGCGTGAGGGGGCCGGGATGAACGAGCAGGAGCGAGTCGAGAGTCCGCCCGCTGGCCGGGCCGCGCTGTGGCCGGCCGCCGCGGCCCTGCTGTGGCTGGCCGCGGCCTGCTCGGGCGATCCGCTGTGTCCGCCGGGCACGCTGCCCGGGCTGTGCGGCCTCGAGGGCCGCTGCCTGGAGTGCAACACCGCGGCCGACTGCGGCTCCGACCAGGGCTGTGCGCTGGACGGCGAGTGCTACGATGCCGGCTCGGGCCACGGTGCGATCTGCACCAGCGACGCAGACTGCCCCGAGGGCCAGCTCTGCCGCGAAGGCCTGTGCCTGGTCCGCTGCAGCAGCCGCGCCGACTGCCGCGACAACCAGGGCTGTCGGGAAGGCGTCTGCATCAGCCGCCGCTGTTCGGCCGCAGGCAGCTGCCCGCAGGGCTGGGAGCCGGTGCCCGACAGCCTGGCCTGCCGGCCGCTGGCCGCCGGCGAGCACGCCGATCCGTGGACGGTGATGCCGAGCGCCGAGTTGGCCCAGCGGCGCGGCTGGCGGGTGGTGCGCGGCATCGTGCACAGCCACTCGCCCTACTCGCACGACGCCTGCGACGATCAGCCCTTCATCGACGGGCAGCGCAACGAGCAGTGCTTCGCCGAGGTGCGCGCCGGGCTGTGTCAGACGGCCCAGGACTTCGTCTTTCTGACCGACCACGCCGACTCCTTCGCCGACCACGAATACCCGGACGTGCTGCTCTACGCCGCAGGCGACAGCCTGATCGAGCGCGGCGGCCGGCCGGTGGCCAACCGGCTGGTCTGCCCGGACGGGCGGCGGGTGATCGTGGCCGCCGGCACCGAGACCGGCCTGATGCCCATCGGCCTGGAGCACCACCTGGGCGACAGCCCGGCCGAACGCCACGCCTGGTACCAGCGCAGCGACGCCGAGGCGCTGCGCGCGCTGCAGGCGGCCGGGGCGCTGGTGTTTCTGCAGCACACCGAGGGCTGGAGCATCGAGCAGATCCAGCAGCTGCCGATCGACGGCATCGAGTGCTACAACCTGCACCAGAACCTGATGGACAACATGGGCGCCGCGCTGGAGATGGCCCTGCTGCTGGATCAGGACCCCGCCGGCATGCCGGCGGTGGAGCTGGCCCTGATCACGGTGTTCCAGGAGAACAGCCGCGACCTGGAGCGCTGGGCCATCGGCTCGCTGGACGCGCCGCTGCCGGCCGTGCTGGCCACCGACGCCCACCGCAACGTCTTCAGCGAGCCCAGCCCGGACGGCGAGCGGCTGGATTCGTTCCGGCGCATGATGCACTGGTTTTCCAACTACGTGCTGGTGCCGGCCGACGCCGAGCTGGACGACGCCAGGCTGAAGCAGGCCATCGGCAGCGGCCGGCTGTACGGCGGCTTCGACTACCTGGGCTATCCGCTGGGCTTCGACTTCTTCGCCGAGACCACCGGCGCGGTCTACGAGATGGGCGCGCTGGTGCCGGCGGCCGAGTCGCCCGAGCTGGTGCTGCAGCTGCCCACAGTCTACCGGCTCGACCCGCAGCTCGATCCGCCGGCCGTACGCGGCCGCATCCTCAGAGCCGAGCCGGACGGCAGCTGGACCGAGCTGGCCAGCAGCCGCCGAGACATCCGGCTGCCGGTCGGCCCCGGCAGCTACCGCGCCGAGGTGCGCCAGGTGCCCCACCACCTGCGCCCCTGGCTGGGCGACAAACCGGACTACGACATCCCGGACAAGCTGATCCGCGAGCTGCCCTGGATCTACGCCAACCCCATCACCGTGGTCGAGTAGCGAATATCTCGCCGTGGGACCCGGACGCGGCCCGCGTCTCAGGGGGCGTCGCCGAACAGGGTGGTGGCGTGGATGATCTGTTCGCTGGGCTGGCCGTTTGGGCTGCGCTGGGTGATGGTGGCCCACAGCAGCAGGCGGCGGTGGAGGGTCTCGACCAGCTCGCGGGCGGAGCGGGCGCCGGGCACGATCAGGTAGAAGGTGTGCGCCTGCGCGGGGCAGGAGCGGGCGCCGGCCGGGTGGAAGGCCAGGCGCAGCAGCACCAAGGGGGTCAGAACCATGAAGGGCGATCGTTCCATCACCATTGGCAGCGCACCCCGCCCATCACCACCGGCTCCCCGTCGATGACGGTGTAGACATCGTCCAGGTTCTCGATGTCCTGGCCCAAGATGTTCGTCACCTTCAGGTACAGGGTGTGGCGGTCCGCATAGGACATGGACAGGCCGGCAGAGAGGTTCTGGTAGTTGGCCAGTTCGGTGGTCACGCCCGCGGGATCGTCCGTGGGCGTATCTTGCGAGGGCTTCCAGTTCCATGCGCTGCGGTCGAAGGCGGCCTGCAGTCCCACATACAAGGAGCCCGTCCAGTGGGCCGTCAGCGGCAGCTTGCCCACGGCTGTAAACGACAGGGTGGAACCGGGGTCATAGGGGAGCCTGCGGCCGGATTTCGCATCCCGGCTGTGGGAGATGCTGTAGGCCGCGTCAAAGCGCAGCTTGCGGGAGACCCGGTAACGGGCCTTGATCTCGCCGCCGAACACCATGGCGTTTTCGATGTTGGTGCGCCGCCACACGTCCTTGGTGGGTTCGTCGCCCGGGGCGAGTTCCGGATCATCGTACCAGGGCCCCTCGTAGACGGGCACGATCATGTCGTCGATGTCGCTGAAGGTGCCGTAGAGTGCCAGCTCGAAGGCATCGCCGACGAAGGTCTCCAGCCCCAGGCCCACCGTGGTGCTGTATTCGGGGCGCAGGTCCGGGTTGCCGAAGCGCAGGGCGCGCCCGCCGTGGCCGTAGCCCACCTCGTGGCGCTCCTGGGGCGTGGGCGCGTGGAAGCCGCGGGAGACGGAGGCGCGGATGCGAAGCGGCCAGGGCGGCGTGATCAGGATGGAGGCCTTGGGGGAGAAGATGCCCTCCACGCCTTCGACCCCGTCGTAGCGCAGGGCGGTCATGAGCGCGATCCAGTTCAGCGGCCGCCACTCGTGCTGGGCGAAGGCGCCGACGGTGGACTGGCTGGAGTCCACGACGGCCGAGCGCTTGAAGCGGTGCTGCTTGAAATCCACGCCCGCGGTCAGGCTGTGGGCCTCGTTGGGGGTCCAGCGGACATAGGTCTCCGGCTGCAGCAGCCCGTTGCGCTCGCCGCTGGTCTCCGCCTCCCACCTGGAATACGACAACTGGGCGAAAAGCTCGAGCGCCGGCGTAAAGGCGTGCCTTGCGCCCAGGACCCCGGTGATGAGTTCGCAGTCGCTCTGGCCGTCGGCGAAGTCCATGCTGCCGTCCACCCAGTGGAACCAGCCGAAGGCGGCGGTGGATTCGCCGATGTCCACGTCCATGCGGGCCAGGATGTTGAGCTGCTCGTAGCCCATCTTGCCCACGCGGTGGGCGGGCGCCAGGATGGGCGCGCCCGCGCTCCAGTCGCGGTTGACGAAGAGGGACAGGCGCACGTGGTCGGTGACCGGCCGCAGCAACGACGCGCCCGCCTTGTAGCTGTCGTACATGCCCGCCGACCCGGCCAGGGAGACCTCGGTTTTTTCTCTTGCCTTGCGGGTGATGATGTTGACCACGCCGCCGATGGCGTCGGCCCCGTACAGGGCCGAGGCGGCGCCCCGGGCCACCTCGATGCGCTCGATCATGTCCACCGGAATGAGTTCCAGGTTCTGCCCCGTGTGGATGTGCTCGCTCAGCAGGCGCACGCCGTCGATGAGCACCAGGGTGTAGTTGGCCGGCAGCCCGTTGAGCCCCACGATGTGGCGCCTGGGCCGACCGCTGCCCGTGCCCGTCTCCACGCTGGTGCCGGAGAGCTGCTGCAAAAGCTCGCCGGTGGAAGCGGGGTTGAGATCTTCGATCTCCCGGCGGGTGATGACCTGGAGCACGTCCGGCACATCGGAGAGCAAGGCCTCCGTGCGCGTGGCCGTGATCACGATCTCCTCCATGTCCTCAGCGGATTGGGCAGCCTCTTCCTCGGACTCCCCCGGTTCCGCGGCCGCCGCGCTGGTGACAAGACACAGCAGAACCAAGGGTGTCAGACACCGGCACTTGACACTTTTATCCACAAGCCGCCGCCGGGCGGGCCGGTCCGGAGAAATATTCGTAATGGAATCAGCAGGATGGGACGAGAACCAGGTGCCGCTGGCCGAATCTCCTTGGGCTGGATTGTGGATAAAAGTGTCAAGTGCCGGTGTCTGACACCTGTAGGCGAGCACAAGGATGGCGTCGCGTTCGTCCATGCGGTTGGACGGTGATCGCACACCCGGCCCGCTGCTGCAATCAAAAAGGAGATGTCGGTGGGAGATCCCGGCCCGGGCCCGGCTGCGCTGGGGGGGGCTGGAAGAAAAGAGCGTGGCAGAAGACCTCCTGTCCGCCCTGTCCTGCTGTTACTACTACCGCTCGGCTTACTGTTACTCCGTCCGCGAGAACGAGCACAGAGCGCGCCCCCTGCGGCAATCCTGTCTGCGGGTGGAAGACCAGCTGACCTTGGAAGCGGTTCATGTGGATTTGCACCCGGCCGTGCCGGACGGCATGATCAACTACAGCAGTAGGTGTTCAGGGGGTCTGTCCCAGACCCCCTCGCCTCGAAAAAGCGTGGTTTTTCGAGGCTCACCCCCAATGTCGGCGCGCTGATGCGCGCCGCGCGAGCGAGCCGTCGTTCGCTCGCGGCAGTGTTTCCAGCCACTTGGCGATGGTTGCCGTGAACGCTTACCTACAGCAAAATGAGTTGGAGATCGGATTTTTCAGGGTCGTGAGCCTGAAATAAAAGGGGTCAGACCCCTCGTTCGGCCGACCCCTCGTTCGGCCGGGGGAGTTCCAGCACGGGACGGGAAAGGGCTGCAAGGTCGATATGGGCAAGGCTTTTCGCAAGAAGAGAAAGCGCGGGCAGGGGTGGGACTGTCCCATCTGCGGTGCGGCCGGGCTCAAATCCAAAGTCTGTGCCAGCTGCGGCACCGAGATGGTCCAGCTGGTGCCGCCGGAGCCGGACGAGCCGGGCGAGGGGGCCTTGCTGCGGCTCGGCGGGCGGGTGGGGCGGGTGTTCGCCGCGGTGGGCTGCGGGGCGGCGGCGCCGGCCGGCACCGCCGCCCGGCGCGACCCGGAGGCCTGGCTGGCCAGCTTCGAGCTGAGCGTGCACGGTGGGCGGCGGCTGCGGGTGGCCTGCCGGCGGCGCACCCTGACCCGCTTTCCCCTCGAGCAAGAGTACTGGCTGGCCGCGCTGCAGCCGAGGGTGCGGGCCCAGGTGCTGGTGCGGGTGGCGCCGCTGGACCCGGCGCTGCACGGCGAGCCGCCGGCGGCCGCGGCGGACGACTCGACGGGCGGCGCGATGGATGCGTCCGCGGATCTCGCGCTGGGGGCCCGGGCGCGGGTGGTGGCGCCAGTGCCCGGTGCGGTCCGCGCCCCGGCACAGGATCGCCTCCACCCCGCGCGCCCAGTCCGGATCGGTGATGCGCACCTCGGGCGGGCAGTAGCGCAGCGTCAGACCGCAGCGCCGACGGTCGGAGCGGTTGGGCAGGCTGCCATGGACCAGCATGTCGGCATGGAGCGAGATCTGCCCCGCCTTGAGCGTGGGCGAGTTCGAGCGGCGCCTGGCGCTACGCCAG